>JBBDWL010000163.1:0-10108 GCA_040902895.1 Vicinamibacterales bacterium | reverse complement strand
AGGGGACGCTGGCGGGCTTCTACCATTCGCACCCCGATCATCCGGCACGTCCGTCGGCGCACGATCTCGAACAGGCGTGGCCAAACCTCACGTACCTCATCATCGCGGTGCGCGCCGGGGTGCCGGACGAAATCACGTCCTGGCGGCTTCGCGACGACCGCTCGGGATTCGATCAAGGAGAGTTGTGATGTCACATCAGGTGCTCATTCCCACGCCGCTGCGTCCGTACACCGACAATCAGGATGCCGTGGACGTCGAGGGACGGACGGTTGGCGAGGCGCTCGACGCCCTGACCGCGCGCTACGACGGCCTGCGCCGCCATCTGTATGCCGACGATGGCCGGCTGCGAAGCTTCGTCAACGTGTATCTCAATGACGATGACATCCGGTATCTGGAGCGCGAGGCGACGCCGCTCAAGCCATTAGATGTGATCAGCATCGTGCCGTCGGTCGCCGGCGGCGCGCCGACAGCGGCTCCTGACACGGCGGCGGTGGAGCTCACGCCGGACGAATACGAGCGGTACAGCCGTCATCTAATCCTGCCCGAGGTTGGCCTCCATGGTCAGCGGCGGCTCAAGGCCGCGCGCGTGCTGTGCGTGGGGGCGGGCGGGCTCGGTTCGCCCGCGGCGCTGTATCTGGCGGCGGCCGGCGTCGGCACGATCGGCCTGGTGGATTTCGACGCCGTGGACGCCAGCAATCTGCAGCGCCAGATCATCCACAGCACCGACGACGTCGGGAAGCCCAAGCTGGTGTCGGCGAAGCGCCGGCTCACGGCGCTCAACCCGAATGTCACGGTTGAAAGCCACGAAACGCGGCTGACGTCGGCCAACGCGCTGGAGATCTTCCGCGGCTACGACGTTGTGCTCGACGGCACCGACAACTTCGCCACGCGTTATCTGGTCAACGACGCGTGCGTCCTTCTCGGCATTCCGAATGCGTACGGCAGCATCTTCCGTTTCGAGGGGCAGGCGTCGGTGTTCGCCGCGAAGGATGGCCCGTGCTACCGGTGCCTGTACCCCGAGCCGCCGCCGCCGGGGCTGGTGCCGAGCTGCGCGGAGGGGGGCGTGCTCGGCGTGCTGCCAGGGGTGATCGGGACGATTCAGGCAACCGAGAGCATCAAGCTGATTCTGGGCGGCGGGAGCGCGCTGGTCGGGCGCCTGCTCCTCTACGACGCATGGCGCATGCGCTTCCGCGAGCTGAAACTGCGGCGCGATCCGGCGTGTCCCGTCTGCGGCGATCACCCGACGATCCGTGAGCTGATCGACTATGACCAGTTCTGCGGCGTCGCGCCTGCGGCGGCCGCGAGCCCGCTCGCGGCGGAACACGAGGTGACGGTCCACCAGCTGAAAGCGAAGCTGGACAGCGGCCAGCCGGTGTATGTGCTCGACGTGCGCGAGCCGAACGAGTTCCAGATCTGCCGCATTCCCGGTTCGGTGCTGATTCCGCTTGCACAGCTTCCAAACCGCCTGAGCGAGCTGCCGGGGCCGTCAGACGAGCGCGACGTGATCGTGCACTGCAAAATGGGCGGACGCAGCGCCAAGGCCGTGAAGCTGCTGCACGAGCGAGGCTACGCGCGCGCGCGCAACCTGAAGGGCGGCATCCTCTCGTGGATCGACAGCATCGACCCGAAGCTGCCGAAATACTGACGGCGGCGCTCAGCGCCTGTTCACGAGCGCCGGCCAGTTGTAGAGGACCGTCAGCGACGGTGGAGCGTTCGATGGAATCGTGCTGTTGATCACGAAGTGGCGGCCGTCAGGCGACAAGTCGAACGGAGATCCCGGACCGGCGACGGCGCTTGTCTGAAAGAGACGCTCGGCCGCGGAGACCACAAGGACAGGCCCCTGACCGTTCACCTTCGCCGCCATCATCGCGTTGGCGGCGCCGAGGTAGACGATTTCACCGTCCTGGCGCCAGCGCGGGAAGCTGCCGCCTTCGGTCGAGATTTGCCACTTGCCCTCGCCCGATGGAAATGACGTGACGTACACCTCGGGCCGCGCGGATTCGTCGGAGACGTACGCGATCCACCGCCCATCAGGCGAGAACACCGCGTAGTTCTCGTCGAACGGCGTGACAAGAAACGGCCTGGGCTCGCTCCCGCCGGCCGGCCGCCACATCCAGATATCATTGCCCGTTGCCTTGCCGGTGACACGATAGACGAAGAAAGCGCCGTCGGCAGAAAAGCCACGAGGATCCTTGCTGACACCATCTTTCACAAACGGCGTTTCCGCGCCGGTCCCGATCGGTCTGGTGTAAAGATCCAATCCTTTCGACGTGTAGACCAGCGATCTGCCATCGGGCGACCACACTGCACTTCGCTCGTCGCTGGGATCGTAAGTGGCGCGCGATCGGATGCCCCGCGTCATGTCCACGACCCAGATGTCCCGCGCGCGCGCGACGTCGTCGATCACCGAGACGGCCAGACGCGAGCCGTCGGGCGACAGCTCGACATTGGAGTACGAAGCCGTATCGCCGAGGTCGCGCACGGCACGCCCCGACCGATCGACCACCATCAGGCGCGAGCCATCGCGCATCGACGTCGGCTGAAATGCGAGCACACCGTTCTGCGATACGGAGAATGCCGCGCTGGTTCTCGCGCCGCCCTGCACCGGGCCCGCGATGTTGATGGACTCGCGTCCAAGAGCCAGCGCCTCCGGATCGAACGTCCTGGCCCTGATCATCAGGTTGCTCACGGAAACGACATGACCGGAGGCGTATTGGCTGTTGATGCTGTCGACGGTCAGGACCCCTGCAGAGAGCTGCGTCTTCTCGTTCGAGCCGATGCGGCCCAGATACAGACCGTACGAGGACGGGTCGTTCGGCTGTCCGTACGCGAAGAGGAAATGCCGTCCGTCGGGAAGCGGCGCAGGGTAGGCGTAGATCTCGCTGCGATCCGGTGGACGCACGAAGAGATCCGTAGCGGCTTCGCCCTCCTTCGATAACAGGCGGAGCGTCTGGTCTGTGTCGCGCGAGGCGAGGATGAAATCCTCACCAGACGGTCCGCGCATCCACGTCCCCGCGCCCGGCAGCGGACCCGCTGCGACCGCCCGTCCACCGCTGCCGGCGTCCAGCTTCATCAGTTGGTCCTTCTGGCGAAATGCCAGGATTCGGCTGTCTGGCGACCAGAAGGGCGCAGCCGCGCCTTCCGAACCGTCAATGACCCGCGAATGGGTCTCATTGAGCGATCGAAGCCACAACATCGTCCGGCTGCCCGCGGCACCGATGAACGCGATGCGGGCGCCGTCCGGCGAAATAGCGAACCGGCGGCCGGCCGGATGGTCGGCCGGAAGCGTCACGCCCTCGGGCAACAGGACCGTCGCATAATGCGGAGCGCTGAAGCCTTGCTGCGGTGACTGCGGGAATGCGACGACCCAGATCGCCGTAGCCGCCAGCAACAGGGTCACGAGCGCCCAGCCGATCCGCTCACGCATCAGGCGCGCACCGCTTCGACGGACGGCATCTGGCGCAGACGCCGCTGTCACCCCCGACCCTGATAGCGCGTCGAGCGCGAAGGCGACGTCCCTCGCCGTCTGGAATCGATCGCCGGGATCCTTTTCGAGGCAGTGTCCAACAATCCGATCGAGGGCTGGACTGAGACCCGCGCGCGCTGCAGCCAGGTCCGGCGGATCCTCATTGAGGATTGCCGTCATGGTTTCCGCTGCGGTCGGACGCAGAAACGCGCGCCCGCCCGTTAGCATCTCGTAGAGAACGATGCCGAGCGCGAATAGATCCGCTCTCGCATCGGCGGCATGGCCTCGCACCTGCTCGGGCGCCATGTACCCGACCGTGCCCAGGACGGTCCCAGCGTCTGTGATTGCGGCGCGGGTTTCGACCGCGGCTGGTGAATCGATCGGGGCCAGTGTGCGCGCGAGCCCGAAATCCAGAATCTTCACCTGTCCTGCAGCCGTCAGGAACACGTTGTCCGGCTTGAGATCGCGATGGACGATCCCTTTGTCGTGCGCGGCTGCGAGCCCTCGTGCGATCTGGCTTGCGATCTCAGTGGCCTTGCGCACCGGCAATGCGCCCGACGCGAGCCGCTCGCCGAGCGTCTGGCCTTCGAGCAGTTCTGTGACGACGTAGAGCCGCTTCGCGTCGTCGGCCATGGGCGCGACGCCGGTGTCGAAGACCGACAGTACGTTGGGATGTGAGAGCGCGGCGATCGCCCTGGCTTCCTGCTCGAACCGCGCGACGCGACTGGCATCGCCGGCAACGGTTGCCGGCAGGACCTTGATCGCGACATCGCGATGGAGGCGCGTATCGCGCGCGCGATAGACTTCGCCCATGCCGCCGGCGCCGAGGGGCGCAACGATCTCGTACGGTCCGAGCCTGACTCCGGACACCAGCATCAGGCGCGCATTCTAGCAGTCTCGATGGACTACTATCTCGGCCTATGTTCCTGACGTGCATCGGCCTCGCTTTGATTCTGATGTTGGCCGCGCCTGCCCCGATTCGGGCGCAGGAGGCGCCCGAGCTGCGGGCGCTCTGGGTCGACGCGTTTCACGAAGGCATCCGGTCGCCAAGGGAAGCCGACGATCTCATTGCCGCGGCCCGGCGCGCCAACATCAACACGCTGATCGTGCAGGTGCGCCGCCGCGGCGATGCGCTCTATACGAAGACGATAGAGCCGCCACTCGATGATCCGGCTTACGACCCGGCATTCGATGCGCTTGCCTACGTTGTCGATGCGGGTCACCGCGCCGGCCTTCAGGTGCACGCGTGGATCAATGCGATGCCGGTCTGGCGCGATGAAGCGGCTCCAAGGGATGCCCGGCACGTCTTCAACCGTCACGGACCGAACGCTGCCGGCGCCGATAACTGGTTGACGTCCTCGCCTGACGGCAACCACAAGTTCCCCGTCGGCTACTTCCTCGATCCGGGACATCCAGCGGCGGCGGCATTCCTCGCCGACATCTATCTGGCGATCGTCCGTAACTACGCGGTCGACGGCATTCACTTCGACTACATCCGCTATCCCGAGACGGAAGAGCGCCTGCCGCGCGGGGCGGGAGTCGGATACAACGCCGTTGCGCTCGATCGCTTCCGGCGCGCGACCGGCAGAACGGATACGCCGGCACCAGGGGACGAACGGTGGATGGAATGGCGCCGCGAGCAGGTCACGAACCTCGTCCGCCGCGTCGCGATAGAAGCCAAGGCGATCAACCCGCGCATCAAGATCAGCGCCGCGCTGATCCCGTGGGGCCAGCCGCCGGCCGGTGAAACGGATTTCGACGATGTCGCGCCGATGCAGCGTATCTTTCAGAACTGGCATCAGTGGCTGCATGACGGCCTGCTGGATCTCGGCATTCCGATGAATTACGCGACCGAAACGGATGCGCGCGTCCGCGGATGGTTCGATGGATGGATTCGCTGGGAGAAACAACACGGTCACGGCCGGCACCTGGCGGTCGGTCTCGGCGCCTACCGCAACACCCCGGCGCACACGCTCGCACAGATCGCGAGGGCCAGAACGGCCGAGAACGGACGCATCACCGGCGTGTCGTTCTTTTCGTACGCGGTTCCCTCACCGCTGCCGGCGCGGCAGCCTGGAGTCAATCCGTCGCCGGTGATCGCACCGAGTGAGCGGCTGGCGTTTCTGGCCGAGGGTGTCGATGGAGTGCCTGCCGCGTTCCCGCGTCCGGCGCCCGTGCCGCCGATGCCATGGATCGAGAACCCGGAGCATGGATGGATTGCCGGAACAGTGAGCGGAACGTCGCCCGGGACCGTCGACGATGTCGCGATAAAGATCACGCGGAAACGTTTCTGGCCCTTCGGGAACAGCCGCTACGTGCGCACGGACGGCAACGGGTTCTTTGGTCTGGCGAAGCTGAAGCCGGGTCGTTACACGGTCGCGACGCAAAGCGGCGCCGGCGTGCGGCGGAAGCAGGACGTGCGTGTCGAGGCCGGAAAGGTCACGCGCGCCGATTTCTAGAAGTCGCTAGCCGCCGCCGGCCTGGCAGTCGGGCAGTGATGCGTTGTTGCGAGAGTCCTGCGGGTGCAGGCCAGTGGCTTGGCGCCCCGGATCGACCACCGCCAGCCGCTTGCTGACGAACAGCACTTCGTAGGCGAACGAGGGGAAGGGCGCCAAATCGGCAACGCAGCTCGCATTGTTGAAGTGAATGTGCGCAATCTCGAAGAACTGCTTCAACCGGCCGACTGCGCGCGGATACCGTTCGTCGAGCACCCATCCGAACTCGGAGCCTTCCTCCCAGTGAAATTCGACGGACACCTGATCGATCTGCGCGAACGTAGCGTCGGGCATCGACAGGAATGTGTCCCATTCGGCGCCTTCGACATCGATCTTCATCACGATCCGCTTCGCACCGTCGCCGTTTTTGGCAAACTGATTCTGCACGCTGTCGAAGAGCCGGCCCTCGAGCGTCTCGGTTCGCGGCCCGACACACTCTTCATGGAAGATCGTCTGGCCGCGCCAGCACGACGGACGGTCGGTGTTGAAGCAGTCGTACTGATGCACCGCCGCGCCGGCGGCCTTCGAGATATCGCAGCCCCACTTGTCGTAGCCGTTGATGCCGTATGAATAGCCGGCCTGCACGGCGCCCAGCAGGTTGGCGCACATCAGATAACCGCCGTCGTTCCGTTCGCCGAATCTCTGAAGCTCGCAGTTGCTCAGCGCGACCGGCTGAAGCATCTCGAAGAGCGTCCTGCGGAACTGCGCCACGTTTGCCGGTACTGGAATCACAGGATGTCGCAGCAGCATGGCGGCGTGTCGCGTCTGTCGCCCGCGATGCACCTTGATCTGATTTCTGATCACCAGACCAACCGCGAGCGCGAAAAGGATCAGACCCGCGGTGAGCAGCGTTCGGCGGCGCGTCACGCGAGGGCGCCTGTGATTGCCAGATCCACCGTGAGCGCGTGATTCAGCCGTGTTGCCGCCTGGACTCCCGACGCCGCCGCGACAAGCGCGCCTTGTACCGCGCTCGCGAGATCTCCTGCCGCGTAGATACCTGGGACCGATGTTTCCCGCTGCACCGCGTCAATCTGCACGTACCCGGTCTCATCAAGCACCAGCCCGAGTGAGCGGACAAGATCGCCCTGACGCTGCCGGGGATGCGCGAACAGCGCATCGCATGGCAGCGACTGGCCATCGGCAAACTCGATACGTTCGAGATGTCCGCCATTTGGCACGAGACGAGCGATCGGGCGCTGCTCGATTCGAACGCCACCAGCCGTCAAACGTGCACCCGCCTCGGGTGGCACGGCAAACTTGCCGTCCGTGAGGGCAGTGACTTCACTGGTCCAGGCGCGGAGCAGCAGCGGAAACTCGAGCGCCTCGACCTTTGTGGCCAGGTATCCGAATCGCTGATTCTGAATCTCCCAGCCATGGCAGTAGGGGCACTGGAAGATGGAGGCGCCCCACAAAGCGCGGAAGCCGTCGATTTCCGGCACCTCGTCGATCATTCCCGTACAGAGGAGGATGCGGCGCGCCTCGACACGTCCAGTTGTCAATCGCACGTCGAATGCGTCGCGCTCGCCTGCGATCTCCTCGACTCGCACATCCCGCGCTTCGACGGCCGGATAGGCTTCGAGTTGTTGCCGGCCGATGCGCCGAAACTCCGCCGGCGTGATCCCGTCGCGCGTCACGAATCCGTGGACATGGACCGCCGCGGCGTTACGCGGCGTACCGGCATCACAGAGCAGAACGCGCTTCCGCGCTCGACCAAGCATGAGAGCGGCGGCGAGTCCGGCCGGTCCGCCTCCGGCGATAACGACGTCGTACGACATGGCAGTCAGTTTACTGTGGCGTAACACCCGAATAGTACTGTCGTTGGATGAGGAATGATTCAGACGCGATGGCACATTGGCGGCGCACGAGCTGAATGCCACCGGCACGACCGGCGCGCTTCTCGCGAGTGAACTCGCGCTGCCCGTCGTGCGATTCCTGAGCGGCCCGCTCGGCGGCGATCAACAGGTCGGCGCCGCGATTGTGGAAGGACGGCTCGACTTCGTGATCTTTTTCTGGGATCCGCTCGAGCCGCAGCCCCATGATGTCGACGTGAAGGCGCTCCTCCGGATCGCCGTCGTGTACAACATTCCAATTGCCTGCAACCGCTCAACAGCTGATTTTCTGTTGTCGTCGCCGCTGATGGGGAGTGACTATGAAAGACGGATAGGCCTGCGGTCGTTGTCGCCAGCCATTCCTGCACCGCTAAGCCTGTAGAATCTTTAGCGATGTCGAAGGCCGCGAAGCGGCCCTCCGGGCTCCTCCTCGCGGGATGGATCGTCACGCTCGCTCTCGGTGTTGCGAGCGGGGTCGTGGTCGTGCGCGGGACGTGGCGCGACACGCGTGCTGGCGAACCGACGATTCCCCTGTCGCTCGGCCAGGCGTCCGAGTATCAGACGCGGTCCTTTCGCGTGTGGAGCGACGGGCAGTACAGCCTGTTCGTCAGCACCGTCAATTTCGACCGCTCGCGCGTGGGTTCGAAGTTCAGCGGCGAAATGCAAGTGGTGGTGCGGCGGCCCGATGGCACGACGCTTCTGGATCAACGCTTCGGGCCGGACACGATGGATCACGTCATGCCGTACAACTACGGCGACACGCAGCTGAGAAAAATACCGATCGGCGCAGCGCGGATCAGGCCGTGGACCGTGGCGGTGCGTGTCATGCAGGCGGATCCGCAGTTTGCGGGAGTCGCTTCAGAAGTCAAACTGTGGCGCGACCGCGTCGATCCGGGCATGGGCGGACTCGTGACGTACGTGTTGATCATTCCCGCACTCATGCTGCTGCTCCTCGCGGTCGTGCTCGCCTTCGCGCTCGCGCGCCGCGGCCGAAGGGCGCCGCTGGTCATGTCGCTCATTGCCGCGATCGCTTTCCTTGCGGCGTTCTGGATCTGAGGCAACCGACCTTGCAGAAGGAGTCAACCCGTGCCACTGATTGAACGAAAATCCTTTCGCCTGAGGCTCGATGTCGAATCAGAAGCGGTAACCGAGACCTGCTCGGGCGCCGAGCACCCCGTCGACCCCTTCGCCGAACCAGAGCACGCCTTCGGTCCGCAACGCGATGCGGCTCGACAGATCCCACTCGGCACCGACCCGCCCATGCAGGAGACCGATCGTCTCGGTCCTCTCGATGCGCCCGTGGGGCTCCAGGGTGAAGTCGATGTGCGCCCGCTGCAGCCCCCATCCAGCGCCGGCGATGAAGTGCGCGCGTCCCCGAGGGGATGAACGAAACAGCACACTGCCCGTGACCGTGACCTGCGAGAAGTCGTGATGCTCGCGGCCGAAGACCTGTGTCACGCGGGCGCCGTGGACGTCGCCCTCGATGAGAAAGCGCGGCGTGAGGTGGAAGCCGGCCCCGCCGCCGAAAATCGGCGCCTTGCCCTGCTCCGAGTCGGCATGGACGATGCTGGCGCCGCCGGCGTTGACGAAAACGATCGCCCGGTGGTCCTGCGCCGCGGCCGCCGTCGGGACGCACAGGCTCAGGACGGCGCAGGCACAAACCAATCCTGCCTTCAGGGATTTCGAGAAGCGCACCATATTTTGAGATGCGCAGACCGCTCGCGCGGCGGCTCACCTGTTGGTGACCCCAAACTCCCGTGATCCGCGCCTTACAGGGAGGGAGGCAATATGAAGCATCTGACGGTGACGGCGGCGGCAATCCTTCTTCTCTGCGTCAGCGGAACCCGAGTTGAGGCGCAGGTCGTTGCCTCGTCGTTCGACCAGCTCAGTGTGCTCGTCAAACCGGGCGACAAGATCACGGTTGTCGATCTCGCCGGCAGAGAAGCCGAAGGACGAATCGGGGTGTTGTCGCGCGACAGGTTGACGCTCGTCACCGCGGCCTGGCCGCGGGAACTCGGCGAAGTCGACGTCGCGCAAATTCGCCAACGCCGGAGTGATTCGTTGCAAAACGGGGCCATCATCGGCGCTGCCGCAGGAGCCGGATACGGACTGGCCCTGCTCGCGGTCGTGATGAGCATGAATGACGGCGGCGGACCGATTCCGGTCGGCGTCGTTACCGGGATGGTGGTCTTCACGGGGATGGGTGCGGCCGCTGGCGCGGGGATAGACGCGCTGATTACCCGCAGACAGGTGATCTACCGTAAGACCCCAGGCGAAAACAGATTCAGCGTTTCGCCACTGTTCGGCCGTGGACGTCG
>JBBDWL010000162.1:0-10398 GCA_040902895.1 Vicinamibacterales bacterium | reverse complement strand
TTGCGGATTTGATCGTGCTCGACGCCAACCCGCTCGAGGACATCAAGAACACCGCAAAGATTGCGGAAGTCATGAAGAACGGACGCCTCTACGAGGCGGCGACGCTGAACGAGACGTATCCGCGCAAGAAGCCGCTCGATCCGCAGTGGTGGTGGAAGCTCGAGCCGCCGGCCCCGGCGCCGGCGGCTGGCAAATCTAAGGGCTAGGCATCAGGAGGCAGGGACGATGTTCTGGTTCTGCCGGAAGACATTCGCTGGGTCGTACTTCGCCTTGATTCGCCTGAGCCTTTCGTAGTTGGGTCCGTAGGCAGCGGCGCCGCCCTCATCATCGCGGTCCAGATAGTTCATGTAGCGGGCCGGTGAGAGATGGGGTTGGAGCGCTTCATACGTCCGCCGGGTCCATCCGATTGCATCGGCGGTCAACGCCGGGTCCATCCACTGTGCGAGCAGGAGCACTTGCAGGGCAGGCCGTCTGTGTGGGAAGGCCGTGGCATCGCCCGGGATCCGGGCCACCGCTCCTCCGATCTCCTCCAGCATCACGAAGCTATTTGGGGCCGGACACTCGGCAAAGGCGTTCACGAGCGTGTCTATGACCTCGTTGGTGAAGGAATCGAAGAGGCTCGACTTCCAATAGTTGAGGGCGCCCTTCGGAAAGTCGGCGTCGAACAGGCGGTTGAGTGCGCAATATTCGATCGGACCGAAGGTATCGAGCACCGGTGCACCGAACTCCCGCAGTGGCCGTACGGCGTGCTCGCCTTCCTCCAGGTTGCCGCAATGGCAGGCAAGGAGCGCGACCAGTTTGGCCCCGGACCCGTCCCCGGCGTGCAGCATTCCAGCATGCACGCGCAACTCGTCCGGCAGCGCGGCGGTGAAATCGCGGAAGAAGCGGATGACGGCTGGAGCTTCGCTCAGCGGATACGCCACGAACCCCCCGGTGACCAACGGACCCACGGCATGCAGACGGTACGTAAATGCCGTCGCGACGCCGAAGTTGCCGCCCCCTCCGCGCAATGCCCAGAAGAGATCCGGGTGCTGACTCTCGCTCGCAGTCAAGATCTCGCCATCGGCGGTGACAATCTCCACCAATAGCAGATTGTCGATCGTCATTCCGTATTTCCCCGACAGCCACCCGAAGCCGCCCCCCAGCGTCAGTCCGGCGATTCCCGTGGTCGCGATCTCGCCCCCCACAGTGGCTAGTCCGTGGGCCTGGGTGGCCGCGTCCAGCTCGCCCCAGAGCACGCCACCTTCCGCGCGCGCGGTGCGCGCCAGTGGATCGACGGCGATCGCGCGCATCGGCGAGAGGTCGATCATGACTCCTCCCTCGATCGTCGCGCGTCCCGCCACGTTGTGCCCACCGCCGCGCACCGCGATCTCGAGCCCCGCTGCGCGTCCGTAGCGAATGGCGCTTGCCACGTCCGCGGGTGTGCGGCACTGCGCGATCAGTGCCGGTCGCTTGTCGATCATGCCGTTGTGTACGCGGCGCGCCTCGTCGTAGCCCACGTCGCCTTCACGAAGCACGGTGGCGGAGATCGTCATGCGGGCATCTCCTCTGGAGCGGACGCCTGAATTGGCGTGGAAGAAGTAAACGGAGTCCGCACACGGTCGAGCAACTCCACGAGCACCGCCCGATCGGCTTCGCTGAGTGGCGACATGACCCGCTCGTCGGCGGCCAATAGTGGGACCTCGAAGGAGGCAAGCAGCTGCAGGCCCTCCGGGGTGATCCGACAGATCACCTGCCGGCGGTCCGTAGCGCTGGGCAACCGGTCCACGAGTTTTTTGGCCGCAAGTTTGTCGATGAGCCGTGTCACGCCTGGGGAGACGGCGATCAACCGGTTCGCAATCTCGAGCATTGGGTGCCCATGAGGCTCGGCGCCCCTGAGGATCGAGAGGACGTTGAACTGCTGGAACGTTATCCCGTAGGGCTCGAGCAGGGCGTTGTACTGTCGCTCCACCACGTTGGCAGTGCGCAGGAGCGCAATGATCGGTACGACGGCGGAGGACGAGAACGGCTTGGTTTGCCGGATTTCCCGTTCGACGAGGCTTTTCCGCGGCATACCATTTAATTACTTATCATTAGTTGACATGTCAAGCTTTTTCGGCGCGACACTCAGGCTAAGATGCGCGCGTCCGCATGATGGATGACCTGAGGCTCGCCCTCCGGCGCCTGCGCAACTCGCCCGGCTTCACGCTGGCTGCCGTCGTGACGCTCGCCATCGCCGTCGGTGCGAACACGGCCATCTTCACGGTGGCGGACGCGGTCCTGTTCCGCCCTCTGCCCTACGCAGAACCGGACCGCCTCTGTCTGCTGCAGACAGTCTCGCCCAACGGTGCGCCCTCGTCCGCCGTGCCCTATGAGTACGTGCAGGCGCTCCGGGAGCGTCACACAGGTGTCGACGGCGTTGCGCTGCGGTCCACGACGACCTTCATGACGCATGCGGCGGCCGGCGGCGCGCTGTGGCTCGAAATGTTCGTCGCCGCGCCGGACTACTTCGATCTGCTCGGCGTGAAACCGTGGCGCGGCCGCCTGTTCGATGATGCCGATGCGCGGGACGGCCCTGTTCGGGCCGTCCTCAGTTACGACCTGTGGCGCGGCATGTTCGGAGGGGACGAGGCAATCGTCGGCAGCGAGCAGCAGCTCGGAAGCGCGAAGCGGCTCGTCATCGGCGTGTTGCCGCCCGGCTTTATTTTTCCGTCGGCATCGCTCCTGTTCCGGGACAGACCCACGGGGCGCGCCGACTTTGCGACCACCGGCGAAGCGCCGACCGCGGGATGGACCCGCAAGACGCGCAATCAACTCGTCCGTGCGGGCCTCGCCATGGACGCGGTCGTGCGACTGAAGCCTGGCGTGACGCGCGAGCAGGCACAGCTTCAGTTGAACGCGCTCCTCGTCGACGTCCCTGCACCGGAACCGCGCTACCAGGGTCACGCCGTCGTACTCGAAGACATCCGGTCGATTGTGTTTCCCAAGGGACGTCAGGTCCTGGTGCTGCTGCTCGCATGCGCCGGCCTCGTGCTCCTGATCGGATGCGCGAACCTTGCGAGCATGCTGCTCGCCCGCACGCACCGCGCGTCGCGAGATCTGGCCGTCCGTTCCGCGCTCGGCGCCGGGCGGGTGCGGCTCATGCGGCCTGTCCTGCTGGAAGCGGTGCTGATCGGGTGTGCCGCGGCGGCGATCGCACTGGCGACGACGAGCGCGTTCCTGGGTGTGCTGCTCCGTGAAGTGCCGCCGGCCGCCTACGGCCGCGCGCTCGTGCGCGTGGATCTGCGCGTCGCGATCTTCGCGTTCGCCCTCGGCATCGGCAGTGGCGTGCTGTTCGCGCTGGTGCCGGCGTGGCGATCCGCTCGCCTCGACGTGCTGTCTCTCCTCAAGAACGGCAATGTCGGCCGGTCCAGCGCGGCGTTCGGCCGTTTGATGATCGCGCTGCAGGTGGCGATGGCGGTGGTGCTTGCCACGGGAGCTCTCGCGGCGCTCGGTTCGCTCACGGCGATCCTGACCGAGCCGCGTGGATTCGACGCGACGAACGTACTGTTGATCGACGCGAGGCCGGGCCGGGAAGTGAAGTTACTTACGTTCTACGAGCGCGTGGCTGATGTGCTCACGCAACGGCCTGACGTGATTGGTGTTGCCGCCGCAGATCCCACGCCGTTCGAAAACATCCGCACCGTCGAACGAACTCTGCAACCTCAGACACGTCTTGCCTGGCACTGGGTCCTCCCCGGCTATTTCGAGGTGCTGGGGATGCGCCTGCGCGAAGGCCGTCTGCCCACTCGCAGCGACGCCGCGTTCGAGCCTGTTGTCCTCAGCGTCTCGGCAGCGCGACGTCTCGTGCCCGGGCAATCCGCCATCGGCGCAGTCGTAGATGGCCCACAGGGTCGCAAAGCGACGGTGATCGCGGTGGTGGACGATGAGACCACGCACGGCGATCTCATCGGCGCGCCGGCCTATCTCGTGCCGCGCGAGCACCGTAACGCCATGACGCTGGTCGTGAAGACGCGAACGACATCGCCGCAGACACTCGATGCGATCCGCCGCGAAATCGTCGCGCTGGTCCCGGCCAACGAACCCGTGCTGGTGCGCTGGATGAGCGATGCGATCGGCGACCTCGATTCGTACCGGCGGCCGCGCTTCCAGGCGCTCGTCCTCGGCTCGTTCGGAATGCTGGCACTCGGCCTCGCGTGGCTCGGGATTGTCGCCATCGTGTCGGCGTATGTCGCCGCGCGAACGCGCGAGCTCGGCATCCGCATGGCCCTGGGCGCGCGATCGCGCGACGTCGTCCGGGCAGTGACCTGGGATACGGCGAAGGCGATCGCCGGCGGCGTGCTGCTCGGCGTGGTGGGCTCGTATCTCGTGCAGCGGATGGCGCGCGCGCAGGTAGTGGACTTCGATCCCGTCACACCGGCGACGCTCGCAATCGCCGTGGCCGGCGTGGCCGCGGCCGGTCTGCTGGCCGCGTCGTTTCCCGCCCGCCGCGCCGGCCGGGTCGATCCGCTGGTGGTCCTGCGGTCGGAATAGGGTTCCTCGTCACGGTCTATCGATCGGAAGTAGGATGAGTGGAAGGTCTGCTATGTCCACGCTCACAGTCGAATCCGTCGTTCGTCGCGATCCCGAGGTCCTGGGCGGCACGCCTGTCTTTGCAGGCACGCGCGTCCCTGTCAAGAACCTGGTGGACTATCTGGCTGCTGGTGACTCGCTCGAACGGTTCCTGGACCACTTTCCGTCCGTCACGCGAGAACAAGCTGTAGCCGCGTTGGAAATCGGCGTCGACTTGTTGGTTTCTCGTGCGCATCCTCCTGGATGAGTCGTTACCGCGGCCACTTCGCGACGCGCTGATCGGACACGAGGTTTCAACCGTTCAAGAGGAGTCCTGGACCAGCCTCGGCAACGGGGCGTTGTTGCGCCAAGCCTCCGCCACCTTCGACGTGCTATTGACCGCTGATCGAAACATCGAGTTTCAACAGAATGTGACTGCGCTGCCAATAGCTGTCGTCGTGCTCGTTGCTGAAAGCAACCGTTTGGAATCGCTTGAACCGTTAGTATCGGACCTTCTGGAAGTGCTCAAGACGCTGAGGCCGAAGACTCTGGTTCGTGTAGGCGCCTGACGCCCGGCGGCGCGCCGGGCCTGGCATGGTTGTCAGCAGTTGGCGGCCGGCTCTGACGCTGGCTCGTCGCGCGCCACAATCAGACGCGCGATTCTCCACGGCCCCGCTGCCGTTCGCCCGAGAATCCAGAGGTACTTGCCCGTCACCTGTGTGGCGTCACCGCCCACGCGTGGCGATACGGCAATCGAGAACGTCCCGCGGTCGATGGCCATGTCCCCGGCCACGGATATTTCGGCGCTCGAGTAGGTGGCGTGCCTGTCGAACTCGGCGAACAGCGCCGGCATGATCTCCCGCAGGAAGGCGGCACACGCCTCCCTGCCCTCTTGAACAGGAAAGTCCGGCACCATCATGACGGCATCGTCCGCCAGAAGCGCGATTGCCGCATCGGCGTCTCCGGCATTCTCGGCCGCTTCGAGCGCCTGCCGAATCGCGGCAACAGCGGTGATGTCGTCGGATGCGTGCGTCATGGTCAGCCGCGACGGCGGATCAATCTTTTGTACTTAGCGCGTTTCTCTCGAACGGTCGTCGTCTCTAAGCGCCTCTCTAACTGCGCAGCGACGGCCGCTTCGTAGAGCGCTTCCGGCGATATGTCAGCTCCATTCGGCCAGGCCACGCCACCTCCGTCGACATATAACTCGGAGAACCGGTGAGGAGTCTTGATCGGCTCAAAGACAGGGCCGTTCAACCAGCGCTCAAAATCCACGATCGCTTCGACGCCATCGTTGAAGGCCAAATGGACGCGAAACCCCTCGATATGCTTTGCGTTCACAACGGATGGCAGGACCGGCATGACTTGTTTACTCCAGCGGCGCGATTCGCCGATCGGCTGGCGCGCCTTGATTCTGCGCCAGTTACTGGCGAGCTCCGTGCCGTGCAACCGAGCCCAATCCCTGATTAACCGCCGGCACGCTCCGAGTATACCGTCGTCACGAGGGCTCCTCGGCGCGTACGCGTGACCGTGGCTCCTTACGACGGATCGGGGCCCAGGTATCCGTTGCGGCGGCGATAGGTACCATGATATAGAACTTCTATATTGGAGTCCTATAAATGCCCGACCCGGTCGCATCGCTCATCAAAGGCACGCTCGACCTGCTCATCCTCCGGACGCTCGAGCTGCGGCCGCTCCACGGCGCCGCCATCGCTGAGCGGATCACTCAAACGACCAGAGGCACGTTTCAGATCAAAGCCGGCTCGCTCTTTCCGGCGCTCCATCGCCTCGAGCAGAACGGGTGGATCGAAGGGGAATGGGAGCTGCCCGCCGGCGGACGCCGCATCAAAACCTATCAACTGACACGACAGGGCCGACAGCATCTCTCGACGGAAAAGGCGGCCTGGCGCCGCGTCGTCGCGGCGATGAGTCAGGTGCTCGAGTCCTCATAGCGATGTCACTCCTCCGCAGGGTCGCCGCACGGGTGCGACCACTCCTCGGCCGATCGCGGTACGAGCAGGATCTCGACGATGAGCTGCGCGCGTACGTCGACGTACTGACGGCGCGGCACCGGGAGCGGGGGCTGCCGCCAGACGAGGCCCGGCGCGCGGCACTCCTCGACGCCGGCGGAATCGAGCAGGTCAAGGAAAGCGTCCGCGACGTTCGCCTGGGATCCGGCCTGGCGACGGCCGTGCGCGACGTCCGATACGGATCGCGCGTGCTATGGCGCTCGCCCGGCTACTCCATCGTCGTGATCCTCACGATCGCGCTCGGCATCGGCGTCAATGTCGCGATCTTCAGCGTCATCCACGCCGTGCTCATGCGGCCGCTGCCCTATCCCGACGCCCATCGGCTCGTCGCCATCGAAGCGGACACGCGCGTCCTGGCAAGCGCGCGCGGATTATCTGGTGAGATTTTCGATCCGCGCGAGCAAAGCCGCCTCGTCGAGGCCGTCGCGCAGATCGAAGGACGCGATGCGAGCATCGAGATCGACGGCCTGATGGAGCGCGTTCCGGCGGCGCGGGCGACCGATGGCCTGCTGCCGCTGATTGGCGCCGTGCCGCTGGCGCTCGGACGTCCGCTGGTCGGCGCCGAGGATGCCCGCGGCCTGATCGTCACGGGGGTCGTGATCAGCCACGAGCTCTGGCAGCGCCGGTTCCAGGGTGACCCCAGGATCATCGGCCGCCATTTCATCGTCAACAACTACGACGTGCAGGTGGTCGGTGTCACGCGGGCGAACCTCCGCGTGTATCTGCCGGCCGCAAACCGCGTCGAAGAACGGATCGACGTGTGGCTGCCCAGGCCCTACTCGCCCGGCCTGTTGTATCGCGGCCTCACGCTCGTCGGACGCCTCGCGCCGGGCGCGACGATCGAACAGGCGCAGGCGGAAGCGGACGCGCTCGCGGCGGGCTTCGTCGCGCGCCACCCCGGCGCGTACCCCGAGGACGGGCTGCGACTCTCGATCCGCCCGCTGAGCGACATCGTTACGCGCGATGCCAGGCCAGTCCTGTTGGCGCTCTCAGCCGCAGTCGGATTCGTGCTGCTGATCGCGTGCATCAACGTCGCAAACCTCATGCTGGTGCGTGTCAAGACGCGCGAGCGCGAGTTGGCCGTGCGCCGCGCGCTCGGCGCCACGCGGCTGCGGCTGGTGCGGCAGCTGCTCGCCGAAAACCTGGTGTTTACGGTGATTGGCGGCGCGTGCGGACTGGTGATTGCGGCCGCGGGCATCGGCCTCCTCGACTGGCTCCGGCCCGGCCACCTGCCGCGCCAATCGGAGATCGCGATCGACGGCGTCGTGCTGTTGTGGGCGGGCGGCCTGACGATCGCCTCGAGTGTCTTCTTCGGCCTTGTACCGGCGGTGCTCTTCACTGGCGACGCGCTCGGCCGCTCGCTTCACGCCGGCCGCGCAGGCTCACTGATGCTCGAAAGCCGGCGCCTGCATCGCGGCCTCGTCGTCGCTGAGGTCGCGCTGTCAATCGTGCTGCTGGTCGCGGCGGGGCTGATGCTGCGCACCTTCTCGAATCTTCTGCACGCGCCAATTGGCTTCGATCCTTCCGGAGTCGTGACGGCGAGGATTCCGCTCAGCCTTCAGACGCTCAACACGGTCGATCGACGGTCGGGGTTCTATCGCGAGGCGATCGCGCGCGTCGGCACGCTGCCCGGCGTCGACGCCGTCAGCATCGGCGGTCCTCTCCCATTCGCGCCCGCGCAGGTGACCGAGCGCTACTGGCGCGGCGGGGATCCAAATCCAACGCCCTCGATGGGGATGCTGCAGAGCGTCATGCCCGGCTACTTCCGAGTGATGGGCATTCCCCTTCGCGCCGGCCGCGACATCAGCGATGACGACATCGGCGGAGAGCGCCGTGTGGCGGTGGTCGACGCGCACCTGGCGGACCAGTTGTGGCAGGGTTCGGCGCTCGGCCAGCGTCTCGCGATCGACGGGACGCGACCTCTGGAGATCATCGGCGTGGCCGCGCCGATTCGCGCGCGTGACGTGCGCGACGCCGGCACGCCGATGATCTACGTGCCGCATCACATTTACGAGATCGAGCAGTGGCTCGTCGTCAAAACGCGTATTCCCGCCGCGGTGATGGCGCCGGCCCTCAAGGAGACAGTCGAGGCGCTCGGCCCGGGCCGTCCGATCTTCGACATCCTGCCGCTCGAAGCGACTGTCGAGGCCTCGATCGCCGATACGCGCTTCACGATGCTCGTGCTCGCGGGATTCGCCGCGGCGGCCTTGCTGCTCGCCGGCATCGGTCTCTACGGCACCCTCGCCTACCTGATCTCGCAGCGCACGCAGGAATTCGGCGTCCGCCTTGCGCTCGGCGCATCAGCTGCGACGCTTCTGCGCCTCGTCGTGCGCGAAGGCGCCGTCTTGACGGGGCTTGGCAGCGCGCTGGGACTCGCCGCCGCGATCGCCGCCGCGCGCGGGCTGCGCGGCTTGCTGTACGGCGTCAGACCGATTGATGCCGGGACGATAACAGGCGTGATCGCCCTGGTCGCGGCCGTCGCCATTGTCGCGATGATCCGGCCTGCGTGGCGCGCGGCCACCGTCGATCCCGTCACGGCCCTGCGCGGTGAGTAGGTTGGTTCACTTGCGCGCAGGACTTGTCGTCCGTTGCGCGAAGGCCTCCGCGATTTTCAGCGCGATCGATGTGGTGTCGGCGAATGACATGTTCGACATGACGGCGACGACGAAGTCGCGGTCGGGGAAAATCATGAACGACGACACGCGTCCGTCTCTCAGGTCTCCGTCGTAGCCGATCACGCGCGTTTGTTGTCCGCCCAGTGTGACGGTTTCGAGGTCCCATCCAAGACCGTAGCCGGTCTCTTCGCCGGTCGGCAGCCGCTGTGACGTCTGCAGCAATTGCACCGTGGCTGGTTGCAGCACCTTCCCGCTGTTGAGCGCCATGACGAAGCGCACCATGTCGGACGGCGTGGAGAGAAATGCGCTCGCTCCTGGGAAGCAGGAGAAGTCGACCGTCTCCGGACCCTGCGTGCCATAGCGCGTATCAGCCGCGAACCTCGGGAAGTAATAGACCGCCCGATCCGTGCTCCCCATCCCGCCGTCTGATCTCGTATCGTTCATGCCCAGCGGCTCGAATACCTGCCTGCGCATGAACCTCGGGAACGGCTCGTTCGCAGCAGCTTCCACTGCTCCGCTGACCAGAATCCAACCGTAATTCGAATAGCGGTACGCCGTGCCGGGCTCGAACAGTAAATCCTTGTCCGCAAAGCGCGGCAGCGCCCCGAGCGTTTCGCTGCAACGCACCCGTACCGGCTCCTCGTCGCCGCCATCCCTCCGGATGCCGGCCATGTGCGCCATCAACTGCCGCAGCGTAACCGGCCACTGTTTCTTCGGGAAGGCAGGCACGTGCGTCTGAATCTCATCGTCAAGATTCAACTCTCCCTTCTCCATCAGCATGCCGACGGCGGCCGAGGTGAGCATCTTGGAGGCGGTGCCGATGTAGATAGGCGTATTGGGCGCGACCTTCACCTTGTTCTCGACGTCTGCCCAGCCAAACCCTTCGGCCCACACGATGGTGCCGCCCACGCCGACCGCCACCGACAGACCCGGCAGGTTCATCTCGGCGACATCCGCGCGGACGATCTGCCGTGCCTGTTCGACGGTGCTGGTCCAGTCGGTCGACGATGTCGAATCCGCCACCGTCGCGATGCTCTGAGCATCCGGATGAATCGGCTTCGTCGTCGCGATCACGAACGTCCAGAGCCCCACGACGACCAGGAATATCAGTACGGGAATCGCGACAATTACTCCGAGCCAGATCGGTATCCGACGTTTCGCCAAAAAGCCCTCCATGTTGGTGAGTCATTCGCCGACGCAGGCATCCTCGCCATCGGCCATTCGCG
>JBBDWL010000161.1:0-59388 GCA_040902895.1 Vicinamibacterales bacterium | reverse complement strand
CTGCCCTTTCACTGATGACAATCATCGTTTGAAAGGACAGGATCTACCAATGAAGAAGGGCGTTGGAATCGCGGAGCTCAAAGCGCGCCTCAGCGAACATCTAGCTACCGTGCGCAACGGCCGAACGGTCACCGTGCTGGACCGCGGCAAGCCTGTGGCGCGCATCGTCCCCTATGGTGGCGAGACTCTGGAGGTACGCCGGGCCACCAGAAGGTTGCGCGATCTGCCACTGCCGGGGCCGCCGGCCAGCGCGACTAACAGTCTGGCGCTGCTCCTTGAAGATCGTCAGCGCCGGTGAGAGCCTACGTCGAGACGTCGGTCCTGCTTCGGCTGATCCTTCGCGAGCCCGGAGCGTTGGAGGGACTGCACTCCTACGAGACGTTAGTCTCCAGTGAGCTCTCGGCTGTGGAGGCTCTACGTACGATAGACAGGCTGCGCCTGCAGGGCTCGCTTACGACCGAAGAGGCCGCTACTCGCAGCGGTGTGGTGCACGAATGGCTCGAGGCAATTGATCTTGTGTTGGTGCGACCGCCGATTCTAAGTCGGGCCGCCGAGCCTTTACCGGTACCGCTCGGGACGCTCGATGCCATCCATCTGGCTACTGCGCTGATCTGGCGCGATCGTAAGAGTGAGGCTCTGGCGGTCACCACGCACGATGCCGCTTTCGCGCTGGCGGCACGCGCCTACGGATTCGAGGTCGTCGGGGCGTGAGCGCCGTCGCGGTATACTCCGGCTTCGTCAGGCCAATCAAAGCGGCAGCGGCTCTCGTCTGCGGCCCGTGCGGATCCGCGGGCCTGGACAAACGTGAAGAATCTGCAATCCGCCAGGACATTAGCTGTGGATGTTGTGTGGAAACTCACGCTGGCGTGAGTTTCCACAGGTCGAGCTTCTCGCCCGTTGCAGATTCTGCGATGGTGCCGATGCGAACTGTCGCAGTGAACCAATCGGCCAACGATTCAGCCGCGCGGCCAACCTATTGGCCGCTGACAAAACGCCGTTGACACCGCCCTGATCCGGTCGCATCATCACGCCCCGACTTTCTACGGAAAGTCACTTGACATGACGTGGTATTCGCGCGACTCGCACGATGTGGAGCTCGCAACCTACCACGTCATGTCAAGTGCTTTCCGGGCCTAGGAGCAGTGATGGCAGCGAAGAGGATGCGCGCGGCAGCCAGGTCCACACGGACACCCAGGAACTCCACCGCCGGCGCCGCGACGAGAGCGGCCGCGAAAGCCATCAGCCTCACGGAAGGGGACTCGGGACGCGCGTGCACGATCGTGTACGTCCACGGCATCGGCAACAAGCCGATTGAATCGATCCTGAAATGCCAGTGGGACCACGCGCTTTTCGGATTCGACCTCGGCGCCCGAAGCCGGCTGGCCTACTGGGTCAACCGTGAGTACTATCCCTCGCCGAGCGCCGGCACCTGCGCGACGGGCGATCTCATCGACGTCGAGGAAGCGCCGACCGGCCGCGCGCTGACGGTGCAGCAGCATCTCGACGAAACGCCGATCGAGGAGGAAGTCGCCTCTCTCACCAGCAACCCGAAGGAGCAACAGACGCTGCTCGACATCCTCGAGCGGATCGACAACCACGAGGTGCCGGCCATCGTCACGGGTCCGGCCGCTTCCGGAATCTCGGGCCTGATCCTTCCGCTGCCCGGTCCGCTGCGGCGATGGATCACGCGCAAGCTGACGCGGGCGTTCGCGCGCGACGTGCATGACTTCCTGTTCGTCGACGCGCGCCGCGATCTGATGCGCCGCAGCCTGCGCGAGCGCCTCGAATCAGGCGGCGGCCCCTTCGTCGTCATCGCACACAGTCAAGGTTCGATGATTGCGTACGACGTCCTGTCGCACATGCCGGATCTGGATGTGCCGCTGTTCGTGACGATCGGATCGCCGCTCGGAATCCAGGAGGTCCAGGACGAGCTGAAGCGCTTCCAGAAGGTCAAGACGCTCGCCGTGCCAAAGTGCGTCGGCCAGTGGCTCAACGTGGTCGACAACTGGGATCCTGTGGCCGCCGACGAGAAGCTCTCGAACGACTACACACCGAAAGGCGCCATCCACGACGAGAAGGTGCGCAATCTCGACTCGCCCCGCCATCCGCATTCCGGGTCCGGCTATCTCAAGACAGACATCGTGCGGCACGCGGTGCGCGAAGCCGTGCGTGTCGATTTGTTCCAGCCGGTGGCGCCGTTCGTTCTTGCCCGCAACCTCGTGCGAAGGCTCGAGAACGCGCCGCGCGAGGCGTACCACCCTGTGCTCATCGAGCTGATGGATCCAGCCGACTCCCGGACGCCGCTCGCCGATCTTCGCAAGGAGCTCGTCGACCGCATCCGCGTCCAGACCAAACGGAGCGACGATGATCTGAGGCTGCAGGAGATGCGGCGCTATATCGCGGCGGACCTGACGCGCGGCGAAGCGGAGACGCTCGCGTCGGAGTTCGGGATGAAGGGTTTACTCATCAAGCGGATCTGGCGCAACGAAATCAAGCGCGCCCTGCTCGAGACGTCGATCAACGCCGTCCATGCCGGCGCCGCCCACATCGGGTACCGCGCGCACGGCCAGGGCATCCACTGGGCGGTTCTCGACTCCGGAATCAACAACGCCCATCCGCATTTCGCGCGCTTTCAGAACATCGCCGCCGAAGTGGACTGCACCGGCCGCGCGATCGTCGAAGGGAAGGCCAACGATCAGAACGGCCACGGCACACACGTGGCGGGCATCATTGCCGGCACGCACACGTTTGCCGCGGCCGGCGACGGCGCTGAGCGGACGATTTCAGGCGTGGCGCCGCATGCGAAGCTGCACGTCTACAAGGTGCTCGATGCCGAAGGGCAGGGCGAAGATGCGTGGATCATCAAGGCGCTCGATCACATTGCCGAACTCAACGAGCGCGCCGGCCGTCTTGTGATCCACGGCGTGAACCTCAGTCTGGGCGGCCCTTTCGACCAGAGCACCTACGGCTGCGGGCACACGCCGCTCTGCGATGAATTGCGCCGGCTGTGGCGGCAGGGCGTGCTCGTCGTGCTCGCGGCGGGAAACGAAGGTTTCGCCGTGCTGCGGTCGCTCGATGGCGAGATCGACGCGAACATCGACCTGTCGATCGCCGACCCCGCGAACCTGGACGATGCCATCGCCGTCGGGTCGGTGCACAAGACCAATCCGCACACCTACGGTGTGTCGTACTTTTCGTCGCGCGGCCCGACCGCGGATGGCCGGCAGAAGCCGGACGTCGTCGCGCCCGGCGAGCGCATTCTCTCGTGCCGGCACCGGTTCCCGGCGGGCGCGGCGACGCCTGACAAGCTCTATATAGAAATGAGCGGCACGAGCATGGCCGCCCCGCATGTGTCGGGCGTGCTGGCGGCCTTCTTGTCGGTCCGCGGAGAGTTCGCCGGAGAGACCGATCGCGTCAAGGAGCTGTTGGTGCGCAACTGCACGGACCTGGCGCGCGACCCGTACCAGCAGGGTGCCGGCCTGCCGAACCTGGTGAAGATGCTGGTAGGAGGTTGACCGCGCCGGTCGGGTATACTTCCGCCAGGTGATGCCACTCAAAACCGCGATGGCTCTGGTCTGCGCGGTGCTGGTGCTCGGGATTCCGGCTGCGACGATGCCGGTTGTCGGGGCTGCCGCCAAGCCGAAGTCAAACGCGCTCGTCTATGCCGATCGTGCTGCGCCCGACAACTTCGTGCTGGTCGAAGATCTGCGCGTGAACGATACCCTCACGAATCCTGAAGGCGATCGGTTCTTTATGCTGCGAACGTCGCAGGGGACGTTCGAGCTGCCGTTCGAGACAGTGGCCGAAGTGAGGTTCGATCGTTTCCATGCCATGGACTTCCTGAAAACCGCGACCTATGACGTGACCGTCACGCTGCCGCAGCACGGCGTGCGGCGCGGCGTGATGGAGCTGCGCAGTTTGAAGGGGACGGTGGCGCGGAACCCGTGGTACCACCTGCTGATGACGCGGCGCGAAAATGCCGAACGCATGCACCGCATCCTTTTCATGCGGGATGGTTGCATCTGCTGAAGCTGCTGAACCGGCGCCGCGACTAGCCGGCCGATTTCTTTTCCAGCGTCGCGATCCGGCGCGTGACTTCCTCAGCGATCGCGGAATGCTCCGGGCCGGCGTACTTCAGGAATGCGCGATAGTGGTCCAGCGCCTTGCCCACCTCGCCCTCCTCTTCATAAAGCAGGCCCAGGTTGTAATGCGCCGCCGCGTGCTTCGGGTCGAGGCCGAGGGCGCTCATCAGCATTTCCTGCGCGGCGCCGGGCTGCTTCAATTTACTGAGCGCCAGCGCCAGATTGACGCGCGCGTCGACGCTCTCGGGTTGCGCGTCGACAATGGCGCGCAGGTGACTGGCGGCGGCTTCAGGGCGGCCATGTTCCAGCAGCGTGACGCCCAGGTTGTTGCGGGCCAGGGCGTTTGTCGGATCGATGTACAGCGCCTTCTGGAATTGCGCGATCGCATCATCGACTAGCCGGCCCTTTTCCTTGTAGAGCAAGCCGAGGTTGTTGTGCGCTGCCACGTTCAGGGGGTCGCGCTGAAGCACGGCCTGGTAGTGGGCGACGGCTTTCTCGAAATCGCCGGTCTGCTGGTAGTAGACCGCCAGCTCGAAGTCATCGCTGATCGGTGCTGGCGGAGCTGCCGTCGTCGCCGCAATCGGCGCAGGCGCCGGCGGCTGGGCCGGCGGAGGCGTCTCGGCCGCCGCGGGGCTTCGAGGCGGGTTTGAAGCCGTAACCGGCGTGTCTCGCTCCGCGGCCCGTGTGCGCGGTACGGCGGCAGGCGGCGGATCTTCAGCCTCGGGCTCCGGTGCCGGGGGCGATGTGTCAGCCCCACCTGCCGGCCCCGGCGTCGTGGGAGGCGGACTCGGCTGCTGCCCGGCCACGCGCGGCGGCTCGGTGTTCCGCGCGGCGACATTCAACGAGGGTTCGATCGCTGCGGCCTGTGTGCGCCACATGTTCACGGCGACAGTGGCGCCCGCTGCCAGCAGCACAACTCCAAGCAGAACCCAAAGGATGACGGGCCGCGGGTGGCGCAGCCCCTTAGGGCTCGCGTTCTGATTTCGCACACCCAATCCGGCCAGCACCGCATCATCATCACGTCCGGACGAGGCTCCGCCGAAGTCGCCCCGAGGGCGGCGGACCCGGTTGAGCGCGCGCAGGATCTGGCTCATTGGCGATTGTTATGTCAGGGCCGCTGACCGGAACCGGCCGAACCATCCGCGCGACGGCCGCGACTGGCGGGGCAGCTGCAGGTTCTCGGCCGCGGTGATGACCATTTCGGCTTCCACCTTGTTGACGCGCGCCGCGTAGGCGCCGACCAGCGCGCGATCGCAAATCAGATTGATCAGCCGCGGGATGCCGCCGGTGTGGAGGTGCACTTCTTCGAGCGCCTTCCGCGTGAACGACACCGGCCTGGCCGGATGCGCGATGGTCAGACGGTGCCCGATGTAGGCTGCTGCTTCCTCCGGATTCAGCGGCTCGAGCCGCGCCCGGATGGACACCCGCTGATCGAGCTGCCGCAGCTCAGGAGAGCGGAGCAGGGTCTCGAGATTCACCTGGCCGACCAGAATGATCTGCAGCAGCTTTTCTTTAGTGGTTTCGAGATTCGACAGAATTCGGATCTGCTCGAGCACCGGCAGCGGCAGGTTCTGCGCCTCGTCGATGATCACGACGGCGCGCGCGCCGATAGGCAGCAGGCTGAGCAGAAAATCGTTGAGCGTCGAGATCAGCGCCTGCTTGCTCATGGCCGACGCGCTGCGCACGCCGTGCTCGTCTTTCGAGACGAGACCGAACTCCTGCAGAATCAGGCGCAACAGATCTTCTTCCGCGAGAAACGGATTCAGTACGAGGGCCGTGCAGGTCTTGCGGTCCATTTCCGACAGCAGCGCCCGGCACAGCGTCGTCTTGCCCGTGCCAATATCACCGGTGACGATAACGAAACCTTCGCCCCGATCGATGGCATAGCGCAGCAGCTCGAACGCGTTCGCGTGCGACTCGCTGCGGAACAGATACTTCGGATCGGGCGTGAGGCTGAACGGCTTCTCGTTGAAGCCGTAATAGTCCTCGTACATCGGTAACTCCGTCTCATGCCGGTGTCCGGCGGGTTGCCTACTGCCGTTTGATACGCCGCTGCGCCTCGAGAATCCGTTCGGCTTCCGTGGCCGACACAAGACCCTGCTGACCGTGCGGAATGATTTTCGCCGACAGCAGAATCACGAGCTCGGTCTTGCGCGTCGTCTTCTGCGTGCGCCGGAACGCGGCGCCGATGCCAGGCAGGTCGCCCAGAAACGGCACCTTCGACACATCGTTGTTCAAGCGCTCCTGCATCATGCCGGCGATCACCACGGTTTCGCCCTCGCGCGCCCGCACAACCGTGTCGGTCTCGCGCACGCTGATGATCGGGACGGTGTCGCCGAGGCGCGACGTCGCCTGGCCGGTCCGCTCCGTGACACTTGGACTGATGCTCATATGAATGATGCCATCAGCGCTGATCTGGGGCGTCACGCTGAGCACCACACCCTCCGTAATGGTCTGCGGCACAACGGCAGACTGCAGAATCTGTCCCGTCTGCGGATCGATCTGCGTCGTCGTGACGAAAAAGACGTCCTGCGTGCCCGCCCGCATCAGCGCCGGCTCGTTGTTCATCGCCGTCACGCGCGGGCTCGAGAGTACGGTGACCTTGCCCTGGGTCTCGAAGGCCGACGCGAGCGCCGTGAGATTGCCAAGCGCCAGGCCGATGGTGAACCCGCCGGCCGTGGAAGGCGCGAGTGTCTGACCCGCCGTGACGTTATTGCCGGCGGCGGATCCCAGGATCATGTTCCAGTTGATCCCGGCTGAGAACTCGTCGCGCAGCTCGACCTCGAGCACCTTCGCTTCGATGAGCACCTGCCGATGGACACGGCGGAGGACGCTCTCGAGATAAAACTCGATGCGCCGCTGGTTCTCTGGAAAGTCGATGACCTGCAGCAGCGCAGCCTTGCGATCGAGGTTGAACCGGCCGTTCTCCGACTTGAGGTTCGTGATCCCTTCCAAGAGCTCCGTGAACATGTCACCGGCGTCATTCGCGCTGACCTGCGCGGAGCTTCCGCCGCCGCCACTTCCGCCGGCACCACCCGCACCTGGGGTGGCACCCGCTGCGGCACCTGCCGCGCCGGTTGTGCCGCCGCCACCGCCACCCGCGCTGCTGCTTGCGGACATCGAACGAGAGCCGCCGCGCAATGTGGCAATGTAATCGACGTTGTAAATGCGCGTGCCCATCTCGCGTGGGAAGACGCGGAGCACGCGGCCCTCGATAATGTAGTCAAGGCCATGCGGCGGCAGGATGAGATCCAGCGCCTCGCGCAGCGTGACGCCTTGGAGCTCTCCAACGAACTCCGCGTCGAGATCCTGAGGCAGCACGAGGTTGAGACCGGTATCCTTTACCAGCAGTCTGAGCAGCACCCGCAGCGACATCGGCTCCGCAAGGTCGAGGTCAAAGACCTTCGACGGCACCTGTCGCTGGTCGAGGCGCGTGACGGGCAAAGGCTCCAGGACGGGCCGAGGCGGCTGCTGGGTCTGGGCGCCGACGCCGAGGCCACCTCCCAGTACGAGCAGGGACCGCAAAACGAAGGATCCCCGGCGCGGGGTTCGGCCGCCGGACGCGCTCATGTTCCAAGGCATAAACTGCTCTCCCCTGCACATATCGGCCAGGGCCGGGTGAAAAATAGGTGTCAGCGCTTTGACCGGAGGAAGGCGATTATACCCAGAGTCAGGGGCAACAGGGGCAGGAACCCCACGTTTATCAAATACATCCAGATTTTGGTGCGTTCCGTGAGCTGGATCCGCCGGTTTTCGTGCCCCTCGACGCTGACGATGGTGGCTTGTTCCTCGCCGGCCAGCCAGGCGATCGAGCGTAGGAAGAAGTCGCGGTTGCCCTGGCTCCACAGCCGGGCGTTCGAGATGAAGTCGGCGTCGCCGTAGACGACCATTCGCAATTCTTCAGGACGATTGACTCCGGCAAGCTTGAGAGACGTGACCGCCGCCAGCACGAACGGCCCCTTGCGGCCGCCCTTCGTGTCGACCCGGATCTGGTTGCCGGTGCGCTCGCCGACGAAGCTGCGCTCGGTGGTGCTGGCGAGGGCCATCGGGCGGCCGCCGAGCGGCGCCCGTTCCGCCACCTTCAGGGATCGTGCGCCGTCGAACAGCGTCGCGACTCCGAAATCGCGAGTGATTTGGTGGTCGCCATAGGTGAATGCGAGCGGAACTTCGGGTCCCGCTCCGATCTGCCGGCCGGTGCCGCTTGCGTCGACGATGATTCCGGGTTCCGGCTCGATGCCGAATTGTGTGAGCCACGCTCCCATCGACTGCGACGGATCCGGCTCGACCATCACGGCCACTCCGCGCGCGCTCTTCCTGTATTGGTCGAGCCGTTGCATTTCGACATCGGCGAACGGTTCGCGCGGGCCGGCGATCACCAGTACCGAGCAGTGGTCGGGCACGTCCCCCTCGAGGAGGCTCACTTGTTCCACCTTGTAGTTCGCCGCTTCGAGCGTTGCCGTCAGCCGCGAGAATCCGCGGGCGCCCTCGTCGGCGATACCGCGCTCGCCGTGTCCGGTGATGAAGCAGATCGTGCGCACTTCGTCGCGCGTCACGTGCAGCACCGCGCTCATGAGGGCGGTTTCAGTGGGGTCTTCCACTTTCCGGTGGCGGTCTCCGGCTTCGACGATCACCGTCCCGTTCCTGATGACGCCCAAATCGCGCACGAGGTCCGCGTTCCTCCCGGTATCGACGAATTCAACACGCACGCGGCGGCTTGCGCCCGCGAACGACGCGAGCCGCTGATCGAGCCGGGGATCTGCCATCGCACCGAACTGTCGGAGCACCACATCCCGATCGAGCCGTTCGAGCAGCGCCCGCGTCTCTGCGGTGACGACGTTGCGGCCCGACGCCGTGAGATCGGCGCGCCACGGCCGGTACCAGACCAGGATGTTCACGAGAATCAGCACTGCGATCACTGCGACCACCGAGATGCCGGTGACGACGGCAAAGACGCCGCGCGGATCGCGCAGCCACTCCATCACTTCGGCGCGGTTCCAGATGATGCTCGCGACGATGATGACGCCCCCCACGGCCGCCATCACGAGACCCGTGGAATCCCACGCGCCGTCGAGCGCCGAGCGGATTGCGGCGGCGACGAGCAACAGGAAGCCGGGAAGGTAGGAGTACTTCTTCACGTCAGCCCCGTTTGTACCTGACCGATTCGATCGAGCGCTGCGTCAGGAACAGGCCCAGCACCACGAAGCTGCCGAAGTACGCGAGATCGCGCAGAGCGATGACACCGCGCGAGAACTCGACGTGATGATGGAAGAACGACAGGTATTGAATGAAGTCGACCCAGATCGACCTCGCGGCCGACGCCGATGTGTCGATGAAGTTCAGCGCGATCAGCACCCCGTAGGTGGCGAACGCCGACACGAGCACGTTCTCGCACAGCGACGAGATGAACAGGCCGAGCGAGATCGACGCGGCCGCGACCAGCAGCAGTCCCAGGTAGCCGGTGAACACGACGCGGGGCTCCCATGCGCCGCCCTGCGCCAGGAAGGCGTAGAAGGGCAGCGTCGGCAGCAGCATGATGCCGAACAGCGCCATCGCGCCCAGGAACTTACCGAGGGTGAGCTCGATCGGCCGCAGCGGAGACGTCAGCAGCAGCTCCAGCGTGCCTTTGCGCCGCTCGTCCGTCACCAGTCCCATCGTCAGCAACGGAATCACGAGCAGCAGGATGAAGGCTTCGTTCTTGAAGAACTCCGAGAGGATCGTCGTCGGCACGTCGAGCTGAAGAGGCGACTGTCCTACGCTCGCAATCTGCTGATCGGCCTGCGTGGCCTGTCGAACGTAGTACACGGTCATGTTCGTGAAGAAAAATCCCGAGATGAGCGCGAACATCGTCATTGCGACGTATGCGATGGGCGAGGCGAAATAGGACCGCAGCTCGCGCATCATCACGGCGCGGATGTGCCGGGCCCACATCTACTTTTCCTCCTGCGTGAGCTTCAGGAAGACTTCTTCGAGCGACAACGCTTCGGTGCGAAGGCCGTGCAGGCGCCAGCCGCGCGCCGCGACCGCTGCGGCGATTTCGGCACGGACATCTGATTCGGCATCGGCTTCCACGCGAGCCGTGACGATGCCGTTGGATTGTGTCGCGCTTACCTCGGTTACGCCGCGCGTCTGCAGCAGCAGCGCGCGGAGATCGCCGGGCGTCGCCCCGGCCACGTCGACGACAACGAGCTCGCCGCCCTGAACGCGTTTGCTCAGGTTCGCCGGTGTGTCGACAGCCATCACCTTCCCGCGATTGATGATGACGACGCGGTCGGCGATCTGGCTGACTTCAGGAAGGATATGTGTCGACAGCAGCACGGTGTGGCGGCCGCGCAAGGCGACGATGAGATCGCGCACTTCCACGCGCTGTTTGGGATCGAGACTCGAGGTCGGCTCGTCGAGAATCAGCACCGGCGGCTCGTGCACGATGGCCTGCGCCAAGCCGACGCGCTGGCGAAACCCTTTCGACAGCGTGCCGATGCGCTTACCGCTGACTTCGTCGAGGTTCGCGCGCGTGATCGCCTGCGCGATCTGGCCGGCGCGCTTTTCGCGAGGGACATCCTTAATGTCCGCGACGAACTCGAGATATCGGCGGACGGTCAGTTCCGGATAGAGCGGCGGATTCTCCGGCAGGTAGCCGATGCGGCGTTTGATGGCGATGGGATTGCGGAGCAGATCGAGCCCGTCGATCGTGATGCGTCCGGCCGTGGGCGGTGAATAGCCGGTGACCATGCGCATCGTCGTGGTCTTGCCGGCGCCGTTGGGGCCCAGAAAGCCCAGCACCTCACCCGGCTCGACTGTGAACGTGAGATTGTCGACCGCCACATGCCGGCCGAACCGTTTGGTGAGATTTTCGACCCGGATCACTTGTCGGACCGCCGTATTCGCAAGGTGATGATCGGCGCGGATGATAGCACGCCAATTTGCTGATGTACATACAGTTATGGGGCGTCCGCGGCGGCGGGCGCGAGCTCGATAGCCTTAGTCCAAAAAATGAACTAAACTGTTTGTCATGAACGTCAGCGTCCACGGCGCGAAGACGCAACTCTCGAAGCTCCTCGACCTCGTGCAGGACGGCGAAGAGGTTGTCATCGAACGCCACGGTCGCCCCGTGGCGCAGCTGGTGCCGGTGCGCGCACGCCGGACGTCTCCGCTCGGCGCCATGCGTGGACAGTTCGAGATGCTCGAAGGCTGGGAGCGCCCGCTCAGTGATGAAGAAGCCGAAGCGTTCTGGAACGGGCGCTGAATCCGAGCATCTGCTCGATACGAGCACCCTCCTGTGGGCGCTCGGATCGCCGGAGCGTCTCTCAACACGAGCGAGCCGGCTTGTGGAAACGGGCCAGAACATCGTCAGCGTTGCCTCGTATTGGGAGGTCGTCATCAAGACCCAGAAGGGCCTGCTCACGATCGCGGATCTCACGACGTGGTGGCGGCGGGCGACCGATCTCACCGCGGCCCGCGTGCTGCCGATTCGCGCAAGTCATGTCGCGGCGCTCGCCGCGCTGCCGCCACTCCATAAGGATCCGTTCGATCGGATCCTGATCGCTCAGGCCGTCGCCGAAGGCCTGGGCGTGATCACCGGCGACGACACGTTCGGCGGATATCCAGTGCAAACGATCTGGTGAAAAAGGCGTCATGTCTGAAATCGATCATCTGCTCAACGAAGATCGCCGCTTCCCGGCATCACCGGAATGGCAGCGCAATGCCGTTGTTACTGATCCCGACATTTACGCGCGCGCCGCGGCCGATCCCGGCGGCTTCTGGGCCGATCGGGCGCGGGAGCTCGAATGGATTAAGCCCTTTACCCAGGTCCTCGAAGGCGGGTTTCCGTCGCCGCGCTGGTTCGCCGACGGCACGCTGAACGTCAGCGCCAACTGCCTCGATCGTCACGTCAACGCCGGGCGCGGCGACCGCACCGCATTCATCTGGGAGGGCGAGCCGGGAGACAAGCGCACGCTGACGTACGCCCAGATGCTCGACGAGGTCGCGCGATTTGCCGGCGTGCTGCGAGGCCTCGGCGTCGGCAAAGGTGACCGCGTTGCGCTGTACATGCCGCTGATTCCCGAGCTCGCGATCGCGATGCTCGCCTGCGCCCGAATCGGGGCGGTGCACAGCGTGGTCTTCGGCGGCTTCAGCGCCGAGGCGCTGCGCGATCGCATCAACGACTCCGAGTGCGTGGCGCTTGTGACCGCTGATGGCGGCTATCGCCGCGGCCAGATCGTGCCGCTCAAGAACATGGCGGACGCGGCGCTCGAGGCCACGCCGTCAATCAGACATGTCGTCGTCGTCAAACGCGGCGGCCCCTCGACTCCGCTCGGGGCGGGCGATCGCGCAATTGACATCACGATGAAGGCCGGGCGGGATCGCTGGTATCACGAGCTGATGGCGGAGGCCAACCCCGACGCGGGGCCTAAAGGGCTGCGCCACCCAGAGCCGGAGCCGATGGGCGCCGAGGACATGCTCTACATCCTCTATACCTCCGGCACCACCGGCAAACCCAAGGGCATCGTCCACACCACCGGCGGCTATCTCACGGGTGTCGCGACGACGACGAAGTGGGTGTTCGATCTGCGTGACGAGGATGTGTACTGGTGCACGGCCGACATCGGCTGGGTGACCGGACACAGCTATGTTGTCTATGGGCCGCTCGCCAACGGCGCGACCGTGCTGATGTATGAAGGCGCGCCTGACTGGCCCGAGAAGGATCGCTTCTGGTCGCTCATCGAGCGCTACAAAGTCACCGTGTTCTACACGGCGCCCACCGCTATCCGCGCGTTCATGCGGTGGGGTACTGACTGGCCCGCAGGCCGCGACCTCTCGAGCCTGCGCCTGCTTGGATCGGTGGGCGAGCCGATCAATCCCGAAGCGTGGATGTGGTACCACGAGCATATCGGCCGGAAGAAGTGTCCGGTGCTCGATACGTGGTGGCAGACCGAAACCGGCGCGATCCTGATTTCGCCGCTTCCCGGAATCACGGAGCTCAAACCAGGCTCGGCCACGAAACCGTTCCCCGGCATTGCCGCGGAGATCCGGAAGTCAGACGGGCAGCGCGTGGAGACAGGCGGCGGATTGCTCGCCATCACGAAGCCGTGGCCCTCGATGCTTCGCGGCATCTATGGCGATCCCGATCGCTTCGTGCAGCAGTACTTCACGCGCTGGCCCGACGGCATCTATTTCACCGGGGATGGCGCGCGGCTCGACAGCGACGGCTACTACTGGCTGCTGGGACGCGTCGACGACGTGTTGAACGTGGCGGGGCATCGGCTGGGGACGATGGAAGTCGAGAGCGCGCTGGTGGACCATCCGAGTGTGGCCGAGGCCGCGGTCGTCGGAAAGCATCATGAGATCAAAGGACAGGCGGTGGCCGCGTTCGTCACGGTCAAGGAGGGCACGGCCGCGACGCCGGAGCTTGCCGACGCGCTGAAAGCGCACGTCGTGCAGAAGATCGGCGCGATCGCGCGCCCCGATCAGATTCTCTTTGCCGCGGATCTGCCGAAGACGCGCTCGGGAAAAATCATGCGCAGATTGCTGCGCGACATCGCGGAGGGCAAGGCGCTCGGCGACACGACGACGCTCGCGGATCCGGCGGTTGTCGCGAGGCTGAAAAGCGAATACGAGGACAACGAGTGAATTCTACGTTTGTGGCCGCCCTCCGCGCAGCCTTTCGACGGCGGCCAGCGACACGTAGGTGTGACGGCCGCGGCGCGTCTTCGAGAGCCGCCCCTCGCGAATCATCCGGCGGATGCCGAGCGTGCCGGTGCCGAGCGTCGCGGCGGCAGACGTAATCGACACCTCCTGCGCCTTGATCGTCGCCCGATCGGTGCGATCGCCTCCTTCCATCAACCCCCGGTTCGACGTCTGGATCGCGTCGCGCAGCACGTCTTCGGCGCTGACACCCGAGGGCATGACGTCGGTGGCGACCACCGCGATCGTCAGCGTCACCGGAATGCGAGAGCCGTTGCGATGATCTTCCAGTACGAACCGCTGGCGAACGCTCAGCCGGAAGCGTTCGGCCAGCATGGCGGCCGTATCGGGCTCGGTGTCGGGCAGCACCGCGCACACCGAGTGCGCATCGAATCGCGTCAGCCAGTCGTGCACGCGGAAGTAGCGGCGGGCGAGGATGCCAATCCGCTCCAGCACGCGCTCGCTGGTGCCGACGCCAAGGGTCTGTTCAAGCCCGTCGAGGCCGTCGATCGAAATCAACAGCAGCGCGAGCGGCCGCCCGTGCCGCTCGGCCCGCGCCAGTTCGTGCGGCAGCAGGATGTCGAGCAGGCGGCGGGCGAGAAGTGTCGTGGTCGGATCGTAGAGCAGCTCGGGCGACGCGTTCACCGCGTCGGTGAAGCGCGCAAGCAGCTCCAGTGTGCCTCGCCGCACGCGATGGGTAATGAACGGCCAGACCGCGGAGGTGGCCCCGAGATCCGGGTCCGGCGCCAGCTCGTCGAGAATCGCGCGTTCGACAGTGCCGGCCGCCTCGAAGAGCACGCCAACCGGCACCCGCCCGGGGCTGATGGCCAGCAGCTCGCCCAGCCGGGCGTCGATCTCCGCCGCGGTCGACCCCCCGGCGAGCACGGCCTGCATCTTGGCGCAGGCCCCTACGGCCAGGCGCCACCCCGCGGCGTCCTCCTGGTCGTCGGGCCGGTACTGCTCCGCATCGGCCTGGATGGCCGGCGCAAGCGCCTTCAAGGCGTCCAGAAATGCCGTCGAAGTCGCGGCTGTTATCAGTTCGTCGGCCACGTTCCCGGAAGTTTACGCCTAAACCCTGGCCCCTGCTGAGCCGACAAACCCTGTGGCTGGTGCGCCACAGGGGTACGATTCCCGCCGCCATGTGATGAAATAGCGGGATACAACAATTTCGTAATGGCCGGACTAATTCCGTCTGGCCTTCGAGGGAGCATTGCGCAAGAAGATCGGTGAATGCCTGATCCAGGCAGGCCTCATCACCGAGGAGGATCTGCAGACCGCCCTCACTGAGCATCGCCAGACCGGCGAGCGGCTCGGCGCGGTACTGGTGCGCATGAACCTTGCCACCGAGAAGCAGGTGACGAAGGCGCTGGCCTGGCAGCTCGGGTTTCCGTACGTCAGCCTTTCGGACGATCCACCCGACCAGAGCGTCATCACCCTCATCCCGCGCGAAATCGCCGAAGAGCGCGGCTGCGTCGCGCTCAAGCTCGAAAAGAACCAGCTCACGGTCGCGATGGCCGATCCGCTGCTCTTCAGCCTCGTGCAGGATCTCGAGTTTCAGACCGGCTTCCGCATCAAGCAGGTCGTCGCGACCAAGTCAGACATTCTGCAGTCGATCGAGACGGGCTATCCCGACCGCGCGCTGCAGCGCATCGGCGGCCGCGAGGGCGTCTCTCTGCAGACGCCGCCATGGCGCTCGCGTCAGAGGGACGGCGACACGCAGGCGTCTGCGCCGCTTGCCCGCAGACGCGACACCGAGATCGAAGAAATCTTCGAGACCTCGGGCGGGCGCACGGCATCGGTCGAAGGCGACACGAGCGACGCCGCGCCGATCGTGGACCTGGTCGATCTCGTCATCCAAGGCGCCGTCACCAGCCGCGCCAGCGACATTCACATCGAGCCGGTCGAAAAGGGCGTCATCGTGCGCCATCGCCAGGACGGCCTGCTGCGCGAAGTGATGGATCTGCCCAAGTGGGTGCACGAGGGCCTCGTCGCGCGCATGAAAGTCATGGCGAGCATGGACATCGCCGAGAAACGGCTGCCGCAGGACGGCCGCCTGCGCGTCACGGTGGACGATGGCAAGGACGTCGACTTCCGCGTCTCGACGCTGCGCACGCTGTTCGGCGAAAAGATCGTGCTGCGCGTGCTCGACCATCGCAAGGGCGCGCCGCCGCTCGAGGAGCTCGGCATGTCGGCCGCCGGCCTCGAGGAGCTGCGCTTCTTCCTGCGCCATCAGCACGGGATGATTCTCGTCGTAGGGCCGACCGGCAGCGGCAAGACCACGACGCTGTCGTCGGCGCTGACGTCGATTCGATCGGGCAACACCAACATCATCACGATTGAGGATCCGATCGAGTATCAGATCCCGGGCGTGAATCAGACGCAGGTCAACGAGAAGGCGCGGCTCACGTTCGCCAGCGCGCTGCGCGCCATCCTGCGCCAGGATCCCGACGTCATTCTCGTCGGTGAAATCCGCGACCACGAAACCGCCAAGATCGCGATGCAGGCCGCGCAGACCGGACACCTTGTGCTCTCCACGCTGCACACCGACGACGCGCCGTCGACCGCGACCCGTCTGATGGACATGGGACTCGAGCCCTACGTCATCGGCTCCGCGCTGGTCGGCGTCGTCGCGCAGCGGCTGGTCCGCCGGCTCTGCGATCACTGCCGCCGTCAGTACACCCCGCCGGCCGACACGCTGCGGCTGCTGCATCTGTCGGAAGCCGACGCCGCGTCGATTCCGTTCTATAAGGCCGTCGGCTGCGATCAATGCAGCCACACGGGCTATCGGGGACGCATCGGCATCTATGAAGTGATGCGCGTCAACGAGCGCGTGCGCCGAATGATTGCGCAGAAGGCGGGCGAGGATTCGATTCGCGAAACCGCGCTGGCGTCGGGCATGCTGAGTCTCGGCGAAGACGGACTTGCGAAGGTCAAGGCCGGAGTCACGACGCCCGAGGAGCTGCTGCGCGTCGTGACCGAAGTGCGCGAGATGCGCACGCTGTGCGGCGGCTGCGGCAATGCCGTCGCGCTCGATTTCGTGGCCTGCCCGTCGTGCGGCCATCGGCTGCAGAATGCCTGCGGCCGCTGCAATCGCACCCTGCAGCCGGGATGGAACTTCTGTCCCTACTGCGCCTCATCGTCGGAAGGGAAACCGGCCAGGAAATCGAAGCGGTTGAAGGCGGGTGAGGTGAGCGACCTGCCGGTGCCGACCAAGCTGAGTGAATTCAAGAAGGCCTGATCGGGCCCGTTTCAATTCGTGAAGGACTATTACGCCCTCCTGTCGGTCGAGCCCGATGCGACCGTCGATGACATCAAGCGGGCGTTCCGCCGCGAAATCGCGCGGTATCACCCCGACAAGGTCCACCATCTCGGACAGGAGTTCCAGTCCCTCGCGGCCGAGCGCGCCGCGGAGCTGACCGAAGCCTATCGGGTCCTGATGGATCCGGGCCTGCGGTCGTCGTACGACGGCGAGCGGGGCGTGCCCGGTGCGGCACCGCCCAGGACTGCCCACGCCGAGCCGCCGCCCGCGGAGCCGGCCCGCGAGACGCCGCCACCGGCCAATCCCGCCGCGCCGCCGCCACCGCCCCGCGCGGAGCAACCACGTCCCGCGGCGCCGCCTCAGGCGCGCGACCATTTCATGCGACGCATGGCGCTCGGGAAGTTCCGCGACGCGATCGAGCGCGCGCTCGACGGCGTGACGTCGATGCCGGCCAAAGGCTTCGAGGCGAGCTATCTGGTCACGGGCAAGCGGTCGCTGTTCGGCAAAGCGGTGCCGGAGCGGGTGCTGACGTCCTATGTGGGCACTGTCACGGGAGCTGAAGTGACGAATCTCGGGCAGCAGGCGCTGGCCGCGCGCGGCGCCGTGACGGCCGTGACCGTCTTCGCGCTTGGCGACAGCTTCGGACCGGCCCCCGACATCTCGTCGGCGGTAACCACCCTCAAGAAAAAGGTGCCGGCCGGCGTTGCGCTCACCATTGTACCGGTCGACGTGCGCGACTGGACGCCGATGATGCCCAAAGACGCGTCGGCGAACGCGCGCGCGGTGATTGCGAAACTAACCGCAAAAGATTAGCGTAAACCCCTCCATGGCCTTGATAGACACGCGCGACCTCTGGAAGACGTATCAGATGGGCTCGGAAGAGATCCATGCCTTGCGGGGCGTATCGATCGAAATCGAGAAGGGCGAATATGTCGCCATCATGGGTCCGTCCGGTTCCGGCAAGTCGACGCTGATGAACCTGATTGGCTGTCTCGACACGCCGTCGAAGGGCTCATATCTCCTCAACGGCAAGCAGGTGAGCCAGATGAACGACGATGAGCTCGCGCGGATCCGGAACGAGGAAATCGGATTTGTGTTCCAGACGTTCAATCTGCTCCCGCGCGCGACGGCGCTGCACAATGTGGAGCTGCCGCTCGTGTATGGCGGCGTCAGCGGCAAGGATCGCATCGAACGCGCCCGCGCCGCGCTGGAGAAAGTCGAGCTCCTCGACCGCCAGACGCACCGGCCCAATCAGCTGTCAGGCGGACAGCGCCAGCGCGTGGCCATCGCGCGCGCGCTCGTGAACGATCCGTCGATCCTGCTCGCCGACGAGCCCACGGGCAATCTCGACTCGAAGACCGGCGTCGAGATCATGGAAGTGTTCGCGCGCCTGCATGCTGCAGGCAACACGGTCGTCCTGGTCACGCACGAGCCCGACATCGCTGCATACGCTCACCGCGCCATCCACATCCGGGATGGACAGGTCGAAAAAGATGTACGAAGAGCCGCGTAGTGATTCGGGAAATGTAAATTGTAAAGTGTAAATAGCATTGTCTACTGCGTCATTGCTGCCGCTTCGGTGCAGGGCAATAGCCCGATAGACAATGCTATTTACACTTTACAATTTACCTTTCTGTGTCTCTTCAAATTGCCGCCCAGTGTCCGGCGTCTACCTCACGCAGCGGCAGCGTTCTATCGAACTGCGCTCCGTCGTAGGGCACGCGCGAGGGGACGCGCGCGGGATCGGGAAGCGGGATGGCCGAGAGCAGCGCCCTGGTGTAATCGTGGCGCGGCTGTGAGAAGACGCGCTCGGCATCGGCGAGCTCCACGATCCGTCCTCGATAAATCACCGCGACGCGATCGCAGATCTGCCGGACCAGGCGCAGGTCGTGCGCGATGAACAGATAGGTCAGCTTCAGCCGCGCCTGCAGGTCCATCAGCAGGTTCACGACCTGCGCCTGCACCGACACATCGAGCGCCGAGACAGGCTCGTCGGCAATCACGAGCGACGGATTCAGCGCGAGCGCGCGCGCGAGACCGATGCGCTGACGCTGGCCGCCGCTGAACTGATGCGGAAATCGATCGAGATGCGTGGGATCGAGACCGACCAGCGCGAACAGCTCTTCCACCGTCGCGCGGCGCGAGGCCTTGTCGCCGATCCCATGGATGACAAGCGGCTCTTCGACGATCTGCCGCACTTTCAGGCGCGGATTGAGTGACGAGAAAGGATCCTGAAACACGATCTGCAGGTTGCGCCGCTCCTGGCGCATCGCCTCGGTCGAAAGCTGCAGCAGATTGCGTCCCTTGAAGATGACTTCGCCCGACGTCGGTTCAATCAGTCTGAGAATGCAGCGCCCCGTCGTCGACTTGCCGCTGCCCGATTCGCCGACGAGCCCGAACGTTTCTCCCTCCATCACCTCGAACGACACATCGTCGACCGCGCGCACGAAACGCGGGCGCTGGAGGAATCCCCGCCGCGATTCGAATTCTTTCGTGAGATTGCGCACCGTGAGCAGAGCGCTCATTTCGGGCCTCCTTTTGGAGGCAGCATGGGCGAGTCGTGTAGATAGCACTTCACGAGACGGCCCGGAGGACGCGCGGCGTCGCCGGGCCGCGCCTGATCGCATGGCTCGAACCTGTCGGGACAGCGCGGCGCAAACGTGCAGCCGGGCGGCAGATTGCCGAGCGGTGGCACGACGCCGGGAATCGCGCGCAGATGCCGTCCCTTTTCCTGGCCGGGCATCGATGCGAGCAGTCCCCGCGTGTATGGATGCAGCGGATCGGCAAACAGCTCAGCGACAGGGGACTGCTCGATGATGCGGCCGGCATACATGACCGCGACGCGATCGGCCGTCTCGGCAACCACGCCAAGATCGTGCGTAATGAGCAGCAGCGAGAGGCCGAACTGCGATTTCAGGCCGCGCAGCAGATCGAGAATCTCGGCCTGCACGGTGACGTCGAGCGCGGTCGTGGGCTCGTCGGCGACGAGCAGCGCGGGATTGCAGGCCAGCGCCATCGCGATGAGCGCGCGCTGGCGCTGGCCGCCTGACAGCTGATGCGGATAGTCGCGGAGGCGGCGCTCGGGATCGGGCAGCCGCACGGCCTCGAGCAGTTCCGCCGCCTTCCGATCGGCGGCCTTTCCCGTCGCGACATCGTGCACCGCCAGCGTTTCTTTGAGTTGCGATCCGATCGTGAACACCGGATTGAGCGCGGTCATGGGCTCCTGAAAGACGAATCCGATGCCGGCGCCGCGGATGCGCCGCAGCTCGCGCTCGCGCATCACCGTGATTTCGGCGCCGTTGAATCGCACCGAGCCGGTGACGATGCGGCCGGGAGCGGGTACGAGTCCGATGACGGCCAGCGCCGTCATCGACTTGCCGCTGCCCGATTCGCCGACCAGGCCGAGCGTTTCGCCGCGGTCGATGTGGAAGCTGACCCCGTCGACCGCCCGCAGCGCCGTCTTCGCCGACGGGAACTCGACCGTCAGATCGTCGATGGTCAGTAGCGGCGGATGGCCGGATTGAGCCGGGATATCAGACGAGGAGTTCACGGTGCTCTCCGAACACGCTGCGAAGCGCGTCTGATATTTCGCCGAGCGTGGCGCGCGCCTCGACGGCGGCGATCACCGGCGGTACGAGGCTGGTGGAGCCCGCCGCCGCCTCGCGCACGGCGTCCATGGCGGCGCCCCACGCGCGTGCGTCACGGCCGGCCCGCACGGCGCGCACGCGTTCGATCTGCCGCGGCTCGACCTGGGGGTCGAGCTCGAGCAGCGGGATCGCCACGCGATCCTCGGTCACAAAGGCATTGACGGCGACGACCTGCGCGTCGCCGCTGTCGATGGCCTGCTGCGCGAGGTACGCGGCATCCTGAATCTGCCGCTGCACCAGGCCGGCTTCAATCGCGCGCAGCGTGCCGCCCGCCTTGTCGAGCGTGTCGATCAGCGCCGCCGCCTCCGCTTCGATCGCGTGGGTGCGGCGCTCGATCTCCCAGGATCCTCCGATCGGGTCGACCGTATTGGCGATGCCCGATTCCGACGCGATGATCTGCTGCGTGCGCAGCGCAATGCGCGCCGACTCTTCGGTCGGCAGCGCGAGCGCCTCGTCGCGCCCGTTGCAGTGCAGCGACTGCGTTCCGCCGAGCACGGCCGACAGGGCCTGGATCGCGACGCGCACGATGTTGTTGTCGGGCTGCTGCGCCGTCAGCGTGCTGCCGCCCGTCTGCGTGTGAAAGCGCATCTGCATTGCGCGCGGCTCGGTGGCGCCGAACCGATCCCGCATCACCCTTGCCCACAAACGCCGCGCGGCCCTGAACTTCGCGATCTCTTCGAGAAAATCGTTGTGCGCGGCGAAGAAGAACGAGATCCGCTGCCCGAACCGATTGACGTCGAGCCCGGCGCGGTCGGCCGCCTCGACATACGCAATCGCGTTCGCGATGGTGAACGCCACCTCCTGAACGGCCGTCGCGCCGGCCTCGCGGATGTGGTAGCCGCTGATCGAGATCGTGTTCCAATTGGGAAGCTCGTGCTCGCACCACGCGAAGATGTCGGTCACGATGCGCAGGGAGTCGCGCGGCGGAAAGATGTAGGTGCCGCGCGCGATGTATTCCTTGAGGATGTCGTTCTGGATCGTGCCCGAGAGCGCGGCCGGCGCGATGCCGCGGCGGCGCGCGACCGCCACATAGAGCGCGAGCAGGATGATGGCGGTCGAATTGATCGTCATCGACGTCGACACGCGATCGAGCGGGATGCCGTCGAAGAGCGCCTCCATGTCGTCGATCGAGTCGATGGCGACGCCGACACGCCCGACTTCACCCGCCGACATCGGGTGGTCCGAGTCGTATCCCATCTGGGTCGGCAAATCGAACGCCACGCTGAGACCGCTGACGCCGCGATCGAGCAGATACCGGTAGCGGCGGTTCGATTCCGCGGCCGTACCGAAGCCGGCGTACTGCCGCATCGTCCACAGCCGGCCGCGGTACATGGTCGGCTGAATGCCGCGGGTGTAGGGATAGGCGCCGGGCTGTTCGTCGGCGGACCCTGGCTCAGCCGGAACGTCAGCGCGCGTGGCGAAAAAGCGATCCGGCACTTGCAAAATTCTATAGCCGGAACGGCTTTTCGGTCCGTGGTACAATCCCCACAGTTTCCGCTTTTAAACCCACGCTCACCATGGACATCAGTGCATGTGCGCCCGCCGCCCTCTTCGCCACAAGCAGGGCTGCCGACGTACGCACATCAGCGCCCGGTTGCCCGAACCGGATGGCGCACCCCCCGAGACGAAGGAGGCCTTGACATGGATGACGTCACGAACAGGCTGGCCCGGGAGATGGCCGATGCCATCGCCGCCGCCGTTGCCGACGACCAGCGTGTTGAAGCGTGCCGCGAAAAGGCGCGCGCCGCCGGTTATGAGCTGCGTGTGACGCTCGAGGCCGTGGTGGGATTCGCCGGCCGCACGAAAGCCGCCGGAGCCGGGGCGCAGGCGCGCCAGGGCAAGCCCCGCCAGCGCGCACAGCAGACGCAGTCGGTGGAAATCAGCGCCAACGATCGCCGCTTCCTGCGATCGCTCAGAATCGCCGCTGACGAACCGACCGAAAAGCAGGTCGAGTAGGAAGAAATTAAGAGTTGGTGAATTAAGAATTGAGAATTACCGGACGCGCTACGGCGCGGCCGGTCAGCAATTCTCAACTTTTAATTCACCAATTCTTAATTTCCCTGAGGTCCCGTCCCGTCATGCCCTCGCTGAGAGGCAGTCCCAACAGTCCCAACATCGTCGGGGCGACATCGCACAGGGCTCCGTCCTGGAGCTTCGGGACCTCTTCGCTAAAATCCACGAGCATCACGGGAACCGGGTTCGATGTGTGCGCGGTGTGCGGCGCGTTGAGCTCGTCATCCCACATCTGTTCCGCGTTGCCGTGATCCGCCGTCACGATGAGACGGCCACCGGCGGCGCGCATCGCGGCCGCCATTTTTTCCAGACACTCGTCGAGCGTCTCGATGGCACGAACGGTTGCCGCCACGTCGCCGGTGTGCCCGACCATGTCGGCATTGGCGAAGTTGCAGATGATCACGTCGTGTCCACGTCTCTCCACGGCGTCGATGAAGGTCGACGTAATGTCCCGCGCGCTCATGTCCGGCTGCAGGTCGTACGTGGCCACTTTCGGCGAGGGCACAAGAATTCTGTGCTCCCCCTCGTAGGGCCGCTCTTCACCGCAATTGAAAAAGTACGTCACGTGCGCGTATTTTTCCGTCTCGGCGAGCCGCAGATTGGTGACGCCTCCGGCTGTCAGCACTTCTGCCAGACTGCCTGACATCGACTGCGGCTCGAAGACGACCGGCAGGCCGTACGTCGCGTCGTAGCGCGTCATGGTGGTGAGGTGCACGCGCGGCGCCGCCTTGCGGCGAAACGCCTCGAATCCCGGAAACGCCAGCGCCTGTGTAAGCTGCCGGGCGCGGTCGGCGCGGTAGTTGAAGAAGATCACCACATCCTCATCGCGGATGAGGGCGACAGGCTGCTGATCGGGACCTGTCACCACGATCGGTTCGATGAATTCGTCGCTGATCCCCCGCGAGTACGAAGCTTCGACGGCTGCGGCCGGGTCGCTGGTGCGCAGGCCCTCGCCCAGCACGAGCGCGTCGTACGCTCTCTCGGTGCGATCCCATCGCTTGTCGCGATCCATCGCCCAATAGCGCCCGGTCACGGTTGCCAGCCGGCCCGCTCCCGCGCGATTCAGGTGCTCGTGAAGGATCGGCAGATACCGCCGCGTGCCGGTGGGCGACGCATCCCGGCCGTCGGTAATCGCATGCACGAACACGCGCGACAGCCGGCGCCTGCCGGCCAGCTGCAGCAGCGCAAACAGATGCCGCCGGTGGCTGTGCACACCGCCGTCCGACAGGAGTCCGATGAAATGAAGCGCGCGTCCGTTGTCGGCCGCGAGATCGAACGCCGCGTTCAGCGCGACGTTTCCGGCGAGCTCTTCGCTGGCAATCGCCTTGTCGATACGCGTCAGGTCCTGATAGACCACGCGGCCCGCGCCCATGTTCATGTGGCCGACTTCGGAGTTGCCCATCTGACCGGCCGGCAGGCCCACCGCTTCGCCCGAGGCGTTCAGCCGCGCGGCCGGGAAGCGCGACAGCAGCGCGTCGTAGGCGGGCGTGCGCGCCATGGCAATCGCGTTCCGGTCCGGATTGTCGCGGAGCCCCCAGCCGTCGAGGACAACGAGTGCAAGTGGGCGGCGCCGCGCCTGCCCTGAGCGAAGTCGAGGGGTCACCGCAGCGGTTTCAGAGCCGACCGCCCGGCAAAGCGCGCGCTCGATCCGAGCGCTTCTTCGATGCGCAGCAGCTGGTTGTACTTGGCGACGCGGTCCGAGCGGCTCGCCGATCCCGTCTTGATCTGTCCGGCGCCGGTGGCGACCGCCAGGTCGGCAATGGTGGTGTCTTCGGTCTCGCCCGATCGATGGGAAATGATCGACGCGTAGCCCGCCGCGCGCGCCATGTCGATCGCGTCGAGCGTTTCGGTGACCGATCCGATCTGATTGAGCTTCACGAGCAGCGCATTACCGACGTTGTCGCGAATGCCCCGCTCGAGGATCGCCGGATTCGTCACGAACACATCGTCGCCCACCAGCTGCACGCGATCGCCAAGCGCCGCGGTGAGGGCCACCCAGCCGCTCCAGTCGCTTTCGGCCAGGCCGTCTTCGATAGAGATGATCGGATAGCTTCGCTGCCATTCTTCGTACATCGCGATCATCTCGGCCGGCGACTTGCGGCCTTCAGCGGAGCGGACAAGGTTGTACACCGTGTCTTTCTCGTCGAAGAACTCGCTCGCCGCCACGTCGAGGGCCACAAAGACATCCTTGCCGGGTGTGTAGCCCGCTTTCTCCACAGCCTTGAGCACGAGCTCCACGGCCTCGCGGTTCGACGGGAGGTTCGGGGCAAAGCCACCCTCGTCGCCGACGCCGGTGGCAAGGCCGCGCGCCTTCAGCAGCGCTCGCAGCGCATGAAACGTCTCGACGCCGGCGCGAAGGGCCTCGCTGAACGAGGGCGCGCCCACCGGCATCACCATGAACTCCTGAAAGTCGACATTCGTGTCGGCATGCGCGCCGCCGTTGAGGATGTTCAGCATGGGCACCGGCAGCGTGCCGGTGGACTCCCGTCGTACGTCCTCAGGCATCAGCGCCGACAGACTCTTCCAGAGCGGCAGCTTTTCGGCGGCGGCGCGCGCGTGCGCCAGCGCCATCGAGACGCCGAGAATGGCGTTGGCGCCCAGTCGCGCCTTGTTGGTGCTGCCGTCGAGGTGATTGAGGCGCGTGTCGACATCGCGCTGATTCGCGCGCATGCCGGCCAGCGCTGTCGCGATTTCGCCGTTGACGGCCGCCACCGCGGCGGTCACGCCTTTGCCGTTCCAGCGCGCCGTGTCGCCGTCGCGCAGCTCCCGCGCCTCGCGGCTGCCGGTCGATGCGCCTGACGGCACCGCGGCGCGTCCCCACGCGCCGTCCTCGAGCACAACCTCCACTTCGATGGTGGGATTGCCGCGCGAATCCAGAATCTGCCGTGCGTGTATCGACGCTATGGTCACCAGAAAATCCTATCTGTCGGAGGTGCTCCGATCGACGTCGGCTTCGAGCCTCAGCGCCTGCTCGTCGAACGGACCGGTATACGGATGGTCGTCTTCGGTGACCACGACCACGCCTTTCTCGCTGACGGTGTGGCGCGTCGCATCTTCCGCGGCGTCGTAGCCGATCCAGGCGCCGCGCGGCACGAAGACGTCGCGGTCGATGATGGCGTTGCGGATGCGGGCATGCCGGCCCACTCTCACGCCCGGCATCAGGATGCTGTTCTCGATCTGGCAGAAGCTGTGCACCCGCACGTTCGGCCCGAGCACGCTGCCGGCTATCGCGCTGCCCGAGATGATGCAGCCGGCCGAGATGATCGAGTCGACCGCCGTGCCCCGGCGGCGGGGATCGGCGAAGACGAACTTTGCGGGCGGCGCCTGCGGCTGATGCGTGCGCAGCGGCCAGTCGGGATCGTACAGGTTGAACTGCGGGTTCACCTGGCAGAGATCCATGTTGGCTTCGTAATACGCGTCGAGCGTGCCGATGTCGCGCCAGTACTGCGCGGCCTTCTTGTTCTCGTCATGGAACCGGTGCGCGAAGACCGGCGCCTCGGTGATGAGCAGCGGAAGGATGTCGCGGCCGAAGTCGTGCGCCGTCTCGCGCGCCGCGTCTGCTTCGAGCACGCGCTTGAGCGCCTCGGTCTCGAAGACGTAGATGCCCATCGAGGCGAGCACGGTCGGCGCCGGCCCGAGCACGTCCGGGTCTTTCGGCTTCTCGAGAAAGCCGATGACCTGATCCCGTTCGTTGACCCGCACGATGCCGAAGCGGCCGGCTTCATCCCGCAGAATCTCGAGCACGCCGATGGTGGCCTGCGCGCCCTGGTCGATGTGCGTGCGCAGCAGCTTGCCGTAATCCATCTTGTACACGTGGTCGCCCGACAGCACGATCACGTGTGTGGGACGGTCGGGAAGAATCGAATAGAGGTTCTGATAGACCGCGTCCGCGGTGCCCTGGTACCAGTGTTCGCCGACGCGTTTCTGCGGTGTGAGCACCTCGATGAACTCGCCGAGCTCGTCAGACACCACGTTCCAGCCGAGCCGCACGTGGCGGTTGAGCGACAGCGACTTGTACTGGGTGGCGATGTAGATCCGGCGCAGGCCCGAATTGATGCAGTTGCTCAGCGTGAAGTCGATGATCCGGTACGGCCCCCCGAAATAGACGGCCGGCTTGGCCCGCTCGCGAGTCAAAGGATAGAGGCGCTCGCCGACACCCCCCGCGAGCACGATGACGACGGCTTCATCCAGATACACGCATGGCGATATTGATGCGAAACACGGCCCGTTTCAACGCTTTTGACCGGGGCTGGCGGGCTGGCCTATCATCTAGGGTGCGTTCCCTCGCCCCTCGTCCCCGGAGGCGGTCATGAATCGACGGCACCAGATTCTCGCGGCGGTAGTCGCGGGCCCGTTCCTCGGGCTCAACGGGATGGCTGTGTCCGACGCCTCGGCCCAGACAGCCCGGGCCGGCCTGCGGGCCGTCAAGGTGTCGGAGCAGGCCAGCTCGCAGCACGCGCGGATTGCCGGCACCATCAAAGACGACAACGGCGCCGCGATCGAAGGGGCGATTGTCACGGCCGTCGGGTTCAGCAACGGCCTTGCGGTCAGCGATGCCGCCGGCCGGTTCTCGCTGGCGCTTCCCGCAGGTGAATATCAGATCCGCGTGCACCGCGACGGGTACGCGTCGAACTTTCGCGAGCTGCTGCTGCTGCGCTCGCACGTCAACATCACGCGATCGATCGTGCTGCAGCGCACCGGCGAGCGGGCCGTGCTCACCGCCGGTCTCGGGCGCGCGCCCGCGCTTCCAGGCGCAGGCACCGGTTCCAAGACGCATCCGCATACCGAGCAGGCCTGGCGCCTTCGTCATCTGGAGCGCTCTGCGCTGCGTGACACGGCCGCGATGCCCGACGGCCTCGACGACGCCGACGGCATGTGGACGCGCGCGTTCGGCGCGCCGGGCCGTCTCGCGTCTGCGTTGTTTTCCGACGTGATCGACGGCGAGTTCCGCCTGGTCAGCGCCGGATCGATCGGTCCCTATGCGCCGGCGTTCGCGGAGCTCAGCTCGGCCGGCGTGGCGTATCTGAGCGTGCGCGCGCCCATCGGATCGCACGGCGAATGGTCGGTGCGCGGCACGATGTCGAGCGCAGACCTCGGCACGTGGCTCGTCGCCGGCGACTATGTCGCGACATCCACCAACACGCACGCGTTCAATGTCGGCATGTCCTACGGCAGCCAGGGCATGCCCGCGGGCGATCGCACCCCGATGCCCGTCAGCGCCGTCTTTACCGACCGTACCCGCAACGCCGGTCAGCTGTACGCCTTCGACCGCTGGCGCATGTCGCCGGTTCTGCTGGTGGACTACGGCACACGCGTGGATTATTTCGACTATCTCCCGGCCCGCGCGGTGTTGTGGAGTCCGGTGCTCAGCGTCGAGCTGACGCCGTGGGGAGAGCATTCGCCGACGTCGTTCACGCTCGCGGCATCGAGCCGGCGCGACGCGCCCGGTTCCGCCGAATTCACGCCGCCGCTGGCGGGCCCGTGGCTGCCGCCGCAGCGGATGTTCGCCGCGTTGCCCGGGGGCGGCTTCGATGTCGAGCGTACCGACCACGCCGAACTCGCCTTCGAGCATCGCTTCGATGACTTTTACACCATCGGGCTGCGCCGCTTCGTTCAGCGCACCGACAATCAGGTCGCCACACTTTTCGGTCTCGATCGTCCGGGGTTGTCCACTGACGGCGCGCACTATTACGTTGCGTCGATTGGCGGCGCCTCTGTCGATGGCTGGTCGGTGCGCCTGGCGACGCCCGACGGACAGGCCGTGCGCGGCTCGATTGACTATGCCGTGGCAGACGTCGAATGGACGCCGGTTGCCGATACCTCGGCGCTGGTCGGCGCCGCCGGCCGCGACGGCAGCGAGCGCGTGCACGACCTGACGACGTCGCTCGGCGCAGACGTGCCGCGGACGAAAACGCGCATGCTGGTCGTCTATCGCGTGAGCAACGGATATGCGACGCTCGACAATGGGCCGTCGCTCGACGCCCGGTTCGACATGCAGCTCAATCAGGGACTTCCGTTCCTGCCGTCCACCGCCGGTGAATGGGAAGTGCTGCTGTCGGTGAAGAACACGCTTCGCGATCAGCGCTTCGGCATGTCGATGCTCGACGAGCTGCTGGCGGTGTCGACACCTACGCGGGTCGTCGGCGGCGTGCAGGTCAAGTTCTAGGGATCAGACGCCCCTCCAGAGTTTTGAATCAATGATCCGCTCAGTTGGAGCCATGTGCCCCACCGGCCTGCGGTCTACCCGTAACTCGTTGATAACACGATGATTCGCGCGCGCGAAGCGATCATCCGCGCGGTATACCGATTGCTCTGCGTCCAGCGCCGTGCGGCGCTGGGGCATTCCTGTCGCCGTCCGCCGCGCGGCAGCCTCACATGACCACCGCCGTGACTCGTTTGCGCGCCTGGGCCCAGGTCGCGATGCCTGTTGGCGTCGCCGCCGTCCTGCTGTGCCTGGCGGTTGCGAACGTCGGCCTTCGCCGCTCCTTCGAGGGCGAAGTCGAAGACGGTGTGCTGTGGAGTGAAGGCACGGAAGTCGTCGCGAGCGACGTCGCGGAGGATGGACCGGGGGCCCGTGCGGGCGTCCGGGTCGGCGACCGTCTGCTCGCGATCGACGGCCGTCCGGTGTCGTCGAGCGCCGACGTCACCGGACGGCTGCACGCCGTGGCCCGCGGCGAGCAGCTTGGCTACACGGTGCTGCGCCTCGACACGCAGCAGCTCCTCACCATCCACGTCGATCCGATCCCGCAAGGCAATCGCGCGCTCTATTACGTGCTCGCGATCACCGGCATCTTCACGCTGCTCGTCGGCACCGCCGTACGCCTGCGGCGTCCTCAGGATCCCGCGACGCTGCATTTCTTCTGGCTGACCGTCGCCTTTTTCGGCGTGCTCGCCTATTCGTTCAGCGGACGACTCGACACGCTCGACCGGATCTTCTACTGGGCCGACGTGATTGCGATGTGCCTGCTGCCGCCGATGTTCGTGCACTTCGCGCTCGTGTTTCCCGATCGCCCGAACGCGTGGGTTCGCAGCGACCAGGGGGCCCAGCTGCTGCGCGTGTTGTATCTGCCGGCGGCGCTGCTGGCCGGATCCCGCGTCGCCTTCATGCAAGGCGGCAGCGGCGAGATGTTCTCGACGCTGATGGGCAGGCTCGACACCCTCGAGCTGCTGCATCTCTCGGTGAGCCTGCTGGCCGGCCTCGCCATCATGACGCAGACGCTGCGCCGGCTGCGCTCGGTGACCGCGAAGCGACAGCTGCGGTGGATCGTCTGGGGAACGGCCGTTGGGGCGATTCCGTTCGTGGTGGGCTACGCGCTGCCGTTGGCACTGACCGACGTGCTTCCCGACGGCCGCGGCCTTCGCCCACCGGCCGGCATCGAGTACACCGCCGCGCTTCTCGGCATCATCCCGCTCGCCTTCGCGTCGGCCATCGTCCGCTGGCGGCTGATGGACGTCGAGGTGATCGTCAAGCGCACGCTCGCATATGCGGCGGGTCTTGCGGCTGTCGCCGCCATCTACGGCATCCTGCTGCAGATTGCCACCGACGTCATCTTCGAGGGCGACGCGTCAGACGATCACGGCAACGTGATCGCGCTGCTGGCGACGATGGTGGTGGTGCTGTTGGCGAATCCGCTGCGAAACGCCATTCAGAACGCGCTCGATCGTCTCTATTATCGCGACCGCTACGACTATCGCCGCGCGCTGGTGGCGTTCGCGCGCGATCTCAACAGCGACCTCGATCTGCAGCGCCTGAGCGAGCGCCTCGTCGGCCGCGTGCGCGACACGCTGGTGGTCGAGCGCATGGCGCTGCTTGCCTACGCTGAGGCCGACGGCGGGCTGTTCCGGCCGCTGGCGTCGCACGGATTCGCGGCCGGGCAGCCGGTCATCGATCCTCACACCGAGCTTGCCGCGCGTCTGCGCGCCGGTCACATCGTGGTCATCGACGAGGGTCCTGCGGTCTCGGCGTCGCGGCGCCTTCCCACGGCCGAGCAGCTCCAGTGGCGCGACCTTGGGGTGCATGCGTTCGTGCCGTGCGTCGCGAAGGAGGGCACGATTGCGGCGATGGCGGTGGGGCGCAAGCATCCCGGCGAGCCGCTCAGCAGCGAGGATCTCACGCTGCTGGTCGCAGTCGCCGGTCAGGTTGCCACCGCGGTCGAAAACGCCAGGCTCTATCGTCAGGTGCGGCAGAAGGCCGACGAGATCGATCGCCTGCGCGAATTCTCGGACAGCGTGCTCGAGTCACTCAACGAAGGGCTGCTCGTCGTCGACCTTGCGGATCGCATCGTGCGATGGAACCGCGAAATGGACGCCATGTACGGCCTCTCGCGCGCCGACGTCGTCGGTGAAACGCTCGACGCGGTGTTCGATGCGCCGTTCGTGGCCAGCCTGCGCGCCGCGCGCCGCGACAGCGACGCGGGCGCCGCGACGCTGTACCGCGTGCCGCTCGCCTCACGGCATCCCGGCAATCCGCGCGCGCTGCTGCTGAACATCGCGCTTGCGCCGCTCCGCACGCCCGATGGCGCCACGACCGGGTCGATCATCGTGCTGCAGGACATCAGCTCGCGCGTGCAGCTCGAAGAGCAGCTGCAGATCTCAGAAAAGATGGCGTCGATCGGTCTGCTGGCGGCCGGTGTGGCCCACGAAGTGAACACGCCGCTCACCGGTATCTCGAGCTACACGCAGATGCTGCTCGAGAAGGCGGACCCGGACGATCCGCGCACCAAGGTGCTCGAGAAGATCGAGCGGCAGACGTTCAGGGCCGCGAAGATCGTCAACGGCCTTCTGAACCTCGCGCGGCCGTCGCAGGGCGAGTCGATGCAGGCGGTCGACATGAACGCCGTCGTCAACGACGTGCTCTCACTGCTCGAGCATCAGTTCAATACCAGCAGCATCAAGGTGCGCCGCGAGCTGTCGGCGTCGCCGGCGATCGTGCATGGCGTCGAGTACAAGCTGCAGCAAGTGCTGCTGAATCTGTTCCTCAACGCCCGCGACGCCATGCCCAAAGGCGGATGGCTCACTATTGCGACGCGCCACGACGACGGCCAGGCCGTCGTCGAAGTGTCTGACACCGGCGTCGGCATTCCGGGCGAGCATCTCGGACGCATCTACGATCCGTTCTTCACCACGAAATCGATCGGGCGCGGCACGGGCCTCGGGTTGTCGATCACCTATGGCATCGTGCAGGAGCACGGCGGCACGCTCGCCTGTGACAGCGCCGTCGGCAAGGGCACGCGCTTCATCCTCTCGCTGCCCCTGGCCCAGCGCGATATCATGCGCGCCGGAGAGATCGCCCACTGAGCCCCGACCTCCTGCACATGTCCCCCGGTCCCGCCCGTATTCTCGTCATCGACGATGAAGAGATCATGCGGGAGATCCTGGAGACGCTGCTGTCGCGTGAGGGATACGCCGTGCGCAGCGCCGCGACGGCCGGTGAGGGCATCGAGCTTGCGAAGTCGATGCCCTTCGATGCCGTCATTCTCGACGTGATGCTGCCCGACATGAACGGCATCGCCGCGCTCGAGGAGATCAGGCGTATCGACGAAGAGTTGCCGGTGCTGATGATCACCGCGTTTGCGTCGGTCGAGACGGCGATCTCGGCAATGAAGCGCGGCGCGTTCGACTACATCACCAAGCCGTTCAAGAACGACGAGGTGCTGGTCGTTCTCAACAACGCGACCGAGCGGCGGCGGCTGGTCGCCGAGAACCGCGCCCTGCGGCAGAACCTGCAGGCGAGCGCCAACCGCTTCGGCGGCATCATCGGGCGCAGCGGCCGCATGCGCCAGACGTTCGACATGGTGCTGCAGGTGGCGCCCAGCCGCGCGACGGTGTTGATTCAGGGCGAGAGCGGCACCGGCAAGGAGCTGATCGCGCGGGCCCTCCACGTGCACTCCACGCGCGCCGAAAAGCCGTTCGTGACGGTGAACTCTGGCAACCTGCCGCCCGACCTGCTCGAATCGAACCTGTTCGGGCATGTGAAGGGCGCGTTCACCGGCGCGGTGTATCCGAAGAAGGGCCTGTTCGAGCTTGCCGACAAGGGCACGATCTTCTTCGACGAGATCGGCAACGTACCGCTCGACACACAGGCGAAGCTGCTGCGCGTGATTCAGGAGCGCGAGTTCATGCGGCTCGGCGGCGTCGAGACGATTCGCGTCGACGTGCGGATCATCGCCGCCACGAACGTCGACCTGCAGGTCATGATGGACGATGGGCGGATCCGCGAGGATCTGTACTACCGCCTGAACGTCATCAACATGCAGCTGCCGCCGCTGCGGGATCGCAAGGAAGACATTCCGCTGCTGGTGCAGCACTTCCTCGAGAAATACGGCGCCGAGAATCAGAAACAGGGCATGGAGATTACGCCCGAAGCGCTCGACGTGCTGGCCGACTACGACTGGCCCGGGAACGTGCGGGAGCTCGAGAACGTGATCGAGCGGGCGGTGGTGCTGGCGACCGGCCCGCGCATGAATGCCGACCTGATCCCCGAGAACATCCGCACGAATCGATCCTTCCGGCTGCCGCAGATCAACGTACCGCCGGAAGGCATTCCGTTTCGCGAGGTGGTCTCGGATTTCGAGAAGAGCCTGATCGAGTCGACGCTCGAGGCGGCCGGCGGCGTGCAGAAGCGCGCCGCCGAGCTCCTGCACATCAAGCCCACCACGCTCAACGAGATGATCAAGCGCTACGACATCAGGCCGAGGAAGAAAAAAGTGGAGACGGAACCGTCCTAACGCCGGCGCATGGTGGCGGCAGCAGGCTGCCGGAGCGCCATGAACAGCTTCTCGTACTTGCCGATGATGATGTCCCAGCGATAGTTGCGGCGGATGTACTCGCGGCCGTTGCGGCCCATCGCGCGGCGCAGCTTCTCATCGTCCATCAGAATCTTCAGGGCCTCGACGAACTCGTCGCGGTCGCCGTAATAGAGCCCGGCGTTGCTCCGGCGGCAGTGTTCGACGACCACTTCGCTGCGCGCGTTGGCGAGCACCGGCGTGCCGACCGCGAACGCTTCGAGGGCGAGCAGCGACAGACTCTCGAATGGCGATGGGACGATGACGACGGTGGCGGCTTCGAGCGCCTGCAGGCGCTCCTGATCCGACAGCACGCCTCCGAAGCGCACCCAGGGTTCTTCCGGAATGGGCATCAGCTTGGCGCCCATCAGGAACAACGTCGACTCCCCGCCGTCGGCTACGTAGCTCGCGAAATACTCGAAGAGCTCCTCGCAGCCTTTGCCCGGATCGATCCGGCCGCCGTATAGCGCGAATGTGCCGTCGATGCGATGGCGGCGCCGGAAGAACGATCCGCGCTGGCGGAGGTGCGCGGGCAGCGGCTCGGGCTCGAACGTCACCGCCGCCTCATCGTCCGGATCGGGCACCCCGCCGTCGCGCAGCGGGCTCAGGTCGACGCCGCAGCCGACGATTTCTTCGGCGGTGGCGCGCATCTCGAAACTCTCGTGCAGGAACGTGCGCTCGGCTTCCGTGTTGTAGGCGATCGCGGCAGGCAGGCCGAGCACGTCGCGATAGATCCCGAGGCCGAGCGCCGGCTCGTCGTGCGCGGTGGGCACGAGGATGCTGCGCGAGGGGTCGACCTTCAGGCCCAGCACCGTCGGCGCATACAGGCACGTGAAGAAAATCAGGACGTCGTAGCTCTGCGCGTTGCGCTCGAGATACTCCTGCAGGGCCGGGCACCACGGCCCCTGCTGCCGCAGCCACTCCATCTCGTCCTGGCGCGAGTGCTCGTTGTTGAAGATCCAGTCGGAGGCGGTATTGAAGGCGGCGATGTCGCGCGTGCGCGCGTTCGCGAAGCGGCGCACGTTGACGCCGCGCACGCGGTCGACGCCTTCCGGATATTCGTTCGCCCAGCTGACGTAGTCGCGCGCGCAGGTGGTGAGCACTTCAACCTGATGACGCGTGGTCAGGCGTTCGGCGATGAGGCGGCAGTGGTACTCAGAGCCGCCGAGGATCTCCGTGCCGTACCGCTGGATGACGAAGCCGACCTTCACGAAAACCTCGAGACAAGCGCGCGGAGGCTGCGATCGACCCGATCCGGCGCGAAGTTGGCCACGCGCGTGCGCTGACCGTCGATCACGCGCGCCCGCAGCGATTCATCGTATATCACCTGTCCCAGCAGCTCCGCCGCAGGCTCGTAGGCTTTCGGCGTGAACAGGAGGCCGGCGCCGCCCAGCGTCTCGGGCACCGCGCCCGCCGCGTAGGCAAGCACCGGAACATCCATCGCCATGGCCTCGACCAGCGGCGCGCAGAACCCTTCATGCTCGCTGAGCGACACATACGCATGCGACGAGCGGTAGACGGCCGCCAGCTCCTCGTCGCGAAGCGGCCCGGTGAAGACGAACCGTTCCGGCAGCATCTGGAACCGATCGATCAGGCCCCGCACCATGGCGTAGTAGCGCGGCATGATGTCGTGCCGCCCGACGAAGATGAACCGGTAGCGCGCGTCGACGTAGCGCTTGTAATGCTCGGCCAGAAAAATGTGGTCTTCGATCTTCTTGTTGGGCACGATGCGGCCGACGAAGAGGATGTTGGCCCAGTCGTCGGTGAGCATCTTCCGGATGGCCGGGCGGTCTGGCGCCTTCGTCAGCCGCTCGAGATCGACGGCCAGCGGCAGCACGCCGGTAGGTTCGAACCCCATGGATTCGAGCTCGGCCCGGTTGAACTCGGAGACGCCCAGCGCCAGATCCGGCACGCCCACGAGCGCGGCAAGCTCTTCGCGGCCCGCGCGCGCGAGCGTGAAGACGCCCGCATCGAACGGTGCAAAGAAGTGTGCCGGCGTCACGTTGTGATAGAGCAGCACGCGCCCCGATGACAGGCGCGCGAAGGGCGCGCTCAGCGGCGAGGGCAGCGCGTAGTGATATATCGTCACGTCAGCGCGCCTGGTGGCGGCTTCGTCCCACGGCAGAACATCGTCGCGCAAATCCTCATCGATCGTCAGCGCGTACATGTCGGAGATGTGCCCCATGGCGCAGAGCGCGGCCCGCATCCGCCTCGCGCTGTCGCCGACGGCATCCAGCCTGTGCGCTGCCGGGATCCACTGATTGACGATCATCGCCGCTCATCCCGCTCGATCACGGACGCCTCTGGCGCCGGCGGCAGGCCTCGATAGGCGCCGGGCCGGTACTGGCGCAGCTCTTCGAGCCGCTCCGCTTCTTCGAACTGCCGCCAGAAGTCCCACGCAATGTCCGGCTGCGGCTTGCGGGGCGCCTGCAGCATGCGATCGAGATGGCCGAGCAGAATGCGATCGAAGTCGCGCGTCGTGTGGCGCGCCAGCGACGCGTCCTGCCCGTCGAGAACGGCGTCGCGCACGTCGTTGTCGGAGACGACGGCGTTGATGAGCGAGGCGACCAGCGCCGGATCCTTCTCGTCGAACAGCACGCCGGCGCCGTCCATGGTTTCGGGCACGGCCGTCGCCGCATAGGCGATGACCGGCACGTCCTTGTGAAAGGCTTCGAGCAGCGGCACGCAGAATCCCTCGTGCTCGCTCGCGCAGAGAAACACGTCGGCAATGTCGTAGAGCGCCGTCAGCTCCTGATCGGTGACCTGCCCGAGGATGTGCACGTCAGTCGCACCCAGACGCGCGATGAGCGACTGCACCTGCGCGAGATAGCCCTCGAAGCCGGCGTACGAGCCGGCCAGAATCAGGCGCGCCCTCGGATTGAACAGCCGCTTGTAGGCCTGGAAGCACCGCACCAGATCTTCCGGCTTCTTGTTCGGCACGAACCGGCCGACAAACAGCACGTTGACCCACGCATCGTCGAACCGGCCGGCGAGGGCGGTGTCTGGCTCGAGGTCGAGATGCGAGAAGTCGGGCACGACCGGGAGCACGGCTGTCGGCTCGAAGCCGTAGCTCTCGAGATCGCGGCGATTGAACTCCGAGTCGCCGAGCGCGAGATCGACGCGCGGGACATAGGCCTTCAGCTCACGCAGCCCGCGATAGCACTGCAGCATCAGCTGCGGATGGATGCCGACGTAGAAGGATGGCGGCGTGATGTTGTGATAGATGAGCGCCATCCGGGCGGGCAGCGCGAAAGCCGTGCGCGACGCGCGCGAGCCCAGCGAAAAGTGGTGAATGAGGACATCGTCGGCGGTCACGGACCCGACGGCGTCGCGATAGTCGACTGTGAGATCCTCGAGCCTGCGGTCGGCGGTCTCGACAATGACCTCCGACTCGTAGCCGGCGTGTCTGAGCACGCGTTGGATGCCGAGCACTTCGTGCCCGATGGCGTCGCCGTAGCCGAGCGTGGCGAGCACCTGGTGGATGCGCATTACCGGACCGGACCTGACGGCAGCGCGGCCACGCGCTCCGCGGCAGGTGCGAGCGTACGTTTGCGGCGCGCGAACCATCCGGGCAGCGGCTCCATCTTTCGCGCGGGCTCCTTCGCGAGCCGCTCGAACATGTCCATGTACTTCCGTTCGATCACCGGCCACGCGTAGTTGCGCTTGAAGTAGTCGCGGCCGTTGCGCCCGAGCGCGGCGTTGACGGGCCCGATGGCCTCGAGCATGTGGAGGCCGCCCGCAAATTCGTCGGCGGTGTCGTAGTAGAGGCCGCCGTTGCTGCGCAGCACCTGGCCTTTCAGGACATCGCACCGGCCATTGACCATCACGGGTTTGCCGAGCGCCCAGGCCTCGAGCGCCACCATCGAGAGGCTTTCATAGAACGACGGCATGATCAGCATGTCGGCGGCGGCCAGCGCGTCGTACTTGTCCTGATCCGGAAGAAAACCGAGGTGCCTGATGCGCGGATGATCCGGCACGGGAATGACGGCGTTGCCGACCAGTACGAGATCCAGGCCGCGCGGATGCGTGGCCGCGTACCGCTCGAAGTAGGCGAACATCTCGCGGCAGCCCTTGTTCTCATCGATCCGGCCTACGTAGATCGCGAACGGGCGCCGCACGTTGTGCTTGCGGCGGAAGCGACCTGCCTGGGGATGTTCCGGCACGTCCGATCCCACACCCACCACCGTGCCGGGCACGTCCTGATTTGCCGCGACGGCGTTGATCAGCGCGCGCTCCTCGAGCGAGTTGTACATGAGGCCGCGCACCCCTCTGAAGACCGGCCCGAAGATCTCGAGGCCGGCGGCAGCGTCGCGTTCGGCCGTCGGAACCAGCACGGCTTTCGGCGCGACGGCTCTCGCGCTGTGAAACGCGTGGTGATAGCGATAGCTGAAGATCAGAAACCAGTCGAACGCGGCCGCCGCGCGCGCGACATGGCGCAGCAGCGCAGCGCTCGCCGGCCCTTCGCTCTCGAGCCACGCGATCTCATCGTCGATCGCATGCGTCTCGTCGAAGACACGCGCCGAGAGCGTCCCGAACAGCTGCGGATCGCGCGGATGGGCGACGGGAAAGCGCAGCACAGGGATGCCGTTGATCGTCTCTTCACCCGGAGGCAGGGCATTCTCCCAGGTGATGTAATCGCGCGCGCAGGTGGTGAAGACCTGCACCTTCGCGTGACGAGACAGATGTTCGGCGATGTAGCGGGCGTGCAGTTCCGCTCCGCCGTTGATCTCCGCGCCGTAGCGCTGAACAACGACGGCGACGTTCACTCGGAGGGACCCTCGCCGCCTCCGCCCTCACCGCCTCCGGCGGATCCTTCGTTCGGAGGCGCGTTGCCGGCGCCCGGCGGCATCCCGGCCGATGGCACGCGGCGTCTGCGGCGGCGGCGGCGGCGCGAGCGCTGCGCGCCATCGTCGCCTTCCGCAGCCGTCGGCCCCGCGGCGGTCTGGCCCTCGGCGGCCGCAGCCGGCTGGGCGGCCGCCGCCTGCGGCTTTCGATACTGCACGACGCCTTCGAACGCGCGCTGCCGCCGCTCGTCGAAATCGAGCCGCCCGGCGATCGAATCGAGCCGCATCTTGAGGTTCCGGATTTCGATGCCCGCGCGCGTCAGCTCCATCACGAGGTTGTGCATCACCTCGTACTGCAGGCTTTGAAGCCCCAGCTGCCTCGCCTGGAATGCCGCGTTACGTTCGTTGAGGGTCGCCTGAATGTGCAGCGCGTCGACGATCGGATTCGGATTGAAGAACAGTTTGAGGATCGGGTTGAGCAGCCTGCGAATCGCGCGAATGATGCCTCGATGCGTTTCGTAGAGCGTCGTGTCTTCGAACGCGAAGTTCGGTGGCGTCGCCTCGGGCGGATGCGTGTCGCGGAACTGCCTCACCAGATCGGATCGCAGTCCTTCGGGATCCAGAAACTTCTCGAGCTTGACCGTCGCGAGCGTCTCGAGCTCCTCTTCGGTGTAATCGACGCCGCGCTTCTCGCGGATGCGCTGGCGGATCTGCCGCATGATGTGCTCGACGTCGACGGCGTCGGATCGCACTTGGAATTCGGCCATAGGCGGGGACGTGAAGGGTGGCCCGCGCATCGCGCGCGGGCCTATGATTAGTAGCTCTCGAGAGCCTCAGCCTCGTTGTCGAAGGTCTCGAAGACGGTCAACAGCTTCGTGATGGAGAGCAGATCGGTGATGCGCTTGGTGAGATTCAGCAGCTTCATCGTGCCGCCCTGCCGGCTGACGGTCGTATACGTGCGGACGATCTCGCCGAGCCCCGCGCTGTCGATATAGGGCACCGCCTCGAGATTCATCAGGATCTTCTTGCGCCCCTGATTCATCAGCGAGTTGACCTTGTCTTTGAGGAGCTCGTCGCCCTCGCCGAGCGTCATCTTGCCCTTCAGGTCGAGAACCGTAATGTCGCCGATGGTGCGTTCCTCGATCTGCATGCCCGAAATCTCCTATGGTCCCTCGACTCTCGCTCGGGGCCGCCCTGAGCGTGTCGAAGGTGCTGCGAAATAATAGTCCAGTTCCGGCCATGGACCGGAACCGGAGCGGGGTGTTATTCAGCTTCGCGGCGCTGCTTCTTGCGCGTGCGCTTGCGGGCGAGGGCCTGCTTCGCCCGGCGTTTGTCGCCCGGTTTGAGATAGAACGAATGCTTCTTGATGTCCTTGATGATGTCTTCCTGCTGGACCTTCCGCTTGAAGCGGCGAAGCGCGCTTTCGATCGACTCGCCTTCCTGCACTTTGACTTCGGCCAAAGTAACTGACACCCCCTCTACGATCTGGTGATCTGGTGATCTGGTGATCTGGCGATTTGGTGATTTGCACCACCCGCCGCATCAATCTTGCCGGCAAAAAGGCTGTTTCGGAGAAGCCTACCCCCTCTGAAGCGCCCTGAATGGCCTGCCGAATATGCTAGGCTAACACACTCCGTCCGATGAAAATTCTCGTCCTCGGATCAGGCGCGCGCGAGCATGCCCTGGTCTGGCGGCTTCAGCAGGACCCCGAGGTCAGCTCCGTCGTTGCCGCCCCTGGAAACCCCGGGATCTGCGCCCGGTCGCCCGGCTTCCGGTGCCTTCCCATCGAACTCAATCAGCCCGACAGTATTGTTGAGCTGGCGCACCGCGAGCGGGTCGACCTAACCGTCGTGGGCCCTGAGCTGCCGTTAGCCGCTGGCGTGGCCGATCGGTTCCGGGCGGCGGGCATGCCGATTGTGGGACCCACCGCCGCCGCCGCGCGCCTCGAAACCAGCAAATCGTTCGCAAAAAGCTTCATGCAGCGCCACGGCGTGCCGACTGCCGCATTTGCCGTGGCCTCGTCGGCCGATGCCGCGCTCGCCATTGCCGCCGACAGCCCCTTCGGATGGCCGCTGGTGATCAAGGCAGATGGCCTCGCCGGCGGCAAAGGCGTCGTGATTGCCGCCGACACCGCTGAAGCCGGGACGGCCGTGCGCGAGGCGATGATCGATCGCCGCTTTGGCGATGCCGGCGGCACGATCGTCTTCGAGCAGTGCCTGCGCGGTCCGGAAGTCTCGGTCTTTGCGCTCTCGGACGGTCTCGATGTGCGACTGCTGCTGTCGGCACAGGATCACAAGCGCGCGTATGACGATGACCGCGGGCCGAACACGGGCGGGATGGGCGCGTTCGCGCCGAGCCCGCTGTTTACGCCCTCGATGGCGCGCCGCGTGATGGCCGACATCATCGACCCGGTCATTGCCGGCATGCGAGCCGACGGTCATCCCTATCGAGGGTTCCTGTACGTCGGCCTGATGCTGACGGCCGAGGGCCCGAAGGTGATCGAGTTCAACGTGCGGTTCGGCGATCCTGAAGCGCAGGTGGTGCTGCCCGCGCTGGCGGGCCCGTTCGCCCGCGTGCTGCTCGCCTCGGCGCGTGAAAAACTGCGAGACGCCCCGGCGCTCAACTGGAACGGCGAGATTTTCGCGGGCGTCGTGCTGGCCTCGGGCGGCTACCCGGGCGCCTTCGAGACGGGCGCCGGCATCACAGGACTCGAGGCCGACCGCGGAGACGCGCTGATATTTCACGCAGGAACCGCCGAACGCGACGGCCGTCTCGTCACGGCGGGCGGCCGCGTGCTCACCGTGGTTGGCCGCGGGCCGACTTATCGCGCCGCGATCGATCGCGCTTATTACGCGGTCTCGCAGATTTCCTTCGATAAAATGCATTATCGGAAGGACATTGGGCGCTCGGCCTTATAAATCACCAGATCACCAAATCACCAAATCACCAAATGCCACAAGTACTCATTCTGATGGGATCCGACTCCGACGCGCCGGTGATGGAAGCCGCCGGGGCCGTGCTGACCGAGCTCGGGATCACCTGGGAGATGACCGTGGCGTCGGCCCATCGTTCGCCAGCCCGCGTGACGCGCCTTGTCGATGAAGCGCCCTCGCGCGGCGTGAAAGCGTTCATCGTCGGCGCCGGCGCCGCCGCGCATCTTGCGGGCGTTGTCGCGGCACACACCACGATGCCGGTGATTGGCGTGCCGATCGATTCATCGGCGCTCAAGGGTCTCGACGCCCTGTTGTCGACCGTGCAGATGCCGCCTGGCGTGCCGGTCGCGACGGTATCGATCGGCAAGCCAGGTGCGACCAACGCCGGCGTGCTCGCGGCGCAGATTCTGGCGGTGGGGGATGAAGCGATCGCGGGGCGGCTCGTGCGTTACAAGCAATCGCTGGCCGAGAAGGTCGACAAGGCCGCGGCGAAGGTAGGCCGGCCGTAGGGACAGGCTTTTAGCCTGTCCTTACATGGCGTCCGCCGCTCTTCGTCCGGCCGTCTTCTTCACGCCCTCGACAATCAGCTGGCCGCAGGCCGCGCGAATGTCGCGGCCGCGGCTCTTGCGCACCGACACGATCATTCCTGCATCGGCGAGGATGCGGGCGAACGCGTTGACGCGCTCGTCCGACGGCCGCACGAATGGAATCCCCGCCGCCTCGTTGAGCGGCAGCAGGTTGACTTTGGCGCGCATGTCGCCCAGCAGCTTTGCCAGCCGCTTCGCATCCGCCGGCGTGTCGTTGACGCCCTCGAGCAGCACATACTCGAACGTCATGCGCCGCCGCTTGCCGATCGGCAGCTGGCGGCACTGATCGAGCAGCGTACGAATCTTCCATTTGCGATTGATCGGCACCAGGCGGTCGCGCGCCTCGTCGGTCGTCGCGTGCAGCGAGATCGCGATGTTCGGCATGTCGGGCTCCTGCGCAAGCCGCTCGAGGCCTGACACCACGCCAACTGTCGACAGGGTCACGCGCCTGGGATGCACCGCGAGTCCTTCCTCGTCATACAGCATCCGCAACGCCTTCATCGTCGCGTCATAGTTGTGCAGCGGCTCGCCCATGCCCATGAGAACGATGTTGAATGGCGCGTCGGAAAGTCCGGTCTCGCGGGCGAGCAGCCGCACCTGACCGGCGATTTCGCCTGCGGTGAGGTTGCGCACGAGTCCCATTTTTCCAGTGAGACAAAACCCGCAGGACATCGCGCAGCCCACCTGCGTCGAGACGCAGAACGTCTGGTTCGGCGTGTCGGGGATGTAGACCGATTCGATTTCGCGGCCGTCCTGAAGCCCGAGCAGCAGCTTGGTCGTGCCGTCGGTGGAGACGTCTTTCCGCTCGATGACCGGGCCGCCGATGTGGACCTCGCGTGCGAGACGTGTGCGGAGGTCGGCGGGAAGATTCGCCATCGCGCCGAAGTCGGTGACGCCGCGGCGATGTATCCACCGGTACACCTGCGTCGCACGGTAGCGCGGCAGACCGAGCCGCGCGAATGCCTGTTCGAGCTCGGGTCGCGACAGCTCCGCGAGATCGGTCATTTCTCCAAGTCTAGCGCCTTGAAAGAGGCGCCCTGCACGTGATAAGATTCCATGCTTGAAGGCCTCAGTTAACCCCTTCCCTGTCAGTCAGTTACGAATAAAGCGCCCCCGCCGGAGATTATTGAATGTCTGAGGGGTTGGTCGTCCGCGAAGTCCTGCCGTCCGGCCTGAGGCTGGTGACCGAGCGCATGCCGCATGTGCGATCGATTACCGTCGGGGTGTGGCTGGCGCGAGGCTCGCGGCACGAAGAGGCTGGCGAGTCGGGCATCGCGCACTTCATCGAGCACATGCTCTTCAAGGGCACGTCGACGCGCAGCGCCGAAGACATCGCGCAGGCGATTGACTCGATCGGCGGACAGCTCGACGCCTTCACGGCCAAGGAATACGCCAGCTATTACATCAAGGTGCTCGACGAGCATCTGCCGATTGCGATCGATCTGCTCTCAGACATGATCACGCGGCCTGCGTTTTCGGCCGCCGACATCGAGAAAGAGCAGGGTGTCATCCTCGAAGAGATCAAGATGGTCGAGGACACCCCCGACGATCTCGTCCACGAGATTTTCACGCAGCATGCGTGGGGCGGCCATCCGCTCGGCCGGCCGATTCTGGGCACGCCCGAGACGGTCTCGTCGTTTTCGGATCGCGTGCTCGCCACGTATTTCGCCGGCGCCTACGTGGCGCCCAACGTGATCATTGCGGCGGCCGGAAATCTCGACCACGCGCGGCTGCGCGACATGATCGAGACCGCGTTCGAGCCGCTGCCGCGCCTGGGCGTGCCGGCCAGCGACAAGCCGCCGACGATGGTGCCGGGCGCGGTGACGCGGCACAAGGATCTCGAGCAGAGCCATATCTGCATCGGCGCGCCGGGGCACGAGCAGCGGCATGACGATCGCTACGTCAGCTACATCCTCAACACGATCCTCGGCGGATCGATGAGCTCGCGGTTGTTTCAGAACGTGCGCGAGCGCCGGGGTCTTGCGTACTCGGTCTACAGCGGCCAGAGCTCGTATCGCGACACCGGCCTGTTCTCGATTTATGCGGGCTGCGCGGCAAACAAGGTGAGCGAAGTGATTTCGGTCGTGCTCGACGAGCTGCGGCTGATTCGCCGCGAGATGGTGAGCACCGAGGAGCTCACGCGCGCGAAGGATCATCTCAAGGGCAGCCTGATGCTGAGCCTCGAGAACACGGCGAGCCGCATGTCGCATCTCGCGCGGCAGGAGATTTACTTCGGGCGCCACTTCACGCTCGACGAAACGCTGGCCGGCATCGAGCGCGTGACGCGCGACGACATTCTGCGCGTGGCCGACATGCTCTTCGGCAGCGCGACGCTCGTGGGCACGGTGCTCGGGCCGAAGAACGGCTTCAATCTCGCAGAGGAGCAACTCGCGCTGTGATTGCGCGCTACACGAACCCGGCGATGGGCGCGATCTGGAGCGACCAGCGGCGCTTCGAGAGCTGGCTGGCGGTGGAGCTCGCGGCGGCCGACGCGATGGCGGAAGCCGGCATCATCCCCGCGGATGCCGCGCGCGAGCTGCGCGCGAAGGCCGCGTTCGACGCCGCGCGCATCGACGAGATCGAGAAGACGACGCAGCACGACGTGATTGCATTTACGACCTCGGTCGCCGAGCACGTCGGCCCGGCGTCGCGCTGGCTGCACTTCGGCCTGACGTCATCCGACGTGGTCGACACCGCGCTCGCGATCCAGATGCGCGACGCCGCGGATCTGATACTGGAGTTGCTGTCGAAGCTGCAGGAGGCCATTCAGGCGCGCGCCATCGAGCACAGAGCGACGCCGATGATCGGCCGCACGCATGGCGTGCATGCCGAGCCGATGACCTTCGGCCTCAAGCTCGCGCTCTGGCACGCCGAAGTGGGCCGCGCGATCGTCCGTGTCAGACGCGCGCGCGAGGGCGCTGCCGTCGGAAAGATTTCGGGCGCCGTCGGCACGTTCGCGCATCTGGGTCCCGAGATTGAAGCGCGCGTGTGCGAGCGCCTGGGGCTCACCCCCGCCCCCGTCTCGTCGCAGGTCATCCAGCGCGATCGGCACGCGGAGCTGATGACGGCGCTTGCCATTACCGGCGCGTCGCTCGAAAAGTTCGCGCTCGAGATTCGCGGCCTGCAGAAGACCGAGATTGGCGAGGTCGAAGAGCCGTTCGGGAAGGGGCAGAAGGGGTCGTCGGCCATGCCGCACAAGCGCAACCCGGTAGGCTGCGAGCAGATCACCGGCCTCGCGCGGCTGCTGCGCGCGAACGCGATGGCGGCGCTCGAGAACGTGGCGCTCTGGCACGAGCGCGACATCTCGCACTCGTCGGTCGAACGCGTGATTCTGCCCGACACGTTCATTGCGCTCGATCACATGCTGCGCCGCTTCACGCGCATCGTCGCGGGTATGGTCGTTTATCCCGAGCGCATGAAGCAGAACCTCGAGCGGTCGCGCGGCGTCGTGTTTTCGGGCACGGTGCTGCTGGAGCTCGCGCGGCGCGGCGTCTCGCGCGAGCAGGCGTACGAATGGGTGCAGCGCAACGCCATGAAGTCGTTTCACGAGCAGAAAGACTTCAAGTCGCTGCTGCTCGCCGACAGCGACGTCACAGGCGTGCTGCCGCCCGCGGAGATTGAGAAGGCCTTCAATCTCGACGAGCAGCTGCGTAACGTCGACAAAGTATTCGACAGAGTGTTCGGGGTAGCGCGGGCCTTTAGGCCCGCGGAGGAGCCGGTGTGAAAGCGCGCGTGTTCGTGACGCTCAAGCCGTCCGTCTTCGACCCGCAGGGCCGCACCATCGTCGAGGCGCTGCACTCGATGGGATACGACGGCGTCGGCGACGTGCGTCAGGGAAAATACTTCGAGCTCGACGTCAAGGCAGCAAGCGCCGATGAGGCGCGGACAATGGTGTCGGAGGTGGCCGACAAGCTGCTGGCCAATCCCGTCATCGAGAGTTATCGCATCGAGATTGCCCAATGAAATTTGCGGTCGTTGTCTTTCCGGGATCCAACTGCGACCACGACGCGTATCACGCGGCGAAGCACGTGCTCGGGCAGGAGGCCGTGTTCGTGTGGCACAAGGACACGTCGCTCGCCGGCGCCGACGTCGTGATTCTTCCCGGCGGATTCGCCCACGGCGACTATCTGCGCACGGGAGCCATCGCCCGGTTCTCGCCGATCATGAATACGGTGAAGGCGTTCGCCGACGAGGGTCAGCCCGTGCTGGGCGTCTGCAATGGATTTCAGATCCTGCTCGAGGCGGGCCTGTTGCCCGGCGCGATGCTGCGCAATCGCGGGCTGAAGTTCATCTGCGAGCATGTCGGCGTCAAGGTCGAACAAACCGATACGCCGTTTACGGCGGCGTGCGCGCGCGGACGGATCCTCAACATTCCAATCAACCACGGCGAAGGCAACTACTTCGCGGCCGATGACGTGCTCGATGCGCTCGAGCGCGAGCGGCGCGTGATTTTCCGCTACGTCAACGCCGCCGGTGAGGCGACGCCCGATGCGAATCCCAACGGCGCGGCCCGCAACATCGCCGGCATCTGCAGCGAGCGCCGCAACGTCGTCGGCATGATGCCGCACCCGGAGCGCGCCTGCGAGCCGTACCTGGGAAGCGGTGACGGGCTGGTGCTCTTCGAGTCTGTCGTGAAAGCGCTCGCCGGCGACGGACATATGGCGGTGCGGCGCTGATGGCGGCATTCGATACCGCGACTATCGAGCAGCACGGGCTCGCGCCCGACGAGTATCAGCGCATCGTCGACCTGCTCGGCCGCGAGCCGACCATCACCGAGCTTGGCCTCTTTTCGGTGATGTGGTCGGAGCACTGCAGCTACAAGAGCTCGCGCGTGCACCTGAAGACGCTGCCGACGACGGGACCGCGTGTGCTCGAAGGGCCAGGCGAGAACGCCGGCGCGGTCGACATCGGCGACGGCATGGCCGCCGTCTTCAAGATCGAATCGCACAATCATCCGTCGTTCATCGAGCCATATCAGGGCGCGGCAACGGGCGTCGGCGGGATCATTCGCGACATCTTCACAATGGGCGCGCGCCCGATCGCGCTGATGAACTCGCTGCGGTTCGGCCCGCTCGATGTCCCGAAGAACCGGCGGATCCTCGAAGGCGTGGTTGCGGGCATCGGCGGATACGGCAACAGCATCGGCATCGCCACGGTCGGCGGCGAAGTCATGTTCGACGAGACGTACTCGGGCAACCCGCTCGTGAACGTGTTCTGTCTCGGTATCGTCCGCGCTGATGGGATCGTCCGCGCGAAGGCGTCGGGTGTCGGCAATCCGGTCTATTACCTGGGCGCCAAGACCGGTCGCGACGGCATCCATGGCGCGACGATGGCGTCGGCGGAGTTCGATGAGAAGTCGGCGGAAAAGCGTCCCGCGGTGCAGGTCGGCGATCCGTTCATGGAGAAGCTGCTGCTCGAGGCGTGCCTCGAGCTGATGAAGAGCGACGCGGTGGTTGCCGTGCAGGACATGGGCGCGGCAGGCCTCGCGTGCTCGACGTGCGAGACCGGCGCGCGCGGCGGCGTCGGCATCGAGATCGACGTTGCCCACGTGCCCGTGCGCGAGAGCGGCATGACGCCGTACGAGATCATGCTGTCGGAGTCGCAGGAGCGGATGCTGCTCGTCGTGAAAAAGGGCCGCGAGCGCGAAGTCGAAGAGATCTTCGACAAGTGGGATCTGCATGCCGCTCGCATCGGAGAGGTGACGCCTGACAAGCTGCTGCGCGTGAAGCATAACGGCACCGTAGTGGCCGAAGTGCCGAGCGCCGCGCTCGCCGACGAGGCTCCGATTTACAAGAGGCCCTTCAAAGAGCCTGCGGCGCAGAAGGATCTGCGGACGCTTCCAGTCCTCGACGCCGCGCCATCCACGCGCGATGCCTTCTTCACACTGCTTGCGGCCCCCGGCATTGCGAGCAAGCAGTGGATCTATCGTCAGTACGACTCGATGGTGCGCACGAACACGCTCGTGGCGGCCGGCGCAGGCGCCGGTGTCGTTCGGGTGAAGGGCACCAACAAGGCGCTCGCGATGTCGGTAGACGGCAACGGCCGCTACTGCGTGCTGGATCCGTACGAAGGCGCGAAGCTCGCGGTGGCCGAAGCGGCGCGCAACGTTGCGTGCGCGGGCGCCGCTCCAATCGGCGTCACCAACTGTTTGAACTTCGGAAACCCAGAGCGGCCCGAGATCATGTGGCAGTTCGCCGAGGCGGTGCGCGGCATCGGCGACGCCTGCCGCGCGCTCGATCTGCCTGTGACAGGCGGGAATGTCAGTCTCTATAACGAAACCGACGGCCAGGCGATTCTGCCTACGCCGGTGATCGGCGTGCTCGGGTTGATGGAGGATGCGGGCTCGGCGCTTTCGCGAGTGTTTCCCCGCGCGCCCCTCGACATCGTCCTGCTCGGCTCGACGAGCGGGGAATTCGGCGGAAGCGAATACCTCAAGACACTGCACGGCCTGGTGCGCGGAGTGCCGCCGGCGCTCGACCTCGAGCGCGAACGGGCTCTGCAATCGCTGCTGATCGACGCGGCGTCTAAGAAATGGACCCGCTCGGCGCATGATTGTGCCGACGGCGGCTTCGCGGTTGCGTTGTCGGAATGCTGTTTCTCGGGAGGCGGAGGCGCCGACGTTGCCATCGCCGCGCCGAAGTCGTCCTCTGCATTTGACGCCGTCACGTCGGCGCTGTTCTCGGAAAGCGCCTCGCGCGCCCTCGTCACCATCGCGGCCGAATCGAAAGGCGCGTTCATGGCCCGGGCGGCCGAGCTGGGCGTGCCAGCGTCGGCGATTGGGCGCTCCGGTGGCGATCGCATTCGTATCAGCGTCGATGGAACCGTCGCGATCGACTGCGCCACTGCCGAGGCGGAAGAGCGGTGGAGGAACGGCCTGACTCAGTACTTTGCGGAACGTGTTGCCTGACATGAACGACAAGTTCAGAGACGAGTGCGGCGTATTTGGCATTCATGGCCATAGTGAGGCGGCAAACCTCACGTACCTTGGCCTGTACGCCCTGCAGCATCGCGGTCAGGAGAGCGTTGGCATCGCCACCAGCGACGGGTCGCGTCTGCGGCTGCACAAGGCCATGGGCTATGTGAACGACGTGCAGGAGGCGGACCTGCTGCGCCTGGCGGGCACGTCCGCCGTCGGGCATGTGCGGTACTCGACCGCAGGCGAGTCGGGCCTCAAGAACGCGCAACCCATCCTCATCGAATGCGGGCACGGGGAGATCGCGGTCTGCCACAACGGCAATCTCGTGAACGCGCTCGAGCTTCGCGAGCAGCTCGTCAAACAGGGCTCCATCTTTCAGACGACGAGTGATACTGAAGTGCTGCTGCATCTTTACGCGCGGTCGAAGGCCGACACCGTGGAGCAGGCCCTGATCGAGTCGATCTCGCAGGTGCGCGGCGCCTTCTCGCTCGTGCTGCTGACGAAAGACCGCATGATCGCCGTGCGCGATCCGCACGGCTTCAGGCCGCTCGCGCTCGGCGTGCTCGGCGACGCCTACATCGCCTGTTCGGAAACATGCGCGCTGGATCTGATCGGCGCGACATATCTGCGCGATGTCGAGCCGGGCGAGATGGTCGTGGCGGGCCCGAACGGCCTCCGTTCCTATCGTCCTTTTGCACCCGCGCCATCCTCGCACTGCATCTTCGAACACGTGTACTTCGCGCGCCCGGACAGCTACGTATTCGGCCAGAGTGTCAACGAGGTGCGCACCGAGCAGGGCAGACGGCTCGCCAAAGAACAGCCGATCGATGCCGATGTCGTTGTGCCGATTCCCGACTCAGGCGTGTGTGCCGCGACGGGTTATGCGGAAGAGGCGCGGCTGCCGCTGCGGATGGGTCTGATCCGCAACCATTACGTCGGCCGCACCTTTATTCAGCCGCAGCAGTCCATCCGCCACTTCAACGTGAAGGTGAAGCTCAATCCGGTGCGCAGCATTCTGGAAGGCAAGCGCGTCGTGCTCGTCGATGACTCGATCGTGCGCGGCACGACGAGCCGGAAGATTGTGAAACTCGTGCGGGCTGCCGGAGCGCGAGAAGTGCACATGCGCATCAGCTGCCCGCCGACGATCTCGCCTTGCTTCTATGGCGTCGACACGCCGCGGCGTTCCGAGCTGATCGGAGCGACGCACACCATCGAGGAAATCCGCAAGTACATCGAAGCGGACAGCCTCGGCTATCTGAGTCTCGACGGCCTGCTCGGTTCGGTCGGCGAACGCCGGGGCTCGTATTGCACCTCGTGTTACACGGGCGAGTATCCTGTCGCGTTCCCGCAGGACGAGGCGTCGTACCTGCAGCTGGCGCTGAAGCTATCGAAATGAAAACCGGCCATCTCGTTCTCGTCCTCACCCTCGCGGCGTCCCTCGTGGCCACGGGAGCCGCGGCGCAAACGGATCCCGCTCAGGACATGACGCGCGCCGAGGTCGACGCCGCGATCGATCAACTCGGCTCGCTGGAGTTTGCGGTGCGATCCCGCGCCTCACGCGCGATTCGCCGCGCGCCGGCGGCCGTGGCCGTGCCCGCGCTCACCGACGCCGCGACGAATCACAAGGATGGCTACGCGCGCTTCCGCGCGCTGGTGCTGCTGACCGGCTTCGACGATCCGCGCGCCGGTGAGCTGATGCTGCAGCTGCTCGCCGATCCAAACGACCGCGTGCGCGCGGTGACCTACGGATGGTTCGAGCACCATCCGAATCCTGACGCCGCCGTAAAGATGCTGGCGGCGCTCGAACAGGAAGCCTCTGAGTTCGTGCGGCCGGCTCTCACCCGCACGCTTGCCGCGCATGATTCCGCCGACGTGCGCCCGGCGATGACCGCGCTGGTCTCGCGTGGCCAGGACTTCTTCCGCAGCGTCGTGATTGAAGCCCTCGGCGACTCGAAAGCGGCCTACGCCGCCGAGGCGATCGCCGAAGTCGCCAAGCTCGACGGGCCGCTGCAGGACGATGCGGCGCTGGCGCTGGGGAAGATCGGCGACAAAAAGTATCTCGCCACGCTTGCCGCGCTTCAGCGGACGGCGCCGCGCGAGCGTCAGCCGGCCATCGCGGCCGCCATCTGCCTGCTGGGCGTCAACTGCGCCGCGCACGAAAAGTATCTGATCGATGCCCTGCGATTCGGGATTGAGAACCGGGACTATCAGCCGCTGCTGCGAGGCGCGGCGAATGCCCTCGCGGCGCTTGCCGTTGCCGGCCGCGCGACTGCGCTCGAGGCGCTCGTCGACGCCGGACTCCCGTCGAAGGATCCGGCTCGTGCCGCCATCGCGCTTGCGCTCGGCACCGTGAGTATGCGCAACACGTCGCTGCTGCTCGACTGGATGGCGGCGCGCAACGACGGAGAGGCCATCGCGGCGCTGCTGCAGGAGTCGTTCGACATGCTCGAGGAAGATCTCGAGGAGGAACGCTTCTATGTGACGGTCCGCCGCCGCTATTGGCAGGCCGCCGACGGCAGCCCGCTGAAAGCCGCGGCCGAGATCCTGATCAAGAAGCTCGAATTCTGACGTTCATGACCAACTACAAGTCGTCCGGCGTCGATATCGATGCCGGCAACGAAGTGGTACGCCGGATCAAGTCGCTCGCCAGGTCGACCCATACGCCCGGCGTGCTTGGCGGCGTCGGCTCCTTCGGCGGTCTGTTCGCGCTGCCGCAGGGACCTGACGCGCCTGATGCGCCGGTGCTTGTCGCGAGCGCCGACGGCGTCGGCACGAAGCTCAAGGTCGCCTTCATGGCCGGCGTGCACGACACGATCGGCGTCGACCTCGTCAACCACTGCGTCAACGACATTCTCGTTCAGGGCGCCGAGCCGCTCTTCTTCCTCGACTACCTTGCAACCGGGCGCCTGTCACCGGATGTGGCGGAACAGATCGTGTCGGGCGTCGCGCGCGCCTGCCGCGAGAACGGCTGCGCGCTGCTCGGCGGCGAGACCGCGGAGATGCCGGGGTTCTATGCCGACGGCGAGTACGACGTCGCCGGCTTCATCGTCGGGCTCGTGCCGCGCGCGCGGTTGATCGACGGCAGCCGCATCGCGGCCGAAGACGTGCTGATCGCCTTGCCTTCGTCCGGCCTGCATACTAATGGCTATTCGCTGGCGAGAAAAATTGTGTTCGAGATTGCCGGCCTGAAGGTGACCGACCGGTGGCCGGGCGATGCGCGCACCGTCGCCGACGTGCTGCTCGCGCCGCATCGCAGTTATCTGCCGGCGATGCGCCCGCTTCTCGGCGCCGGCCTGATCAAAGGCATGGCGCACATCACCGGCGGCGGCATCACCGAGAATCTGCCGCGCGTGCTGCCCGAAGGTCTGCAGGCGCGCGTCGATTCGGCATCCTGGACCGTACCACCCATGTTCGAGTGGATGCAGAAGACCGGCGGCGTGCCCGACCCCGACATGCGCCGCGCGTTCAACATGGGCGTCGGGCTCATCGTCGTCTGCGCGGCGAGCGCCGCGACCGGCCTGCTCGAGCATCTGAAGGCAGAACAGCCTCGATCGATTGGCGTCATCGAGGCTGGCTCCGGCGGCGTGGTTTACGCCTGATACAGCCTATTGCGGCCTTGCCGCCGTCGACGCCGGCTTCAGATACTTGTTGAACCAGTTCAGATATCGCTGCAGGCGATCGCGCTCGTAGCTCGGGATCGTCAGCCCGTGGAACTGCCCCGGATAGATCACCAGCTGCGTGTCGACGCCCAGACTCTTGAGCGCCTGATACATCTGTTCGCTGCCGATGATCGGCACGTTGAAGTCTTTCTCACCGCTGAGGAAGAGCGTCGGTGTCTTGATCCGATCGGCGTGCAGGAACGGGTACGACACTTTCAGCCATGGTTCGAGATTCTTCCAGGGCGGTCCGAGCTCGTTGTCGAGCTGCACGATGTACTGGTCGACGCCGTACAGCGAAAGCTGCATTGAGCTGCCGGCGCCGCTCACGGCGGCCTTGAAGCGCGTGTCGGTCGCGATCGTGTAGTTGGTCGAGATACCGCCATAGCTCCAGCCGCCGATCCCGAGGCGGTTTGGATCCGCGATCCCCTGCCTGACCGCTTCATCGACCGCGCCGAGCAAATCCACCACCTCGAGGTGGCCCCAGTCACCGTGGATGGCCTTCTGCCACGCGTTGCCGCGTCCCGCGCTGCCGCGATAGTTCACCGCCAGCACGACGTAGCCGTTGGCCGCGAGGACCTCGCGGTCGAACGAGAACGCGTGCTCGTCCTGGCCGTTCGGACCGCCGTGAATGATGAGCAGCGTCGGATAGCGTGTGCCCGGCTTGTAGCCTGCCGGCTTCACGATCAGGCCGTGCACCTCCGTGCCGTCCTTGCTCTTCGACTGAAAGTCTTCAGTGGTGGCGAGCTGCAGCTCGCCCAACAGCTTCTCGTTGTGCTTGGTGAGCTTTCGCAGCGTGCTGCCTTCCAGCGCGTATACCTCCGCCGGCTCGGCAGGCGAGGTAGCAAGCACCGCAAAATTGCCCTCTTTCGCGGCTCCGGCGTTGAGGCCGCGAATCGACCGTCTGCCGGTTGTCCTGCGTAATGGCGTCGCGTTCGGATCCTCGGCAGGCACCGTGGCCACATGCGAGGTGCGATCGTCCTGCAGCAGGAACGAGATGTTGTTTCCATCCGCCGACCACGCGAGGTTCGACACCGAGCGATCGAGCGCGGCCATGTGGATCGTGGGCTTCACCGCGGGCCCGCCGGCGCCAGGGTCAGCCGGCACGATCACCAGCTTGTTCATGTCATACGCATAGTTGCTGTCATCGTCGCCCAGCAGCACGGCGATGCGCCGGCCATCGGGACTCCATGCAGGGCGGCCGCCTTCGGCGAAGGGCGTCTTCGTGATCTGGCGCGGTGTGGCGCCTGCCTTCGCCTCGACGATCCAGACATCGGTGTTCGTGGTCCGATCGGGATCAGCGGAACCGCGCTTGCTGATAAAGGCGATGCGGGTGCCGTCAGGCGACCATGACGGCGCCGAATCGTCGGTGTTGCCGCTTGTGATGATGGCGACCTTCTTCGTGGCGAGATCGAACACCGCGATGTGCTCGTACAGCGGCTTCAGATACCCGGCCCGATCCTGCTTGAACTGATACCGATCGATGACGATGGGCGGGGGAGTCTTGCGCGTCCAGCCTTCCTTCTTCTCGGGCTCATCGTCCGGATCCTGATCGGTCGCCACAAAGGCAATGCGCGTGCTGTCGGGCGACCACTGAATGTCGGAGACGCCGCCCTTGAAGTCGCTGACGCGCTGCGCCTCGCCGCCCGCGCGGTTGAGCAGCCAGATCTGGCCGCCGCGCTTCTTCTCTTCGTCGGTACCGCGCGACGACACGAACGCGAGGTACTTGCCGTCGGGGCTCCAGCGCGGCGATGACTCGCTGTCGGGCGACGAGGTCAGCTGCAGCTGCTGGGTGCCGTCCCACTTCGCCATCCAGATGTCGGTGTTGCGCTTGTCTTTCTCGGCGTCGACGGTGTTCACCGTATAGGCCACCCACAGCCCTTCGGGCGAGCGTTGCGGATCGCCCACGCCGACGAGTCGCGAATGGTCGTCGAGTGTGATCGCGCGCTTCTGCTGGGCAGCCGCGCAGACAGGGAGCAGCAGAACGGCCGTGAGAACGAGAACCCGTTGTTTCATTCCTGAAATTCTACCCGGTTGATTTTCCCCGGTCGACCTTTCTTGCGGCGCTGTTCATTCCAGTCATCGCTGAGGCCAGCGACCCATTCGCGATCCCCTACGGGCACATTCCGCTTGAGCGCGTCGCGCGTCAGGGCCTCCGCGGGATCGACTTCATTGAGGTTCGCGAGCCAGTCCGGCAGCCGGCCGCCTGGCAAAGGATCGAGGAGCGGGTCATCTTCAATGCCTGCATGACCGACCGTGCTGCTCCAGAGCCATTGCTCGGCTCGCGTGACAAACTTCGCTCTCAGAGGATTGCGATCCACGTACCGCAGTACGATCGACAGGTGGTGGTCCCCCTGAACAGGCACGCATTTGAATCGGCCCTGATAGACGGCGCCCGAGCGCTCCGGATGATCCGCCAGGTACGCAACCGCGTGCCGACGCGTCAGATGTCGCATAAAGTGCGACAGCATAGGGGTCGTATCCGCGCAGATAATGAGATGCCAGTGATTCGGCATGACGCAGTAGCCATAGAGTTTGATCCCGGGCTGGGACTCCTGTTTCGTGCGCGCGAGAATCGTTAGGAAACCTTGATAATCAGCCGGCGTTTTGAACAGGGGCAGTTTTGCGGCTGCGCGGTTGTAAACGTGACAGATTCTTCCGTCGACGCGCCACCTGCGAGACATGGGAGATAGAAGGCTGGTGCAAAATTCATGACAGTCAACCGGGGAAAATCAACCGGGAAGAATTTAGGCGTCCTGATCTCCGGGCGTGGGACGAACCTGCAGTCGATTCTCGATGCCGTGTCGGCCGGTCGTCTCGACGCGCGGATCGCGATCGTCATCTCGAACCGCGAGGATGCCGCCGGCCTCGAGCGGGCGCGGGGCGCGGGGGTCGACACGCTGGTGCTCGATCACCGGGCGCATGAGTCGCGCGAAGCGTATGACGCGGAGCTGATCGACGCGCTTCAGTCGCGACAGGTCGATCTCGTGTGCCTTGCCGGGTTCATGCGGATCCTGTCGCCGGCGTTTATCGAGGCGTTTCCGAATCGCATCCTGAATATCCACCCGTCGCTGCTGCCCGCCTTTCCCGGCATCAATCCGCCATATCAGGCGTGGGAGCACGGCGTGAAGATTTCGGGCGCAACCGTCCACCTGGTCGACGAGTCACTCGATGGCGGGCCGATCGTCAGGCAGGAAGCGCTCGAAGTACTCGCGTCGGATACCGCGGAGTCGCTTGCCGCCCGCATCCTCGAGATCGAGCACCGCATTTATCCAGAGGCGATTGCCCATGTTCTCAGAGGAGGATGGCGCATCGAAGGCCGGCGCTTCGTACGCCAGGAAGCCGGATAGTTGACTACAGCTCGCCGCGGCGGCCGAGCGTCAGCAGCGCCACTTCGGGCGGGCAATTGAGCCGTACCGGCACGTACACCATGCCAATCCCGCGGCTCACGAACAGCACCGTGTTCTCGCGCGCCAATGTGCCCTCCATTGTCGGAAAGAAGCCGCGATTCCATGCGCCGAGGCCGGGCAGCACAATCTGGCCGCCGTGCGTGTGGCCGCTCAGCACCAGCGGAATATTGAGCTCGGCGGCTTCCGCGACGCGCCGCGGATCGTGCGCGAGCAGCACGTTGACGAGGCCCGGCGATTCGATCAGCTTTGCAATGGTCGATCGCTGCCGCGTCCAGTAGCGGACGCCGACGAAATCGATGGCATCGCCGCGCCGCTCGATGCGCGTGCGCGCGTCGCGCAGCACCGTGAAGCGATTGCGCACGAGGGCGGCCGTCATGTCTTCGCCCCCCTTGTCGCTGTCGTGATTGCCGAGAATCGCGATGACGCCGAGCGGTGCCGTCAGCGGCGACAGCAGCTCGCCAACCGGGCCGATGAAATGTTCGTGCCCCCACGTGACGTAATCGCCGCCGAGAATGATCAGGTCCGGCTTCTGCTCCAGCGCGAGCGCCACGGCCTTCTCGATGTCGTCGGCTTCGACAAGCGGACTCAGGTGCAGATCGGTGAGCAGCGCGACACGCAGTCCCAGGAACGCATCCGGAAGGCCTGACACCGCCAGCGAGACATGCGTAACGCCGACGCGATGGCGCTCGTTCAAATGTCCGTGCACCATCCCGCCGGTCAGCAGCCCGGCGCCGCCCGCCGCGAGCAGTTTGGTGACGTCGCGGCGCGACATCGTGCCGCGCGGCCGGAGTGAGGCCATCGGCTTGTATAGTAACAAGCGCCGAACGGCTGACGCACATGACCATCGACGAGCAGCTGGCATATCTCACGAAAGGCGCGGTGGATGTCGTGCGCCGCGACGAGCTTGGCAAGAAGCTCGAGCGCGCCGCCGCGGCGCACATGCCGCTCACCGTCAAAGTCGGATTCGATCCGACCGCCCCCGACTTGCATCTGGGTCATACCGTGCTCATCCGCAAGATGAAGCACTTCCAGGATCTCGGCCATCGCGTCATCTTTCTCATCGGTGACTTCACGGGGCTGATCGGCGACCCGACAGGCCGATCGAAGACGCGTCCGCCGCTCACGCGCGAAGAGATCGAGCGCAACGCCGAAACCTATCGGGCGCAGGTCTTCACGCTGCTCGATCCGCAGAAGACAATCGTCGATTTCAACAGCCGGTGGCTGGGAGAGCTTGGCAGCGAAGGCTGGATCCGCCTCGCCGCGCGCTATAACGTAGCCCAGATGCTCGAGCGCCGCGATTTCAGGCAGCGCTACGAACAGGGCAAGCCGATCGCGCTGCACGAGTTCCTGTATCCGTTGGGGCAGGGATACGACTCCGTGCACCTCAAGGCCGATGTGGAGCTTGGCGGCACCGATCAACTCTTCAATCTCAACGTCGGCCGCGATCTCATGCCGTCGTACGGCCTCGAGCCGCAGGTCGTGATGACGACGCCGCTGCTGGAAGGGTTGGACGGCGTCGAGAAGATGTCGAAGAGCATGAACAACTACGTGGGCGTCGGCGAAGCGCCCGCCGAGATGTTCGGCAAGCTCATGTCGATTTCCGACGACTTGATGTGGAAGTACTACCTGCTGCTGACCGACGCCACCGCCGAGGAGATTGCGGTGATGCAGGCGCAGGCGGCATCCGGCGCGCTGCATCCGAAGACGGCGAAGCAGAACCTGGCCGAACGCATCGTGGCCGATTTTCATTCGCGCGACGCCGCAGCGCGCGCGCGCGACGAGTTCGATCGCCGCTTCAGCAAAGGCGAGAGTGACGCCGGTGCCGTTGCGGAGCACCAGCTGGCGGTGCCGGCCGGCGGCGTGTCACTCGCGAAGATTCTGGCAGAGTGTGGGCTGGCCGCGTCGGCGAGCGAGGCGGCGCGCAAGGTTCAGCAGGGCGGGGTGCGCATCGACGGCGAGAAGATCGCGGACGCGCGTGTGCGCATCCAGCCCGGCGCGCCGTCGTTTCTCCTGCAGGTAGGCCGGCGCGTCGTCCGCGTCATTCCGGCCGACTAGCCTTCTTCCGTCTTCAGTCTTTCGTCTTCCGTCTTTTCTTCTTGCGCGTCACGCGGCCGAGCGTCGCGTTCTGCAGATCCTTGAGCGCGCTTGCGAGCCGTTCCTGCGCGTCGCGGACGACCGCCAGATGCCGGCGCGAGGTGTCGTACGCGCCGGCGGGGCGCGACGATCCGCCGAACAGATCCGCGATGTCGGCATCGAGCGCTCTGGCGATCGACGCCACCGACGCGATGCTCGGGTTGCCGAGACCGCGCTCGACTTCGCCGATGAATTTGTAGCTGAGGCCGGCCTCTTCGCCGAGCGCTTCCTGCGTGAGGCCGCGCCGCACGCGTAGCGCGCGCACGTTCTTCCCCAGCCTCACCCGCACATCGTCGCCGGAATCCATGCGCGGCGATTATTCCGAGTGGACGAAAACGCCGGAACCCTTTAAACGTGTCAGGTTATAGGTTGAGGCAACGTATCAGTGGCAGCGGATGCGGTCCGTAGGACGGCTCGGCGCCCAAGATCCCGGCGATATTCGCGAAATGGCCTTCGCTGTGATTGACAGGCCCCGCATGTACGCGTAATATCGGTGGTCCGGGCGCTCCCCGAAGACGCGAGGTACAGAGGCTGGAAAGGCTTCTGACGCGGCGTGAGCCGAGTAAGGCGGCCGAGGCGGAAACGCACTCGAGCAGGGCCAGACCTCGGCGCTTTCAACCCCAACAACCGACGTGGGATCCGAGTGCGGTTTCGTGCTGGGAAACGGCCGCAAAAGGGCGGCCACATGAGGGCTGCCGTGGTTGACAGCGAAGGGCGCCCGTCGTAAGATTGTAAGGTTCCCCTCACGACGGTCGGACGCGCAAGCGGAGGGCAGTCGTGGTTGGTGAACACCCCGAACGCGCGCGAGAGCGCGCTTGCGAGCGGAACGGAGCGAGGCCGATGGGCCGAGCGAGTGAAGCGAGCTGGGGTATGGGGCGAAGCCCCATGAAAGCCGAGCGAGTGAAGCGAGCTGGGGTATGGGGCGAAGCCCCATGAAAGCCTGGGGTATGGGGCGAAGCCCCATGAAAGCTTGGTTCTTTGAAAACTGGATAGAACGCAGACAGCACAGCCCGTCGAAGTATCAGCAGGGTGGGCGCGACGCGACGAGTGTCGCGGAACCATCCAACTTTCGACAGACAACAACGCAAGAGCAGATCATAAAAGCTCCTTGTGTTAGCGAGTTGCTTGTCCGCCGGAGCCCGCAAGGGCGAAGGTGGATGACGACACATTTAACATGAGAGTTTGATCCTGGCTCAGAATCAACGCTGGCGGCGTGCCTAACACATGCAAGTCGAACGCGAAAGCCCCGCAAGGGGTGAGTAGAGTGGCAAACGGGTGAGTAACGCGTGGGTGATCTACCTCTGAGTGGGGGATAACCTTCCGAAAGGAGGGCTAATACCGCATCACATTGCGCTCTTGGATGAGCGCGTATCAAAGCTGGAACCCGCAAGGGTCTGGCGCTTGGAGAGGAGCCCGCGTCCGATTAGCTAGTTGGTGAGGTAATGGCTCACCAAGGCGACGATCGGTAGCCGGCCTGAGAGGGCGGACGGCCACACTGGGACT
>JBBDWL010000160.1:0-1599 GCA_040902895.1 Vicinamibacterales bacterium | reverse complement strand
CTGCAGCTTGTAGGCGGTGTTGAGGCCCGCCATGCCGCCGCCGACGATGGCGATTCTGGCATCGCGAGCGGCCGCGGGCGCGCCGGGCGTGGCGTTGCCGGCCGGCGGGGCCGGCATGGTGCAGCCGGCGCCGATCGCCAGGCCCGCCGTGGCCATCGCCGAGTCGCGAATGAACCGGCGGCGCGTGCGCGCCATGTCGATCAGCTCGTCGATCGCGGGCGCGCCGGGTTGCTCGCGCGCCGCGAGGGCCGCGATTCGAAGCGCCTGGCGCAGGGAATCGAACAGAGGACTCCGCGACACATTCACCTCCAGCAGGCCCGCGCGGAGCGCGGGCAAAACAACATCGCAAGTGGGGTATCGTCCCCGTAAGCCACAGGACCTGTCAAGAATTGAGGAGGCCGCGTAATTCGTTGACACGCGCGAGCACCGTCTCGCGTTCCATCGCGCGATACGACGCCGGCAGCACTTCGCGCGAGGTGCATTCCTGCACCGCCACCAGGATCTGCAGCTCGCGTTCGAGCGGGCTGGTGGCGGGAATGAAGTCGGTAAAGGCGTGGCGCAGCGCCTCGGCCGACACCGCGGTGCTGTGGCCCTGCTGGTCGGCGTCCGACGCGAGTATCGCTCGCGCGAGGATGGCTTCGATGTCGGCGCCGGACAGGCCGGCCGGGTTGTCGGTCACTTCAGCAATCGACTGCACCGTGGTGGCGATGCCGCCTTTCTTCAACATGATCTTGAAGAGCGCGTCGTGTTCCTCCTGCGTCTCGGGATAGAAGAGCGCGAGGTGTTCTTCGGCACGGCCCTGGCGCTTCAAGTCGATCGGCAGCAGATCGGGGCGGCAGGTGATCAGGAACCAGACGATCTTGCCGCGATACTCGGTGTTGGCCATGAAGTTCGACAGCTGCGCGAACACGCGGTTCGACGTCCCCGAATCCCCCTGCTGGTTGCGATCGCCGAGGAACGCATCGGCCTCGTCGATGATCACGCCCACCGGCCACATCGAGCGGAGCAGCTTCAGGATCTTTTCGAGGTTGCCCTCGGTGACGCCCTGCCACTGCGATCGGAAGTTGAGGAACTTCACGCAGGGAAAACCGATTTCACCGGTAAAGCAGTTCACCATGAAGGTCTTGGCCGAGCCGACCGGGCCCGCGATGAGATAGCCCATCGGCACGCCGCGCAACCGGCCGGCCATGATCGCCTGGGCCGCGCGCCGCAAGCGCTGCTTCACCCCGTCGTGCCCCGAGACCATGTCGAGCCCGAATCGCGATTCAACGTACTCCAGCAGCCCGAAACATTCGGCTTCAATCACCGCCTTCTTCTGCTCGCGCAGCGTGGCCGCATCGAGCCTGGTGCCGCGCTCGTCGACCGACGCCAGGATCTGCCGCAGCTGGATGCGGGTGAGGCCCGAGGTCAGCTGCGCGAGACGCGCGGCCGGTAGATCCGATTTCGACGCGAACCATTCGGCCGGCCGAATCGCCTCGAGAAAGGCCTGGCGCTCGGCATCGTCCGGCCGCTCGACCTCAACTTCCACCGTCTGGGGCGAGCGGACGATGCGCGAGCTGATGTCGGCGAGGTTCTCGGTGATCAGCACGAACGTCACGT
>JBBDWL010000159.1:0-10934 GCA_040902895.1 Vicinamibacterales bacterium | reverse complement strand
GTGGCAATCAAGTCCGATCGATGGATTCGAAAGATGGCGCTCGAGCACGGCATGATCGAGCCGTTCGAGGATCGCCAGGTGCGCAAGGGTGTCGTGTCGTACGGCCTGTCGTCGTACGGCTACGACACGCGCGTGGCCGACGAATTCAAGGTCTTCACCAACGTCTACAACACCGTCGTCGACCCGAAGCACTTCGATCCGAAGTCGTTCGTCGACATTCAGGACGATGTGTGCATCGTGCCGCCGAATTCGTTCGCGCTGGCGCGCACCATTGAATACTTCCGCATTCCGCGCGACGTGCTGACGGTGTGCCTGGGGAAGTCCACGTACGCGCGCTGCGGCATCATCGTCAACGTGACGCCCTTCGAGCCTGAATGGGAGGGGCACGTCACCATCGAGATTTCGAACACCACGCCGCTGCCCGCCAAGATCTACGCGAACGAAGGCATTGCGCAGGTGCTGTTCTTCCAGAGCGACGAGCCCTGCGAAGTGTCGTACAAGGACAAGGCCGGGAAGTACCAAAGCCAGACAGGCGTGACGCTGCCGAAAATCTAGCAGGGCGCAGCCGGAAGCGCGATGGTGAACGTGCTGCCTTGACCGGGCTCGCTTTCGACGCGAATCGTGCCGCCGTGCGCCTCTACGATGCTCCGGGAGATGTAGAGTCCAAGGCCAAGCCCGCGAGCGTCATTCTCGGCAACCTGCCAGAACCGCTTGAAGATCGCCTCGAGCATCTTGGCGGGGATCCCCGTGCCGCTGTCGGCGATCGATATCTGTGCGCCTTCGCCGGTGCACGCCGCACTTACGCGAACACGGCCGCGCTCCGCCGTGAACTTGATTGCGTTCGACAACAGGTTCGCGAGCACCTGCAGCATGCGATCGTGATCGAAGGGCGCCACCATCGGCCCTGCCGGCATCCTGGCGTCAAGGGTGATGTGCTTGAGCACGGCGTCGGCATGAAACATCTCGACGGCCTCAGTCACGAGGAGGGCAAGGTCGCCGGGCGCCTTGGTGACCGACAGCTTTCCGGCGTCGATGCTTGCGACGTCGAGCAGATCGCCGATCAACCGGTTCATCCGCGCCGCATACCGCTGAATCCGCGCCGTTCCAAGCAGAACCTGCTTGCCCTGGTTATGCGCGTCGGCTTCTTTGGCCATCAGACTGGCGCTCATGACAATGCCGCCGAGCAGGTTGCGGAGGTCGTGGCTGACGATGCCCAGGAAGTCGTCGCGGTTGGCGAGCGCATCATCCGAGCGGACTCGCTCCGTCAGCAGGTACCGATCGGTCTTGACGCGTTCCAGCGGCAGCAGTTTGAGCAGCGCCTGGTTCGTTTCCTCCCGTTCGCGCTCGAGGCTGTCATCGGCCTTGGCGCGCTCGTCATGCAGCGCCTCGTCTTCTCTGGCGCGCTCGTCTGTAACGGCGTTGCGTGCCGCCTGCGGGGCGGCTGTGTCATCGAGATGGTCGTCCGCTTTTTGCCGCGCTTCGATCAGTACCGCATCGGCGGTCTCGCGGGCATGCTGGATGACGGCATCGGCGTGCTTCTCGACGGCGGCCTGAGTTTCGGCGAGCGCAGCATCGGTCTTCTCGCGCTCAGTGCGCAGGCTTTCGTCGGTCAGCCCCCGCTCGGCACTGGGCTTGTCGCCGTCGTTGGGTGTCACTGCTACCGTCAATTATCACCTGAAGCGTCTGGATATCACCTGAAGAGTCTGGCCTGATCGGCAGATCGATTGTGAATACGCAGCCCGTGCCCGGGAGGTTGCGGATGGTGATATCGCCGCCATGCGATCTGATGGCCTTTCGCGCGATCGAGAGGCCAAGCCCCAGACCGCTCCGGTCGTCGCCGCGGCGATCGCCGAAGGGCTGGAACGGGTCGCCGACGCTGTCGGGAATCCCGCCGCATTCGTCTTCCACGCTGATGTAGACGCGGCTGTCATCGGCGCTCGCGCTCAGGACCACGCGTCCTCCCGCGTGTGTGAATTTGAACGCGTTGTTGAGCAGGTTGGTCACCGCGGATCCAAGCAGATGCGGATCCGCGGTAATGGCGAGTCCGGACGGGACCCCGGCGAGCGAGAACGTGAGTCTGCGATACTCGGCGTGAAGCGCGGCGGCGACCGCCAGATCGGCCAGGAATGCGGGCAGCTTCAGCGTTTCGCGATGCCTGGGGAGCGCGCTCATCCGAATATCGGCCAGGGCGTAATCCAGGACGTCGCGCAGACCAAGCAGGCTGCGGCCAAGTACCGCGCCGGTGCTGCCGTTGACCGCGACCGTGCCTCGCCTGAGGCTGTCGAAGGCGAGCAGCGCGGAGTTCAGGTGGTTGCGCATCTCGTGCACGACCTGTCCCAGGCGTTCGACCTCATCCGTGGACCGCGACTGCGCCGTCAGACGGGCATGTTCGGTGACGGCTTCCGCAATCGCGGTGTCAAGGCACCGGTTGAGCGTGTGAAATTCCTCTGTGCTGATCGGCGCGTCGAGTTCGACGGCAAGCTCGGTTACGGCCTGACAGATGTCGCCGTACGTGTGCACGACTTCCGAGACCGTAAACCCACGTGACAGCATTTCGCCGCCGTGCGCCGTCGCCGAGTCACCGATCGCGCTCGGACTGCCGCGCGTTCCGCTCAGCTCGTGCTTGAGCGTGTCCGACAGCTGCCTGAGGAACAGGGGGACGCCGTTTTCCAGGTCTCCGGGAAGGCTGACCGGAGCCGGACGGCTGCCAAGCTTCTCGCGCGTTCTGGCGATGATGTCGTCCCGATAGCGCGCAACGAAATCGTGCAGGACGATGCGCTCGGGGCGCGGCGTGGCGATGGTGGTGACTGCCATTCTGACCTTCCTGGACCGGGGCAATTTCCAGTCTGGCAGGTGCCCGGTTCTCGAGCTGTTCCATTTTGAACACCCGCCGGATTCGGCTGACCTTGCTACAATCGTTCCGTGCTAAAAACCGCTAAGACCTTCAAGGCCGTTGGTCGTAAGTTCAATCCGCAGGCTTTTCTCGATGCGCCGGGGGTGGCCCGTACCGTCTCTGCCTATGACAAGGGCGATCCGGTCTTCTCGCAAGGGGATCCCTGCCGGCACGTCTATTACATTCAGAAGGGCGGCGTGAAGCTCTCAGTCGTCTCTGAGACGGGCCAGGAGGCGGTCGTCGCCCTGCTGGCACCGGGCGACTTCTTCGGCGAAGGCTGCCTGGCCGGACAGACCGTGCGCATGGGCACGGCAACCGCGGTGACCGCCAGCACCATCATGGCGGTCAAGAAGGAGTCGATGATCCGCGTGCTCCACGAAGAGCACACCTTCTCGGATCGCTTCATCAAGCACATGCTCGCGCGCAACATCCGGATCGAGGAAGACCTGATCGATCAGCTCTTCAACTCGAGCGAGAAGCGCCTGGCCCGCGCGCTGCTCCTGCTGGCCCGCTACGGGAAGCAGGATAAACCGCAGCGCGTCGTCCCGAAAATCTCGCAGGAAACCCTGGCGAGCATGATCGGTACGACGCGGCCGCGGGTGAACTTCTTCCTGAACAAGTTCAGGAAGCTCGGGTTCATCGAGTACAACGGTGAGCTCAAAATCAACAGCTCGCTGCTCACCGTCGTACTGCATGACTAAGAGGCGGCGTTAGACAGCTCCCGCATTCCTCCTGCGCGACAGGGCGACGAATCCCGCTATCGCGAGCAGTCCCACCAAAGCGAACATCGCCCATTCCGTCAGCGTCGGCACCGGCGGCGGCGACACGGCCGTCACGTCTGACACCGAGTTGTTGGTCAGCACGGTATCCCCGCCTCCGGCGATCGTGGCGACGTTGGTGACACTTGCGGCTGTAGTCGGCTCGATACCGACGACAAGGGTGATGTTGCCCGCGCTCGACGTCGCGGCGATGGGCGTCGTGTTCGTGCACGTCACGGTTGAACCGCTGCCGGAACAGCTCCAACCGGTACCGGTTCCCGAAATGAACGTCAGGCCGGTCGGCAGCGTGTCGACGACGGTGAACGTCCCGGCGCTCGCCGCTCCGCCGATGTTGTTGACGCCGATGACATACGTGCCGTTGGCGCCCGCGATGAACGCACCGGGGTGGCTCTTGGTGATCACGAGATCCGTGACCGCCGGCGGTGCCGGCACCGCAAGAGGCGACACGATCGTGACGTCAGCCGTGGTGTTGTTGGAGGTCACCGAATCGCCGCCGCCACTGATGATCGCCGTGTTGGTCACCGCCGGCACGGCCGCGGCGCCGGGCGTGACGACCAGGGAAATGCTGGGCCCGCTCGCCCCCGCTGCAATCGCGGTGCTGTTCGTGCACGTGACCGCCTGGCCCGTCGCTGAACACGTCCAGCCGGTGCCCGACGCCGACACGAACGTGAGCCCCGTCGGCAGCGTGTCGTTGATCGTGTAGGTGCCGGCCGTGGCGGTACCGCCGATGTTGCTGACCGCGATCGTGTACGTGCCGTTGGTGCCGACCGTGAAGTTGCCCGAGTGCGACTTGACCGGGATGAGATCCGCTGCGGCCGGGGCCGGCGGCGGCACGGCCGGGGCCGTGCTGCATCCGCCGATGACGTTGCTGCCCGCGAGCGTCACCGATCCCGCCGACGTCGTCAGTGTCCGGCCCGCAACAGCAGCGCTTGAACCAACGGTGACAGCTGACTGCGCGACGACGTTCCCGGCGAAGTTGACGCCGTTGAGCGTGGCCGCGCTCGTGACCTGCCAGTAGACCTGACATGGATCGACGCCAATCAGCGTGACGCGCGATCCGACGTTCGCGACCAGCGAGCTCGCCACCTTGAAGATGTAGAGGCCGGCGCCGCTCAGCGTCAGGTTGCCGTTCGCGGCGATGTTCGCGGCGCCGATGGAGTAGGTGCCGGGCCCGAGAATCTGATTGCTCAATTCGTCGCCGATGGCCGTCCCCGGGCCGAGGGCGACAAGCGAGTTGTAGAGCGCCAGCGTCGCGGCCTGCGCATTGACGGCCGCGCCGTCGTTGGCGTGGGTCGAGTACGGCGGCACGGTTGTCGCGTTTGCCGGAAAGCCGGTGATCGACGTGCCAGGCGAGACGCCGACATCGCCGTTGATCAGCGACTGCGTGGCGCCCGCGGCCGCCGTGACGCTCTGGCCGCCGATGATGGCGAAGCTCTGGGCAGCGCCCACGGATTGGGCCTGCGCCAGGGTCGGGCTGGCCAGCAGCGCCGAGACGGTCATTCCCGCGGCAAACAATCGGTCAATACGGTTCATTTTGAGAGGTCTCCCATTCGAATTCGTCCCGAGCGTAACGAATCGGACGGAACGGCGCTGTCTCATCTTGAACAGCGCCGGACCAGGCCCTCCGGCTACAGTCGACGCGGACATGCAGGATCAGCCCGTGCTCTATTCGGTGGATTTGAACGGCTGCGGCGCGCTCGACAGCTTCGATGCCTCCGCGCTCGAGGCCGCGTTTGCTGCCGCCCTGACGGGCGCCGGCGCGACCATCGTCGAGCAATCGAGGCACGCCTTTCCAGGCGCCGGCGGTTTGACCTGCGTGCTCATCCTTCGCGAGTCGCACGCCGTCATGCACACCTGGCCGGAGACGGGCACCGTCAACATCGACATCTTCTCGTGCTCGACAAGGCTGCGAAGTCTGGCAGCCGTGCACGAGCTCGGCCGGCTGCTCGGCGCGCGCGAGGTCTCCGTGCAGGAGGTCGCACGTGCCGATGGCCATGCCCGCCTCGAGCCTTAGATTCGCCCTCGCCGGTGTCGCCTGGGGCGTCGGGATCTTTGGATTCCTCCGCCTGCCGTGGATCGAGGCCAACGCGGTTCTGCCGCTGACACAATTCCAGGGACGGGTCGCGGCCCTCGGCAGCGGGTCCGGCGTCCTTCCGGTTGACGTCACGCTGGCGTGCAGCGGCACCGATCTCCTGGCGCTCTGCCTCGCTGCGGTGCTCGCATATCCCGCTCGATGGCGATCGCGGCTCGCCGGAGCCGCGGTTGGTGTGACGCTGATCCTCGTTCTCAACACTCTGCGGATTGGCACGCTCGGGCGCGCGGCCGGATCGCCGGCGCTCTTCAACCTTCTGCATCTCTATCTCTGGCCCCTGATTCTCGCGATCGCCGTGGCCGCCTACGTCTTTCTCTGGATGCGCGCCGAAGACAGTGGGGCTGAGCACGCACCGGCGACCAAATCTGTGCGCGCGGGATGGCGCTTCGTGCTGCTGACCGGTGCGTTCATGCTGATATTCGCCGCGGCGTCTGCGGCATTTCTCGACAGCAGCTGGGTCGGCTCGCTCGCGGCCTTCATTGCCCAGGCGGGTGCGTTCGCGCTTGGCGTTGTCGGCGTCGCCGCCACCGCAGACGGCGACATCCTGATGACAACACGCGGCCGCTTTCAGGTCACTCAGGAATGCATCGTGACGCCGCTGATTCCCGTGTATTTCGCGGCCGTCGCGGCCTACGCCGGCACGTGGCGCAGAGCAGGGCCGGCGATCATCGCGGTCGTGCCGCTGTTCATCGCGCTCGGCGTCGTGAGACTGCTGGTGGTCGCCCTGCCGGCGACGATCGTGGCATCGCCCCTGTTTTTCGTGCACGCGTTCTATCAGCTGCTGACCGCGGCCGTCGTGATCGTGCTTGCCGCGTTCTGGCGCCGCGACGCGCCGGCCGACTGGCGCCGCGCGGCTGCAGGCCTCGTACTGGGCGCCGCGTGTCTGTACCTGATTGGAATTCCGATCGCGCGCGCGCTCGCGGCGCGCCCGTTCCCGCCGGATCCCCAGGGCGTGCTGGCGCTGCTTCCCGCTTTCCAGCTCGCGCTCTTCGCCGCGCTGTGGTTCGTGCTGCCGCCTCGACGGTGGCTGCCGCTGGCGATCGGCGTCGCCGCGCTGGCGGCATCGCAGGCTGCGCTGGTGGCCGCCGTTCACGCCTTCGATGGACTGACGTTGCGCGCGGCGTACGTGCCGGCGGTGCGCGCCTGGGCCCTGGCGGCTCCGCTGATGGCGATCGCGATCGCGAGGATCCATGACCCGCACCGCGCGTGAGCTCGCCATCGTCGCGGCGGTGGCGATGGCGTTGACCGCGGTTATCGCCGCGCCTGTCATCGTGGCGCCGTCAGATCGCATTTTCGGCATGCCGATCGCCGGCTATCACCACGATCCGTTCACCTTCATGCAGCAGATCGACAGGCCCCTCGAGGCCAGCGTGTATCTGCAGCCGCTCACGGATATTCCGGCGGCCCTGGCCGCGCGCGGGGCGGGGCCGGTGGCGGCATACAACTGGCTCGTGCTCATCACGTTTCCACTGTCGGCGGCCGCGGCGTATCTGCTCGCGCGCCACTTCGCGATCGCGCCCGTGTGGGCGGCCATGGCGGCGCTCGCCTTCGCCTTCTCGCCATTCCATCTCTCGCATGCCGCCTATCACCCGCACATCGCCCAGACGCAATGGATGCCGCTGTATCTGCTGGCGCTGCTGCGATGTCTCGACAATCCGACACGCAGGGCCGCGGCTCTTGTTGCCGCCTCCGCGGCGGCCGTGACGCTGTCGAACTTCTACGGCGGACTGATTGCCGCGCTCATCACACCGGTGGTGATGGCTGCGCACTGGGTCGTCAGGGCACGTTTCGAGCCTCGGCCCCTTCGGCGCGTGGCCGTCACCACCGGCAGCCTTGCGCTCGTCGCATCGCCCGGCCTCGCGTCGGCCTGGTACGGCGCGCCCGGCCTGTTCCTGGATCCCACCGCGTACCTGGCGACGCCGGACGAACTGTTGCGATACGGCGCACGGTGGTGGAGCTATCTCCTGCCGCCCGTCGAACATCCGGCGCTCGGCGGGATGGTCGCGCGCGTGTGGAACCAGAATGGCGTCGACGTCGGCCTGCTCGAGCAGCAGGTGAGTCTGGGTTGGGGTGTCGTTCTGCTCGGCGTTGTGGGCTTCGCCGCCGGGCGCGCGCGCGCCGGGCGTTCGGCGTGGCGCTCAGGCCTTCCGATCCTTGCGGCGGTCGCGGCGGCGGCGTTCATCTGGTCCCTGGCCGCCGGTCCCGGCGCCGCCCTCCACAGCGTGCTCCCGATGTTCCGGTCCTACGCCCGTTTTGGCGTCGTGGTCCAGCTGGTGGCCGTGCTGCTTGCCGGCATCGGCGCGCAGTGGTTGTGGGGGAGCGGGATGCGAGGCGCCCGCACGGCCTGCATCACGCTGCTGACGCTGGCCGCCGCCGAGTACGCGGTATGGCCGCCCGCGATGTCGCGGACCGTGCTGCCGACCGCAGCGCATCGCTGGGTCGCGAGGCACGCCGGTCCGATCAACGTCCTCGACTGCGCGCCGCCGCCGGCGGCGTCTGCGTCGATTCAGTGGCTGACGGCGTACAGGGTTTCAAACAACAGTGCGGCGTTCGACCGCTGCGCTGAGCCGCAGGCCGCCGCACAACTTGCGGGCGCCGGATACACACATCTGATTGTCCGCCGCGAGTCGGCAGACGCGCCGCCCCGCGGACGCAGCGGAGTGCCGGACGGTCTCCAGCTCGCCGCGCATTTCGACGACAGCAACGTCTACGCCATCGCCGCGTTGAAGCCGCAGGTTGAGACCGTCTCGATGACGGCGTTTCATCCACGCGAACAGGACGGCACGTGGAGCTGGCGCTGGATCGGGACCGCCGGGTCATGGACGATTGCAAATCGCGGCGGCGAACCGCTCACGGCAAGTCTCGACGTCGAGATGATGGCGTTTCGCCGCGCACGCGCGCTGACGGTGCTGCTCAATGGCAACGTCGTGCAGCGCCTGATCGTCGACGACCGGCGCGGGACGTACCAGATCGGCCCGCTGGCGCTTGCACCGGGCGAACATCAGCTCACATTCCGTCCGGATCGTCCGCCTTCAACCGGCGCGCCGGATTCCACCGAGACGCGCGCGCTGTCACTGGGCTTCGGCGGCTGGCAGTGGATCGTTCACGAGACACACCCATGACGTCGAGTGATTCATCGGGCGCGACCTATCGGCGTTTCTGGGCTGACGTGGGTGAGCGCTTTCCGGATCTGGACGGCGCTGTTTCGACGCGCTACTACGCCGAGAACGAGCGCCGGCTGTTCACGGATCACTTTCCATCGCTGGCCGGCCTGAGCATTCTCAAGACCGACCTCTGGGACGAGGCGAGGAACACGCGCATCCTGGCGTGGGCGAGCCGCCGCGGCGCCGTGGCCTACGGCGTCGATATCTCCGAGCCGACGCTGCGCCAGGCGCGCGCGGCCTTCGATGCCGGCACGCTGCGCTCGGCTGTCTCCGATGTGCGCGCGCTGCCGTTTCGAGACGCGAGCGTCGACGCCATCTACTCCATGGGCACCATCGAGCATTTCGATGAGACCCAGCAGGCCGTGGCTGAAATGGCTCGCGTGCTCAAGCCTGGCGGGCGCGCGATCATCGGGGTCCCGAATCGTCACGATCCGTTTCTGCGTCCGCTGTTCGCGACGATGCTGCAGGCTGTGGGCCTGTACGCGTACGGATATGAAAAGTCCTATTCACGCCGCGCGCTACGCGCGATGCTCGAGCGCGAGGGATTCACGGTGGTCGCCGAAACCGCGATTCTGTTCATGCCGGGATGGCTGAGGATGCTGGATCTGGCCTGTCATTCCTGGTGCCGTCCGCTCGCGCGGCTCACCGGCGCATGCGTGCGGCCTTTCATCTGGCTCGACACGCACGTGCCTGCGGTGCGCAAGCACGGCTATCTGTTGGCAACCGTCGTGGACAAGTCGCCGGCCCATTCGTCTCAGATCTTCAATTCGAGTTCGCTGAGCACGACCTCCGCCGGACCTGTTATGGCGGCATCGACGGACGATGACGCTTCGGTCATCTCGATGTTGATCTCGGCGATGAACGCGCCGTGACGCGCGGCTTCGTGAATCAGCCCTGCCGCGGGATAGACGACTGACGATGTGCCGGCGGCGATGAAGACGTCGCTGCTCGAGGCTGCCTGCGAGGCGGCGCGGTGGACTTCGGGTGGGATGGCTTCGCCGAACCAGACGACGCCTGGGCGCGCGAGCGCGCCGCAGTGCGGACAGGCGGGCGGCAGCACCGGAAGCGGAGCCTGCCGATCTTCCCAGCCATTGCCGGCGCCGTTACAGCGCGCGGCGCATTGCATGTGCCAGATCGACCCGTGGTAGCGAAGTAGTCCCTTGCTGCCTGCGCGCTCGTGCAGTCCGTCGACGTTCTGCGTGATGAGCGTGAAGGCGGGGAAGCGCGACGCCCAGCGCGCGAGCACGCGATGTGCGTCGTTCGGTTCGGCTTTCGAGATCTGTTGCCGGCGCCAGTCGTACCACTCCCAGGCCGTCTTCGGATCCCGAGCGAACGCCTCCGGCGTGGCGAGCTGCTCGGGCCTGAACTGCTTCCACATCCCCGCGGCGCCGCGAAATGTTGGTACGCCGGATGCGGCCGATACGCCTGCGCCGGTGAGCACGGTTACACGTGTCGCCCCACGCAGACGTTCGATCAGCCTCTCCATCGCGCTAAACTTATCGCATGAGCGCCAGCTCGCATGTCGCCGTGGTTGGATCGCTCGCGTATCGCGAGCGGCTTTCCGGACTTCCTGCGACATTTACGGCGACGCTTGTGCCCGAGCCGGACAATCGTTATTTCCTGACCGCAATCGCTGTGCATGGGCCTGCGGGAAAGATTGGCTATGTAGCGCCTGAGGCCGCGCGCAGCCGCTACGAGGCGATAAAGACCGCCGCGTCGACCGCGACCGTGGCCTGTCCAGCTCGGCGCGGCTCAGGCGATCGCACGTCTCAGGGCGCGATCGAGATATTCATCGACCTTTCGGCCTTTCCGATCGCTGAGTGATGCAGTTATAATGAGGGTTCCTCGCGAGGAAGCGGAGCGAAGCCATCAGGCTGAGCGAGCGACCGAGCCGGGGTATGGGGCAGAGCCCCACGGAAATCTGACGCGGGGTGGAGCAGTCCGGTAGCTCGTTGGGCTCATAACCCAAAGGTCGCAGGTTCAAATCCTGCCCCCGCAACCAACGT
>JBBDWL010000158.1:0-1620 GCA_040902895.1 Vicinamibacterales bacterium | reverse complement strand
TCAAGCAGCACGATGTTGCGGAGGTGAAGGTCGCCGTGGCATTGGCGAACCATGCCATCATCGCGGCGCCGGTCCAGCAGGACGCCGCCGCGATCGAGCACAAACCGCGCACGGTCAATGAGCCTCGCGCACTTGACCGGATTGAGGATTCCGGCCCCCTCCTCCGCGAACCCGGCGGCATTGCCGTCGATGACGCGCCGCATGGCGTCCCAGCCGCCTTGATTCATCGTGCCGTCGGCCGTGTGATGGAACTTCGCGATGGCATGCGCCAGCGGCGCCATCAACTTGAGCGGGAGCACGCCGGCCTCCGCCAGCCGATCGAAAAGGCCGCTTTGATCGAAGCGAGCCATCTCCACCAGCCAGTCGACCGGCGTACCGTCGCCGCCGATCGTCAACGATCCGTCCGCCTGCCGCGTCACGGCGGTGACGCCGCGATAGAGGGCTGGAGCCGTGCGCCGGTTGATGCGCACCTCGGCCTCGCACATGGCGCGCCGGTGATCGGCGGTCGAGTAATCGAGATAGTCATAGCGAACGGCCCGCTTCAGCTTCCACGCGCCCTCGCCGGCAAGGAAGACGATCGAGGCGTGCGTGTCGATCCGTTCGACCGCTGCGCCGGCGTGGGTTGCGGGCGAGCTCAGGAACGCCACGACGCTCGATTGGTCTTCGGTGATCATCTTGCCCTCGCCCGTGGGACTCGGGCGCGACGCGCCTCGTCCCGCTCGAACCATGCGTGCACATTCTTCCAACCACAGCACCAAGCAAGTGCAGTGCCCCCTGGATTGGCTGTCAACCACCGTGCGACAGGGAGGAATCTGGCCGATCGCGCGTCGAGAATCCACCAGCGCTGCTGAATATTCCGCAGGCCGTTGGGTTATTCCCCCAGCTCAAGACGATGCTGGCGATCGTGGACGTGGAGAAGAGGCTCGCCCAAGGCGCGCCGACGAGATAGCCGGGCGTCAGACGCCGCGCGCCGGATCGAGCGCGATCGCATGATCGTGAATGGCGTAACGAGCCTGGTCGTCCATCACCGTCGTTTACTCCCGGGCACAACGTCACCCTGCTGAAGCAGACGGCTGACCTCGGCGTCCGACGTTTCTGAAAAATCGCGGTACCACTGCCCCACGGCGTGAAAGCGTCGCGGGATCCGCGCGCACACCACTTCGTCGGCGAGCTGAGCGAGCTGTTCACAGGCTGGTGCCGACCCCACGGGCACGGCCACCACCACGCGCCCCGGTCCCAGCTCACGAATCGCCTGCACCGCCGCGCGCATCGTCGATCCCGTGGCGAGGCCGTCGTCGACGAGGATGACGACGCGATCGGCGACGACCAGCGGCGGCCGTCCGTGCCGAAACGCGCGCTCGCGACGGGCGAGCTCCCGTTCTTCTTCGGCCACCACGGCGCTGACCTGCGCGTCCGTGACGCCGATCTCCGATATCAGCTGATGGTTGAGGACCCGCGCTCCGCCGCTCGCAATCGCCCCCATCGCCAGTTCGCGATGGCCGGGCACGCCGACCTTGCGGACCGTGAACACGTCGAGCGGGGCGTCGAGCGCGCCGGCGACAACCGCGGCCACGGGCACTCCGCCCCGCGGGAGTCCGAGCACGATGACGTCGGAGCGTC
>JBBDWL010000157.1:0-10963 GCA_040902895.1 Vicinamibacterales bacterium | reverse complement strand
CCAGGTGGATCACTTTCCGAGCGGCGAATGGATCATTTTCCGAGCGGCGCGCCCACCGGGCGGACCTTGAGGCCGAAGATGCTGTGGGTCGCTCATCGCAGCCGCACTCGCTCTAGCTCGATTTCTTCCTCATCCCTCAGCTCGGTGGCTCGCCCTTCGATATAAATCCCGTGGCGGGTCTCGTCCGGCGCGGCGGAAATCGAAGATGGCGAGCGCGATCGCAGAGTTCACCGAAAATGTTCCATGACGCACCTTCCACACCTGGGTACTCTTCTTGCTGGCGAGCCCATCCATAAGGGAGTCTCGCATGTCTAAGCACAAGCCCGGTCGGTCGATCTGGTCGCACTATGGATACTTGTGGGCAACACTCGGCCTGTTCCTGTTAAGTCTTATCGGCCATTGGATGTTTGCATGGTCGGCCTTTGTAGATGAACAGCTGCAGCACGGCGGGAGACCGGAAACAGGCCAATTCTTCGTCGAGACGATGCGCGACACGCTCGAAAACTGGCAGTCAGAGTTTCTGCAGTTGATGTGGCAGGTCGCCGGTCTCGCGCTGCTCTATCACATCGGATCGCCGCAATCGAAAGAAGGCAACGATCGCTTAGAGGAGAAGATCGATCGGATTCTGAAGGCCGTAGACGAAGAGGGCGCAGCCGCCATATCAAAGCTCGATAAGGCGTACTTGCGGGACTAGCCGCGGGAAGTCGCATGATCGCCGACGGATCGCTGATGCCTCACTCGCTCCTCGGCCAGGTCGAACTGAAGACCGTGCCTTCTGCTCGGGTCGATCGCACCGAAATCGTGCCGCCATGTGCTTTGACGACTTGGCTGACGATGAAGAGACCGAGCCCAAGGCCTTCGGTGTCCCCGGCATGCGTGAACGGCTCGAAAATGCCGTCCAGCGCTTCCGCCGGAATCGGATTTCCGCCATTGGCCACATCCAGCCGGATGTGATCGCCGGCGTCCTGTGCCAGGACGCGAACTGGTGGCTCACCGTGCTGCACGGCGTTTCCAAGCATGTTCGAAATCGCCTGTGCGACCCGGTCAGCGTCCCAATTTCCACTGAGGTTGCCAATGAGTGCCAGATCAATGTCGACGCCGGGATGCGCCAACTGTGTTTCATCGATAATCCCTTTGCAGATGGCGCCGAAATCCTCCGGTCGGCGGGCCGTTTTGTTGAGTCCTCCCAGATGACGGGTGACCTCGATGAGATCTCTGACCAGTGCCGCCATGCGGGCGGAGGCGCGTGCAATGCGGGCGGCGACGTCCCGATGATAGTCTGAGAGGTCCTTCGCTTTGACGAGGTAGTCGGCCGCCATTGCGACGGCACCGAGCGGGTTCCGAAGGTCGTGACCGAGGATGGTGACGAATCGATCGCGCGCCCGGTCCATGCGTTTACGTTCGGTGATGTCCTGCGTGTAGCACCGCGTGTGCACGAACCTGCGCCCGTCGGGACCGTCTTCGAACAGTACACTTGACGTGATCTGGACATCGCGAAGAGATCCGTCTTTCTTCCGCAGACGCGCTTCGTAATTCAGGAGCCGTTCACCGTTCGTCAGGCGTCTGAGAATGTCCTGAATGGTCGAGGGATCGGCGTGGAACTCGGTGATGTTGCGGCCGATGTATTCGCCGGCCGTGTAGCCAAGCGGCTCGTAGTCTGCGGGGTTCGCCCAGAGAATGGTGCCGTCGGCGGCGACCCAGTGCAGTCCAATCGACGCCGTGTCGACGAAGTCGGCCAGGTCGTCCAGTGTCCGCATGTCTCCGTGAGTCGGGTTCGGTTCTGACATGGGAGGGCTGCAGCGCCGGATAAGGCTACACCCGAGGCCTGTCTAACGCCGGTACTGAAAAGTACATTTGCCGGGCACCGTACTTGCTGCTGGGCCAGGCACATGTGGCCGTTCGTATGTTGGCTCGCTGTGTGTCTACCGCTCTCGCCGGGCGCGCACCCGCAAGCAAATCCGCCACCGATGTTTCGCACGCAGGTGATTGTCACCGCAGAACGAGGCCCTGTTCCGCGTGATGAAAGTCCGGTAGCCACCGCCATTCTGACTCGGTCCGACATTGATCGTCTGCCCGTACAGAATCTTCCGGCCCTTTTGCGATTTCTGCCAGGATTCTACGTATTTTCGGCCGAGGGTCTTGGTCAGGCGCCGATGGTGCTCACCCGCGGATTCTTCGGCGGTGGTGAAGCCGACTACGTCCAACTGCTCGTTGACGGCGCGCCTGCCCATGATAGCGAATCCGGCCTGGCTGACTGGCAGCGTGTACGCTCGTGGAGCACGGAGCTGGTTGAAGCCCGGCGCGGGCCTTCCTCCTCCCTGTATGGCGATGGCTCACTCGGCGGCGTGGTGCAGGTGTTTACACGTCGCGGTCCTTACGCCGGTGGCTCGATATCTAAGGGCAACTTGGGACAGTTGGCTTTCGATGGCGGAGCCGCAGGGCGCTTCGGACCAATCGCCGCGGGCGCGACCGCGACCGCTTCCGCCTCGCAGGGGTTCCGCTCCCATTCGACCGCCACACAAAGAGGTGCGACATTGTTCGTCGACCGGTCGGCCGGTCACGGCTGGACCGCGCGTGCGTCGACGGAGCGCCGGCATCAGGACGATCCCGGCCCTCGTACGGCGCGGGAACTCGTCGAGGACCGTCTTGGATCAGATCCGATGTTCCGATTCGATCGAGAGACCGTGCGGCGAGCTCGCGCATCCGCAGGATACGTCCGGACCGGAGAATCCTTCCTCTTCGCTGTCGATGGCTACACCGGATGGCGTGATTCGGATCGCACGCGTACCTTGCTGCTGATCCCCGGCGTCGGCAGCCGCGTGGCCCGAAACGTCGCCACCATCAGCGCGGGCAGCCACCTGCAGTTGCAGACTCAGACGTTGCGTGACGGGACGGGCCGCGTTGGTCTCGAGCTCGGGACCGATCGCGTGCGCTCGACATATCACCCGGTGTCCGATCAGGGGGCAGCCGAGTCGAACGTGGGCAGAATGGATGGCCGAAGAAGCAAAGTCGGGGTGTACGCCACACAAAGCGTCAACCTGGGTCAGAATGCGCGCATCGCTGGCGGCATAAGATGGGATCGCGTCGCCGACCGTTTCGACGCCGCTACGTCCGGGACCTCAGTGCGCCAGGCCTGGTCGCCTAGACTTGGGATGACCTATCGATTACACGGCGGCGAGGCGAGCTCGAGCTCGCTCTACGCGCAGGTCGCGAAATCGTTCAAGGCCGCGACCGTCGATCAGCTTTTCGATCCGCGCCCGTTCCCTAATTTCGACGGCGGCTCGTTCGTGATCTCGAACCCGGCGCTCGAGCCGCAGAGAGCAACCAACCTGGAGGCCGGCATCAGGCACGACCGCGCGACGGGACGTGTTGAACTCGTCGGGTATCGGATGACCGTTGCAAACGAGATTGATTTTGATCCATCCACGTTTACGTATGGCAACATCGGACGCACTCGTCACACGGGCGTCGAAGCCGAAGCGCGGTGGCGCGAGTTATCCGTCGCCTACACCTGGACGCGCGTCCAGGCGACGACGCGGCCCGGCCATCAGCTGAAGAACATCCCGCGGCACATTCTCCGGCCTACCGTGCACGTTCAGCTCCCGTGGGACCTTCGCGCGACGGGCGCCTATACCCGCACCTGGCGCACCTTTGCCGACGACGCGAATCTCGTGCAGCTTGGCGACCGGGCGTCGCTGGATCTGAGGCTCACGCGCGGCTTCGGACCGGTTCGCGCGTCGGTAGACGCCCTCAACGTTTCCGGCGATCGTTCGGAGGAAGTCGGATTCACCCTCATGGATTTTCAGCGCAACGTCGTTCCCTATTTCTTTCCCGGCGCCGGATTCTCGGCTCGGATGTCGATAGAGGTGCGGTTCTGAGAGCATCCCAAGTCATTGCGACGGTGCTGGTCGCGGTCGCGGCAGCGGCTGCGACGGCCCAACAGCCAGCTCGCGACATCGATGTCGACGACGTCCGCGTTCCCGACGGATACCGAATCGAAGCCGTCGTGGCAAATCTCAGTGTGCCTACCACGGCGATCTTCGATGGAGCTGATCTGCTCATCGCGGAATCGGGGCACAAGAACACGGCGAAACCTCGCGTGCTGAGAGTCCGTCCCGACGGGACGGTACACGTCATTGCCAGCGAGGGGTTGCTAGGCCCGGTCACCGGGCTCGCGGTTAGAAACGGGCAGATCTACGTCTCGCACAGAACCAAGGTCTCGATAGTTGAAGGCTCAGCCCTCCGGGACATCGTCACCAATCTCCCGTCCGAAGGCGACCATCAGAACAATCAGATCGTGTTCGGGCCCGACGGCAAGATCTATATGGGGCAGGGCACGACGACGAATACCGGTGTCGTCGGTATTGACAATCACATCTTCGGCTGGCTCGAAAGGCATCCAGGCCTCCATGAAATTCCCTGCCAGGACATCGTCCTGACCGGCGAAAACTTCAAGACCCCGAACCCACTGACGCCCAATGACGACGAGGTGACGACGGGCGCGTACAGACCCTTCGGCGCTGCCGGCGTGGCTGGGGAAGTGATCAAAGGCTCGCCGAAGTGCGGAGGGTCCATCGCGCGCTTCAATCCGGATGGTTCCGGCTTCGAGCTCGTCGCCTCGGGTCTGCGGAATCCGTTCGGTCTGGCGTTCGACGGAAACAAACAGCTCTGGTCAACGTTCCACGGAGCCGATGTGCGCGGGAGCCGGAATGTGTTCAACGATCCCGACTACCTCGTGCGTGTCGAACACGGCGCCTGGTACGGGTGGCCGGAGTTTTTCGACGGCGAACCGGTAACGGCGTCGCGCTTCAACGCCATTGACAAGCCGAAGCCGACGTTCTTGTGGAAAGAGCATCCGGTATTGACGCCGGCGTTCGCCACCATCAGCAGCCATGCCGCGGCATCGGGCCTTGCCTTTTCACCGGGAGGCGCATTCGGTTATCCGGGCGATGTGTTCATCGCGCAATTCGGCACGTTCGCCCCTGTCACCACTGGCATCAACGTGCAGCCGCTCGGATTCCGCGTTGTACGGCTCGACATGCGAACGCGCGAAAGCCACGACTTCGCCCGCAATCAACTGCCCGGACCGGCGTACCTGAATGGCCAGGAAGGCTTCAATCGTCCTGTCGACGTCGTATTCGGGCCGGACAGCAGCCTCTACGTCGTTGACTGGGGCGCCTCGACGATCAACGACACCGGATTAATTCTCTACCCGGGCACGGGCGTGGTGTGGCGAATCTATCGTGAGGGACAACAGGCGGCTGTACGTCCGACCGGTCCGGTAGTCGTCACCGCTGCAGGCGTTCCCGAAGATCAGCGCGAGCCCGAAGTTCCGAACATACCTGAGTCGTATCGGAGCGTGGCGAGCACACTCGCGCTGCTGATTGGGAGTGTTATCGCGACTCTGTTTCTGATCATTTACGGTTGGCGCCGCGCGCGCCGCAAGTAGGCAGCATGAACTCGATACACTAGAAGCACGAGGCCTGGAATCCTTTCATCGCGCCCGTCTTCGGCAGCAGGTGAAGGCACCTACGTACCACACCGTACCGACGCGTTCGTTGCCCGACGACTATGCTGAGCCGTCCTTAATGGGCTACCGGCAGGTCTGAGAGTGAGCGTGTCTCGACCCCCTCCAAGCCCCCTTCCCCCGGAGCTGCGGTGGGCAAACCGTCATCGCCTAATCTCCTATTGTGGGCCTATGCGACAAATTCGCGGTTCACAGTCCGACCGATCGCTCCAAGCTCTTCCGATCGGTGACGCTCAGCCTTATGTTGGATATCGGACCAAGTCCTCCTCTCTCAACTGCTATCCTGGAGCATGGATGGGAGAAGAGCTGTGCCGGACACTCGTCAGGGTGCCTCACCTCCCCGACCCATCTGGCGTCTCTTCTCACCATCTGCCTCCATCGTTTGCTGTGAAGTCGACAAAGCCGTAGATGGCTTCGAAATGCGCGTGCAGCGTGACGAAGAAATCATGTTCACGTGCCACGCCCAGGATCTCGAAAAGCTGCACCTGCTGGCGGCCGGCTGGCGGGTTCAGCTCGAATCCAACGGCTATGCGCCAGTCGCCGGGATCGCGGCCACCGCGTCGCCTTCGCGGCGTCGATCGTGCGAAATGCGCACGGCCTTTATCGGTCTGGTTCAGTGTGCCGAGCTCTTGGAATCGTCCGATGCTAACCGCGCGCGGGCACTTCGTGATCATGCGACCGCCGGCCTTGTGGCAGTCGCCTTGCGCGACTCTGCCACAACTCGGGAAACGATCAGCGCCGCCCGCCAAACGCTCGATGGGATCCGGAGTGAGGAGCGCACTGTTCAAGTGCTCCTGAAGAGCTGTCACGCGCTCGTCGATCGTCTCGAGGGCTCCGTGGAATTCCCTGATCGCTAACGTGTCTTCTAGCGCTTCAAGCCATCGACGAACCGCGCGGACACGCGAAGTGCGTGGGCGGGTTCCGGGCGTCGATCTCGCAGAGCGTTTCCAAGCCTGCCTGGCTCCTGGGGATCGATTCGTCTGTCTGCACTGCATCGCCACCCAACTCGAGGTCAGTCGCGATGCTCTTTATGACTCGGTGGTCGCACCGGTGTGGAACGGTTACAGCTTCGCTAGAACGCGTTGCGGGCAGTGCGGGTCCGAGGCCTATTGCGCGACTCGGGTTACCTAGGTTTCGCGTTGGACTGGCCCTTCGCTGTGGCGGCTGCCGAAATCGGGTCCGGGATTCCCTGTACCCAATAGAGGAGATCTAGGTCCGGATCATACGTGCCGGTGATCCAACGAGCGGGATTAGTCTAACCAGAGTGGCCCGCTTATTGGCTTAGGGCCTGGCTCGCCGGCACGCGCGGCGCTGTTCTATTTCCACGAGACCATCGTCACAAGGGAACGTCGAGACCAGAGGGCGAGGCCACGCCGCGGTTTGCAACTACCACGCATCCTGGGTGCGTCGTGAAGGGTAGCGGTATGGCACGTGCGAATGCCGGTTCCTGGCCACAGCGAACTCTCATTCGTGCGGGTCTGACCCGAATCGAAGCACGTGCCCGTCAGGGTCCCCGACTTTCATCTCGCGGGCCCACGGGAAGTTTTCGGGCGGCTGGACAATCAGGGCGCCTGTCTTCTTGTACTCGTCGTGGAGGCTGTCCACGTCTTCGACGCCGATCCAGACCCATGTTCCGGGCTGCCCCTGGTCGCCTTCGGACAAGTAGATGCTCGCTCCGTCTCGGCTCACGCACGTGAAGTCGATACTGCCCCACGCGGCGTTGGTGAAACCGAGAACGTCGACGTAGTACGTGAGGCTCCGGGCCATGTCAGCCACGCGGAGGATCGGATCGGCGCGCTCGAATTTTGTCCGCGCGTTCATCGCCGCAGGAGGTTACTACAGACACATCTGCAGGCCGGCCCGGCTGCACGCTACGGGAGATCGCTATAATCAGGCACCCCAATTCTCCAAGAGGTTTCATGTCCAGATTCATCTGCCGTCTCTTGTGCCTCCTTATTGTCGCGCTGGCAATGACCCACGCGCCGCTCGCCCAAACCAAGGCGCAGAACGACAAGGCGGCCGCCGATACCTGAAGAAAAAGGGATTGCCGCTGCTCACCGAGCGGGCGCTGTCGTTCACGACGTCAGAAGCGACCTGGCTGTCGCTCGATCTGTCGCCCGACGGACGGACGATCGTGTTCGAGCTGCTCGGCGATCTCTACACGCTGCCAATCGCCGGCGGCGAGGCCACGCGCATCACCGACGGACAGGCGTACGACATGCAGCCGGCCTTCTCGCCCGACGGAAAGCGGCTCGTCTTCATCAGCGACCGGAACGGCTCCGAGAACGTCTGGATCTCGAACGCCGACGGCACGAAGCCGCGCGCCATCACGACGAGCGAGCGCGAAAATTACATGTCGCCGGCGTGGGCGCCTGGCGGTGAGTACGTGATCGCCGCGAAGGGAGCGCAGCTCTGGATTTACCACGAGAACGGCGGCTCCGGCGTGCAGATGACGGGCGCGTCGAGCGGTCCGGCCGCCGCGCCAGGTGCCGGCGCGGCCCCGGCGCCGGCGATTCTTGGCCCCGCCTTCGGCAACGATCCGAAGTCCATGTGGGTCAACGTGCGCGGCAGCGTGCGCGCGGGATTGACGACCCGCCTCGTCGAAGACGAATCCGAGGCGCACTACGATCCGCACGTTTCCGATCGCAGCTCCGCGCGTGTCGTCGGTCCTTATCAGATCGCGCAGCTGGATCGCGAGAACGGCAAGCTGCTCGTGCGCACGCACGAACATGAAGGGGCGTTCCGGCCGGTTCCGAGCCCCGACGGCAAGTGGCTCGTCTACTCCACGCGTTACGACTCGCGGCAGGCGCTGAAGCTGCTCGACCTCTCCACCGGCGAAGACCGCTGGCTCACGATGGACGTGCAGCGCGACGACAGCCAGGGCGGCGGCGGCCGCGATCGTGACATCTATCCGAAGTCGGCGTTCACGCCCGACTCGAAGTCGCTCATCACCAGCTATGACGGCAAGCTCTGGCGAGTGGCGGTGCCCGGCGGCGACGCAGTCGAGATTCCTTTCACCGCAAAGGTCGACCAGCAGCTCGGTCCGCTCGTGAAGTTCGACTATCCGATCGACGACGAGAAGCTCACGGTGTCGCAGATCCGCGGCGCGCGCCCGTCGCCTGACGGCAAGCGCGTGGTCTTCACGGCACTCGATCGCTTGTGGATCGCGGATCTGCCGCAGGGCCGCGGCACGAAGAACGAAAAGAAGGAAGACGCGCCCAAGCCCGACGCGCCGAAGACGGACGAGCAGAAGACCGGCGCCGCCGCGGATGCGGCGCAGAAAGAAGACGCGCAGGCGAAGACCGAGCCGGAGCCGGCGCCGGCGCCTGTGCCGGCGATCCGCAACGCCCGCCGTCTGACGACTGCCACCGACGTCGAACACGGCCCCGTCTGGTCGCCCGACGGGCAGTTCATCGCGTACGTGACCTGGAATGACGATGACGGCGGACGAATTTATCGTGTGCGGGCGGACGGCAGCGGACAGCCCGAGCGGCTCACGCCGGTCGCCGCGTTCTACGACAAGCTCACCTACTCGCGCGACGGCTCGCGCCTGATCGGCGTGCGCGGATCGAAGATGCACCGCCTTCGCACGCTGGAAGACTTTGGCAATCACAGCGGATCCGCGGAATTGGAATACATCTGGCTGCCGGCCGGCGGCGGCACGGTCACGCGCATTGCGTGGGTCGCGGGCGGCTCGACCGAGCAGGGGCGCGAGGCGCCGCACGTCGGTCCCGATCCGGATCGCATTTACGTCTGGGCCGGCGCCGACGGGCTCGTGTCGATGCGGTACGACGGCACCGACATCAACCCGATCGTCCGGGTCACGGCTCCTTCAACGGGCGGCCAGGGTCCGGCGCCGAGACCCGACGAGGTGATCCTGTCGCCCGACGGCACGCGCGCGCTCGTGCGCGCGAACCGCAACGTCTTCATGATCACCGTTCCGCCGGTTGGCGGCGCCGCGCCCATGGTCTCGGCCGCGTCATCGTCGTCCGTGCCGACATGGCGCCTCACGAAGGTCGGCGGCGACTTCATCGGATGGACACCCGACAGCCGCGCGGCGTACTTCTCGATCGGCCGCAGCTTCTTCCTGCACGACATCGCGACGCAGGCGGAAGTCGACGCAGCGAATCGCGCGAAGGCCGAAACCGAGGCCGAGCGCGCCGCTGCGGCGCCAGCCGAGAAGCCCGGGGCCGCCACGCCGGCGCCGGATGCCGCGGACAAGCCGCAGGCGGAGAAGAAGCCTGCCGCACCGCCGAAGATCCCGACGCTCGAGTACGAGCCTCACCGCGTCGACGTCGAGATCATCATCGACAAAGACAAGCCGCAGGGAACGATTGCGCTCAGGAACGCGCGGCTAATCACCATGAAGGGCGACGAGATCATCCCGCGCGGCGACATCGTCATCACCAACAACCGGATCACCGCGATCGGTCCGAGCGGCAAGGTGAAGATTCCTGCGGGTGCTGTCGTCCGCAACATGTCGGGCAAGACGATCATGCCGGGCCTGGTCGATATCCACGCGCACACGTGGGTCGCGTGGGGCGTGCATCGCAGCCAGGTCTCGCAGTTCCTCGCGCAGCTCGCCTTCGGCGTGACGACGCAGCGCGATCCGCAGACGTCGTCAGAGGACGCGCTCACCTACCAGGATCTGATGGAGACGGGTCAACTGATCGGGCCGCGCCTCTACTCCACCGGCCCTGGTGTCTTCTCAGCGGACAACATTCGCAGCCTTGCAGACGCGCGCGATGTGCTGCGGCGTTACTCGGAGCACTACAACACCAAGACGATCAAGCAGTACATGGTCGGCGATCGCAAGGTGCGCCAGTGGGTGATCATGGCGGCGAAGGAGCTCGGCCTCACGCCCACCACCGAGGGCGGATCGAACTTCACGATGAACCTGACGCTGATGCAGGACGGCTACGCCGGCCTGGAGCACTCGCTGCCGATCAGCCCGTTCTTCGGCGACGTCGTGAAGCTCGGCGCCGCGAGCGGGATCACCTATACGCCCACGTTGATCGTGAGCTACGGCGGACCCTCAGGACGGCAGCACTATCTGACGACCACGGATGTGGACGCGGAGCAGCGGCTGCGGCGATTCACGCCGCACGACGAGCTGGACAAGTGGAAGAGCACGAGCTGGAACCGCCCCGATCAGTATGTGTTCCCGCTGCACGCGAAGCAGCTGACCAAGTGGGTCGAAGGCGGCGGCAAGATCGGCCTGGGCTCGCACGGCGAAGTGCAGGGCCTTGGCACGCATTGGGAGCTGTGGATGATGGCGTCAGGCGGCATGAAGCCGCACGCGGCGCTGAAGGCCGCGACCATCGACAGCGCCGACGCGATTGGCTTCGCGAAGGATCTCGGATCACTCGAAGTCGGCAAGCTTGCGGATTTGATCGTGCTCGACGCCAACCCGCTCGAGGACATCAAGAACACCGC
>JBBDWL010000156.1:0-1628 GCA_040902895.1 Vicinamibacterales bacterium | reverse complement strand
GGAGCTGGCGCGCCCAGCTGTCGGTGATTGCCAACGAAACGGCGGAAGCGGAGAAGACAGAATTCTCGCGCTTCCGCAGCGAGCTTCAGAAGATCAAGGTGTGATCGCGGTCGGGGTTAACTCTAGTCATCCGTTACCCAGATCGAGCCCAGCCGTACCAGATCCGCGCGAAAACCCGCCATGTGCGAACGGCACAGCCCTTGCTCTAGGAAGCGGCGGAGAGTCGCAATGTCGAAGCCGCGTTTCGCATCGTTTGCCGTCAGTTGTGTGGCCGCACTTACGCTTGCGCCCTCGTGCTCGCGCGCCGAAGCCATCGAGAACATTCCTACGGGCACCGAAGTGACGGTGATCACGCAGGATGGCACCCTCGTGCGCGGCAAGATTGCCAAGGTGGAACCCGAGATCGTGACGCTCACCGGTGAGCGCCCGAACACGCGGACGGAAGTGGCGCGCACCGCCATCACCGAAGTGAGGCGCGTGAGTCCAGACGACGTGGACGATGATCGCGGCGCCCCGGCGGCGCGCACGCGCGCGGTGGTGGCTCGCTCAGTGACCATCCCCGACAACGCGGTCCTCGACGTCACGCTGGACACCTCGCATTCGTCCGAGACGAGCCTCGTTGAAGAGCGCGTCAGTGGCACGCTGGCATCACCGGTAGTGATCGACAGCGTGACCGCGATTCCGGCGGGCGCGAAGCTCACTGGCCATCTCACGAACGTGGAGGATTCAGGTAAGGTGAAGGGCCGGGCCGAACTGGGCCTGCGGTTCACCCGCCTCCAGACCGGATCGGTCACCTACGACATCGACACCAAGCCTTTGGCGTGGATCGCCGAGTCCACCAAGAAAGACGACGCCGTCAAGATTGGCATCGGCGCGGCTGCCGGCGCCGTGATCGGCGCGATCACCGGTGGCAAGAAAGGCGCGGCCATCGGCACCGCCGTCGGCGCGGGCGGCGGCACGGCCGTCGTGCTCGCCACCGAGGGTCAGGATATTCGGCTTGCCGCAGGTCGCAAGCTCAAAGTCTCGCTTACGAATCCGCTAACCATCCGCACCAGATAACCCACCAACCGAGGCGGGATCCTTTCAGGGTCCCGCCCCTCGCCTCAATTGTAAAGGGGCCTGGCACCTTTACATGGGTTTTTGATTCAATTTCCGCGATCGCGAGGCGACCAATAGCGCGAAGACTGCGTACGCCTGTGGAATCATGTGGAAAGCTGCCCGTGACCACGCCCCTCGAGGAATACGCACAACGACAGCGCGCCCGTGAAGCCGACGTGGCCGCTCGCGAGCGCGTGCACGTCCGGCTCGGCAACGCCAAGGTCGCGATCTTCATCGGCATCCTGATCTACTGGGCGCTCACGCTTGGTGGCGATTCGAGCGCCTGGATCTATGGCGTCGCCATCGCCGCATTCATCGCGCTCGCACTCTGGCACGAGCTGACGTTGCGGGCCATGGCCCGCGCGACCGCTGCCGTGGCGTTCTACCGCGATGGCGCGGCGCGCATCCAGGACGAGTGGACGCGCCCAGAGCCGAGCGGCGAGCGTTTCAAGAACGCCGATCATCCGTATGCCGCTGATCTCGACATCTTCGGGCCTGGCAGCATGTTCCAATTACTGTCGCTCTGCCGC
>JBBDWL010000155.1:0-11182 GCA_040902895.1 Vicinamibacterales bacterium | reverse complement strand
GGGTGCGGACCGCCGATGAGATTGCGGCGGCGCGCTCGGCCATGGGGATCGCGCCTGGCACGCCCGCGCTCGGGACGGTGACGAGGCTGATGCCGGCGAAGGGGAACCGCTATCTGATCGACGCCGCGCCGCGCGTGCTGGCCGCTCATCCCGAGGCGCGCTTTTTCATCGTCGGTGAAGGCGAGCTGCAATCCGAGCTCGAGGCGCAGGCGCGCGCGCTCAACCTTGGCGACCGCCTCGTCTTCACCGGCTTCACGCGCGACGTGGCCAGCGCGCTCTCGGCGCTCGATGTGCTCGTGTTTCCATCGCTGGCCGAAGGCACGCCGCTGACCATGTTCGAAGCCCTTGCGATGGGGAAGCCGATTGTCGCCACCGACGCCGACGGCCTGGTGGACGTCCTGACCGATCGCCGGGACGCCCTGATGGTGCCCAAGGCGAACGCCGCGGCCCTCGCGGGCGCCATCAACACGTTGCTCGACTCGCCGCCGCTGGCCGCCGCCCTGGCCGCGGCGGCGCGACAGACCGGCGCGCGTTACGACCTTGCTGCCTTCGTCCGAAAGATGGAGCGGTTGTACGAGCTGCTGCACGAGACCTCGCGCGTGTCAGGCCGGGAGGGTATCCTGAAGACGGACCTCAGCTTCTTGACCAGATGACGACCATCGACACCGGCGTGGCGGCGCGCCTCCAGGGACGCGGCTTCGCGTGGCGCCTCGGCGCGAGCACCACCGCCGCGATCGGCGTGCTGCTGGTGACGTGGGCGATCTCGCTCGACGTGGTCAAGGCGTCGGGCGGCGGTTTCTTCGGTGATGCCGCCACCTATTACACGCTCGGCCACAGCCTCGCGAGCGATTTCGACTTCGCCTATCAGCGCGACGATCTCGTGCGCGTGTGGCAAGAATTCCCCACGGGTCCGGAAGGCCTGTTCCTGAAACGCGCCGCCGACGGCCAGCTGTTCTTCGCGAAGGCCTATATCTATCCGCTGCTGGTGGCCCCGTTCCTCTGGTTGTTCGGCACCAACGGCTTCTTCGTGCTGCACGCGTTGCTGATGACGGCCTGCTTTCTGTGCGCGTACTCGTTTCTGGCCGCGCGCAGTCATCCAGTCAGCGCGCTGATCTTCGCGTTCGCGTTCCTGTTCGTCTCCCTCGTGCCGATCTACATGGTGCAGATCGGTCCCGACTTCTTCATCTTTGCCGTCGTGCTGTTCGGCTATTACTTCTGGTGCTACAAGGAAGCGGTGGGGCCGGCGCCCGAAGAGGCGCGGCCGTCGTGGCGCACGCGCTGGCTGCTGTCGCCGCGGTCGGACGTGGTGGCCGCCGTCCTGCTCAGCATCAGCGTGTTTGCCAAGCCCACGAACATCGCGCTGATTCTGCCGCTGTTAGTCTCGGCCGCGCTACGACGGCAATGGGTGCGCGGAATCAAGATCGGCGTGATCTTTGGCGCCGTGCTGGCGGCGCTCTTCGCCATCAACATCGCCGTCACCGGCGAATGGAATTACCAGGGCGGCGAGCGCAAGACGTTCTACAGCCGCGCCGGCGTGAACTTCCCGGGCGGCTTCCCGTTTCAGAACGAGACCTACACCTTCGATACGGTCGGCCTGGGCCGGGTCGGCGGCGGGTCGTTCGAAGTGCTGTTCACGCGCGACGCGTTGCTGGAAGTCTTTCCGCACAACCTTGGTTATTTCCTGTTCGGCCGTCACCACGGCTTCGCGATCTATTTCTTTCCGGGATTGATGGCGATCATCCTGTTCCTGCTCGCCACGCGCGACCGCGCCATGTGGCAGTGGCTCACGCTGGGGGCCGGCGTCGGCACGGCGGTGGTGTTGTTGATCTATATGCCGTACACCTGGTCAGGTGGCGGCGGCCCCGTCGGCAACCGCTATTTCCTTGGCACCTACGGGGTGTTCCTGTTTCTCGTGCCGCCCCTGCAAACGGCGGTGGCCGGCATCCTGGCAATGGCGGTCAGCGGCGTGTTCGTGATGCCGATCGTCACGAATCCGTTCTTCGCGGTTCGTAATCCCTCGGACCATAGCAAGGGCGGTCTCTTCCGCTGGCTGCCCACCGAGCTGACGATGGTCAACGACCTGCCGGTGAATACGTCAGAGACACGCACACGGCAGCCGCTGGGCGGCACGCCGCCGGTGCTCGCGTACTTCATCGACGACAACGTCTACAACCGTGAGGGTGACGCGTTCTGGGTCAGGGGCGAAGCGAGCGCCGACATCCTGTTGCGCGCGCCGATCGAGCCGGAGGCGGCGGTGCTGGGCGCCAAGGCGCGGCGATCGCTCGAGATCGAAAAGCTGACGATCACGCTCGAGACGGGACCCAGGCCCAATCGGGTCACTATCGATACGGGCACTGAAGCGCGCGTGATCGAGATGGCGCCGAGCTCGCAACAGACTTTCGAGCTCGAGATGACGCACGGCGTGCCGTATAAGGTCGATCCGAGGTTTCCGACCAACTACATCTATATCCTGAACATCTCGTCCTCAACGGGCTTCGTGCCAATGTTCGAGAACGGCGCCAACGACAGCCGCTTCCTCGGCGTGATGGTTCGCATTGTGCCCACCTACGCGGAGCCGAAGTAGGTGGCCACGATTGCGGTGGTCACTTCCAGTCCGCCGTTTGCCGAGGGCGGCCACCTGGTGATGGCGCGCGAGCTGGTGCGCGCGTTGCGCGAGGAAGGGCACGTCACCGGTCTCGTGGTCACGCCGCAGAATCGATTTGGCCGGCAGGGCAGTGCCTATCTGGCCGCGTGGTGCACGGATGTCCAGCTCGCCCACGAGGAACGCGCGGTCGATCAGGTGATCAGCCTGCGGTTTCCGGGATACGCGGTGCGGCATCCGAATCACGTGCTCTGGCTGAACCATCGCATGCGCGAGTACTACGATTTATGGGATCAGTTCAGCTCGCACCTGTCGTGGAAAGCGAAGATCAAGGAGCGTACGCGCCGCGCCATCATCCACCGCGTTGACACGTACCTTTTCGAGAGGATGCAACGGCGTTTTGTGATCTCCGGCACCGTGCAGGCGCGCCTGCGCCGTTTCGGCGGCATTCAGTCCGAGGTGCTGTATCCGCCGCCGCCCAGGCGCGCCTACCGCCACGATTATTACGGTGATTACCTGTTCGGCGTGTCGCGGTTGTCGCCGTTGAAGCGCTTCGACCTCGTGCTGCGCGCGCTCGCCGAACCGATCGCCGCCGGCATCAAATGTGTCATCGCGGGCGAGGGCGCGGAGCGGGATCGGCTGATCAAGCTCCGCAGTCACCTCGAGCTCGATCATCGCGTGCAGTTCGTGGGCCGCCTCGAGGAGGCTGGACTCATCGAACATCTTGCCCGCTGCCGCGCGGTGGTGTTCCCACCGTGGAATGAAGACTACGGCTTCGTGACGGTGGAGGCCTTCATGTGCGGCAAGCCGGTGATCACGTGCCACGATAGTGGCGGGCCAGCGGAGCTGGCGCGTGATGGTGAGAGCGGTTTTGTCACCGCGCCAACGCCGGAGGCGCTGGCCACGGCGATGCGCCGCGTGATGGACGATCGCAACGAAGCGGCGCGGCTGGGTGAGTCCGGCGCGCGGCAGGCGATGGGCATGACCTGGTCCGGCGCGATCGCTCAACTGCTCCGTTGATCGCTGTCGCCGGCCGGCCGCGTTCCCAGTCCTCCGGCGAATAATCCAATCAGCAGGAACGGGTAATACCAATTCACATACACGCTCGTGCCGTGGATCTTGGACCACTGCGCGAGAATGCCTAACGCACCCGTCAGCAGCGCCAGTTGTTGCGGCGTGGTGCGGCGGGCGAGAAAGAACATCAACGCCGCGGGAACGATCGTCAGGATGAACATCGGACTGGTGGTGAACTCGCCCGCGGCCAGGGGCCGCCGCAGCCACTCACGGATCCCGCCGCGCTGGCCCCAGAACCCGAACGTGCTGAGCCCGTAGGTGTCGGTGCCCTGATGATGACCGACGGATTCGTGCATCACGGTTCCGAGGACGCTCCGGCCCTCGATTGCCTGCGATCGCATCAGCACCGGGACGCCGATCACCAGACCGGCAATCACCACCCCCGCGACGAATCGCATCGCCTGCGGCCGCCGATCCCAGTAGTGTCCCAACCACGCCGGCACGAATAGCACCGGATAGAAGACCGTTGCCGCGGCGGCCACCAGCAGCGCGCCCGCCGCCATCGGCCGCGACAAGGCGGCGAAGGCGAGCAGGGCGACCGACGGCGGCGCAATGTGCGAGATGAAGGTCATGCCGCCGATGGCTTCCCTTGGCCCGCCCACGCCCATCACATAGGCGCTGCTGCAATACAGTGCCGCCAGTGCCCATCCCACTTGCGCACCTGCCAGCCGCCGGCCGATCGCGATCAGGGCGGCCACGCCAAGCAGGTGAAACGTCACCGTGGTCAACTGCGTCGCGAGCGCGGGCGGCAGGTAATAGGTCGCACCTGCGGCCAGGTCCGCGCGTGTGGGTTCGGTCTGGTTCAGCGGCTTGGGATCCAGGATGAATTGATAGGGCAGGTGCGCGAGATACAACACCGGCCCGTACCCCGCGCCGGCGCTGTTGGTCAGCAACGGGTCCCCGTAGGGAAATCGCCCGCGCTCACGCAGCCGCTGCGCACCCAGGTTCGTATAGAAACCCGCATCGTCCGGCGGCGTGAACAAGGCGAGTGCGACATTCAACGACAACAGCAGCATGGCGAGCGTCGCCAGTGCCCGGGCCGGAAGATTCGGACGCCAATCCGCCGCTTGAGGATGGCGAGCTCTCCAGATGGCCAGCGCCATCAGGGCGAGGCTGACGCCGACGATGCCGCTGAAGACCAGGTCCATCACGCGGAAGTAGGTCGCGTCGCCGAGGAGCGCGAAGAACTGCATCACGTTGAACAGCAGGAAGCCGATCGCGAGCAGGCCAAGCAGCTCGAAGTTACGCGGGTTCGACAGACGCGCGAAATCAAAACCGACCATCAGCGCCACGATCAGGGCGATCCACAGGATGCCCGCTTGCGTCGGCAGCGTGGATCGCCGCAACCCTTCGCCTTCGGGTGCCCAGAAGTCCGACCACACCGTGGCGATCACCCGCCCGATATTCGACGTGGGCGGCGGCGGCGCAAACGTGGCGTTCTGCAAATGACGCATGTTCATCTGCTCGCGCTCGGGCGATCCGACGCTCGACACCACGACACTGACGACGATCGTCGCGGCGATCGCGGCGCCGAACCCGGCGACGAGCCGCCGGGTCATGCGGGTGCGCTCTCCCGGATCGCGTCGATCACCTGGTCGAGATCTTGCTGCAGCGATCGCGCCGGTGAGAATCCAAAGGCGCGCCGCGCCGCAGCGAGGTTCGCCACCGAATAGCGCAGCTCGCCCGCCTGCGCGGGTCCATGGAGGGCGCGCTGGCCCGGCGCGAGCCGGGCCAGCGTCATCGACGCGAGCTGGTTCAACGTGGTGCCACGGCCGGTGCCCAGATTGAACGTCCCGGGCGCGGTCCCGGTCGCGGCCATGGTGCCGGCGACGATGTCGTCGACGTGAATGAAATCGCGCTGTTGTTCGCCGTCGCCGAAGATCGTGATCGGCTCGCCCCTCAACAGGCGCGTCACGAAAATGGTGAGCACGCCGACGTACGGCGTATAGCTCTGTCCAGGACCGAAGGTGTTGAAGTAACGGAGCGCCGTAAAGGGAATGCCGCGCCACGCCAGAATCTGTCGCGCCACGCCTTCGGCGGCGAGTTTGCCCACGCCATACGGAGAGATCGGTTCAGTCCGATGCTGTTCGTCGATGGGAGCGGGCGACGCGGCATCCGCGTAGACCGCCATGGAGGAGGCCAGCGTAAACCACTTCACCCGCTGCGGATCGACCGCTCGCAGGAGGCCGGCGGTGCCCATCACGTTGGCGTCGAGATCTTCGTGGAAGCGGTCGAAGCTGCCGCGAATCGTTACCTGCGCGGCGAGGTGAAAGACGCAGTCCACGTCCTGCAGGGCGGCCGCCACGGCGGCCGGATCACGAATGTCGCCGTGCGTGAACCTCGCGCCGTCGGGCACCGCGGATCGGCGGCCGGTCGAGAGGTTGTCGAGCACCGTCACGCGCCGGCCCTGCGCGAGCAGCGCGGCAGTCAGATGTGAGCCGATGAAGCCGGCGCCTCCGGTGACGAGCGCGTGCGACCAGTTGGTCATCGTCGGCCGGTCGGAGCGCTCGCCGCCGAGACGCCCGGGCAATACACCGTGTGCTCGCCGTCCATCACGATGGAATCCAGATCGGTGGTCGCCGTCACCTTGACGTCTGGCAAGATGACGCTGTGCGAGATTCGGATCGGGTGAGTAATGACGACGCCGCGCCCGATGACGCTGTGTTCCACACGCGTGCCTTCGGGCATCGTCGCACTGTCGTCGATGAGCGACAGGAGCCCGTTGCGCGCGAGCTCGATCAGATTGATCGTCAGCAGGTCGTCGGGCTTGGTCAGGTTAAGGTCGCGTTCGACAATCGGGTGGTGGTGGACGACGTATCCGTCGTTGATCAGGATCTGGATACTGTCCGTGATTTCGTATTCATCACGCATCGCCGTCCGTGGCGTCCGCCGAATCGCATCGAAGATATGCGGATCGAAGACGTACAAGCCGCACCCTTTGAGTTGACTGTCGACGTAGCGCGGTTTCTCGATGACGCGCTGCACGCGACCCGCCTCGTCCGCCTGAATGACGAAATTGCGCCGCACCATCTCGGGGTCGGGCTCGTACATGCTGACGAGCGCGGCGTTGACGCCGCCATCGAGCACCTGGTCGCAGAGCGGCCGCAACGGGGCTTTCAAGTGGAAGTAAATATCCCCAAGCACCAGCAGGAAGGGCACCTGGACTCGCGACTCGAGGGCGCCGACGGCGTGCGCGAGGCCGAGCGTGCTTTCCTGCTCGATGAAGTGGATCTTGACGCCGTAATTCGATCCGTCGCCGAATGCCGAGGCCACCTGATAGCCGAGGTGGCCGACGACGATGTGCACGTCCGCGATCCCGCACTCGCGCATGACCTCGATCTGATGGGCCAACAGTGGCCGATTCAGGATCGGCAGGATGGGCTTGGGGCTGCGCTCGGAGAATGGGTACATGCGCGCGCCTTTGCCTGCGGCCAGGATGACGCCGACCATCCGGCCGCTCAGGCTAGACACGCGCTTCGCTCCGCACCTTGCACCGAATCAACTCCCGCATCACCCGCACCGCATCGAACGCGCGGATCTTCTTGCCTTCTGCGAAGGTGCGGCCGTGGAAACTGACGGGCACCTCGGCAAACCGCGCCCCCCGCTGGGCCAGGCGCGCCGTGAACTCGGCCTCGAAGTCAAACCCGTTCGCCTCGACGTGCAGCCCCTCGATCAATGAGGAGCGATACATCTTGTAGCAGGTCATCAGGTCCGAGACCTGGACGCCGTAGAGCGCGCGGGCCGCGCCGGTCATGGCACGATTGCCCAGCCGATTGAGCCGGCGCATGCCCTCAATCGATCCCTTGAAACGGCTGCCGTAGACCACATCGGCGTGGCCGGTCAAGAGCGGTGCGAGCATGGCGATGTAGTCCTGCGGGTCGTATTCGAGATCGGCGTCCTGGTGGACGATGATGTCCCCGGTCGCGACCGTCCACAGGTGTTTGATGACCCCGCCTCGGCCGACATTCTCATCCATAAAGATGACCTTCACGCCAGGAAGGGACAAGGTGGCGAGAATCTCGCGCGTGCCGTCGGTGGAGCCGTCGTCACACGCCAATACCTCTACCGTAAGCCCGGTTCTGACCGAAACCACGGCAGTGAGGAGGCGCTCAATCGTCGCGCGCTCATTGTAGATTGGTACGAGGACGCTGAGGCTGGTGGGCGTCGCCATCACGGGGTGACTAAGAATAACACTCGGATTTGCTAATATGGAGCGTCCTCCGAAGGAAACTTGATCCAAAGGAAGCTATGACCTATCGAATGCAGTTGCAGGGCGCCGCGCTGGCTGTGTGCGCGGCGATGGTGGTGACGGCGTGTGAAAGCGGCATAAGGTCGCCCGCGGCTCCGAGCGCCGTCAAAGGCACCGCGGCGTCGCTCAACGCCGATGGCTCAAACTTGAAAGTGTCGGGAGCGATTCCACTCGTGCCCCTGTTCGAAGCGACCAACGTCGTCGTCACGCCGGCGCTGGCGGCGATAGGCAGTATCGGCCGCAACGTCACCAACGTTGCGCTGGCGTATCGGTTCCAGGTCAGCACCAGCGAATCCTTCGATGTGCTGGCGGCCAACGATATCGGCTCGGTTGACGCGTCGAACATCGTGCGCTTCACGGTGGATCCGGCGCTGCAGCAGAACACGCGCTACGTGTGGCGCGTGCGCGCGGAGCTCCAGGACGCGGTTGGTCCATGGTCGGAGGTGTTCGCCTTCACCACGGTTCGCCCCGGCGGCACCACCACCACCACGCCCGGTCCGACCAGCACCGGTCCGCGTCCGGCCGATCCGCCTCCGGGCCAGCGGCTGCCGCTGCCCAACATGCAGGGCGTGCTCGCCCGGTTCTCGGATGCCAGCGATTCGTGCCCGCGCGGCCTCAAGTATGTGAACAACCCGTGGCAGGATCGCGTGATCGACGCATTCCGCCAGATCGATTCGCGTTTTGGCTACAACGGCAAGCCCACGAGGAGCGCTTCGGATAACAGCGGTGTGCCGGTGACCGCGGCCGGCGACGAAGCGGCGTATCACTACGGTGCCGGCCCCGATCAGGGATCCTTCGACGTCCATCTCGTCGACATGCTGATTGGACACTGCGGCGACAACCCGTCGCTGACATGGCGCGTGTTCACGGGTGAAGAGTCCGGCTTCTGGACCGGCGCTGGACGTTTCTAAGGTAGAAGGCAAAAGGCAAAAGGCAGAAAGTACGAGGCAGAGTTTTTGCCTTGTGCCTTCTGCCTTTTGCCTTTTCTATTTCGCCGCGCTGGGCGAAAATCAACGCACCATGGCCGCCGATACCGATCCCACAACCGCTGATGCGAACGCCGCCGCCTTGCGACGGCTCAAGACCGCCAACACGCTCCTCGCGCTGGCGGTCCTCGTGCTGCTGGGCCAGGCCGCGTGGCAGGCGATGAACACCAGCGCGCTGCGGGCCCAGCTCGCGCAGGCCCAGCGCGATCTCGACACCCGCGTGGAACGGATGGCCGCGGAAAAGCTGAAGGCGCGGCGCGAGGAGATGGTGGCGGCGGTCCAGTGGCTCGACGAGTTCTACCGCGCGCCCGAGGGGCTGCAGCGCCCGAACGGTTTGTGGCGCGCCGACATCAACAAGACCGATGCCGAGGCGATCGGCGTGTGGGTGCTGGACGTCTACCTGCAGTCCCGCATCGGCGGCGCCTCGGATGCCGAAGCGCGCCAAGCCATCGAAGACGCGATCCGCGGCTCCGATGAGTGGAAGCAGAAACACCCGAAAGGTTAACGCGGCCGGACGGCGTAGACGCGGCCGGCGCCTTCCGAATGTAGGAGCCCAAGGTCCGGCGAACGCGCCAGCCGGGACTCGACCCCTTGCCACTCGTCGCCCGGATACCGGTCTGTGTGCACCACCACGTGCGTCACGCCGACTTCGCGCAGGGCGTCGATGGTGTCCGGCTCGGGAAAATCCGTCAGCTTCATGTAGAGCTCATCGTGTAACGGCCGGCGGATGCCGCTGTAGCCGTGCACCGTCTTCTGCCAATGCGCGGTGGCGTGCAGCATGGCGGCGGTGTGGTGCCGCTCGTATTGGCCCAGGCGCTCGGCGCTTGGCACCGGCACTTCGGCAATCGTGAACGGCTTGGGCAGCGTATTGAGCCAGCGATCGATGGCCGGGATCTCCAGGGTGTAGGGAACGCCGGCGAACGGATAGCTCGAGTATTCGGCGAGCAGGAACGTGGCGAGCACCGCCGCCGCGATCGCTCGGGCGCGCGTCGACAGCCGCACGGTGAGACGATCGAACCCGGCGGCGCCAAGCATCGCCAGGCACAACATCAGGAGCAGGATGAAGCGCGACGGCACCCGGATGAAGTTGAACCCGGGGAGCCAGTGCACGTACCGCCAGGTTTCGATCGGCCACGTCACGAACATGAGCGTGGAGACCAGCGCCAGTAGCGCGAAATACCCCGTGAGGTCGGCGCGTAACCGGGCGCGGATGGGCCGCCACGTCATGATCGCGAGCCCCGCGAGGAGGATCGCGAGGATGCCCGGAAACAGGAAGGCCACCGCGTCTTCATTGATCGTGCGCCCCAGCACGATGCCTTGCAGGTATTCGTGGAACCGCGACGGCGAGGCGAGGAAGTCCGCGAGACGCGGCATCGAATCCTCCGGGTATTCGCGTCTGAGGCCGGCGTCCACTTGTGCGGCCCGGTAGGGCACTACCACCCAGATCGAGGGCGCCAGCAGGTACGCGCCGGTGGCGCCGCAGTCTTTCAGCCGCTGTCGAATCGCGAGCCGCTGCCCGAACGCAGTCCGCCAGGCGAAGAGGAGCAGGATCGCGACCGCGAGAAACGCGGCGCCGTGTCCGCTCGACAGGACTTGCAATGAGAAGCACGCGATCGCCAACAGGAGGTCCCGGCGCCGGCCGTGCTCGAAATAGGAGTGCAGGAAGGCGAGCGAGAACGGCATCCACTGCACGGCGGTCATGTGCAGTTGTCCCAGCCGGAAGAACCGCGGCGGCGCAAACGCGAAGATCACGCCGCAGATGAATGCGGCCGCCGGCGAGAGCCCCCAGCGCCTGGCGAGCAGATACGCGCCGACGCCGCACAAGACGCAGGTCAGTAGAGCCGCCAGGTTCATCGCCAGCACGAGGTTGCCGGTCAGCCAGATGATCGGCGCCGCGAAAAAGGCCGTGCCGATCAGGTTTTCCGAATAGGCGAGCGTGTTCGGGTACGGGTGGTAGATGTTGGCGTCGAAAATCAGGAGTGGCTGGTGGAGAAACGCGTGCGTGTCCCAGGCCAGCGTCCAGATAAAGAGGTGTGTATCTGGCAGGTCCGCCAGCACCAGCGATCCCGGTGATGCGGAGAAGGGATAGGCCATCACGAACGTGAGGGCCGCATACAACGCCGAGACCAGGATGAGGCGTCGCGCCTCGTCTCTGATGATCACTGGGTGAGCGACAGTATAATCGTCGGGTGGGATATCGGACGCCCCTCGAGGCACGCCTCGCCAAGAAAACCACCAAGGCGATCGTCGACTTCAACCTCGTTGAAGACG
>JBBDWL010000154.1:0-1654 GCA_040902895.1 Vicinamibacterales bacterium | reverse complement strand
CTTCGAGAACGACGCGATGCGCATGGCCGCCAAGACGTGGACCGGCCAGTGGTGGCTGCACGGCGGCGGCGGCAATGCGTGGCACGGCTTCACCTACGACGCCGAGCTCGATCAGCTCTACATCGGCACCGGCAACGGTTCACCGTGGAACCGGAAGATCCGCAGCCCTGAAGGCGGCGACAACCTGTTTCTCTGCTCGATCGTGGCGCTCGATCCCGACACCGGCGAGTACCGCTGGCATTACCAGACGACGCCCGGAGAAACGTGGGACTTCAATTCGAACATGGACATCGTGCTGGCCGACTTATCGATCGAGGGCAAGCCGCGCAAAGCGATCCTGCACGCGCCGAAGAACGGGTTCTTCTACGTGATCGATCGCACGAACGGGAAACTGATCTCGGCGGAGCCCTTCACGCGCACGACGTGGGCGACCCGGATCGACAAGGAGACCGGACGCCCTGTGGAGGTCGAAGGCGCGCGCTACGAGCGCGGCGTCGCGACGGTGGCGCCGACGCCGATCGGGGCCCACAACTGGCACGCGATGTCGTTCAATCCGAAAACCGGGCTCGCGTATTACCCGGCCATGCATCTCACCGCGACGTTCAACGACAAGGGCTTCGATCCGAAAACGTGGCGCGCCACCCCCTGGTCGATCGGCTACGGCGTGGGCGGACAATTCATCAGCGGCGCCTCACGACCGGGCTCGAGCCTGTCGTCGCTGCAGGCATGGGATCCGGTGCGGCAGCGCCTGGCGTGGGAAGTACCAATGGACGGCGTGTTCCATCCAGGGACGATGACCACGGCGGGCAACCTCGTGTTTCAGGGGCGCGTCGATGGATCGCTCCGTGCGTACACGGCGGACACCGGCAAAGAAGTGTGGAGACGCGATCTTGGTCTCGGCCTCTCGGCGCCGCCGATCACGTACGCCGTGAACGGCAAGCAGTACGTGGCGATTCTCGTCGGGTGGGGCGGCGCGATGGCCGGCGTCGGCGGCCAGATCTCAGCCATGCATGGTTGGGCGTACGGCGTGCACAAGCGGTATCTCGTGGCGTTCTCGCTCGACGGCAAGGCCGCACTTCCCGTGCAGCCGCCGCCGACGTTTGCGACGCCATTGAAGGCGGACTTCACGGTGAATCCTGCGCTCGTCGTGGCGGGTGCGCAGTCCTATGCGCGATGCGCCGCCTGCCACGGGCCCGGCGCGGTGGCCGCCGGCATGGCGCCTGATCTGCGGGCGTCGTTCGTCGTGACCTCGGCCGAACAGTTCGCGAGGCTCGTTCGCGGCGGTACGCGCGCGGCCCAGGGCATGCCCGCCTATGCGGATATCACCGACGCGGAACTGACGGCGCTGCAGCATTTCATCCGTCTGCAGGCGGACACGGCGTTGAAGCGAACGCCGTGACTCTAGACGAGTGATTTCTCGAACGCGTCGATCAGATCGGCAGCCGTCATGCGGTTCCAGGTTTCGTTGACACCGAAGGTGATGGTCGCCGGCCTGGCCGGCGCCGACATGGCAATGCCCCGCTCGCCGAGCCGCCGTGCGACATCGGCGGCGTTGACGCCTTTGAACGTCACGCGCGTCAGGTTCGTGCCGTTCGGAACGCGCTCGATGGCGAGGCGCGGGTGCTTCGCCATCGCCGCGTAGAACGTCTCCGAG
>JBBDWL010000153.1:0-1702 GCA_040902895.1 Vicinamibacterales bacterium | reverse complement strand
CCACGACGACGCCGTTGACGACGATGGGCGGCGACGAGGTGGAGAGGTTGCCGAGGTCGCGCGGGATGCCGTGATCCGGGTCGTACTTGTATCCGGACGTGAGCCACGGCTCCCAGTCCTTGACGAGATCGGGCAGCATGTCGACCACGCCCGTGCGCGGAAAACCCGGCAGCGGCACGCGCGTGCCCCAGTTCTCCAGATGCTCGCCGGATCTGGCGTCGATGGCGTGCAGGAAAAACGCCGGCGACGTGTAGAAGATCACGGGCCGTCCCGCCACCTCGGCGAACGCCACGCCTTTGCCGTAGTTGTTGCGCATGCCGCGCGACCACCTCGTGGTATGCGGCTCGCGGTAGGTCCAGATGGTCTCGCCGGTTTCAGGATCGATCGCCGCGACCGTGCGGCGCGCTCCCGCCACCGTGTAGAGCAGGCCATTCACATACAGCGGGGTCGATCGAAAGATCGGATCCGCGGTCGGGCCGAAGTTGTCGCCGCGCCAGGTCCAGGCCACTTCGAGCGACGCGACGTTGTCGGCCGTGATCTGATCGAGCGGCGAGAAGCGCGTGTGCTGCGCGTCGCCGCCGATGTAGCGCCACTCGCCAACGGGCGCCTGCGCCGTCTGCGCGAGCAGGCCGTACGACGCCGCCGCCACCGCGACGGCCGCAAAGAGCAGTCTGGATGTCATGGCGCCGTTGATTATACGGCCTGCCTGAAGGCCACCACTTCAGTGACGGGAACGACGCGGAAGCGGGCGCCCCGGCGGGCGAGGAAGCGGGTGGGGGCACCGCCAGTTGACTGGGCGAGGCGGTGCCTACGAACCATCGTGCGGTAACCTTCGTGCTGCACCCTCGTGATTACTAGATTCGCGCCGGCTCCGACGGGGCACTTACACCTCGGGCACGTCGTCAACGCCTTGCACGTCTGGGGCGCCGCGCACCATCGCGACGGCACGGTGCTGCTGCGCATCGAGGATCACGACCGCCAGCGATCGCGTCCCGAATACGAGGCGTCGATCCTCGAGGACCTGGCGTGGCTCGGGTTCGTTCACGACGGCGCCATCACCAGGCAAAGCGAGCGCGACGCGATCTATCGAAAGGCGCTGCACCTGTTGATCGAGCGCGAGCTGGTGTTCGGCTGTACTTGCAGCCGCGCCGACGTCCCGACCGACGTCTATCCAGGCACGTGCCGCGAGAAAGACATCCCGCTGACCGATGGCGTCGGCTGGCGTGTGCGGATGGATCCCGGCGTCGAGCGGTTCTTCGACGAGCTGCTTGGACCGCAGGAACAGGACCCCAGCCGGCAATGCGGCGACGTCCTGGTGCGCGATCGGCTCGGCAACTGGACCTATCAATTTGCGGTGACCGTCGACGATCACCTGCAGAAGGTGACCGACGTGATCCGCGGCGTGGATTTGCTCGATTCAACCGGCCGCCAGCTGCGGCTCGCGAAACTGCTGGGCCACCCCACGCCGCCGCGCTTCCGGCATCACCCGCTGGTGATGAAATCGCCCACGCAGAAGCTGAGCAAATCCGACGGTGACGCGGGCGTTCGGGACCTGCGGATGCAGGGCTGGACCGCCGAACAGGTCCTCGAAAAAGCCCGCCTTCTGATACGCTAGTTCCATGAAGACAGCTCTATTTCTGGTTCTGGCCGCGGCTCTGCTCGTGCCGGCTGTCCCGCTGGCGCACCCGGGCCACGATCACAA
>JBBDWL010000152.1:0-1711 GCA_040902895.1 Vicinamibacterales bacterium | reverse complement strand
GTGATCCGCGTGCACCAGTTCATGACCTTCACGGTGCACACGCCGTCGCAGGTGGCGTTCGCCGAGTTCGTGCGCAAGGATCCGTCCGCGAAGGCCCTCGCGCCGTTCTATCAACAGAAACGCGATCTGTTCCTCGATCTCACGGCCGGCTCGCGTTTCCGTCCGCTGCCGTGCGGCGGCACCTACTTCCAGTTGTTCGACTACTCGACGATCTCGAAGGAGACTGACAAGGAGATCGCCCACCGATTGATCGTTGAGCACGGCGTGGCGTCGATCCCGGTCTCGGCGTTTCTTTACAAGGATCCAGGTGGTCCGGTCCTGCGTTTCTGTTTCGCCAAGAAGGATGACACGCTACGAGCAGCAGCCGAGCGTCTCGTTCGCATATAGATCGTCCACGGATTTCACGGATTTCACGGATACGAAACCGAAGGCCCGGCGCCGCGCGCGTCCGCGCGCGGCGGTGAAGCACGAGAGACCAGAAAAACAAGCGGCACTTGTCGACTACCTGGCCGTTTGTTTTCTGGTCTCTCGCGCTTCACCGGCGGCTTCGCCGTCGCCGGGCCTTGCTCCGTGAGCTGCGGCTGCGGTCATCCGTGTAATCCGCGTAATCCGTGGATCAAATGATCTGTCGCAGGTAGTTCGCGGCACCCCGCGACTGGTCCCACTGCTTCGGATATCCGAGCGAGACTTCGTCAAACCGCACGCCGTCGAGTTCGCGCGACGCTCGCAAGTGCAGATGTCCGTAGACGACGGCTTCGATGTTGAACCGGCGATGCCAGTCTTCGGTCCTGGTCGTGCCGCACCAGATCGAGAAACGTGGAATACGTGGCAGCATGGCGTGATCGCGTCGCAGCGGGAAATGATTCGCGAGGATGATCTTGACGTCAGCCGGTAATGCCGCCAGTCGGGCCGCGGTGGCTGCCACGCGTGCGTGGCACCACTCGTCGCGCGTCGAGTACGGATCCGGCGCGAGGAGTTCTTCATCGGCGGATCGCACGCCGGACTCAGCGGCCCACTCGATGGCGCGCTCGCGCGGCACCGACGAGGGACGGAACGAGTAGTCGAACAGGAGAAACGCCGGGACGATCGCGCGGGTGGGACCGTCGCCGGGCCAGCGGGCATACGGATCCTCGGGCGTCAGCACCCCGTACTTCTGGCACAACGAAACCAGCCGTTCGTAATGCGCCACGCCGCGTTGCGCCGGCGGCCACGTGGTGGGTGTCCACAGATCGTGGTTGCCCGGGGTCCAGATCAGCTGCGCGAATCGCTGGCGCAGCGTGCGCAGCACGAAATCAAGATGCGTGGGCGATTCACCGGTATCGCCGGCGATGATCAGCCAGTCGTCGGGATGGGCGGGAATGGCCTGTACGGCGCGCCGGTTCTCTTCATAGCCGACGTGCAGATCGCTGATCGCCCAGAGTTTTCCGCCTCCGCCCTCCGGGCTACGGCGCGACTGCGCCACGCTCATCTCCGCGCAGCATCCGGCACGACACGGCGAATCCGCACCGGCAGGTCCGGCCCCTCGCGCCGCACCGCGAGGCCGAGACGATGGACCGGCGTGGGCCAGTCCTGGGCGAACTGCCACGTATCGGGATCGTCTTCCAGGGCGGGCTCGAACGCGATCTGCGGCGGCCCCGGGGGCGCGAGGGTGAACGTGAAATCAGCGAGCGGCAAGGCCAGCCCGAAGCCGCGCGCCTTGATGTAGGCCTCT
>JBBDWL010000151.1:0-11727 GCA_040902895.1 Vicinamibacterales bacterium | reverse complement strand
TGAAGATCACGCGCATGCACGGCGGCAAGCCGTGGATGACGGCGTTCGACAATCCCTTCGTGCAGGCGGCCGGCCGCGCCATCGAGCAGGGCTTTGGTCAGAAGCCGGTGTTCAACCGCGAGGGCGGATCGATTCCGGTAGTCTCCACGTTCCAGGAGGAGCTCGGCGTGCCGTGCGTCCTGTTCGGCGTCGGCTTGCCGGATGAAAACGCGCACGCTCCCGACGAGAAGCTGGATCTGGGCAACTTCCACAACGGCGTGATTGCTTCGGCGTTCCTCTACAGGGAAATCGGGCAGCTGAAATGACGAATGACGAATAAAGAATGACGAAACATGAACAAGAAACGACGAAGTGCTAGCGATCGCCTGGTTCGTTCCCATTTTCGTACGTGCGCCGAACAATCGTCGTAAGTATTGCGACTAACTCGCTGGACTCCTGCACGAGTGGCTGCGCTTCTTTGAATCCGGCAAGTTGAGTTGTGATCAAGAGCCGAAGCCAGTAGTTGCTCTCGCGCATCTCGCGCAAGGCCCCTCGCATCAATGAAAGGAAGTGTCGCCGCGTACTCCCGGCGGCTGCTTCTTCAACATGCGCGCCGGAGGATGTCGCCGCAGCTATCAGCTGCGACCAGACTTTGTGGCTCGGTGTGTCAAGTCTGGTCTTGGGAAACGCTCGAATGACATCACACGAGTAGGCGAAGGTCCGTGGCCCGATCCCGTACGGCTTGTCCATACCATGGTAGGTGCATCTTCAAGACCATGTGAAAGCAGGCCCAAACTGCCTACCGGGCTCTTTGAGGTGCGCAGTTTCTGCCCCAAAACCGGCACGCGAGGTACGCACATCTTGGCACCCCTTTCGTCATTCTTTATTCGTCATTCGTCATTTCCAGAAGTCAGTTCAACTGCGCCACACGGCGTCGCAGCGTCTTCACGTGCTCCCAGACCTGCTCGGTTTCCTTCTTCTGATCTTCGTCCTGCTCAGATAAGCGCGCGAGCTTGAGGTATTCCTCGAGGTCGCGCAGGGCATGCGAGAAATCGCTCATGTGATACGCCAGCAGTCCGCGATCGCGCAGATCCGCCAATGACGATGGCTGCAGTGCGAGCAGCGCGTCGGTGGTGGCACGCGCCTGCGGAAACGAGTGCATCTTCACATAGAGCTTCTTCAGGTTGAGCAGCATGCGGACCAGGATCTGCCGCCGCGTCGCGCGCGCCAGCAGCGACGGTGCGAAGGCCGCGTCGCTCATGTGAGGCTCCAGCAACTGCCGGCACTCCTGCTCGTTGAGGATCGCCCCGGAATGAAACGGATCGACAATCAGGCCTACCGTCGGATCGTCGGTGTGGAGATCCTGAAGACAGCGGACGAGGAAGTGGCCCGGGAAGTTGACGCCCTCGGCGCGGATGCCGGCGCGCCGCGCCACCTCGATGTAAATCAGCGCCATCGTGATCGGAATGCCGGTCTTCCGATCCATCACCTCGTTCAGGCAGCTGTTGCGCGGATCCTCGAAGTGCTCGCGGTTGCCGTTGAAGCCGAGCTGGTTGAAGAGATACCGGTTGACCGCGTCGATGCGCGCGGCCAGCGGCGCGACGACCGCTGTTGTCGCGCGAACGAGCAGCGACCGGGCCCTCTAGCCCGGCCTGCCGGTGTTTGGGGTTTTTTGGCGCCCGAACTGATACTCGTTAAACTTGCACGGCCAAAGCGACCGATCGAGGTTGGAGACAGCTTGCAAGGGACACCTGATACTTTCTGGGGTAAGCTTCGCCGCGAAGCGGGTTCTGATCGCGTTATCGAGTGGCATCCGCTCGTCGACCATTGCGCCGATGTCGCGGCGGTCGCAGAGGCTTTGCTCGGCCTGCCCGTCTGGCGGGATCGACTGGGTCGACTGGCCGGCCAGCCGCTCACAGATGTTTCGCGCGCGCGACTCTGCGTGATCGCCGCGCTGCATGACATCGGAAAACTGAACATCGGCTTTCAGGCGAAGGGCAGGCCGGAGCTGGGAACCCCCGCAGGTCATGTGCGCGAAGCGCTCGGCGCGCTATATAACGGAGAACCAGTCTTCGCCTGCCTGTCACCGCTCAATGCTTGGGGCGACGCGACAGCCGGTCTGCTGGAAGCGGCTATCTGTCACCACGGAAGGCCGTACGCGGAGGGTGACCGCTGCTGGCAGGCGAGCTGGTGGATGCTTCGAGCGGGATTGAATCCCCGACACGGGGCGGAACGCCTGTTCGCATACTCGCGCACGTGGTTCGCGAGCGCATTCGACTCGGACGTTTTCGCACTACCTGACACTCCGGCCTTCGCCCATGCGTTCGCGGGTCTCGTGATGCTGGCCGACTGGATTGGCTCGGATACGCGGTTTTTCCCTTTCAGCGAACCCCTGGACGCCGATCGCATCGGTCCTGCTCGCGTCAAGGCCCAAAACGCGATTTCGGCGCTGGCGCTAGATGTCCCGCTTGCCAGCAGGATAGACAGCCTGGCGCGAACCCCGTTCTCGCGGGTGGCCCCGAGAGGCTACAGTCCGCGCCCTGCTCAGTTGGCGATGCTCCATCTGCCACTGACGGAGCCCGGCTCGGTAACGATTCTCGAAGCAGAAACCGGAAGCGGAAAAACCGAGGCCGTTCTCGCGAGGTTCGTCACGCTGTTCGAATCGGGCGCAGTCGACGGCATGTACTTCGCGCTCCCGACGCGATCGGCTGCAACCCAGATGCACGGCCGTATCCAGCAAGCGGTGCGGCGGGCCTTTTTGACACCCCCGCCCGTGGTGCTCGCGGTGCCTGGCTACCTTCGCGTTGATGACATAGAGGGCCAGAAGCTTGCCCCGTTCGAGGTGCTCTGGGCGGACGAGGATCGGTTTCGTTTTCGCGGGTGGGCGGCAGAAAGTCCGAAGCGTTACCTCGCCGGCTGCATCAGCGTGGGAACCATCGACCAGGTTTTGCTTTCCTCGTTAATGGTCGGCCATGCGCACCTGAGGGCCGCTGCCCTGCTTCGTCAACTGCTCGTGATCGACGAGGTACACGCGTCCGACGCGTACATGACGCGAATCCTCGAGAGCGTCCTGGCCCGGCACATTCAGGCCGGCGGTCATGCGATCCTCCTGTCTGCAACGCTGGGAGGCGAAGCCCGGTCGCAGCTATTGCATCCAGAAAAACAAGTACCGCCGGTTGCGTTTGGTGATGCCGAGGCAGCTCCGTATCCGTTGATCACCCACCGAGACGAGGTCGAACGAACGGTTCACGTCGCGAGCGACGGCGCCGAGCGAATCATTGAGCTTGAGGTCTACCCGTGGCTTGACGAGGAAGACACGATGGCGGATGCGGCGCTCCTGGCGGGAGTCGCCGGGGCCAAGGTGTTGGTCATCAGGAACACCGTGACTGACTGCGTGAAGACGCAGTTGGCGCTCGAGCGGGCAGCGCATGCTGCCGGCGCACCAGGAGTTCTATTTGCCTGTGCAGGCGTTCCGTCACCACATCATTCCCGATTCTCACGGGCAGATCGTCAGGCCCTCGACGCGGCTCTTGAACGACAGATTGGGAAGCAGCGGTCCGATGGCGGTTGCGTCGTGGTGGCGACACAGACGGTTCAGCAGTCACTCGATCTCGATGCCGATATCTTGTTCTCGGATCTATGTCCGATCGACGTACTGCTGCAGAGGCTCGGCCGCCTGCATCGTCACCCCACTCGCCCTCGACCACGGGACTTCGACACTCCTCGGGCGTTTGTTGTGACTCCGCGCAATCGCGATCTCGGCGTGCTGATCGGCAAGGACGGAGCTGCGAAGAACTATCACGGGCTCGGCCGGGTGTACCCGGACCTGCGGATGCTGGAAGCGATGTGGCGCATGATCGAGAAGGAAGCCGGCTGGCGCATTCCTGCAATGAATCGCCATCTGGTCGAGAGCGGCCTCCATTCAAGCGTGCTCGATGCAATCGCACAGGAAGGCGGCGCAGATTGGCAGGCGCATTCGAATTACGTGCTCGGCACGGTGCGCGGTCAGCGACGCCACGCGGATCTCTGTCTAGTCGATTGGTCGCGCCCCTACACCGACGTGTCGTTTCCGAGCGATCCAGGTGAGCGCATCATGACCCGACTCGGCGAGGGCGATCGACGCGTTCGTTTTCAGGTGCCAGCTGCCGGGCCGTTCGGGCTTGATTTTGAGGAGCTGGTGCTTCCCGCATGGTGGGCTCGTGGGGCAACGGTGCAGGACGAGCATGCGGAAGACGTATCGACTGCACACGGAGTGACACATTTCACGTTTGGCGACCGCGCTTTCGTATACGATCGCCTCGGCTTACGGCCCCACCAGACATCGAAAAGCGAGTTGGCTGATGACGACGGCCCATGACCTGCTCGTGGATCCGATCCTGTCCTGGCGCGACAGGACGCGTCGGCGCGCCAAGACCACGCTCCCTGGAGTGCTCGCCAGACTCGCCAGCGGCGATCTAGAGGATTTCCCGCGCGTCCGGACGCATCAACTCGATCCCTGGTGTATGTTCCTGACGCAGCTCGCAGCGATTGCGCTGCGGCGCGCAGGCGAGTCGGATCCGCGTATCTCCGAGGAGCGCTGGCGTGAGATGTTGCTCGCGCTGACCGACGGCGACCACGACGCCTGGAGCCTTGCCGTCGAGGATCTTTCACAGCCTGCCTTCTTCCAACCTCCGGTCCCAGAGCGCCGCATCGAGAATTGGACGGCATATGCATGCCCGGACGATATCGATGTCCTGGCAACTGCCAAGGCCCATGATGTGAAGAGACAGGTACTCGATGGCGGAGATGTCGAGGCGTGGGTGTATGCCATCGTCACTCTTCAGACGATGCAGGGTGTCTACGGAGCTGGTAAGTACGGCATCGCACGGATGAAAGGCGGATACGCGTGCCGCCCACGGGTCGGCTTGGCCGCCGATGAGACGTTACGGGCGCGTTTTCGACGTGACGTACAGGTGCTCCTGTCCTCGTGGCCAGGCGTCCTCGAAGCACATGGATATCGCGAGGACGGTGTTGCTTTGGTTTGGGCGCAACCGTGGGATGGCACTGCGTCACTTCAACCAGCGGATCTGACGCCGCATTTCATAGAAATATGCCGCCGTCTCCGTTGTCGCACTGCGACAACAGGTCTTGAGTGCCTTGACACGACATCGCGCACACGCCGTTGCCTTGCCGCCACCAAGGATGGGGATGTGGGCGATCCTTGGCTTCCGATACAGAGATCAGGGGGTGCGTTGAACATCCGGCAACGGGGATTCCGGTACCAAATGATCGCGGAACTGCTGTCGGAGAGTGAGTACGAGCCATCGGCGGCCCAGCGACTGCGGCCAGCAGATGGCGATCCGATGGTGTTTACTGCTTCTGCGCTCGCCCGTGGAGAGGGTGGAACGGATGGTTTGCACAGCCGGACATTGGTCTTGACGGGGAGCGTGAGACGGAAACTCGGTGAGCCGGACGGCCGAGCAACGCTGGGTAGGCGCGCCACCGAGAGAATTGCGGCCGCTGCGACAATGCGGCAAAGGGTGCTGTATCGCTCGCTGCAAAAACTCACGCCAGGGCATCATCCAATACCTGACAGTTTCGACGCGTGCATCGACGAGATGTTCTTCGACCATCTGTTCGCGACGTTGGACATAGCGGAGGAAGACGCTCGCCTCGCCTTCGAGGCTCTCCTTGCAGAGTTGGCCTGGCGCGAGCTGCAGAAGGCTATCAACCGAGCACCGGGGTCCGACGCGCGGAAGCTGAAGGCAATCAGCGATGCGGAGCGGATGTTCCTTTTCTGTGTGAGGAAGCGTTTCCCGGATGCCGCCGGTCTTCAAACGGTTTCGGAAGGAGCACCTGCATGACGAACGATGCGCAGCGAGAAGAGCGCGCCAGCGTCGCTTCGCTCGTCTCGGCAATCGCAGGACTGCTTCGAGGCGGGGGCGGAGTCATGACTGCGGCCGATGCGTCGGCGCTTCGTCGCATGGATCCTCGGCGGCCGCCCGCCGCCTTTTTCAAGGTCGAAGGCGTCCTTCTGGACGGCAATCTGCCTGGCGACGAGACCCGCCGCATGGATCTGGAGACGCGCTGGGCCGCGATAGTCGCCGGCCTCGCCCACTTGGGAAGCCTTCATCAGCCCGGCCAACGTCTCGGGCACGTCCTGGCAGATGCGCAGTACTCGGACGTTCGGTTCGCGCGTCTCATCCGCTCCGACGCGGAGCGCCTCGTCGACGAACTGCCGGCGCTCGCGCGTTTTCTCGCCGCGAAGAACGTGCCGGTCGACTGGTCGGCAACTGCGCGGCTCATTCTGTCGGCTGGTTCGTCCGAGGAAGAGCAAGTCCGGCGCAACATCGCGCGCGACTACTACGGAGCGGTTGCGCGGCAAGAGGGCGTCTGACGTCGACTAGTCACGAGGGAGCTCATATGGCCGCACAGTTCCTACAGATACACACGCTCACACACTACCCCGCCTCGCTCCTCAACCGCGACGATGCTGGTTTCGCCAAGCGAATGCCGTTCGGAGGCGACGTGCGGACGCGCATTTCATCCCAATGTCTGAAGCGGCATTGGCGTGTGTACGACGGCGAGAATAGTCTCAAGTCGGTCGACGCACCGGAATCGATCCGCTCGCGAGTGTCCTTCGACCGCTTTGTCGTGCAGCCGCTCGTAGGTGAAGGCGTCGATGAACGTGTCGCCAGGGTTGCGGCGCAAAAACTGGCTGATAAGCTGCTTGGGACTGAGGCAAAGCGAGAGAAAGCGCGGAAGAAGGGCAAGAAGGACAACGCTGAGGATCCCGCGGAAAATAAGGAAGACAAAATCGTCCGCACCGCGCAAGTAACGGTGCTAGGCAAGCCGGAACTGGACTATCTGTGTCGGATCGCTCGCGAAGCGATCGCAGCGGTTGATGGCTCTCCTGACAAAGTAGAGGCGGAGCTCGATAAGCGCACAGACGACAAGGAACTGAAGAAAAACCTGAAGGCGCTGAAGGCCGGTTCGCTGAGTGCAGGGCTTGGCGCTGCTCTTTTTGGCCGGATGGTTACTGGGGACTTCCTCGCGGATGCGAACGCTGCAATACATGTGGCGCACGCCATGACCGTGCACGGCCAGAGGACGGAGAGCGACTACTTCACGGCGATTGACGATCTCGTTCGAGAAGAGGGAGAGCAGGGCTCTGGCCACATCAACACCGCCGAGCTCACGAGCGGTCTGTTCTACGGCTACGTCGTTGTGGACGTAAGCGGCCTCGTCAATAATCTCGGCGACAATCGCGAGCTTGCAGGTGATGTCGTTCAGCGGCTGGTGCACATCGTCTCGACCGTGAGCCCGGGCGCCAAGAAGGGATCAACCGCTCCGTACGCCTACAGTCACCTTGTCCTCGTCGAGGGCGGCAAGGCACAGCCGCGCACACTGCAGAATGCGTTCATCGAGCCCGTGAAGACCAAAGGGAACGTGGTTCGCGAGGCGTATGACGCACTGCACAGCCACATTAAGGAACTCGATGACATGTACGGCAGAAATGAGCGTCGAGCCCATGCCGGCTTGTACACGGATGGCCGATTCGAAAACAGGAAGACCCTTGCTGAGCTTGCAGAATGGGCGCGGTCGCAGGTGCTCGAGTGAAGGTTTTGGTCCTTCGCTTCGACGCCCCGCTGGTGAGTTTTGGCGCACCCGCGATCGATCAGAACGGCGTTGTGCAAGTGTTTCCCGCGTTGTCGATGTTGACGGGCCTGCTGGCCAACGCGCTTGGTTGGGATCATCGCGACGCCGACAGGCTCGACGTACTCCAGGAGCGCGTGCGCTACGCTGCCCGTATCGATCGACAGGGTGAAGCGCTTGTCGACTATCAGAGCGTCGACCTCGGAAGCGACTGGATGCTGCCGGAGAAGGCCGGCTGGACGACACGTGGGCAAATAGCCGGTCGAGGAAAAAGCGAGAACGCCAGGGGCACTCACATCCGATTGCGACATTACCGCGCGGACAGTCTTCACACGGTAGCGCTGACCCTAATTGAGGATCAAGTGCCGACTATTAATGATGTCGCCGAAGCGCTGCGCAGCCCGGCGCGTCCCCTGTTCATCGGGCGCAAGTGCTGCCTTCCAGCAGCGCCGATACTTCTTAACGTCGTGGAAGGAACGTCGCTGGTCGGCGTGCTGGCGTCGATTCCGAGGCCGAGGCGATCCGATACGGGAAGGCTGCGCGCCTCCTGGGACGGAGACGATTCGGGGGCGGCGGGTGAATCACGTGTCATCGCCGTGACCGACGAGCGGGACTGGAGAAGTCGCGTGCACGTCGGCCGCCGGCTGATGCGTGAAGGGCATGTCGATCCGCCGGAGGCAGCGCGTGTCTGAGGTGCTGCATCTGGTGAAGATTCCGCTGCGAGCGGAAAGGTTGATGTCCGTCGCTCGCCAACGTGGGCTTCCAGTGCGTGAGGTGGACGAGGGATACATCTGTCACTGTCTCTTGCGCGAACTGTGGCAGGAGCAAGCGCCGGCGCCCTTCGTGCTTCGCGGCCGGGGCCGAACGCTCGACGCGTGGGGCTATTCGGCAACCGACGCCACCGAGCTCGCGCAACACGCACGGGCGTTTGGCGATCCCTCACTGCTGCCAGTTGTCAGCAACCTCGATGCGATCGCCAGTAAACCGATGCCGCGCTTCGAGGATGGCCGGCGTCTCGGGTTTCTGCTGCGGGCTTGTCCCGTCGTACGCCTCGCTGCCGCGTCGAACGGTCACAAGGCAGGCGTCGAGGTTGATGCATTTCTCGCCCGGTGCTTCACTGCCGGAAAAGATGTCGCCGTTTCCCGGGAAGAAGTGTACCGCGATTGGGTTACGGCACGGATCAATGCGGTTCAGAGGACTGGGGTGAGCCTGGAGCGCGTGCGCGTTGCGGCCATTTCACGGGAACGATTGATCAGGCGCACGCAGGGTCGTGAGCGCATCCCACGACGACTGGAGCGACCGGATGTCCGGTTCGAGGGAGATCTCGTCGTGGCTGATGGCGAACGCTTCCACAAGTGGTTGGCGCACGGCGTGGGTCGTCATCGCGCCTTCGGCTTTGGTGCAGTGATTCTCGTTCCGCCAGGAACCGTTCACGCGGAATAGCAACGCCCGATGCTGAAGGGACGGCTCGGCCTCGAAACAGCGCGCATCCCCCATGCCGATCGGCATGGATGTCTGTGGTTGCGCCGAGGCAACCTGACGGTAGAGGACGGCACGCTTCGCTTCAGGACGGCGGGCAGCGATGCCTTCGCCGCGGGCAACTATGGCGTCCCGTTTCAGACGGTGAGCGTCATCTTTCTCGAGCCGGGGTCAACGGTTAGCCACGACGCACTACGGCTCCTGGCGCGGCATGGCACCGGCCTCGTGGCGACCGGCGAGGAAGGTGTCCGGTTCTACGCATCAATGCCCTTCGGCCAGGACAACAGCGCGCTCGCGCGGGAGCAGGTTCGCATCTGGCACGACCCGGAGCGACGCCTGCATGTGGCTCGGCGCATGTACGGCTGGAGGCTTGGGGAAGTCTTGCCGTCTCAGGATCTCAATGTGCTGCGAGGTATCGAGGGAGCGCGAGTCAAGACGCTCTATCGAAATCTCGCGCGCCAGTTTGGCCTGAACTGGGCCGGTCGACGATACGACCGGAATGATCCGGAAGCGACTGATCGAGTGAATCAGGCGGTCAACCACGGGTCGGCCGCGATCAGGGCTGCGGCGATGATTGCTGTCGCCGCCACGTCCACGATTCCCCAGCTCGGGTTCATTCATGAGGACTCGAGCAACGCCTTCTGCTTGGACATCGCCGATCTCTATCGCGAAAGCGTGTGCCTTCCTGCCGCATTTCGGGCCGTCCGGGAATTTGAGAAGCACCCGGACGATCCGCTCGAGCGGCATGCGAGACGGGCGGCCGCGCGCGCGCTGACCGAACAGCAGGTCATTCCCTCAATGATCGACCGGATCAAGTCGCTGTTTGAAGACGAGGGCGCGGTCGAGGAGTCGACGAGTCCGATATGAGCATGACCGTCGTGGTTACCCGCAACGTGCCAGACCGGTATCGGGGATTTCTGGCCAGTTGCATGCTGGAACTCGCGCCTGGCGTGTACGCCAGTCCAAAGATGAGCGACGGAGTCAGGGAGCGTGTCTGGGCAGTCTGTTGTGAATGGGCTGGTGTGCTTCCCGACGACGGCGGGGTGCTGATGACGTGGCGAGATAAGGAGGCGCCGAGCGGTCAGGCCGTTCGCACCCTAGGCTGGCCGAAGAAGGAATTTGTCGAGGCCGATGGCATGTGGCTCGACCGCGCCGGCTCGGAGGGCTCTGTGACAACTGAATAATTGCCGGTCACGGCGTGGCGGTTCCGCAGGCCAACGCGATCGCTGCGGCTGCCCGTGCGTCAGCGAGGGCGTGGTGCGGCTGTCCCGGGAACGGGAGCCCGAGGCGCTCGAGTGAGGCAGCGAGGTTCATGTCGCACCCCCATTTGCGCTTGATCATCTTCGCTGCACAGACAAATCGGAGCCGGGGCAGTCGCACGCCGTAGCGGCCCGACACTGCCAGGATCGCTCCGCGGTCGAAGCTGGCGCGGAAGGCGACAATCGTCTGCACGTCAGTCAGGAGAGAGCGTACTCCTTGCCAGGCGGCTGGCCAGAGCGGGGCGTTCATGAGATCGGCAGCGGTCAGGCGATGGATATGCGTGTACCGTACGCGACCGTCGACGTGAACAAGCGAATAGGACGACGCGATCTCTCGGCCGTACTCGACGCGAACGGCCCCGATGGAGCAGATGCGTATGGGGGATCGCGCTGCGATCTCGACATCGACCGCGACGAATTTATCCATCGGTGGGGTCCTGGCGGGCAGTTTACAATTCAACCACGGCGGGTGGCTATCTCTTGTGCTCCCCGCACGCTCCCGAGGAATCAGGCGCAATTCTAGAGGTTTCCCCGCGCGCGCGGGGATGCACCGTATTCGAGCTTCCTGGCGAGCCGTTCGCGGACGGTTTCCCCGCGCGCGCGGGGATGCACCCCCCCTCGGCTGGCGACGACGGCCGTGTGAGTGGGTTTCCCCGCGCGCGCGGGGATGCACCTTACAGTGCCTCACATTCGCGAGCGTGCCCACGGGTTTCCCCGCGCGCGCGGGGATGCACCGTGTGAGAGCGGAGTCATTCGCGGCCCGCAATAGGTTTCCCCGCGCGCGCGGGGATGCACCCAGCGGCGATCAATCGCGCGTTGTCCATCATTAGGTTTCCCCGCGCGCGCGGGGATGCACCCCGCCCTGGGCTATGCGGCAGGCGGGCCGGCCTGGTTTCCCCGCGCGCGCGGGGATGCACCACATCACTTCTCACCGACCTCGTTGATGAGTTTGGTTTCCCCGCGCGCGCGGGGATGCACCCGGCCACACCGATCCCGAGCCGGACGAGCAGGAGGTTTCCCCGCGCGCGCGGGGATGCACCCCGCGAAGGGAAGTCGCACCTTGTGCCCGAAACGGTTTCCCCGCGCGCGCGGGGATGCACCCATCTGACGATACCTGAAGTGGCCGCGATGGTGGGTTTCCCCGCGCGCGCGGGGATGCACCCTGAAGTGCCCGAAGTCGGCGACGCACTACGGCGGTTTCCCCGCGCGCGCGGGGATGCACCCACGTCCTGGAATGACAGCCGCACCGGCGCGGCGGTTTCCCCGCGCGCGCGGGGATGCACCCCTGCGGCTGTGGCACTTCTGGCCGGTGCGGGTGGTTTGTCAGCGCTCACCTGAAACCGCGTAAATCTCGACTCTCGTCGATACCACCACG
>JBBDWL010000150.1:0-11753 GCA_040902895.1 Vicinamibacterales bacterium | reverse complement strand
CGCGTGGTACGCGATCGCGAATCAGGACTACGACCAGGCCATCGCGCAATGCCGCGCGATTCTCGAGCGGTATCCCGACGACACCGAAGTCGCAGGCCGGCTGTCGACGCTGCTCATGGGCGAGAGCCGCCTGGACGAAGCACGCGACGTCGCGCTGCGGGCGTACAACGCCGATCCCAGGAACCCGTCGATCATCAATACGCTCGGCGGCACGTACTCCCTGCTGGGCCGGCATGCCGACGCCATCAGCATGCTCCACCAGTACGTCGCGCTCTCGCCTGGCGACGCGAACGCGCACGACAGCCTCGGCCTCGCATATCAGTGGGCCGGCCGGTATCAGGACGCCGTCGCCGCGTACACGAAGGCGATCGAGCTCAATCCCGATTTCGAAGTGCCGATCATTCACCTCGGTAATGTCTACTACCAGCTGGGCCGCTACCGCGATGCGATCAGGCAGTACGAGCGTTTCATCGCGCTCGGCGATTTCGATCAGGAGATCGCGCGCGGGTACGGCTCGATTGCGATGGTGCATCTGGCGCGCGGCAACCACGCGTTGGCGCAGGCCGCGGCGCGCAGGAGCGAAGCCGCCGACGACACGCACGTGCTGTCCTTTCTCATCGCCGCGGAGCGTGGCGACCGCGCCGCCGCCACGGCCCTGTGGCGGTCGGCGGAGCGGCGCGACGCGGGCCGGGGCGCGGGCACGTCCCGCCGCTGGGCCGAGTACCTGCGGGGCCGCTACGCACAGCTGACAGGGAGGACGGACGAGGCACTGGCGCATTACCGCGCCACGCTGCGGCAGTCGCCGCTCACCTATTCGATGGAGTCGCTCGAGGAGGTGTTGGGCCAGGGGTATCTGCAACTCGGCCGGCTCGACGAGGCCGTGGTCGAGTTCGAGCGCGTGCTGGGTATCAACCCGAATTACGCCCGGGCGCGGCTGGGGCTCGCGCAGGCCCTCGAGCGCCGCGGCGATCGCGCGCGCGCACGCGTGGAATACGAGCTGTTCCTGAACATCTGGCGCGACGCCGATGCGGACGCGCCGCTCCTGGTCACCGCCAAGCGCAGGCTCGCCGCCCTGAGCGGAGGCCGTCTGAAGGCGCGCACCGGCGACGAGTAGCGCTCAGTACGAGAAGAAAAACACCAAATCCAGCCCGAAGCGCTCGACCCGGCGCAACGCCAGGCGCTGGCCTGAGCTCTGACGGCCTTCCGCCACCGTGCCCGCCAGCCGCAGGAAGTCGGTCAGCTCGTACTCCAGCGTGAACTCGCTGATCTGCTGCGATCCGAACTGCTGGCTGAAACGCATGAACAGGCGCTCGCCGAACTGCTGTCCGACGGTAATCCGCGGCGTGACCTCGCCGGCGGCCGTCGTGGTCTGAATCTCGAACAGATCCAGGTCGAGCGCCCGGCCGAGCGACTGCGAGAGCTGCTCGGTGAAGATGCCCGCCGCATAGTTCGCCGCCACATCGGTGAGAAACCCGCGCTCCTCGTTGCCAATCTGGTTGATCGGCCGGTTGAAGACGATGAGCGAGAGGATGTCGGCTTCATCGAGCGGCGGATCGCTCGTGAGCGTCAGCGTCGGCTCGCGCAGCGTGCCGCGCAGGTGCACGCGCGCCAGCACGCCGCTGATGTCGCGGGTGGCGCTGATATCGATCAGCGGATTGATATCGGCGGTGCCCAGGAAGCGGATGACCCCCTCGCGCTCGACCTCGAACCGCCGGCCCTGGAAGTCATACGTGCCCCGCACCGTGTTGACGGTGCCGACGATCCGCGTGTCGGCATCAGCCGCTTTCTGCAGCCTGACGTCGCCGCCCACCGTCACGTTGAGGTCGCCGATCGCAATGCTTTCCGGGCCGCTCGGCCGGATGTCGTTGCCGCGCAGCACGAGATTGTTCGGCACGATCACATGCACATTCATGTCGAGCCGATCGAAGATGGGCGTGCGCCGGGCCGGTCCGTGCGCGGCGCCGGCGGCTTCCGCCTGCGCCTGTTTCTGCTCGGCCGTCAGGGCCTGCTGCACGGCCTGCTGCTCGCGCGTGCGCACCGTGGTGCCTTCGGCCGGAAGTCCCTCCTGCGGCGTCAGGGCATACACGTTGCTGCCAAGCATGTCGAAGACCCGGTCGACTTCGACGCGGCCGGCCTCGAGCTCGATGGTGCCGATCAGGCGCGGCCGCGCGAGGGTGCCGGTCACGGCCAGGAGGCTGGTGATCTGCACGTCGCCGATGCTGTTGTCGATGATTTCGAAGTTCTCGGTTTCGATCGAGATCTGGAAGGCGCCCAGCTGCCGCTCGTGCACGGCCAGGTCGCCGCCGATGCGCATGATGTTGCCGTTGTCATCGGCGAGCGTGAAGGTCTTGATGCGCGCCTCGTGTCCGGTGAACTCGATCTGCGTGTCGAGCCCGGTGTAGGTCGTCCCGAGCTCGGGCACGTCGAACGTGCCGCCCTTGATGCCGATGGCGCCAGTCAGATGCGGATCGCCGAGCGTGCCGCTGACGGTCACGTTGACGTCGGCGAGACCCTGGACGTTGGTGACGTACGGCGTGAAGGCCTGGATGATCGACAGCTGCATCGGGCTGCTTTCGATCCGGAGATCGATCTGTTCCGTCGTCTCGACGTGCTCGCCGGCCGGGCCGCGCCGCAGCGCGCTAAGCGGCACCGTGCCTTTGGCGGTCAGATACTCCGTGGGATTCTGCTGCAGCCGCACGTCGAGCACGAGCGCGCGCGTGCCATAGTCGATGCTGCCTTCGAGCGACTGGAACGGGTAACCGCGGATCTCCCCGTTGACGAGCCGCAGCGTGCCGTCGGCCAGCGGTGCTTTCAGCGTGCCGGTCACGACCGCGTCGGCATCGAGCGTGCCTTTGAGACCGAGGTTCGTGAGCAGCAGCGGCTCAATCGAGGCGAGATCGACGTTGACGACCTTCACGCGAAGCGGCCCGACCGCGCGCTCGGTATCGAGCGGCAGCACGCCGTCGGCGCTGATGCGCGACGTGCCGCCGGCATTGACGAGCGTGACACCGGTGAGCATGAGATCGCCGCGGCCATACCGGATTGCCGCGTCTCCCCCTTCGAGCGTCCAGCGCTGATTGCCGGCGGCCACCGTCAGCGCCGAGAGGTGCACTTCCTTGTGATCGATGTGGAAGATCGCCCGGCCGGCCGACTCCAGCGTGCGGCCGCCTTCGCGCGCCTGCGCGTTGAACGTCACTTCCTTCCCGTCATACGACGCTTTGAGCGTCGCGTCGGCAATCTCGATTGCTCCCGCGTCGATCAACGTCGCGCGCGCGTCCGTGCTGCCGGTGGCGCGCGTGTAGTCCAGATCCGGAATGACGGCCGTGAACGTCGCATCGAGCGTCGCCGCGCGGTAGGTGCCGTAGCCGACGCCACTGCCGTCGAGCGTGCCTTCCGCGCGGAGCAGCGCCCCGTTGCCGGTGAGCGTGCCGCTGGCTGATGCGGCGCCGGAGAGCGGATGTCCGACGACCTCGCCAATTTTCGCGAGATCGCTGGTCTGGGCCGTGAATGTGACGCGCGACTCGCCGGCCGGCGAGAGGTCGAACCGCCCCGTTGCCGATGCCGTCAGCTCGGGCCCGGTCATGTCGAAGCGCCGGATCTCGCCCGCACGGCCGCTCAGCAAGCCGTCAAACGTCGCGCGATCGATGCGCACCGCCCCGATCGTCGACGTGTCGAGTGTCGCGAGGCCGTCGAACGCCGTGCCCTCGAGGGAGAGGTCCTGCGCGAGATCGGCAATCTCGAGGCGGCCCTTGATGGTGCCGTTCAGCAGGCCTTTGTGGGCGGTATTGCCCGTGAGCACCGCGCCGTCGAAGCCGCGGAAGCTGCCGTCGGCCACGAAGGTGAGGCGGCGATCGAGGATGGTGGCGTCATACGTGAGCGACGGCACCTGGCCGCCGAAGATGGTCGAGTCGGCCAGCGTGCCCTTCGCCACGAGCGCGAGAGATTCGAGGGTGTCGCCGCGGCCTTCGAGATCGAACGTGCCGTTCAACTGTCCGGCGAGCCGAGGGTCGGTCAGCCAGTCGACGTCGAGCGCCCGCCCGTACCGCGGCAGATCCAGATTCGTGACGCTGCCGGCCGCCTCATAGCGGATCAACCCGCCGCGCGTGCTGAACCGTCCGGTGGTGCCGGCCGCGTACGTGGCGCCCTCCACGACTGACTGCGCGAGCGTCGCCTCGCCCTCGAAGCCGCCGGCGTCGTACCGCAGGCGATACGCGGTTGCGTTGAGGTCGGTCACCAGCCGCGGCACGGGTACCGTTACCGGCAGCGTGCGCAGATTCACGTTCGTGGCCCGCCCGCGCAGATCCACCGCGAGGCCGCGTCCCCGATTGTCGGCGAACTGCACGACCCCAGAGGCCGTGGCGAATCCGCCGTACGCGTTCGCGCTGCCGCTGTCGATCTCGACGCGGCGGCGGTTCACGCGGCCGGTCGCGCGCACGGTCGACACGCGATACCCCATCATCTCCGCGGAGGGCCCCTCGAACTGCCATGATCCGGCAAACGGCACGTCGCCGCGCAGCAGCGCCAGATCGAAGCGCGCGCGTCCGGTGATGTTGCTCTTCAGATCCGGATCGGAATACAGACGGCCGAGATCCAGATTCGCCGTCGCCAGGTTGCCTTCGAGGCGGCGGTTCGGCTCGACGAAGTCGCCCACGAGCGTGCCCTGCGCGGTGCCCGCCTCCGACGTGAGATCGATCGTCATGACGAGGCGGCTGGCCGGTCCTTCGAGTCTGGCGTCGACGGTCGGATGCAGGTTGTACGGCGCGGCATACGGCACTACGCCTTCGAGCTCGGGCAGCGACAACGGCGTGCCCTTGACGGCCAGCTTGAAATTGGCGCTCTTCAGATAGTTCTCGATGACACCCGCCACATAAATGTTGCTTTCGTTCGTCTTCAGGGTGAGGTCGTCGAAGAACATGTGCCCTTCGCCAAAGGCGAGTGTGCCGCCCAGCTGACGAATCGGCAGCGACGGCTTTCTGCCCTCGGCCGACACGTGCGCGAGATTCAGCGTCGATCGATCGGCGGAGTATTTGTAGACGAGCCGCGCATCGAAATCGACGAACTCCGACGGCACAATGAAGGGACCGATCTCGCGGATGCCGTGCAGCGTGACGTGACCGTCGGTGATTTCGATGTCGCTGAGCGTCACCGTCCGCTGCCGGCCCCGCGGGTCGCGCGGCCGCGGCTTGATCAAGCGCCCCAGATTCAGGCCGCGTGCATCGCGGCGCACGATGATCTCGGGCTCGAGCAGCCGGATGCGATCGATGATCACGCCTTCCGAGAGCAGATCGTTGAGGTTGTAGTCGATCTCGGCGCGGCGCGCGTAGATCACGCGCTCGCCGTCCATCGTGATCGCGAAGTCGGTAAGTACGGCGCCCGTGAACAGGTTGCCGTCGAGATCGCCAATCGTCAGCTCGCCGTTGAGAAACCGCTCGGAGCTGCGCACGACGTACCCGCGTGCCCATCCGCGAAACCAGGGCGTCTGCGAAAAGATGAGCGCTAGACACACGATGGCAATCACGCCTGTGAGGAGAAACCCGATCATCCGAAGGGAGCGTCTCATCAGAACGCCTGGCCGACCGAAAAGTGGAGCCGCCAGCGGCGATTGTTGTTCTTCGGGTCGCCCTCGATGACCAGTCCTTCGATCTTCGTGAGCTGCCACGCGACGTCGAACCGCAGCGGCCCGACGGGCGTGCGGTAGCGCACGCCGGCCCCGATGTCGTACTTCATGTCTGCGGGATTGAAGTCGTACCGCCCGGGCCAGACGTTGCCGCCGTCGCCGAACAGCACCCCTCCGATGTTGGTCGTCACCGGGAAGCGCACTTCCACCATCGCCTCGAGCGACGTGAAGCCGCCGATCGGATGGCCCTCGCCGGTCAGCGGCGACACCTCGAAGCGTCCCCAGCCGCGCAGGCTCTGCGCGCCGCCAAGGAAGTACCGCTTGAAAAACGGAATGTCCGCATCCGGATTGTCAGTGCCGCCAAGCGCCGCGACACGCAGCCGCGACGCAAGCACGGCGCGCTCGTTCAGGTTCCAGTAGTGGCGTCCCTCGGCCGTCGTCTCGAGGTATTTGTAATCGCCGCCAAGGCCCGCCTGCTCGAGATGCGCCGACAGGACGTAGCCCCGCCGCGCATCGAGCAGGTTTTCGGTCGTGTTGCGGTTGATGTCGACCGTGATCGCCGACAGCAGGCCCTCCGCCCGGCCCGTCCGCGGATCGAGGCCGAGCGCGATCAGGGTGTCGCGAAACGTCGGATCGGCGAGCGCTTCCGGCGAGACCGTGTAGTCTTCGCGCTCGCCGAGATAGCCGCCCGAGATCGTCGTGACGGATCGATCCTGCGAGAGCGCCCCGCTTTGTCCGAAGCGCCGCGTGAGCGTCGCGCGGCCGCCCCTCGTCGTGAGGTCGTACGTCGGCTGGTCGAAGAACCAGTTCTCGGCGCGCATGTTCAGCGCGACCTTGTTGAACAGGTTCGGCTCGCCGAAGGTGAGCGCCGCGCCGCGATCCAGGCTCGACCACTTGCCTTCCACGCCGGCCGTGCGCGCGCCGCCAAGAAAGTTCACGTGCCGGTAATTGCCGGCCACGCGCGCGTGCTCTTCGCTGCCATAGCCCACCGTGCCGCGCACCCGCTGGTGCTTGCCCTCGGTCACGGTCACGCGCATCCGCACGACATCGGATGCCGGATCGGGATCCACTTGCTCGATCGCGACGAACTGGAACATCTCGAGGCCGTACAACCGCCGGGTGCTCTCCTGCACCTGGCCGAGGCGGTAGAGATCGCCGGGCTTGAACGTGAGCTGGTCGAGGATCACCGAATCGCTCACGCTCGGGCCGTCCTCGGGATCGACCGGTCTGACCTCGACCTCGATGGGGCCGTAGTGCGCGAGCCTGCCCGGCTCCGCCGTCAGCGTAACGATGCGATCGCGCAGGCCGGTGCCCGGCGATTCGGTGATGCGTACACGCGCGTGCGGATAGCCGTGATCGCGAATCTCGTCGAGCGCAATCGATCGTGACAGCGTCAGCAGCTCGGCGTCGAGCGGCTGCCCTGCCTTCTGCGACAGCCGGCCTTCCAGCGATTCGAAGTGATCGGGCGGCAGCACGTCGAAGCCGGCAAATTGCAGATCCTCCACGATGATCGGCTCGCCTTCCTCGATGGCGAGCGTGAGGCTGACCTTGGTTTTGTCGTCGTTGTATTTCGCGTCCGAGGACACGACGCGCGCGTCAGGAAAGCCGCGGTCGGCATAGAACGCCACGATGCGCTTGAGGTCGGCATCGAAACGGGCACGATCGAAGTAGCGCTTGCGGCCCCACGGCAGCTTCGAGCTGGCGGAGGTGGCGAGCACGCTTCTGAGGCGGTCCTCGTCGATCGACTTTACGCCTTCGAGATGAAAACCGGTGATCTGGACGTCGCCGTCTTCGTGGCAGGCGGCCGAGATGAAGGAGATGAAGAGGAGTACAAAAAAGAGAGCAAGGCGACGCGGCGAATTGTAGATGGTAAATCGACCCAAGCTCGCCCCCGCCCTGCCCACCGGCGTAGACCCTGCGCGGGTCCGGACTACTCGCGCGTGATCTCGGGCTTCCCGGAAGACACGGCGAGCATGATCCCGAGCCCGAGGGCGATGATGAGACCGATGCCGATCCAGATCGGCTGCACGGCATCGAGCACGCCCGACTGCCAGAGAGCCAGCACGGCGCCGATCACGAGGACGAAATAGCCGATGAGGTAAATGTTCACGTATTTCATAGTGTCTCCAGTCAACCGGGCCCTCCGGAACATACCGGAGGGCCCGCTGACACCTGCCTATGGGATCATTCTCACGACAAGCGCGGCACGACGATTCAGACGGCGCGTTTCTTCGCGCGCGTTGTCGTGTTTCGGCCGTTCCTCACCAAAGCTGACGGTGCGGAGGCGGTCGGCGCTGATGCCGCGGCTGATCAGGTAGTCGCGCACGGACATCGCGCGACGCTCGCCCAGCGCGAGGTTGTACTCGGCCGTGCCGATGTTGCAGGTGTGACCTTCGATTTCGACACGCACCTCAGGCCGCGCCTGAAGAGCCGTGACGGCCTCATCGAGCACGCGCAGCGCGTCTTCACGCAGCGAGTACCGATCGAAGTCGAAGTGCACGTCTTCGAACACCAGCGGCGGCAGGTCCGGCGCCACCACCTGGCACGTCGCCGTGTCAGAGGCCGTTGCGCCGCTGCTGTCGGTCACCGTGACGGTCACCGGGTACGAACCGACCGCCATGGGCGCGGTCCACACCGACTGCCGATCCGTCGGCGTCGCAAGCGTGCCCGACGCGGCGGTCCAGCGGTAGGTGAGCGCGTCGCCGTCAGGATCCTGCGCGGTCGCGATGACCGTTGCCGATCCGCCTGGCGGCACGGTGCCGGGCTCGCAGCGCGCGGTCACCGTCGGCGGGTTGTTGACACGCGCTGGCGGCGGAGGCGGCGGCGGAGGCGGCGGCGGCGTATAGATGCGCACGCCGGGGTGGTACCCGATGCGCGCCTGGAAGCCGAGCGAGTCGCCCGCCTCGTCTTCGAAGCCGCCAAACTCACTGCGGCCATCGAGCGCGAAGTTCCAGTTGACGCCGGCGCCAAGGAAGAAGCCGTTGCTGTGCTGCCAGGTCAGACCCAGCGTGGCATTGATCGGGCTGTCGTTGCCCGACACCAGCGGCGAGAGCGAGTTGTCCTCGCCCACCAGACGGTTATCGAGGGTGACGGAATCGCTCAGGAACTTTTCACCGTGTATCTCGGCGGTCAGCCGCAGGCCCTGCCGGCTCGGGAAACCGAGACCGAAGCCCCAGCGGATGCCGCTCGCGAGATCGGCTCCATCGGGATCGCCGCGGTGCAGATAGCCGAGGGTGCCGGCCCATTCGACGCGCTCGTTGGCCTCCCCGCTCAGAATGGCATCGACCCCGAAGTCCATTTTGCCGGTGCCGGCGCCTTCGTCTTCACTCGCCGTCGGGATCTTCACGCGCGCGCGAAGGGCAAAGGCGACCGGATCCTGCTCGAACTGCGACAGGAAATTGATCTTCGCGCCGACCCAGATGTCGCCGAAGTCATTGCCCGACCAGGCCTCACGCACGAACGGGTACGGGTTGACGACTCCGCCGCCGTTGTCGACGTCGTCATCTTCGAAGAAGATCGGCCGCGAGTCGCGGTCGATGCGGCGCACGGCTTCGACGGCCGTGAAGAACTCGACGCGCTCGCCCACGCCAAACGCGAGCGTGATCGGGAAGGTCGTCACGTCGGTGAAGCCCTGCTCGAAGTCGAAGTTCTTGCGATAGATACTGAACGACCACTTGCGCGGTCCCAGCACTTCCGCGGTGGGCACGAACCAGAGTCCGGTGTCGCCGTCGACCGTGGTGGTCGCCGGCCGGCGGTCCGGCTCCATAGTAAGTGTCTGTGTCATCGACCCGTTTTGCGTCTGCGCGGTGGTCTGCTGCGTCTGCGAAACCGTCGATGTCGACAGCGCGCTCGAAACGGTGGACTGCGCGAACGCCGTCCCCGCGTACAACACCATGGCTGCAAGAGCCACAGTCGCTCGTCTCATCATTGGTGACGCCTCCATCGTCTGTCTCATCTTTTCCCTAGTTTCTCGGCGCAGCTGCGCCGGCCTAGTCAATCTGGCGCGTCGCGAACGCGCCGGAAGGCTCCGCTGGCTCGAGAGAGCCGCCATGCATTGACGTCTCGCTGAGCCGCCCACGTCCACCACGGCTGATCTGACCGCCCTTGCGGCCAGCCACCCGGGCTTCCTCAGAGGTCCACTCGTGCGCCGTCCCTTTCGCATGCGCCGCGCGTCCGCCCTTGCTCGCAATCTCGCGCTGCTTTTCGGGCGACATTGACGCGAAGCCGCGGCGCTCCTTGCGGGCCGGCGGGTTCATCTCAGTCCTCGGCGTCTCGTTCATGATGGCTGCTTCCTCGTCCCTTGTCGGGATTCGCCTGCGGGCCGTCGCTTTGCCCTGCCCTGTCTCGCGCGACGACGTAAGGCGGTTTCACGGGTTCGACCGGAGGATCCTGCACGGGCACGGGTGCGGGTTCATCCGGTGGTGTCGGCGGCACCTGCTGGGGATCGGCCGGCGTGTCGGGCTCGCCAGGCGATGGCGGGTTCGATTCCGGCTTCTCTGGCACGCGCGCCCTTCCTCTCTCCTTGCTTCGGACATGCGAAGCAACCGTCGGGGTGGCTATCAAACACTGTGCCATAGGCGGACAGCCGATGGCCGCTCCAATGTGCCGTCTGAACACCCGAAAGGACTGATTTCCGCGCACTTGTGGGCAATCCGGGGTCGGGCATGTGAGAACCGGGGCGGCATGGAGTGATTCACTACAGCCCGGCTCAGTCATGTAAGATGCTGCCCGAATGCGAGGGAACGGAGCGGGGCATCGGGGTCCCCGCGAGTGACCGAGCCGGGGTATGGGGCAGAGCCCCATGAAAGAGGCAGAGCGTGCGAATGGTCAATTGCGTGAAATTGAAGCGCGAGCTTCCCGGTCTGCCCGCACCTCCATGGCCCGGCGAGCTCGGCCAGCGCATCTTCGACAATGTCTCGGCCGAAGCCTGGGCGCAGTGGGAAGAGCGCATGAAGATGATCCTGAACGAGTACAAGCTGCTGCCGTTCCAGAAAGAGGCGCAGCTGCTCGTCGCGAAGTACATGGAGGATTACTTCTTCGGCAACGAATCGGCCGCCGCCCCTCCTGGGTACGTCCCCGAAACCAAATGAACTGATATGGACCCATCACCCATCGCAGGACCTAAAGGAACAGCTCTCACCGACGATCGCAGCTTCTACGGCCATCCGCGCGGGCTGTCGACGCTGTTCTTCACCGAGATGTGGGAGCGCTTCTCCTACTACGGGATTCGCCCGCTGCTCGTGTTGTTCATGACGGCGGCGCTGTTCGATGGCGGATTCGGCTTCGATCGCGAAACGGCCTCCTCGATCGTCGGCATCTACGCCTTCTGCGTCTATCTGGCGGCGCTGCCCGGCGGATGGATTGCCGATCGCTGGCTGGGCCTGCAGCGCGCCATCTGGTACGGCGGCGTCCTGATCGCGCTGGGGCACCTGTCGATCGCGCTGTCGGCGGTGTTCCACCAGGCGACGTTCTTCGTCGGCCTGATCTTCATCGTCTCCGGCACGGGCCTGCTCAAGCCGAACATCTCGGCCATCGTCGGCGACTTGTACACGCAGGGCGAATCGGCGCGCCGCGATGCCGGTTTCTCGATCTTCTACATGGGCATCAACATCGGCGCGCTCATCGCGCCGCTCATCACCGGCTATCTCGGCGAGCGCGTCGGCTGGCACTACGGCTTCGGCGCCGCGGGCATCGGCATGGTGATCGGTCTCATTACGTACAAGCTGCGCGCCCCCAACACGCTCGGCGGCATCGGCCTCGCGCCTTCGGCAGGCCCTCAGGAGCAGCGCAAGGTGAAGCTGTACGTCGGCCTCGGCGTCGGGTTGATCGTTGCCGTGGTGCTGATGGCGCTGGCCGGCGTGTTCACCATCAACGCGCCCGCGCTGGCGGCGCGCATGCGCGACGTGGTGCTCGCGATGGTCGCGCTGTATTTCATTTATCTCTTCGCGTTCGCCGGCCTCGACACCGACGAGAAGAAGCGAGTGGCCGTGATCGTCGTCCTGTTCATCTTCGCGACCATCTTCTGGTCGGCGTTCGAACAGGCCCCGACCTCGCTCAACCTGTTCGCCGCCGACTTCACCGACCGCATGCTCTTCGGCTGGGAAGTGCCGATCCTGTGGCTGCAGTCGATCAACTC
>JBBDWL010000149.1:0-11803 GCA_040902895.1 Vicinamibacterales bacterium | reverse complement strand
ACTAGTGAGGCGCGCAGCTCGGCGAAGTTATAGATCTCGCCGTTGTAAGTGATCGTGAAGCGCTGATCGGCTACGGCCATCGGCTGATGCCCCGCCGGCGACGGATCCAGGACCGACAGCCGCGTATGCGCGAAGGCCGCGTGCTGACGCGTCGACACCCATGTCCCTCGATCGTCAGGACCGCGATGCGCGATCGCCTGCTGGACGCGATCGAGGGACGGCCGCAGATCACTGCCCGGGTGTTGTCTCAGGAAGCCCGCAATACCGCACATGCTTAGATCGCCACCTCGGCCTGATGCACCGCCGTCTCGACGGCCTCGAGAAACCGCGTCGCACCCGCCGCCAGCGAGTGGCTGCGCACGCTGTCGCGGGCCCGCTCGCTCATGGCGCGCCATTCAACGGCGTCGAGCGCCGCGGCGTCGCGCATCGCGTGCAGCAAGGCGTCTTCGTCGCCTGACGGGATCACCCAGCCGTTGTGTCCGGGTCGAATCAGGTCGAGCGCGGCGCCTGTTCGATCGGTGGCGATCGTCGGCAGCGAGGACGCCAGACCTTCGGGGACGACAAGGCCCCACCCGTCGTGCCGGGACGGCACGCATAACGTGTGCGCAGAGGCATACACGGCTGGCAGCGCGTCCCAGTCCTTGAAACCGATCCAGTCGACTCGATCGATGCCGGCCAGCGTGTTCTGCATCGACGCCGCCAGCTCACCGTCGCCCATGATCGTCAGCCGAACGCGCGGCGACTCGGCGGCAAGCCGGCGAAACGCCCCGGCCAGAAGATCCACTCCCTTGCGACGCGTCAGGACACCGGAGAACAGGAACACGAACTCGCGATCTGAATACATCGGCCGTGACGCCTGAAAGCGATCGAGATCGGAATAGTACGGAAGGTTGAGATAGCGGCGCGAGGGGCCGAACTCTTTTCGGTACGCGTCGACCGCCCAGCTGCCAATTCCCCAGATCGGGTGATCCCCGCTGCGGAGGGCGCCAAGGCGACGAAACCGCGCGACGCGGGCCAGCCACGGAAATCGATAGCCGGGCCGTTCGCCCCAGAAACACCACGGGCGCGCGGTCGCCGCTCGCCGCCGAATGAGACGCGACGCCCGCCGATCGTTGTAGTAATTGAACACCACGAATTCAGCCTGTTCGACGTCCTTCTCGATCGACGGCGGCACAGCACCTTTATCGAGATAGCTGTACTGATGTGTCGCCGGAACGCCCGCCCAACGCCGATTCGCGACCTGACGAAACAGATAGACCACCCGCAACCGTCCTGGACGCTGCCGCTCGATTTCGTTGAAGAGCTCGACCTGGTACGGCGACGGGAAGTAGGTAACGACGACGGTCATGGCTTGGTCGCGTGCACGTAGACGCTGTCGGCCAGGTGGACGAGGACGCCAGACCGCTCGCTCGCGGCCGCGCCGCCATGACCGCGCCACGCGAGGGTCTCGACCAGCGCACCATGATCGCGAGGGCAGACCAGGTAGCGGCGGAGCCAGTCATCGAGACGCTCGCTCAGGACCTGCTCCCCAGAAGAGCCGCTGCAAACCGGTCGGGCAAGTGTTGTTCATCGACGCGTGACGATCGGCTCATCGCACCGAGCTGCGCAGGGTCGGCGACCATTTGCCTCAACACCGCGGCGATCTCAGACCCGGACCCCTGCTCGAGCAGGACGCCGTTGACGCCGTGTCTGACCACCTTGCCGCAGTTCGATGTGGCGATCAGCGGTAGCCGCCACGCTTGCGCCTCCAGCTGCGTCAACCCGAACCCGTCCGATAACGTGGGAAACAGAAACACGTCGGCGTCACGATAGACGGCCCCGGTCTGACCACGCGGCACACTGCCGACCCATCGAATGCGTCCCGGCGACCGCCGGTGATGACGACCGAGTGTGTTGGGTCCTGCCACGATGAACTCGATTGGCTCGTGTCGTAATTCGCGAGCGGCATCGAGGAGCGCCAGCACACCCTTCCGCAAGATCACCTGTCCGAGGAACAATACGCGCAGCGGACGCTCGTCGCTGAATCGATCGGGATACTGGCGCGTAACACTCGCCGCCTCGGCCGGCGCCTCGTAGGCGAGGGGAATGACGACGAGCTTCTCCTGTCGGACTCCGATGCCTGCCAATGCCGCTCGCGACCAGTCTGAATGCACGACGACGAGATCGGCGAGGTCGATCTCGTCACGCCAGTGCTGCCAATAGCGCGGCGGCGCCGGCTTCCATTTCGGTTCGACACCGGGATGCGCGCGGTGCAGCCGCGCCACGATCTCCTCCTCCGCGGGACCGGGATCGATCTGCGTCAACACCGTCTTCCATCCACGGGTCTTGGCCAGGTCGAACACGCGGCGTGCCGTATAGCTGTAGGAAAACACCACCGTGTTCGCGTCGATCTCCTGCTCGAGCCATTCCCGGGCTTTCGCCTGGAACCAGTCATTGCGGCGGACCATTCGCGTCCAGCCAAAGGCGCCGCGGGCGAATTCGCGCGCTTCGAACGCCATCGCCGACCCATTGAAGGCGCTCACCGAACCGTCCAACCCGGGATGGAACCGGTCGCGCAAGCGAGGCACGACCGCGCCCAGGCGGTTGCCCGGACGCACCCAGAAATCCGTGATCAGCCGCGTCAGCGCGGCACGCCGTTTCAAGGCGGCCGGCACCATGAAATGCTCGCGCGCACCCAACTGGCAACATACCCATGATGGAGCCGCCACAGTCGCCCGGCGTAAACTCACAATTGGGAGACGAGCCACCGATTGTCGGTGTCACGCTCTTCCCGTCCGAGAATAGGCAGCGGCCGTTGATCGATCTGGCACAGCGCGAGCCCGTGGCTCCTGAACACCCGGTTGAGCTGCTCGAGATACGCGTGCTGGTGGACTTCGATCAGGAACAGGTTGGAAGGTCGCAGCCACGACGTCGCACCAGCGAGGACCGCCAGCTCCGCGCCCTCCACATCGATCTTGATTAGCGTGTTGTCGCGATCCGCAACTCGCAAGGCATCCAGAGTAGTCATGCCAGGCGTTTCGTGCTCACCGACCAGCGCCGGCACGATACACGCCGTGTGACCCGCGTCGGCGAAGGCGTCGAACCCCCGGCGCAATTCGGCTTGGTGCTGCGGCTGCGGCTCGAAACAGATGATCTCGCCACGCCGCCCGGAGCGGCGCATCGCCGCGGCGCAGCCGTAGGCGAAATAGCCGTCGTTGGCGCCGACGTCGATCAGCCGTGTCACCCGCGGCAACGCGGCCGTCAGCCAGCCATTGAGCTCACGTTCGTAAAGTCCGAGCATTTTGCGCAGCGAGGCGCGCGGATTGGCGACGATGCGGGCGCCGCGAAACGGGCCGGCGCACACCGGCAGCAACATCGACCGATCGGGCAGCAGGCTCTTCAACAGGCGGAGCATTGCGTCAGCCGTGTCGCGCCGGCACGGAGTGGCTGTCGTAACCAACCGGAACCGGGTGGCGGCGCAACGAGAAATACGACCGCAGCGCCGGCGCCGAAATCGGATCGCGCTCACCGCGATGCCGAGTGATTGCCGCTGGAATACCGATCAGCCCGGACACCACGCCTCGGAAACGACGATGCCGAACCAGCCACCCGATCCGCTTGACGCACTGAGCGGCGCCTAACCCCCAGAACCAGCGCGGATATCGCAAGTACGCCAGCAAGGCGATGTTGACGATGGTGGCGGCGGTGACGGCGGGGTCCGCGTGGCGCGCGAGATCCGTGTTGTGAAAGACGCGCAGCCGCCGGGAGCGCAGCACGCGGCCGCCGAGCGCGTGGAGTCGCAAGCCAAAATCCACTTCTTCCATCCCATAGGCGGTCGGCAGCGGCACGTAGCCGCCGACTGCCAGGAAGCGCGCCTTGCGGTACGCGCAACCGCCGCCGGAAAAGTCCGCCACCCAGACGGCCGCCGCCGACTCGGGCTCGATGGCTTGTTGTGGATGAAAGACGTGGGAGTCGAGCACCCATGCCTCTGGGTGACGCTCGAACAGGGCCGTGACTCGCGCAAAGAAATCACGGTCGACCGGGTAGGAATCGTCGTCGAAGCTGGCAACAATCGGGTGGGTCGCCGCGGCCATCAGCTTGTTGCGGCCGCCCCCCGGTCCGAGCAATCCCTCGCTGATGATCACACGGACGCCAGGAAATTCGCGCTCGATGGTCGCCGCGCACGTGTGCTCACCGCCGTCAACGTGAACGATGATTTCCTCCGGACCGGGATCACATTGGTGGAGGATGGCCAAGGTGTGTCGTACCGCGTCGATCCGCCGATAGGCCGTCACGATCGCGGCAATCGAGGAGCCGGTGCTCTGTCGAACGATCATCAGTGAGGGACGTCCGCATTCAGCCGCCGCCGCAGGACCCGCGCGAGAATCTGTGCGCCTTCGCGTGTCGGATGAAACCCGTCGCGACACCGCCACGGTTGAACCTCGCGTTGGAACTCTCCATCAGCCGCCCAATCGATGAACTCGGCGCCGAACGAGCGGGCGATCGCGCGCAGGCGAGCATTGACTGTCGCGAACTGCGCCGCAGAACCAGGGAAACAATCCTCATCGGGCCCGATCAGGCCAAGGATGTAGATCCCTGCGCCAAGCGGACGCAGCGCCTCGAGCAGCGCGACGTAGTGGGCGTCGATCGTCGCGGCGTCGTACAACGGCCGGCCCGGCCTCGACGCCAGTAACCGTTTGCGGGTGCGCTGTTTGAGGTCGTCGATCAGGACCTGTTTGATGCGACGGGCGCCGCCGCGGCTGAAGAAGCAACGGGGATCGAGCGTCACCAACCCTCTCCAGCTTCGCGGCACCCACGCCGGCCACGCCTGGTCGAAGACCGCTGCCGGCCGGATCACGCTCTCGAGGCTGCCACGATAGATGAACACCCGCCCTGGCGCGAGGTTGCTCAACAGCGGCAACCACTGGCGATCGCCGTCGATGAACCGCCCTTCGGACGCCAAATTCCACAACCACAGCGCGTCGCCACCGTCATGCCGGTCGGCATCGAGAAAGCCCGCAAGATTGGTTCGGATGTAGGGGTTGAACGTCAGCGGATTGACGTCGCGAAGGCGAATGTCATGAACGGCGTGGTTGACCGTGGCGTCGGCGCGAAGCAACTTCGCGAGCTCGCTCACATAGTTGTCGCGACCGGCGCCGATTCCTTCAGTAAGGCTGTCCCCGAGAAAGACCCAGTTTTCGCAGGACGTCGTCACAGCGTCTTGATTCCGGGCGCGGCGCCGGCGATGCGCATCAACGCCCGGACGCGGCCGACCAGCCGGTCGCCGAAACCTGTGGACCGCAGATGCCGCGCCGACGCGGCGAGGCCGCTGAGGGTCTCGACCACGAAGTAGATGGTGATCTGCGTGAGCGCCCTGAATCGTGAGTGCCGCATGGTGCGGCGCAGAATCACATAACGATTGTACAAGTCGTCTTCGGCCAGGACGCGGACCGAGGCGCGGCCACCAGGGGCATGCGTATGGGCCATCCGCGCAGCCGGGCACAGCAACAGCCGACCCTGCCGACCCAGTTTGAGCCCGAGATCGACGTCCTCATTGAGTGTGGAGCGGTGGAGGAAGAAGTCCGAGAATCCACCGGCGCGGTCGTAGGCGTCGCGGCGAACCAGACTATTGCCAGACCCAAGCCACTCCATCGGCGACGGGTCGACGGGCATTGGGTGATAGCCGAAACGAAGCAGCGGCCCAATCACGCGCCCCTGCCACATCGAGCCGGTGATGCGATGGACCCACCGCAGGTACCAGCGCCAGAGCGTTGTCGGCGGCGGCCATTGCTGGTTCGAAAAATCCGCACTCACGCCGACTGCCATGTGGCTCCTCAGACAGTCCGCCAGCGCTGCAACGCAATTAGACTCAGGCACCACATCGTCGTCCAACAAGAGCAGCAGCGAACCGGTAGCCGCCTCGATAGCTGCCTGGCGCTGCCGCACGGCGTTTGGCGGGTGGACGTGAAGATATCGCACCGGCAGGCCGCGTCGCCGCCATTGCCCGTTCGCGGCAACGGCACGGACCTCCGTGCCATCGCTGCCATCCGCGATGATCACTTCGTCGGGGCGGCGCGTCTGCGACGCCAGGGCTTCGAGCAACGCCGCGAGCGCGTCGGCGCGCCCGATGGTGGGAACAATGGCGCTGATGGTGTCGGGGATCACGCGCGCTGCATCCAGAAACTGCCTCGCCCCCGGTCGTCGGAACACCAGGCGGATTCGGGCACGAGGGCCTTCACCTCGTCGGCACACTCGCCGGCCAGCCAGAAATTCGCCGCCTTGACGTGGAACTCGCGGTTGAATGCCAGGAAGGCCTCGAGCAGGTACTGTTCGGTGAACGCCTCGCGTTGATCGATCGGCCTGACGTGATACCCCCAACCGTCCGCGAGTTGCGGGTGTGACTGCAGCAGGAACAGCAGGTGGCTGGCGACGGACCTCGGCAACAGGCCCAGACCGGCGAACAGCAGGCGATCGCGGAGCGACGGCGGCGGTGCGGTCTTCACGCCCGGGTAGATTGCAAGGCGTGATGGAAAATCGCCTGGGCAGTTCCCGGCGCGAAATCGCGCGCCCCGATGGCTTGCGCGCGCTCGGCCAGAGCGATGCGATGGGCGGCATCCGTCGACAACCGTGTGACCGCGCCGGCCAGTGCGGACTCATGGTCAGCGGTCACGACTTCTCCAACACCCGGGTGGTCGAGAGCCCAGCGCACGGCGGAGCAATCCGGCGGACCGCAGATCAACAGCGGGAGGCCGACAGCCGTATATTCCGTGAGCTTGCTTGGAAATCCCATGCGCATGTTCGCGGCATCTGCGGGATCGAACGACATGGGCACGAAGAGCACGTCGGCGTCGGAACGCAGCCGCAGGAGCAGTTCGTCAGAGCTGAGCAATCCGCCGAGCCTGATGTTTGGCAGCGCCAATCCCGCTGCGGCCGCGGCAGTGGCATCGATCGGACCGAACAACAGCAGCTCGCCGCGGTGTTCGGCGATGGCCGTCGCCAATTGCCGCAGCAGCCTGGCGTAGCCAGGAGAATTGATCGTGCCGGCGAAGGCAAAGACGGGCGCCGGGTTCGCGTGCCGGAGCCGATCCGCGACACCGCTGAACGCCGGACCATCAACCGCGCGGTACGGAAGCAGCACGGTGCCGCGAGCCTGGTAACGGCCGAAATAGTCGTCGGCCATGAACGGCGAGGTGCACAGGCGCGTTGCGGCCTGCCGGTAGACAGCCCCGAACTGATGATCGACGAGGTCGCGAAGGGACGGCGCGACGACACGCGGCCAGTCGTCATGAATCACCAGGTGCAAGGGAACGTTCAACGCCAGGGCCGCGCGCGCAGCGGTGATCCATGAATAACCGTGACCGACGGTCAGAATCGCTTCTGGCGAAAAGCCGTCGAGAAGGTTCGCGACCTGCTTCAGCCGGCTCCCCGCTCGTTTGGTCAACCACCATGAGTAGCCGTCGTGCAACCGGCTGTCGAGCAGACGCCGGCTGCCCTGATGGAGCGCGGCGTGCCTGACCTGCGGCAGCCGCCGGGTCGTCTTCGGCGGCACGAGATTGCCTTCGAGGATCAGCAGCCGATCCGCGGGGTAACGTTGCAGCAGCCGGAACAGCAGCGCCGAACCGTGATAGCTGGCCTCGATCGGGACGTCGCCGATGTACAGCAGACGGGGCAGCACCGTTACTTGACGCGATAGACGTCCCTCATCCACTCGAGGGTCTGCGCGATCCCTTCCTGAAGAGTGACGGTGGTCTGGTGATCGAGATCGCGCCGCGCCTTGGTGCAATCCACCTGCTTGGTTCGCGTCGTGAGCATCTCGTCGCCGGTAACGGTCACGAGCGTCTTGCGCCGCGGCTCCTTCCCGGTCAGCCTGAGGATGATGTCCGATACTTCTTCGATGGTATGAAAGTCCTCGCCGCCGATGTTGTAGACTTCGCCGGCCTTGAAGCGCTCGCTGATGTTGGCCAGCGTGCGCGCCATGTCGGTGATGAACGTGCTGGTCCGCTTGTAGCCGCTGTACACCGTGATTGGGATGTCGTGCAGGAGGCGGTAACAGAACAGGCAGATCACCGATCGATACGGACTGTAGTACTCGCCCGGACCGTAGGTGTTGAACAGCCTGACGCGGACCGACTTGGTGCCGAACTGCGTCGCCGAATTCCGCACCTGCATCTCGTTGATCCATTTCGACATCGCATAGTCGTTCATCTGCTTGATCTCGACGCGGTCCATGACATCCTCGGACATCACGCCGTCGTAGTCGCCGTAGACCTCGGATGAGGAAAAGTAGACGGCGTTGAACCCTTCGCGCTCCTGCATGCGGAGAATGTTCTTGGTGCCGACGGCGTTGGTGCGCCACACGTTCTCGTAATAGTCCTCGCCGTTCCAGCGCCCGAACTCCGCGGCCAGGTGATACACCGTGTCGAACTTGTGCGCCTTCGCCAGGCTGCCTTGTTCCCACCCGCCTCCGGTCCACAGCCGCTCCACCTGCCGAAACTCGCCGACGTCGCAGCGCGCGTAGTTGGCTTCGCGCGAGTGCTTGTGATCGGCGACGAAGACGTCGTGCCCGCGGCCGCGCAGCTCCTTCACCAGATACGTGCCGACGGCGCCGAGGCCGCCCGTCACCAGGACCGTCTGCTTACCCATGCTGCACTCCTGACAGGTTCACGATCGCTGAAAGAAGGCGACGATGTGGTCCTCGCCGCACGTGAATGCCGGGGCTGAAGTCCACTGCTCGGCGGACTTGAGATGAGGGATCAGCCGCATCACTCGAGCGGCGAGTCCGTGCGGCGATGTTCGAAACCGGCCGTACGCGAAGGCCTGCACGCGCTGCCTCAGCTCCTGGCGAACGGTGGTCGCGTAGTGACTGCAGCGGTGAACCTCGGCCAGCGTGAGCTGGAGCCGCGCCGCCAGCCAGTACAGATGGCGTTCGCTCACCATCGAGACGTGGCCCGGCAAGCGGAAGTACCAGAACTCCGCCAGGCGATCACGATCGGTAATCGCATCGGCATTCCCGGTAATGATCGCCAGCCAGCCGCCGGACGCGAGGCGGCCCGCGAGCCGTTCGGCCAGCGGCACTGGATCGGTCAGGTGCTCGTAGACATCGGTGAGCAGGATGGCGTCGAAAGTCTGCGGCGACCGCCACAACTCGGTTTCGCTCGTGATGGCGATGCCTCTGGAGCGGGCCAAAGCGGCGGCCGGCTCGTTGGGTTCCACGCCGACACAACGCAATCGCGCCGCCTGCGACTTGAGGATGCGCCCGGAGCTGCACCCGAAGTCCAGGACGCCACTGCGCTCGGGAAGCGCTGCCAGCCGCTCGAGCAGAAGGCGATCGGTCGGGAATTGGCCGTCGTATTCGAACGGCGCGCTGTCGAGCATCGCGTAATAGACGCTCAACTCGGCGGCGGACAGCGTGGCGGACTTGAAGTACAGACCACACGCATCGCAATGGCGAACGGCGTACGGCGGCTGGCGGAAAAGACGGCCATTGATGGAGGTATCGAACCCCGTCGCGGACCGGCCAACCTGAGTCGGGGCTGTTCTCTGGCAGGCTGGACATGCGTCGATCGAGGCCGTTCGGACGTCAACGACCGTCATGCGGTTCTGGCACGAATTCAGGCACGCGTGCGCACGGCAGTGCGAAGGCGCCGTAGCCGAAGTCATGCTTGAAGTCCCAGGGCCGGCCGCCCGGGTTCGACAGGACCACGTCCAGCGCTGCGGCGTTGTCAACATAGTGGTCCCAGCTCGAATTCACGATCGACGTGGTGACGTCGATCGAATACGCGCCGGACGCGAGCCAGACCGGTTGCAGGTCGAGAGTGGTGCGATACCGGCCGGGCGTCTCCGGCAGCACGATCCCTTCGAAGTGATGAAGCGACGCCATGGCTATCTTCTGTTGCAGCGCATCGACGAGAAACATCTCGAGTGACAGCCCGGGCCGGCCGTCCGTCTCAAACACGACTTCGAGGCGAAGCGGCAGCCCGGGCGTGTACTGCGCCGTCGGCTGGTCGTCGCCGTCCATGAGTTGCGCCGAAATGACAGCGGAGTGCGCGCCGCGGCCAAACGCCACGGACGCCGTGGCACGGCCGGCTAGTTGCACGTAGCGCCCAATGGCCTCACCAGTGGGCCCGTCAAATATCATCCGGCCCCGATCGAGCAACACGGTCCGCGTGGTCAAGCTGTTGATCGCCGCCATGTTGTGGCTCACAAACAACACCGTGCGGCCACCGCGGCTGACTTCCTGCATTTTGCCAAGCGAACGCTGCTGAAACTCGATGTCGCCGACCGCGAGCACTTCGTCGACCACGAGCACCTCGGGCTCGAGATGCGCCGCCACCGCAAAGGCGAGACGGACGTACATTCCGGATGAGAAGCGCTTGACGGGAGTATCGAGAAACGTTTCGACGCCGGCGAACGTCACGATCGCGTCGAACTTCCGAACGATCTCGGCGCGCGACATACCAAGGATCGAGCCGTTCAGAAAAATGTTCTCGCGCCCGCTGAGCTCAGGGTGGAACCCGGTGCCGACCTCGAGAAGGCTCGCGACACGTCCATGCAGCGTGATCCGTCCGGCGGTCGGATCGGTGATGCGGCTGAGGATCTTGAGCAGCGTGCTCTTGCCGGCGCCGTTAGGACCGATAATGCCGACCACCTCACCTCGCCCGACGTCGAACGACACGTCGCGAAGCGCCCAGAAGTCCTCCGTTGCGCTCGCCGCTCGAGGCGCGCCGTTGAACCACCTGAATGGCGCTGCGGCCGCGTCTGCCACCGCGTCTCGCAGTGTTTCATATCGCGCCGAGGAAGGCCGGTGATGCAGCAGGTAACGCTTACCGACGCCTTCGATCGACACCATGGCGCTCATTTGCCGGGTTAGATCGCGTCGGCGAAACCGCGTTCGGTTCGCCGGAAATACGACACGCCAAGAATCATGGCCACGAACGTGACCGCTACCGACGCGGCAAGCACCTGGGCGTCGATGGGCGTCCGTCCGCCGAGCATCGACCACCGGAAGCCATCGATGATGCCGACCATCGGGTTGAGGGCGTACAGCAGACGCCAGCGCTCGGGTACTTGCGAGGTGTCGAAGGCCACCGGCGACACGAACAGTCCAAGTTGCACGATGAAGGGCACGACATAACGAAAGTCGCGGTACCTGACACTGAGCGCCGCGAGCAACAGCCCCAGCCCGAGCGAGAGCGCCGCCGCCAGCACCACGAGGAGCGGCATCGCGGCAATCCGCAGATCGGGCGTAAACCCGTACCACGCCATCAGGAGCACCACCAGCACGAGCGTGGCGAGGAAATCCACGAACGCGGTCGCCACCGCGGCGATCGGTATGATCAGCCGCGGAAAATAGACCTTCGCGATCAGGGCGGTGTTGCCGATCAGGCTGTTCGACGTTTCGAGTAGCGCCGACGAGAAGAACTGCCACGGCAGCACGGCGGCGAGGACCAGCAGCGCATCGGGCACCTCGCCCTGCCGCAGTCCCGCCATTCGGCGGAACGCCACAAACACCAGCAGCGTCAGCGCCGGGCGGATCAGGGCCCAGGCAAAGCCAATCGCGGTCTGTTTGTAACGCACGGCGACATCGCGCCACGCCAGAAACGACAGCAGCTCGCGGTAACGCCACAGGTCGCGCCAATAGTCGGCAGCGCCGCGGCCTGGCTCAATGACGATTTTCAAGATTGTGCAACGGCGGTTGCTGGACCGCCGACCAGGTCCTGAGCGAACCATCGGCGGCCAACGGGCGCCGATTAGGAGTCGACCGATGATTGGACCTAGATGAAGCGCTGCCGGACGCGAATGGTGTCGTTGGGCTGCACGAGAT
>JBBDWL010000148.1:0-64570 GCA_040902895.1 Vicinamibacterales bacterium | reverse complement strand
CGGCCATCGCGGCGGCCGCACGCCAGCCGGCGACGCGCAGCGCCGCGAGCGCCGACACGGCAAGCACACCGTAGATCCATGGCACGTAGGCGGCGCGCGTCACCGCACGCGCCCAGTCGCCGGCCGGCGCGGTGGTCTGAATCGCCCGCGCGACTGCCACATCGCCGGGAAAGTACGGCGTGTATTTCGCGGCAACCAGCATCGCCGTGACGATGGCCGCGAGCACCAACAGGGGAGTCAGACCGAAGCGCTTCACTGCTTGGCACACATCTTCTTCACGGCCCCGTCATCGGCCCGGCATGTTGGCGCGTCTGATGTTGTCCACCCAGTCGGTCGTGAACGCGCGAAGAGTATCGAGGTCACTCACATTCGCGTATTTCCGGAAGATCGTAATGACGACGATCTTTTCGTTCAGAAGCATGAGTGAAGAGACCGTTGCGATTATCTCCGTGGCGTCACCCACTGCCGCCCGCGTAAGTTGGAGAACGCTCGTGGTGGTGGCGGTGGACTCCACGATCCCAAGGTTCAGCGGCCTGCCTATGCTGAGCGTGCTGCCAAGCCGGTCCGATAACTCCTCCAGGAGACGCGGATCGGCCGTCATCGTTCCCATGGCGGCTTTGAAAATCGCGGGAAACTCCCTCGGTGAAAAGGTGCGGTCTTTCAGAGGGCGTATCGTCTTAACGGTCGCGTACATGGTGAGTGCCGGCGGCGTCCCTTGCGAGACCGCGTTCACGTCCTCCGAGGTCATGAATACCGCCAACAGATCCAGATTTCCCGCCTCGGCGCTGAAACTTTTCCTGGCGCTTTCGAAACGCGCTGCGGCATCGAGGTAACCCCTGGGAGGAGGAACGACCACTACGCGGTCACCAACGACGTACGAATCCCCAGTCGCCGGTGTTTGGCGAGAGCCTGGCGGCGAGGTGGCCGAGCCCAAAAATCCCAGAACCACGACGGCGGTCGTGAAGCGCATATAGGGCTTTACTGCTGACTGGTCGTGCGTCCGGTCTTCTGCTTCTGGACCATCGCGGCGACATCGGCCAGCAGCTTGTTCGCGTCGTAGGCGATGCCGTCCTTGATCGTCCACTTGACGCCGCCGATGCGCTCGACGCGGCCGGTCTCGTCGTTCAACTTCACCGCACCCGTGCCATACAGCACCTTGAAATTCGCGAGCGGGTTCTGGTCGACGATGACGAGGTCGGCGAGCATGCCGGCTTTCACCGTGCCGAAGCCCACCGGCTGCGCGCGATGCTCGCTGAGCGTCAGCGCGCCGTTCATGGTCGCCGCCTGGATGACTTCGAGCGGATGGAAGCCCGCTTCCTGCAGCATCTCGAGCTCGTTGATGTAGCCGAAGCCGTACGTCTGATAGATGAAGCCCGAGTCGGACCCGGTGGCCACGCGGCCGCCCATCTTCTTGTAGTCGTTCAGCAGCCTGAACCAGACCTGGTAGAAGTTCTTCCACGCGACCTCGTCATGCGTCGTCCAGTTGAACCAGTACGAGCCGTGCGCCGCGCGGCTTGGTGTGTAGAAGTCCATCAGCGACGGGAGGGTGTACTTGTCGTGCCACTCCGCCTCGCGGAAGCGCATGACGTCGCGCCCGGCGGAATAGATCGTCATCGTCGGATCGAATACGGTGCCGAGCTTCTTGTGCTCTTCGAGATAGGCCTTCCATTCGGGACTGCCCGGCTCGTGAATCTGATTCCAGAGGCGCGCGACCTGCCCGAAGCGCCACTGCTCGTCGGCCGCGTTCATGTCGACCGGCCAGTCCTGCACGACCGTGTCCCTCAAGAGCGACTCGAAGTGGCCATAGAAGTGCGTGACCGTGTCGAGTCCCGCGCGCGCCGCATCGATGGCATTCATCTGAGCGACGCCGCCCTGTTGCAGATGGGCCGTCGTGCCCATGCCCTGCTTGTGCGCCTCGTCGTTGAGCGCCTCCATGATGGCCGGCTCGTACGCGCCGAGCTTGAGGCAGTCGACGCCGGTCTTCGCGGCGTTCTGCACCCACGCGCGAGCGGCGGCGGGCGTCGGAACGTTGCCGGGACGCTGACAATTGAAGATGCGGGGCGCGACGATCTCGTTCTTCTCGCTGCGCGCCTTCTCGCTGACGCTGAAGTTGTTGGAACCCAGCGGCACGCCGCGCACCGTCGTCACGCCGTGCGCGAGCCACAGCTTGTAGGCGTACTCGGCCTCGGCGTTCTTGGGCGCCCCGCCCGCGTGCACGTGCAGATCGACGAAGCCGGGCATGACGTACATGCCGCGTCCGTCGATTTCATGATCGGCGTTCTGCGGCGGACGGTTCTGCCGCATCGGCAGGCCGGGCGTGCCGGCGCCGCGCACCGATGCGATGCGGTTGCCTTCGATCACAATGTCGACCGGACCGGTCGGCGGCGCGCCCGTGCCATCGATCAGCATCGCGCCGCGAATGACCATGGTCTTGAACGGGCCGAGCCCTTCGCCGGGGCGGCGGGCGGGAGCGGGCATCAGGCCGCCTTCCGGCCGCCCGGCGCGCTGCTGCGTCTGCGGCGTCTGGCCCGCCGGAGGTGTCTGTGCGACGAGGGCCGCGCTTCCTGCAAGCGCGACGGCCGTGAACAGCGCGAACTGTGACTTGAATACTGTCTTCATCTCGTTCCTCCTCGTGCTCCTCGACCACCGGCGGGTGGCGCCGACGGCATCGGTTTTCGTGGCAGCAGCTGATCGCGATTGGCCGTGTGATACACGAACGACGCGATGATCGTCGCGTTCTTCATCAGATCGGCCGGCACCGCGCGCTCGTACACATCCCAGTTGGTGTGATGCGAGCGCGTGGAATAGTCGAGGGGATCCTGAATGAACTGCCAGCCGGGCAGTCCGATCGCATCGAACGAGCCGTGATCGGTGCCGCCGGTGTTCCGGATCGTCAGCGTCGTCATTCCCAGATTCTCGAACGGCTTCATCCAGGCTTCGAAGATCGGCGCGACGGCCTCGTTGCCCTGTAGATAGACGCCGCGGATCGCGCCGCTGCCGTTGTCCATGTTGAAGTAGCCGGCGAATTTCCCGTGCGAGGGCGTGGTCTTCATCGTGGCGCGATCGCCGAACATCTCGGTGACGTACATGCGCGAGCCGATCAGTCCCTGTTCTTCGCCGGTCCACAGGCCGAGCCGCACGGTGCGGCGCAGCGGCAGGCCCGTCGCTTTCAGGATGCGCATGGCCTCCATCATCACCGCCGAGCCCGACGCATTATCGACCGCGCCGGTGCCCGCGTGCCATGAATCGAAGTGCGCGCCCAGCATCACCACTTCGTCTTTCTTGTCCGACCCCGGCAGTTCCGCGATGATGTTGTAGCTGTTCACATCGTCATAGAATCGGTTCTGCACGTTGAGCGCGACCTGCACGGGCACGTTCCTTTCCAGGATGCGCGCCATGCGGTTGTAGTGTTCGACGGCGAGCACGATCTGAGGAATGGCCGGAGGCGCGCCGGCATTTCGGCCCGGAAGGCCGCCGCCCATGGGGATGGCGCCGTTGTCGCCGCGGGAGGCCGCCGCCGGCTCGAAGATCGCGACCGCGCCTTCCGTGACGAGAAACGCCATGCGCTCGGCCGCGCTGACGGTTGCGGTCGCGCCCGGGCCGCCTTGCCGTCCGCCGCCGCCCTGACGTCCGCCGGCGGCCGGTGGCGTGACCGGCGCCGCCTGCCTCTCTTTCAGCTCCTGGTCGGTGAAGCGGCGCGCGACCGGTTCCCAGAGCAGCTCCACGTCGCGCGCGGGCGCCATCATCACGGCCTTGCCCTTGAGCGTTCCTGTGGCCTTCTGCAGATCGTCTTTGGTATTGAGCGTGGCCATGACGATATCGGCGGTGACGGGGCCATTGGTGCCGGGCGACCAGGCTTTCGGATAGCCGAGCATCTCGAACGGACGCGGTGCGATCATGTTGATCTGCAGCCGCTCGTTCTCCCATCCGCGCCCGAACGGTCCCCACGGCGCCAGCTGCACGTTCGCAATTCCCCACTGCTGCAGTCGCGTCTTCGCCCATTCAGCAGCCGCCTTCATGCCCGGCGAGTTCGTCAGGCGCGGACCGTGCACGTCGGTCAGCCAGCTCAGGGTGTCCATCACCTGCGACCGGTTGCCGAGGCCTTCGGCTTTGATCTTGTAGATGGCATTGAGGTCGACGCGCTCGTTCTGCGCGGCGATTGGGGCCGCCACGAGCGCGGCAAGCGCAAGCCCCAGGACGGTCTTTCTCATGCAAGCCTCCGAAAAATGGGGACGGGTCTCAATTATTCACGGGGAGCAGTTCGACACCAGTGAATAATTGAGACCCGTCCCCATTTTTTAGCGCGGCAGCCGCTCCGGCATATCCGCCGTTACGTACGTGATGACCGCGATCGCCGCGACGGCTTTCGCGACTTCATCCTTCGACATCCGATCGATCGTGTCGGCCGGCGTGTGATGAATCGTGAAGTATCTCGTCGAATCGCCGTTGTACGACATCGTCGGCACGCCTCCGGCCTGCGCGATCGGGCCGATGTCGGCGCCGCCGCCGGCCGGCCCAAGCGTCTGCAGGCCAAGCGGCGCGAGCAATGTCATGACGCGCCGCATCACCGCGCGTGCGGCGTCAGAACCGCTGAGACCGATTGACGCCGGCGCGAACACGCCCGAATCAGCTTCGAAGGCGAGCACATGGTTCCGGGCGGTGCCGGCATGCCGTTCGGCATACGACGTCGCGCCTCGCAGGCCGTTCTCTTCGTTGGTCCAGAGCACAACGCGAATCGTGCGGCGCGGCTGCAGTCCCAGCTTCTTGATCAGCCGCACCGCTTCCCACGTGACGATGCATCCAACCCCGTCATCGCTCGCGCCCGTGCCGACATCCCACGAATCGAAGTGGCCGCCGACGAGCACGATCTCGTCCGGGTTTTCGCGTCCCCGGATCTCGCCGACCACATTTGACGACTGCGCGTCGGCCGCCATGCGCGCCTGCATCCGCAGCCGCAGCACGATTGGCACGCCGCGATCCTGCAGCCGCTGCAGGCGTTCGGCATCTTCGACCGGAATCGCGGCGGCCGGGATCTTCGCGACATCAGCGGCGTAATTCAACGCGCCGGTATGCGGCGTGCGCAGGCCCACGGGTCCGACCGAGCGCACGAGCGATGCGACGGCGCCGAGCTTCGCGGCTTCCGATGCGCCGGTCGATCGGTAGACGACCGTCTGCCCGTACGTCGTGAACGGCACGTTATAGAGAACGATGCGACCGCGTGCGCGCGCCGCATTCGCCTTCAGATCGTCGAATGACTTGACGATGAGCAGCGGTGCTTCGATCCCGGCATCTGGAGTTGCGATACTTCCGCCGAGACCAAGCATCGTGATGGGCTGTTCGGCAGGCTGCAGCATGTCGAGGCGCTCGTCGCCGCGCACCCAGACCGGCACCGTGACCGGTTCGAGCCGCGCGTCGAGGCCGTCTTTCCTCATCTCGGCGAGCGCCCAGGCGATCGCACGTTCGAGATTGCGCGACCCGCTGAGCCGAGGGCCGAATGTGTCGGTCAGCTCCGCAAGGCGGTTCCAACCGGCGTCGCCGGTCTGCGCCTCCGCGATCAATCGCGCGGCGGTGTCGCGATAGGGATCGGCTGCGTCCTGACGCGGGGCTCTTGCGGCAACAGCTGTAAGGCCAATACAGAGGACGGAGAGCAGCACACGCATCATGCGCTGGATTATAGTGAGTGCATGACCTGTTCGGCGGCAGCGATACGACGCGCGGTGCCCGCATGGCTGGCGGCGGCCGCCATGTTCTTCGCGTCGGCCGCGCCACTTGCGGCCGGTCATCTGGCCGTCGACAGCGACTGCGTTCCGGCAATTGCCGCGTCGCACGATCACGGCGCGCACCGGCTGAGCCGGCAGGACGAGCCGCTGCCGGATCACTGCGCGGCGTGTCATCTCACACGTTCGGTGCGCGGCGCGTCATTCGCGCAGATCCTCCTGGCCGCCGGGCACCATCACACCGCGATCGTCCAGCCAGACGGCAGCGCCGCGCAGCGCGCCGATGTCGGCGCCGACCTCACGCGCGGTCCTCCCTCGCTCTAAACCCGTTTCGACATTCCGGTTTTTGGTGCACATCGCAGGTTGCCTGCGACTGTGCTTTGTCGGGTTATTGGTTTGCATAGCGAGGATACTCATGGTCCGGCTTGTTATCGCCTCAGTCATCACGGTCTTATTGACGGCAGCATCCGCCTCCGCGCAGACGCCGCCGCCTGTTCCACCACCAACGGCTCCACCGTCCCCTCAACAACCGGTGGGCACCGGCAGCATCACCGGAAAAGTCGCACTCGATACGGGCCAGCCGGTTCACGGTGCGCTGGTGCTCTTGATCGAATCGCCTCGAACGACGACAACCCTGGAGGACGGCAGCTATACGATCACGGGTCTTGCGCCCGGCACCTATGAAGTCATCGCGCAGCGCGAACATCTGACCACGGGCAGCCAGCGCGTCACGATTGTCGCGGGCCAGTCAACCACCGCGGATTTCAAGCTCTCGCTCGAAGCGTTGCACGAAGAAGTCGTGGTCACGGCCAGTGCGACAGGACAGACCACGACGTTCGAATCCTTCAATTCGATCACCAGCCTCGACACGGTGGAGCTCGCGAAGAACATGGGCGTGTCGCTCGCCGACGTGCTCGAAGGGCAGGCCGGCATCGCGAAGCGATCGTTCGGGCCCGGCACCACGCGGCCGATCATCCGTGGCTTCGACGGCGACCGCGTGCTGATCATGCAGGACGGCATACGCACCGGCGATCTCTCGAGCCAGTCGGGCGATCACGGCACGTCGATCGATCCTGCGAGCCTGCAGCGGCTCGAGGTCGTCAAGGGCCCCGCGACGCTGCTCTATGGCAGCAACGCGCTCGGCGGTGTCGTCAACGCGATCACGCCGCAAGAGGCGTTCAGGCAGTCGCCGTTCTCGGGGCTGCTCGGCAGCGTCACGCTCGACGGCAGCAGCGCGAATACTCAGGCGGGCGGCAATGGATCGCTGCAGTACGGCAACGGGCGGTGGATGGTGTGGGCCAACGGCGGCGGGCGGCGCAGCGGCGACTACGACACGCCGATCGGGCCGATCGAGAACTCCAAGACGCGTCTCGCCAATGCCGGCGGCGGCGTGGGATGGACCGGCGCGCGCGGGTTCTTCGGCGCGGGCGTGAAGTTCGAGAACTCGCGCTTCGGCATTCCGTTCGCCGGCGAGTTCCATCATCACGAGGAGGAAGAGGAAGAAGAAGGCGTGCACGTGGAAGAGGAAGCGTTCGTCGATCTGAAGTCGGATCGCCTGGATCTCAGAGTCGACGCCGGACTGCAGAACCTGCAGGGCCGCTTCGTCGACGGCGCGCATCTGATCTTCAGTTTTCTCGACTATCAGCACCAGGAGCTCGAGATCGACGGCGCGCGCGAAGAGGTGGGCACCACCTTCAACAACAGCGTCGCGACGCTGCGCGGCGAGGTCAGACAGAAGCCCCTTGGCCGGCTGAGCGGACGCATGGGCATCGAGACGTTTTTCCGCGATTACGAAGCCGTCGGTGAAGAGGCACTCGCGCCCGCGACGAAGCAGTCGTCGCTCTCGGCGTTCGTCTACGAGGAAGCGGACTTCGGCCGGGTGCGACTGCAGTTTGGCGCGCGCCTCGAGCGAAACGCGTACGACGTCGAGTCCCGCACGGGAGCGGCGCCGGAGCCCGACGTGTGCATCGCGGTCGTGGGCGCGTGCCCGCCGCCGGTGCGCAATCGAGATTTCACCGGCGTGTCGGGATCGGCCGGCGTGCACGTGGAGTTCAGTCCGAACGCGGCGCTCGTGGCGAATGTCTCGCGCGCGTCGCGCGCGCCGGCGCTCGAAGAGCTGTACAACTTCGGCCCGCACATCGGGAACCTGGCGTTCGAGGTCGGCAATCCCAACCTCTCAACCGAGAACACGCTTGGCTTCGACGTGAGCCTGCGCGGCCGCGGCACGAAGGCACGCGCGGAAATCAATCTCTACACGTACGGCATCAGTGATTTCGTGTTTCTGGATGCGCAGGACGTCGAAATCGAGGGCCTGCGGCTCGCAACGTATCAGCAGGCCGACAGCCGGTTCACCGGCGTCGACGCATCGGCGCACCTGGAACTCGTGCCCTGGATGCACGTCAATGCCGACGTCGGCCTGGTGCGCGCGCGGCTGACCGGCACCGGCGAGCATCTGCCGCGCATTCCGGCGGTGCAGGGACGTTTCGAGCTCGAATTCCCGTGGCGCAATCTCACGATTTCACCGGAGCTCGTCTTCACCGCGCGGCAATCGCGCGTCTTCCGCGACGAAACGCCCACCGGCGGCTCGACGCTGTTCAACCTCAACGCGATGTACGTGCACGGCCAGCAGCACCTCACGCACATCTTCACAATTGAAGGCTACAACCTGACCAACGAGGAATACCGGCTGCACACGTCGTTCATCAAAGATCTCGCGCCGGAGATGGGCAGGGGGATCAAGGCGACGTACTCGGTCAAGTTCTTCTGATCGGTTGCCGGTAACCGGTTGTCGGTTGTCGGTTGCTGGTTGTCGGTGTGAGCAGGCAGGCACAACGGCCTGCCGGCTGTTGCTCGCGCGGCCGCACTGAGCGAGTGGTAGCTCCTGCCGGCGGCGTGTCGTGGGTTTTCGACGCCGGCGGGAGCTACCCGAGCTCAGTTCAGCGGCAGCTCAACCTCGGCGGCGCCGAGGAATACCCGTCATCGAGCCGAGCCGACGATGGCGGCAATTGCCGGAGACAACGCCTCCCCCATCCTCCGATACCCGTCTACATCTGGATGCAGTCCGTCCGGTGATCCTCGCAGCATGTCAGCGTTGTCATCGCGCGCCACCGCGCCGCGCGTATCGGCGAAGACGATGTTCGCGTCGCGATCGGCCTCGGCGCGGATCCAGTCATTGATCGCGCGCATGGCGGCGTTCTGATCGGGCGTGGCCGTGTTGTAGGGAACGATCGAGCCCGCGACGACCGGAATTTTCGCCGCGGCGGCCAGGTCATACATCGCGCGAAGCTCGCGCGTGACGTGCTCGACCGGCCGGCCCTGATAGACGTCGTTGACGCCGGCGATGATGATCACGGCCGCGGGGTTCGCCGCCGCGACGTCGCGGTCCCAGCGCGCGCGGATCTGATCGCTGCGTTCGCCGTTCACGCCGCGGTTCAGCACCTGCCAGGCGGGATTCGCCTTCATCAGCCAGTAGGCGAACTGGCTGGTCTCGTCCCCCTCGCCGCGTGGTGGCGCCTCGACAGGCGACTTGAACAGCGGCGTCCCCGCCGTCGTCGAGTCTCCGAGGGCGACGATGACAGTCACTTCATCTTTTCTGAGGAAGGGCCCCGTTCTTTCTGCAGGCGAGCGGCGACAGCTTCAGCCTTCTTCATCACGCGCAGCGTGTTGAGACCGAGGATCTTCTTGACGTCATCGTCCGAATAGTTGCGGCGGAGCAGTTCCGCGGTGAGCGCCGGATACGTGGAAACGTCTTCGAGCCCCTTCGGCACGGTCGTGATGCCGTCGAAGTCGCCGCCGATGCCGACATGGTCGACGCCGGCGACTTTGCGGATGTGATCGATGTGATCCGCAACCTGCGCGAGAGTGGCAGAAGGCAGGGGGTTAGCCTCGCGCCAGGCGGCGATGCCCTTGGCGACGCTCGCGTCGGTCGCGCCCGCCTGCGCCCGAAGGCGCGCGGTTTCGGCGGTCTCGCGCGCGCTTCGATCGGCCACGTCCTGCGAAATGAAGCCCGGCACGAACGTCACCATCACCACGCCGTCTTTCTTCGGCAGCTCGCGCAGGATTTCGTCGGGCACGTTGCGGGGCACGTTCGTGACGCCGCGCGCCGAGGAGTGCGAAAAGATGACCGGAGCGTCGCTCACGCGGATGGCGTCGGCCATGGTGTCGGGCGAGACGTGACTGAGGTCGACGAGCATGCCGAGCCAGTTCATCTCGCGAATCACCGTCTCGCCGAACGGCGACAGCCCGCCAAGCACCGGCTTGTCGGTGCCCGAGTCGGCCCACGGGATGTTCAACGAGTGCGTGATCGTCATGTAACGCGCGCCGAGCCGATGCATCATGCGCAGCGTGCCGAGCGAGTTGTCGATCGAGTGGCCGCCCTCCATGCCGATGAGCGACGCGATCTTGCCGCTCGCGAAGATGCGCTCGATGTCGGCCGCCGTCAGCGCCAGCTCGAACGTGTCGGGATACTTGCGCATCATGCGATGCACGATGTCGATCTGCTCGAGTGTCGCCGTCACCGCGGCCTGTCCCTGCAGCGTGGCGGGAACGTAGACCGACCAGAACTGCGCGCCGACGCCGCCCGCGCGAAGCCGCGCGATGTCGGTGTGGCCCTCGACTTTGTCGCGCATGTCGCGCGCATCGACGTTCCCGGCCGACTTCTCCCGTACTTCCCATGGAAAGTCGTTGTGTCCATCGATCAGCGGCACCTGCGTGTGAAGCGCCCGGGCTCTCTCGAGTAATTGCTGCTGCGGCGCCGCTTCCGCCGCCGGACTGGCGGCGCCGCATGCGCCTGTGGCTGCCGCCGCGGCGGCTGTGAGGATGAAAGTCATGATGTGTCGCATTCGGCTATCCTTCCGGATTATGTCATTGCATCGCCTGGCGTTCGCCGCCGTTCTCGCCCTCATCGCAGCCCCTGCGCCGGTCACCGCTCAGACGCTGGCTGTGCCGCAGGGCGTGCGCGATCAGATCGATCGTGTGAGCCGCGAGCTGCATCCCGCCGTCATCGAGGTGCGCCGCGACATTCATCGCCATCCCGAGCTCGGGTTCCGTGAGACCCGAACGGCCGCGCTCGTCGCCGCGCGCCTGAAGGCGCTCGGGTATGAGGTGCGCACCGGCGTCGGCGTCACCGGCGTCGTGGGTGTGCTCAAAGGCGGAAGGCCGGGCCCGGTCGTCGCCATCCGCGCCGACATGGACGCGCTGCCGATCCCCGAGCTGATCGACGTGCCCTACAAATCGACGGTGCCGAACGTGAAGCACGCGTGCGGCCACGACGCGCACACGGCCATCGGACTCGGCGTCGCTGAAATCTTCAGCCGGATGAAAGCCGACCTGCCGGGCACGATCACGTTCCTGTTTCAGCCCGCCGAGGAAGGCGATCCCGACGGCGGCCGCACCGGCGCGCTGCGGATGCTCGATGATGGCGCGTTCGAGGATCCGGCGCCGGCGGCCATCTTCGGGCTGCACGTGATGCCGACGCTCGAAGTCGGACAGGTGGGCGCGAACATTGGCCCCGCCATGGCCAGCGCCGATCGCTTCACCGTGACGATCACCGGCAAGAAAACACATGGCGCCTATCCGCATACCGGCATCGATCCCGTCCCGATCGCCGCGCAGGTCATCATGGCGCTGCAGACGATCCCCAGCCGTCAGATCGACGCGCAAAAACCGACGGTGGTGAGCGTGGGCATCGTGCAGGGCGGCAACCGGTTCAACATCATTGCCGACGAGGTGTCGCTGACGGGCACCGTGCGCTCGCTCGATACCGAAGGGCCGTCCATCATCAAAGGGAAAATGGACGCCATCGTCAAAGGCATCACCTCGAGCTTCGGCGCCACCTATACCCTCAAATATGAGGAGGGCGCGCCTGTGACCTTCAACGATCCCGCGCTCGCGAAGGCCTCGCTGCCGGCCCTGCAGGCGGTGGCCGGCGCGGCCGGCGTGCTGGCGCCGCCGGCCCAGATGGGGGCCGAGGATTTCGCGTATTTCCAGCGCAGAGTGCCCGGGTTTTACTTCTTTCTGGGCGTCGCGAATCCCAGGAAGAACATCACCGCCATGATTCACACCGAGCACTTCGACATCGATGAAGACGCCCTGGTGGTGGGAATGCGCGCCATGGCCACGGCGGTGGCCGATTACCTGTATCGAGCCGGACGGTAGATCCCGAGGTCGACAGTTCGGGTATAGTGGGGGGATGGCTTCTACCAACGGCACAGTTAAGAGACTCGTCAGCGACAAGGGCTTCGGCTTCGTGGCCGCCGCGGACGGCAACGAATACTTTTTCCACCAGTCGTCATGCGCGGTTCCGTTCGACCAGCTGCGTGAGGGTGATTCGGTGACTTTCGAAACGGGACAGGGTCCCAAGGGCCCGAGAGCGGAGAACGTCAGAAAGTCCGGCTCGTAGTGCGGGAGAGGCCGCTTCCGGCGGCCGCCCCTCCTGTCGCCTGCCCCCGTTGCGGCTCTCGCGAGCTGACCACGTCGGGGAAGCGGGAGGATGCCGCTGCGTACTGGCGTTGCAGCGCTTGTGGAGAGGTCTGGAACAACGGCCGACGCAAGCCCTCAATGCAGCGTTACGGCTAGCTCGCAACGATCTCGCTTTCGGTCACCCGCCTTCGCGCCAATCCCAAATCGGCCCGTAGCGCAAATGCCCGGTTAGTCGTTCCTGATGGCCACCATCGGGTCGATGAGTGCTGCCCGCCGCGCGGGAACGTAGGCCGCCGCCAGCGCGGACGCCGTCAGCACCGCCGCGAATCCGGCGAGCAACCGCGGATCGTTCTGGGCGATACCCATCATCGATGACTCGAGCAGACGGCTGACGGCAAACGCCGCCGCCGCCCCGATCGCGACGCCGATGCCCGCCATCGTGGCGGCCTGCCGTATCGTCAGGCGCACGACGTCGCCCGCCTTCGCGCCGAGCGCCATACGCACGCCAATCTCCTGCCGGCGCTGCGTGACGTAGTAGCCGACCAGCGCGTACACGCCAATCACCGACAGCAGCAGCGCGAGCACGCCGAACAGTCCCATCAGGCCGGCCGCGTACTGCGGTCCGATCGCGCGCTCGCGCACCTGATCGACCTGACGCATGACCTGATAGATCGGCTGGTTCGGATCGACGCGCGCCACCGCCGCTCTCGCCTGTGGGGCGAGCAACGCCGGATCCCCTGCGGTGCGGACAGCAAAGGCGAGGGTGCCGGGCGCCGTCTGGGCCGCCGGACGGAAGATCGTTGGCCGGCGCTGGCCCAGGAACCAGTCATGCATGTGGTTGCCGGCCACGCCCACGATGGTCGCGACCACGCGTTCGCGCCCGGGAAAAACGATCCGGCGGCCGAGCGGATCCTGGCCGGGCCAGTGCCGCGCGACAAACGATTCACTGACGATCGCCACCGGTTGTGATTCGCGGGCATCGGCGGTCGAGAACCCGCGCCCGCCGACGAGCGGAAGCCGCATCGTGTCGAAATAACCGGGCGTCACGGTGCGATAGTCGGCGAGCGGCCGCTCATCCGGCGTGGGAGGCGGCGGATCGCCGTCGATCTCGTAGCGCGTGGCCCATCCTGAATTACTCGACGGGTTGACGTTGGTCGCCGCGGCGTGCGTCACGCCGGGGATCTCCTGCAGACGCTCGACGACCTGCTCGGCGAACCGCGCGCGTTCCGCAAGGCCGGGATACGCGGCCTCGGGCAGCGACGTCTTGAACGCAAGAACGCCCTGCGGCTCGTAGCCCTGCGGCCCGTTTACGAGCCGCCACGTTCCCAGCGCGGTCATGCCGGCGGCAACGAGCAGCGGCAGTGCCAGCGCGATCTCGGCGGTCACGAGCATGCGGCGCACGCGAAGCCGTCCGGCCGTAGCGCCGCGTCCGCCTTCTTTCAGCGTATCCACCATCTTGAGCGACGAGGATTGCAACGCCGGCAGCAGGCCAAACACGACCGTCGTGATCACGGCGCCGGCCGCCGTGAACAGCAGCACGCGGCCGTCGACGTCGATCTGTTCCCATCCGATGATGAAGTTCGCGACGCGCGCCGGCATGTAGCTCTTGATCACACGCAGCATCCACCACGCGAGGCCGAGCGAAATCGGGATGGCGAGGGCAGCGAACACGAGGCTCTCGCACAGCAGCTGCCGCACGATCCGCCACCGGCTTGCGCCAATCGCGAGGCGCACGGCAAGCTCGCGGGAGCGCGTGGCGCCGCGCGCGAGCAGAAGACTGGCCACATTGGCGCAGGCGATCAGCAGCACGAGCGCCGCCGAGATCTGCCAGACGATGATCATGTTGGCGGCGCCCAGATCGCCGAGCCCCTCGGCAATCGGCTGCACGGCCGTCTCGAGCGAGCCGATGTCGGCGGGGTATTGCCGTTTGAGGTTGGCCGAGACGATGGCGATGTGCGCGCGCGCCTCCCCCAGCGTGGCATCCTCCTTCAGGCGCGCGAGCACCGTGACATAGCGCAGGTTGCGGATGGCCGCTTCCTCCGCATCGAAGGCCAGCGGCACCCAGATTTCCGCTCCCTCAGGGAAGGAATAGCGCGGCGGCGCGATGCCGACAACCGTATATGGGTTCCCTTCGATGTGGACGCTGCCTCCGATAATCGATCGTTCGCCGCCAAACCGCCGATGCCACAAGCCGTCGCTGAGAATCACGACGCGATGACGTCCGAGCGCCGCGTCGGTCTCGCCGAATCCGCGTCCGACCGGCATCGTCACGCCGATCGTCTCGAAGAGGTCGGGAGAGACGCGCGCGGCCACCACCCGCTCGGGCTCTGTGCCGCCGGTAAGGTTGGCGCTGAAGTCTGCCCATGCCGCCATGCGATCGAACGGCCCGCCCGAGCGCTTCCAGTCAAGAAAGCCGGCCGGCGTCGCATTCGAGTTGAGATTGTCGAGCTCGCCCTGCCGGTAGTGGCCGATGACGACGAGACGATCCGTGTGCGGGAACGTCAGCGGGCGGAAGAGCAGGGCGTCGCCCATGCTGAACACCGCGGCATTCAGACCGAGGCCGAGCGCGAGGGCGATGACGACCAGTGCGGCGTGCCCGGGATGCTTCACGACGTTGCGAATGGCGAGACGGATTTCGGACATGACACCCTCGACACGAAAAATAAGCCGGGCATAATTTCGGTGGCGCGGGAGTACCACCGCCTGCGTCCAGTAAAAGAGATCGGCGGCAAGACGGGATCGGCGCCGCGTGATGGCGGCATATTCCTCATCGAGATCGCCGAGGATCGAATCGCGCCAAGGAACCCCCCGCAGCCTGCGTTTCAACCATGCGGCGGCTGACGGCGGTGGACCTGTGCGGGGACGCGTCTTCACGGGCGTTCCAAGAGGGATTCGAGCCCTTGTGACAGGTTGGCGACTGCGGCGCGGGCTTCGCGCAGAAGCTTGACGCCGGCCGGCGTCACTGTGAAGTAACGGCGGGGACGTCCGCCGCGTTCCGGGAGAGGCTCGCCGACGCGCGACGTGACCAGCGCCTTGCCCTCGAGGCGCTCCAGCGCCGTGTAGAGCGCGCCGCGCGCGACATCGCGGCCCGTGCGCGCGACGATGAGATTGCGGACCGGCACGGCGTAGGCCTCGTCGCCCAGTTGCAGCACGGCCAGCAGCACGAGCTGTTCGAACTCTCCAATCGATGTGAATGCCTGCATCGCAGGCATGATGCCTTCAATGCAGGCAAAACGCAACCGCGATGTCCGACTTGACCAGTCGGACTTGCCCGGACTAAGCTCGGTTGTCCTAATTGCGATAAATCTCACTAACCAATCGCCGTCATGATTCAAGCGTTCGTCATCACCCTTCGTGAAGGCCTCGAAGCCTTCCTCATCGTCGCCATCAGCCTCGCGTATCTGAAGAAAACCGGGCGCGCCGGCCTGGTGCCAGCCGTGCACTGGGGCATCGTGACGGCGATTGCCGTCAGCATCGGCGCGGGCCTGCTGCTGTCGCGCGCGCGCAATCAGGCGCTCTGGGAAGGCGTGCTTGCGATTGTCGCGGCGGTCCTCGTCGCCACTCTCATCGTCCACATGTGGCGCACCGGTAAGAAGCTGCGCAAGGAGATCGAGGGACGCCTCGAACGATCGGCGCTGCGCACGGGCAAAGCGGCCTTTATCGGCATCTTTACTTTTACCGTGCTGATGATCACGCGCGAGGGGATGGAAACCGCGCTGCTGATGAATGCGCTGCTGAACATCAGCAACTCGGCGCAGCTGATGACCGGCGCGATTGCCGGCACGCTCGTCGCGGCGTTCGTCGCCTTTCTGTGGTCACGCTACGGCCATCGTGTGAACCTGTCGCGGTTCTTTCAGGTCACCGCCGTCTTCCTCGGTGTGTTTGTCGTGCAGCTGCTCATTTACGGCTTCCACGAGCTCACCGAGGCCAACATCGGCATTCCGAACTCCGACTGGTGGCACTGGAAGACGGAGCCGTTCGGTCCCGACGGCGTCTATGGCCAGTACCTGACCTATGCGCTGGTGTTGCTGCCGATGATCTGGTTGGCGGTCTCGGCCGTCTTCCCACGCTCGCGCCAGCGCCAGGAGCTCGCGGCCTAGGACGCGGACCCTCCGGCCGCGGTGTTAGACTCCGCCGTTAAGAGGGATCCCCCATGGCCGATCTCACGCTCGACCTCCGCTACGCCTGGCGTCGCCTCGTCTCATCTCCTTCCTTCGCCTTCATCGCCATCGCGACGCTTGCCGCCGGCATCGGCGTGACGACGGCGGTGTATTCGCTGCTCTACGCGATGATGTTCCGCCCGACGAACATCCCGGACATCGAGCGTGTGGTGAACATCAATGGCGGCAGGTCCAACGCTAGCCTGGCGCTCTCCTGGCCCGATTATCAGGATCTGAAATCGAACCAGACCGTCTTCGCACAGACCGCAGCGTGGATGCGCATCCGCGCGCCGCTGACCGGCGGCGGCGGCGTGGCCGAGATGATCATGGGCGAAGCAGTCGAAGGCAGTTACTTCGAGTTGCTGCGAGTGCCTGCCGCCGTCGGCCGTCCCATCACGACTTCCGACGACCGTCCAGACGCCCCGGCCGTTGTGATGCTCAGCGATGGCCTCTGGCGGACCCGTTACGGCGCCGATCCTCACGTCACAGGACGGATCATCAGGCTGCATGGCCGGCAATTCGAAATCATCGGCGTGGCCCCGGCGTGGTTTCGCGGCGTCGACGCGCCGAACGTGCGTCCGACGCCGATATGGGTGCCGCTTGCGCACAGCGACGCGATCGCGGGCAGGTCGATCGATCGGCACGATCGAGACGCGCGCCGGCTGCGCGTCAAGGGCAGGCTCGCCGACAACAAATCGATCGAAGAGGCTGTGACCGATGTCGCGCGGATCGCCAGTCAGCTCGATCGCGCGTATCCCAGTGATTCAGAGGGTGAGTCCGAACGCGGGCGCGTGCGCGAGAGCTGGCAAGTGGTTCCTGCCTCGAGCGTCCGTATGCACGAGACCATGGACAGGCTGGGCGTGCCGATCAGTTATGGCCTGATGGCCGCACTTGCGCTCGTTCTATTGATCGCGTGCGTGAACATCGCAAACCTTCTCCTCGCACGTGCATCCGGACGGCGCGTGGAGATGGCGACGCGCATTGCGATCGGGGCCTCTCGCGCACGCCTGCTGCGGCAGCTGCTCACCGAGAATGCGCTGCTGTGCGTGCTCGGTGGCGCCTGCGGGCTCTTCGTGGCGTTCGCGCTCACGCGTTTCATGACGCTGCAGTTCAACATCGGGCGGGGATTCGACTTCGCGTTCGAGCCCAGGATCGAATGGCCGGTCCTGCTGGTCGCGCTTGGCGCGACGGCGCTGGCGGGCCTTGCCTTTGGACTTGTTCCTGCGTTGCAGGGCGCTCGCACTGATGTGCGCGCGGCCATGTCGGGGACCGTGACCGCGCGGGGGCGGATGATCTCGGGCCGCCGGCTTCTGGTCGTCTTCCAGCTGGGCCTGTCCATTGCCTTTCTCGTCGTCGCAAGTGTCTTCTTGAACGGCTTTCTGAAGTACGCCACGCATGATCCCGGCTTCGACCTGTCGCGGACGGCCACTGCGACGTTCGAGCTCGAGTATCGATGGAAGGATGATCGCGAGGCGGCACGGCGTTTTCTCGCCAGACTTCGCGACCTTGCCCGCGAACAGCCAGGAATCAGCGCCGCAGCGGTGATGAGCGCGCTGCCGGTCGGCAACCCTGGACCGGCCGACGTCACGATCGGCACCGAGAGCGCAACCGTCGCCTACGACGGCACACCCAAACCCACTTCGAATTTGATCATCGCCGGACCCGAAGCGCTTGCCGTGCTCGGCATCGATCTGGTCCACGGGCGGTTCTTCGACGACCGCGATGCGGCAGGCGCGCCTCAGGTTGCTGTCGTCAGCGAAGGTACGGCCACGCGTCTCTTCGGGACACCGGATCCGATTGGACGGCGCATTCGATATCTGGGCCGCCGCTTCGCCGGCGAGCCGCCGCCTCCGGAAGTCGTGACGACGATCGTTGGCGTAATCAGGAACACTGATGCCGGAATGATCGGAGGCCGGCGATCTGGGTTGCTCTTCGTCCCATTTGCACAGCACGCCTCGCGCGAGTTTACGGTCGCAGTGAAGACGACTGGGGATCCGGCAGCCGCCGCATCCGCCTTGTCGGTCCTGGTGCGTCAGCTGGATGATGAGGTTGTCGCGTACCTCGACACCGGGCGCAACGTGGTCGCCAACGATGTGATTCCCACGCGCATTGGCGGGGCTGTATCCGCCGGGCTCGGTGGACTGGCCTTCCTGCTGGCGATGGTAGGTCTCTACGGTGTGATGTCGCATCTCGTAGCGATGCGGACCCGCGAGATTGGCATTCGCATGGCCTTGGGCGCCGAAGCGGGCAGGGTCGTGCGGTTCGTCGCGAAGGAAGGCGCGGGCCTCGTCGTGGCAGGCGCTGTTCTGGGCGGACTTCTTGCGTATTGGATAGTCGCGTTTCTCCGGCGTCTGATTTTTGGACTCGCAGGGCAGGAGTTGTCAGTGGTGCTCACTGTGACCGCTGCGCTCGGTCTTGTCGCGCTCATCGCGTGCTGGATTCCCGCCCGCCGCGCGTCGCGCATCGATCCGGACGTGGCCCTCCGGCACCTGTGACGTCGCAGCATCGCGGGCCCTAGCCGGCACCGCACCATTGACGAGGCGGCGATATCGCGATATCGTGGTATCGCCATGGCCGGGCACATCACTACCAACCTGCGCCTTCCGAAGGGCGAGTACGAAGAGCTCACGTATCGCGCGCGCCGGCGCGGCGTGAGCATCGCATCACTGGTGCGTGAGGCGGTTGCGGACTATCTCGGGGGCCGCAGCAGACGCCAGGGCGTCGATGAGGAGCCGGATCCGGTCGAGGCCCTGATTGGTGCGTTCACCGCCGGATCTCCCAACGAATCGATCGATCACGACCACTATCTGTACGGATGGCCGAAGGAGAGCGAGCGTGAAGCTGCTGGCGGACACGGGAGCGCTGATCGCGCTGTTAAGATCGGGCGACCGGCATCACGCCGCCGCCGAACGCTTCGCCCGAAGCCGGCCACATCCCGGGTTCCTGCTCACAAATCTCATTCTCAACGAGCTCGTCACGCGGCTGCGAGCGCTGGAAGACGCAAGCCGCGCCGCTGACGCCGGGCGGCGGTTTCTCGCAAGTAATCGTTACGAAGTGCTGTTTGTCGACGAGCCGCTGATGCGGGCCGCCATAGACCGCCTCGAGAGGTTTCGCGACAAGACCCTCAGCCTCACTGACTGCGTGAGCTTCGAGGTCATGGACCGCTTCCGTATCCCGGCCGCCTTCACCTTCGATCGCGACTTCCGCGACTGCGGCTACCGCATGCTGCCGTAAGATCGACGCATGGCCGATCCCGTCAAGCCGCCGACGCGCATTTCGCTTACCTGGGAAGGTGACCTTCGATTCAGCAGCGGCCCTGACGAACCCGCACTCGTGCTCGATTCCGACGCCAAAGCCGGCCCATCGCCGATGCAGGCGCTGGGTTATGCCGTGCTCGCGTGCATGGCGATGGACATCGTGCACGTGCTGCGGAAGGGACGGCATCCGCTCGAAGGCTTGAAGGCATCACTGGTGGGCACGCGCGCCGAGACCGACCCGCGCCGATTCACGCGCGTCGAGATGACATTCACAGTGACGGGCAACGTCCCGCGCGAAGCATCCGAGCGCGCCGTGCAGCTGTCGCGCGACACCTACTGCTCCGTCTTCAATTCGATGGCGCCCGACATCGAGTGGGTGATCACCTTCGCTTGAGACGCGCCTACATCGACTGGCTGCGCGGCGTCGCGGTGATGATCATGTTCGCCGGGCACGCCACCGACGCCTGGACGCGCGATGCCGATCGCGCCTCGGACGTCTTTTACTGGCGCAGTGTGTTTTCCGGCTTCGGTGCGCCACTCTTCCTGCTGCTCGCGGGCACGGCCATCGCGTATTCGGCGGCGTCGCGCGTCCGCCGCGGCGCATCCGACCGCGCCGCCTCGCGCAAAGTCAGCGCGCGCGGCTGGCAGATCTTCGGCATCGCCTTCCTCTTACGCATTCAGCTGTACCTCTCGAGCCTGCTTTACCAGTGGCGCAGCCTGCTCAAGGTCGACATCCTCAACATCATGGGGCCGTCGATTGCCGCTACCGGCTGGGTGTGGGGTCTCTCGCGGACGTCCACCGGCAAGACGCTCGCGCTCGTCGTGCCCGTGATCGCGGTGCCCCTGGGCACGCCGTACATCCGCGGACTGAACGGCCTGTCGGCACTGCCTGATTTCATCGAGGCCTACATCCGCCCCGCGGGCGGACTCGCGAACTTCACGTTCCTCCCCTGGGCGGCGTTCGTCTTTGCCGGCGCCGCGATTGGTGTGGTGCTCGAGCGCGCCAAAGATGCGCGCGCCGAATCGCGTCGTGTGTGGATCATCACAGTGTCAGGAGCATTGATGGCGGCAGGCGCCTACGCCTTGTCGCACCTGCCGTCACCGTTCCCCAATTCGCATTTCTGGACGACGTCGCCGGCGTTTTTCTATTTGCGGACCGGACTCATGATGACGGGCTTCGGCGTCGCCTGGCTCTGGAGCGAGAAACTATGGGGCGGGCACTGGCAGCCCTTCGTTCTCTTCGGCCAGACGTCACTGTTCGTGTACTGGGTACACGTCGAGCTGGTCTATGGCCACTTCACGACGCCTATCTATCACCGCCTGCCGCTCTGGGGCTCGAGCCTTGGCGTCGTGCTGCTGACCGTGCTGATGTACTACCTCGCCAAAAACGCGACGAGCTGGCTCGCGCGCAAGCGTGGCGAAGGCGTCAGCGACTGGCGGACGACGTCGCTGACGGTGATGGGGCTGTAGGCGCATCGTTCCAGTTCATCAGCGCGTTGAAGATCATGTTGAACTCGCCGTGGTTCTGCCAGCGGTACACGGGATTGCTGGCAAACATGATCACGCGTCCCTTGCCGTTGTAGGCGCGCGGGATGTCGACGCCGAAGGCGCGGTTGCGGATCGCGTCGGCGCCGACCATCAAACCGCTCAGCACGGAGTCATCTCCACCCTGGAACCGGATCAGGACCTTGTCCTGGTCCGCAACTCCTGTGCGGAACACGAACTGTCCCTGGCCGAACTTCACCGGAATGATGGCCTTGTCGTAGCCATAAAACACCGGATGCGTCGTCTTCACGATCTCCGCGTTGACGAGCGGCTTCTGGGCGGTGAGCACCGCCGCAGGGAACGTTTCGATGTCGACCGACCGTGCGAAGCCGAACTCAATCGGGAACCGTGAAGCCGCATGCGCGGTGATGAGCGTGCCGCCCGCTTCCAGGAACGCTTCGATCGCCCGCACACCCGGCTCGCCGAATCCGCCGCTGGTGTCAGGCGATTCGCCGTACATCCCCATGAATCTGTATTGGGCGCTCTTCCGATAGGGCTGCGGCTTTGGCGCGGGACGGTCCATGACGGCGGCGCGGTTGATGTTCTGCGCCGCCATGACGATGACGTCGTAGTCGGCCTTGAGATTCCCTTGCGCGAGCCGTTCCTTGTAGATGAGATCGAACGGAATGCCGAACTGATCGAACGCGTGCCGGTACCAGCCCAGCTCCTGCGTCTGCGACCACTGCGAGTAGATCGCGACCCGCGGCGGATCCGCATCGTGCGCGCGCACGCCCGGCGCCGTCGAAAATGCCGCAGCCGCCAGGCCAAGCGATTCAACCGCCGCGCGCGCGGTCTGAAGGTCCGCGAGCGATCCGGTGATGACGAACGAGCCGGCGGGGAAGTCCACGCTGCCGACTTTGAACGCCTCTTCCGCGATCTTCATCGGCAGGGAGCGCAGCTGGTAGCGCAGCGTCACCATCTTGTTCGATCCGTAATGCGCCACCGCGAGACCTGCGGTGCCCGTGCCGGTAATCCGTCCAGGCGCCTGCACCGACGTCACCATCGCGGTCGGCACATCGAGGATGGCTTTGTCGCGGATCTCTTTCACATCCACACCAAAGGCCAGCCCCATCGTCCACCCGCTGTCGTCGTAGGTGCGCAGACGCGGATCGGGAAAGTCCTGCTTCTCGAGCAGGTTCTTCGCCAGGCGCCAGTAGGGCTGTCCGGCTTTGATCACATATGAGCCGGCGGGATACTTGTCATCGCCAATCTTGATGGCGTCTTTCGCCGTGCCGACTTCGATGCCCTGCACGCGAAGAATCCTGACGAGCTCCGCCGGCTTCGTCATGTCGCGCTGCACCGGAATCACGTAGCCGTGCGGCGGGGCGTTGCGGCCCGCCGCAATCGAATTGCGCGTCTTGACGTAGAAGTTCTCGACCACCAGGTTCGGGAACATCGATGTCAGCTGCAGTGCCGACAGCACGCCCGTCTGCATGTAGTTCGTGTTGTTGCGGCGCGTGAAGTTCGCAGGCATACCGGTGGGCACCGGGATGCCGCGATACCACTCGCGAGGCTGACCGCCGCCGCGTCCGGTCGGCAGGGCGGCGCCTCTGCCACCCGGCTGGCCGCCGGCCGGCGGTGTGGTCGTCTGCGCGGTCTCTGTTCCTGCCGCCGGTGTGTCGCCGCCGCGCCCACGGCCTGCCCGCTCACCACGGCCCGCGGTTTGACCTCGGCCGGCGGTCTGACCACGCCCTGCGCCTTCGCCGCGTCCGGCGCCTTCGCCGCGTCCGGCGCCCTCGCCGCGCCCCGCGCCCTCGCCGCGTCCGCGGGCCGCGTCGCCGCCCGCCGCGCCAGGCCCGCCGTCGCGTCCCGACTGCGTCTCGTACATCCGCATCATGCCGTTGTGGTTATAGGCGATCGATCCGAGATAGCCGGGTGACCAGCCGTCCATGAACGCGTGCGTGTACACGCCCGGCATCCCCCACTTCGTCATCTGCGCCAGCTCCCAGTTCGAGAACCACGGAAGCTCCGCGAAGAGCAGCGGATCCAGATTCGGATTCTGCGGCGCCGCGCCGCTGTAGGTGTAGAGCAGCGACAAAGACTCATGCAGGTCGTGCATGATCGGCGGATGCGCCGTGAAGTACCAGTCGGCGATCGCGCGCATCTGCGCCTGCGACAAATTAATGTCGCGATTGTTGTCGTGATAGACGTACTTGCCCCAATAAGGCAGCGGGCAATTGCTGATCGTGCGCGCGCCGCCGCCTCTGCCCCCGGCCTGCTGGCCCGCAGGGGCGTCGCCTCTCCCGCCGCCCCTGCCCCCGGCCTGCTCGCCTGCAGGCGCGTCGCCTCTGCCGCCCGCGGCCTCGGCCTCGGCCCTCGGAGGATCCGGCGGCGCCGGGTACGGCGGAAACTCCTGATCGCAATAGAACTTGTCGACATTGCGATCGCGTCCGTCGGCGTCGGCAACCGGCGTCACCGACACGATGACGTTGTCGCGTATTTGCGAGATGAACGGCGACGTCTCGACCGCCAGGCGATAGACGAGCTCCATCAACATTTCAGACGGGCCGGTTTCGCCGCTGTGAAGGCCGCCGAACAGGTGGTAGTGCGGTTTCGTCGACGCGATGAGCTGTTGAATCTCGGCGTCGCCCAGACCGCGAGGATCTGCGAGCCGCTTCAAGTTGTCACGATTGCGCTGCAGGTTCGTAATGTTCTCGTCCGATGAGATCCAGATCACGACGAGCTCGCGTCCCTCGTCTGACGTGCCAATGCTCTCGATCTTGACGCGCGGTGTGGCGGCCGCCAGGGCGCGGTAGTACTTCAGGATGTCTTCGTAGTAGGTCAGCTTGCGCGGGGCGCCGATGTGGTAGCCGAGAACATCCTTCGGCGTCGGGATCCCTGCCGCGCGCGGCAGATGATCCACCAGCGGACTTCCGTAGATGGCGTCGCCCGTCCATTCCTTGTAGGACTTCGCGAAATCTTCGTCCTGCGCCTGTTGCGGGTCGCGCGTCTGAAGCGACTGCTGAGCCAGCCCGGCCAGGGGCGCCAGCGACACCGTGACGAGCAGAATAAGAAACCGGCGCATGAGCTAACTCCTTGAAGTAATAGGACTTATTGACGAACGCCGGCCGTGCGACCGTCATGGGCCGCACTTCTGATGATGACGAGGTCCGGAAACGTCGATAAGATCCGAAGCGATTGTAACTGTTCGTGGAGGTTGAATGATTTCCGTCGCGGCGCTTCGGATGCAGCAGTTTGGCGTGCAGTTCTATCAGGCCTCGCTGACGGCGCAGGACATCGACAAGCTCGTGCGGTTCGAGGTTCTGAGCTACGGCGAAAAGGGCGCAGGCCTGCGCGGCGCGAAAAAGGCGCCGACGACGAAAGTGAACTGGGACCTGCTCGAGCGCCGCATCGCGTCGAGCGACAAGGCCTATCAGCGCCAGATCATCCGCCGCAAGATCGACGAGCTCGTGCAGTACTACGAACAGTGCCGCCAGGCGCGCGACCTGCCGTCGATTCCGGGCGCCGTCATCATCTCAGCCGACGAGAAGCTTCGGTTCGATCCCGTCGAAGAAGGATCGGCGGCCGGCATCCTCAAGGTGCCCGAGCGCGAAGGCGTGCTGCGCGCCATCGACGGGCAGCACCGCCTGCTGGCGCTGCACGCCGACATCGAGCGCTTCGGCGACGAGCCCTTCACCGTGCCGGCCATCATCTTCGATCGCCTTCCCGAAGATCACGTCGTGCAGATGTTCGTCACGATCAACGCGAAGCACACACGGCTCAATGCGTCGCATCTGGTGTCGCTGTCGGGACGGCAGCTCTATCGGGATGAGAATCTCGCCGCCGCGCACGACATCATCCGCGGGCTCAACGACCGCGAAGACTCGCCGCTCGCGGGAGACATCAAGCTGCTCGGCGTCGGCGGCGGACGCGTGGCGCAGGCGCCGCTCGCGCAGGAGCTGAAAAAGCTGCTCGCGACCGAGGCGTTCGGCGCCGGCCGCAGGGGGGACGACTTCCGCGAAGAATCGACGCGCTTCTTCGTGAATTACTTCAAGCAGATCTCGCACCTGTTCGGTCCGGCCTGGAACGGCCGCAAGTACAGCATCCGCACGGCAACGGCGCTGCGCGCGTTCATCCGCGTCGCGCCCGACGTGGTGCGCCGGCTCGACCAGGAGCGGCAGGATCGCACCGACTTCCGCGCCATCGGCCGCGTCATCGCGCCGTGGGGACGCCGCATCGGCGACATCCGCTTCGAGTCCGAAGGCGCCTGGAAGCGCGCGGGCACGACCGTTGACTCGCTCGCGAAGGAACTGCGCCTCGCGTTGCAGTATCCCGAAGGCGCGGTCGGATAGCCAGGGACAGTCCCTGGTTTTTTCGGCGTGCGACGATTTTGTAATTCGCCCCACGAAAAGAGCGCTTTTCGCGGCTCCTAGAGCAGGGCCGGATCGACCAAGATCATCGAAAACAGGCCTGTTTTCGATGATTGGCCTGGCGGTACGCCGGTTGCGTTATAGGGGCACGAACAACCGGTCTGAATATTTACGGCAGGGAGCCGTGAGTTGCTGGGGAGCCAGGCTGGTTGTCGAAAAACGGGGGCATCAAGCGAAAGCGGGGTGCCCCCTGATTTTTTAAGGTTGCCGGTCACCGGTAACCGGTTGCCGGTAGCCGGTGCACTAGAATCGCGGCCATGGTGCGTCGTTCGCTTCTGCTGGCTCTTTCTATTTCCCTCTCCGCTCCCGCACAGCCGGCTGCGACCAGAGCCGCCGTCGAGCGCTGGGTTTCAACCAACCAACAACCCATCGTCAACGAGCTCGCCGAGCTGCTCGCGATACCGAATGTGGCAGCCGATCGCGCGAACATCCTGCGCAACATCGACTTTCTGGAGAAGGCGTTCGCGCGCCGTGGATTCAAAACGCGCCGGCTCGCGACGCCGGGCAATCCACTCTTCTTTGCCGAGCGCGCCACGCCAGGCGCCACCACGACAACCCTGATTTACGCGCACGTCGACGGCCAGCCCGTCGATCCCGCGGCGTGGAAACAGGAAAGCCCGTTCGTGCCGGTCATGCGGACCGGACGTCTCGACGCGGGCGGAACTCTCGTTCCGGACTGGCGGTCGCGCGAGCGCTTCGACGCCGACTGGCGCCTCTTCGCGCGTTCATCGTCTGACGACAAGAGCCCGATCATCGCAACGCTCGCGGCACTCGATGCGCTCGCCGCATCCGGCCTGCAGCCGTCATCTCATTTAAAGGTGATCATCGACGCGGAAGAGGAAGCGGGCTCGCCGAATCTTGTGCCGGCCGTCAAACAGCACCGCGATCTGCTCGCGGCCGACATGATGCTGATCTTCGACGGGCCGATTCATTCGAGCGGCCGTCCGACGCTGGCGTTCGGCGCGCGCGGCATCATCACCGCCACCCTCACGGTCTATGGCCCGAAGTCGGGCGTGCACAGCGGCAATTACGGCAACTGGGTGCCCAATCCCGCCCTCGCACTCTCGCGCGTGCTTGCGTCGATGAAGGACGATGAAGGGCGGGTGACCGTGGAGGGTTACTACGACAGCGTCGCCCCGCTCACGAGCGAAGAGCGCGCGCTGCTGGAGGCCGTGCCGGATGACTCCGCGGATCTGATGCGCACCTTCGGGATTGCCGGCGGAGAGCGGAAGGGCCGGTCGCTGCAGGAAGGATTGCAGGAGCCGACGCTGAACATCCGCGGGCTGGCCGCCGCGCATGTCGGTGCGGGCGCGCGCACGATTATTCCGGACCGCGCGGTGGCCGCTCTTGACCTGCGGCTCGTCAAAGAGACGTCGGGCCGGCGCCTGATGGAGCGGATCGCCGATCACATCCGGCGTCAGGGCTTTCACCTCGTGGACGCCGAGCCTGACGCTGCGGTGCGTGCGGCGCATGCCAGGATCGCGCGGCTCGAGGCTGGCGGCGAGACGCCCGCGTTCCGCACGTCGCCGCTGCTGCCCGAAAGCCGCGCGCTTGCCGCCGCGCTTCAGGCGGCGTTCGGCGTGGCGCCCGTGCAGCTCCGGACGCTTGGCGGCACGGTCCCGATCGCGCCATTCGTCGAGGCGCTGAATGTGCCCGCGATACTCGTGCCGATCGTGAACTTCGACAACAACCAGCACGAGGAGAACGAAAACCTGCGCCTGGGCCACTTCTTCAAGGGCATCGAGATTCTCGCGGTGACGCTGACGCGGTAGGAGACAGGAGACAGGAGACCGAATGCGCATCGATCTCAACTCCGACATGGGGGAAAGCTTCGGGACCTGGGTGATTGGGGCCGATGCGGAGCTTCTGAAAGTCGTGTCATCCGCCAACATCGCGTGTGGCGCGCATGCGGGCGATCCGGCGGTGCTGCGCGGCACGGTGCGCGCCGCCAAGGCAGCCGGCGTGTCGATCGGCGCGCATCCCGGGTTTCCGGATCTGGCCGGATTCGGCAGGCGCGAGATGCGCATGTCGCCGCGCGAGATTGAAGACAGCGTCATTTTTCAGATCGCGGCCCTTGCGGGTGTCGCAGTGGTGGAAGGCGCGCGGCTCGCGCACGTCAAGCCGCACGGGGCGCTCTACAACATGGCCGCGCAGGATCAACCCATGGCCGATGCGATTGCCGCGGCGATTGCCGCGGTCGATCGCGCGCTCGTGATGGTGGGATTGCCGGCTTCTGCGCTCGAGCGTGCGGCCGAGAAGGCGGGCTTGTCATTCGCCGCCGAAGGCTTCGCCGATCGCGCGTACGAGCCGGACGGCACGCTCGTCTCGCGGTCGAAGCCGGGCGCGCTGATTACCGATCCCGACGCCGCGGCCGCAGGCGCCCTGCGCCTGGCTCGCGCAGGACGCGTCAGAACCATCTGCATCCACAGCGACACACCGCACGCCGCCGCGATCGGTGCCGCGGTGCGTCGAGCCTTTGACGAAAACGGCATCACCCTGAAGGGACTCGGCGCATGAAGCTGTTCGCCTTCTGGAAAGAGGCCACCCCGAACGGGCGCCGCGCGTTGATTGCGGCCAGTCTCGGCTGGATGCTCGACGGCTTCGACGTGATGCTGTTCGCGCTCGTGCTCAAGGATCTGCTCGTTCACTTCAGCATGAGCCCGGCGCAGGGCGGCATCCTGGCCGCGCTCGCGCTCGTCGCCTCGGCGGCCGGCGGCATCGGCTTCGGGATGATTGCCGACCGCTTCGGCCGCACTCGGGCGCTGATCCTGAGCGTGCTCATGTACTCGGTCTTCACGGCCGCGTGCGGCTTCGCGACCGAGATCTGGCATCTCGCGATTTTCCGGATTCTGCTCGGCCTCGGATTCGGCGGTGAGTGGGCCAGCGGCGCGGCGCTCGTCGCCGAGACGTGGCCCGCACGGCATCGCGGCAAAGCGCTGGGCCTGATGCAGAGCACGTGGGCGATCGGATTCGCGCTGGCGTCGGTTGCCTATTGGCTCATTGCGCCGACGTTCGGCTGGCGTGCAGTCTTCTTCGTCGGAATCCTCCCGGCATTGCTGACACTGTGGATCCGTCGATCGGTCGAGGAGCCCGAAGTCTGGCGACAGACCCGCGGCGAGGCGCGTGTGCCGCTCAGCACGATCATGCGCGGTCCGCTCGGCCGCATCACGCTGGTCCTTGCGCTGATGAACGCCTTCACGCTGTTCGCGTACTGGGGCTTCAATACCTGGGTGCCCAGCTATCTCAAGGCGGCGGGCGGCGAAGGTGGTGTCGGGCTGGGAACCGGCGCGAGCACGATTCTGCTCGTCGCAATGCAGGTGGGGACCTGGTTCGGCTACGTGACGTTCGGTTTCGTCAGCGACGCGATCGGACGCAAGCGGACCTACGTTGCGTACCTGCTGCTGGCCGCCGTGCTCGTGTTCCTCTATACGTCCGTGCGCATTCCGCTGGTTCTGCTGGTGCTCGGTCCGATTACCGCGTTCTTCGCGACCGGCCACTTCAGCGGCTTCGGCGCCGTCAGCGCCGAGCTCTATCCGACCGCGGTGCGCGCCCGCGCGCAGGGCCTGACCTATAACATCGGCCGCATCGCGTCGGCCGCCGCGCCGTGGATCGTCGGCGGCCTCGTTACCTCACACGGCTACGGTGTCGCCCTCAGCATCGCCGCCGCCGCCTTCCTCGCCGCCGCCGCCTGCTGGTTCTGGATTCCTGAAACGAATCCCGCGTTTACGAATTCTCCCTGACATCGTAGACGTAGAGCGCGTCCTGCTCGCGGAGATAGAGACGGCCGTTGATGATGACGGGATGCGACCAGCTCGGGTTGCGCACGTTCGGAATCTCGAACGATCCTTTTTCGCGATAGCCGTCCGGCGTGGCTTCAATCAGCATCATCACGCCGTTCTGATAGCGGAAATAGAGATGGCCGTCGGCGTACGACACCGCTGCGGATCCCTGGCCGGCGTTGCGAAGCCTGCCGCCCCACAGGACTTTGCCCGACGCGAAGTCGATCGCAATGGGGAAGCCCTGATTGTGGCCGTGGCCGGCGTACAAGGTTCCGTTCACCAGCACCATGTTGCCGTGGTGATTCTGGAAGGTGCCGGGATTGAGGAAATAGACCTCCTCGGCCGTGGTGCGATCACCCTGTGGGTTGATCTTCAGCAGCGCCGCGCCGGTGCCGTAGCCGCTCGATGCAAACACGTGGTCGCCGCTGACGATCGGCGTGGGGATGTTCGCCGTGCCGTTCGCGACGCGCCCGTAACCCCACATGAAATAGCCGTCGCTCGCGCGCACGCTGATGACGCCCTTGCCGACCAGCTGGATGTATTGCTTGACGCCGCCGCCATTCGAGATGACCGCGCTCGCGTAGCCGGCGCCCTCGGGCCCGCGGCTCTGAAAGCTGCCCATCGCCGCGCGCCAGATCTCGCGGCCCGTGCGTTTGTCGAGCGCGGCCATGATGGCGTCGCGGCCGCCGGGCGTGACGATGATGCGATCGCCGTCGACGAGGGGCGACTCGGCGAATCTCCAGGACGACATCATGCGTCCGCCGAAATCGCGCTCGAGGTGTTTACGCCATCGTTCCTTTCCCGACGCGGCGTCGACCGCGACGAGATCGCCGTCCGTGCCGATCGCGTAGATCATGCCGTCGCTGATCGCCGGCGTTCCCCGCGGCCCCGCGTACTCATCGTCCCAAACCGGACCAACACGGAGGGACCAGAGTTCGCGGCCGTCGCTCTCGCTCAGCGCGATCAGCTGCTGCGCGCCTTTGCGATCGCCCATCGCGTAGATGCGGCCGCCGCTGATCGCGACGGACGAAAAGCCCGCGCCCAGATTGCGCGCGGTCATCAGCAGGCGCGGCCCGCCGGCGGGCCACTGCCGAAGCAGCCCGGTATCGGGCGAGCGGCCGTCGCGATTCGGTCCTCGCCATGACGGCCAGTCGAGCGACCGCTGCGCGCCGGCCTGCGCGCCCGCGCAGACGATGACGACGGCCAGCAGCTTCGTGAAAACGAGAGACCTCATCCGCATACTCCCTTGGCTGAACTGTTCCATTAGACGCCACGGTGCCGGAGTCGGTCTACAATCAGATCTCCACATCATGCGCTCTTACATCCTTCGTTTCACTGCCGCTGCAGTGGTCGTCGCGGCGTCACTGCCGGCGTCGGCACAGCAGACACCATCCATCACACCAGAGGCGCGCGCCATCATCGCGCGTCACCTCACGGCCCTCGGTGGCGAAAAGGCCCTGGCGCCGCTGACGTCGATGCGCGCGGCGGGCGCGCTCGCCATGCCCGCGCAGGGCATCACGGGCACGGTCGAGATCGTGGCCGCGCGCCCGAACAAGGCGCTGCTCAAGGCCCAGATTGCCGGCATCGGCACGCTCGAGAGCGGTTTCGACGGCGAGCGCGGCTGGACGATCGATCCCATCGTCGGCCCGACGCTGCTGTCGGGCAAAGAGCTCGATCAGGCAAGGTTCGATGCCGTGTTCGAAGGACCGTTCCACGATTTGGCACGCTATACGTCGCTGACGGTGGCGGGCACCGAGACGTTCGATGGGCGGAAGGCGCAGCGTATCGAGGCGGTCAGAGTCGGCGGCGACAAGTCGACGGAATACTTCGACGCCGAGACCGGGCTGCATGCCGGATCGGTCGCCACCCGCGAGACGGCGATGGGACCGATCGACGTGACGTCGTTCGTGCGCGACTATCGCAAGACGGGCGACATTCTGCAGGCGCATCAGCTCGTGCAGAACATGATGGGCGTCGAACAGGTGATCACGCTCGAGCGGTTCGAGTTCAACACCGTGAAGGCCGATGCCTTCGCGATGCCGCCCGCTGTGAAGGCCCTGATTAAGTGAGGCTCCTGTTCGTTGCGATCCTGCTCGCGCAAGCGGCCACCGCTGCGCAGCCGCTCGCTCTCCAGACGTTCGACGCGGCCTGGTCCATCATCAACACCACGTACTACGACCCGTCCTTTCGTGGCGTCGACTGGAACGCCGTCCGCACCGAGATCCGGCCTGAAGCAGAACGCGCGCGCACACCCGCCGAGCTCAGGGCCGCCATCGGCAGGATGCTTTCGCGGCTCGGCGAATCGCATTTCGCCGTGCTTCCGCAGTTCGCCGACCCGGTCGACGGGGAAGACGCGGTGGATCGATCGGGCGGGCCGGGCTTCGACGTGCGCCCTGACGGCGATGCGCTGCTGGTGACCCGCGTGGATGCCGGCAGTCCGGCCTTCGAGGCGCGCGTGCGGCCGGGCGATCGTCTCATCAGCATTGCCGGCGTGAGCGCTGCGTCGCTGGGCGCGCGGCTGCCTGCCGCTCTCGAGCCGCGCATGCGGGCGCTCGAGATCTGGCGCGCGGCGATGATGCGTCTGCGCGGCCCGGCTGGGTCGCGGTTCGTCGCAACCGTCCAGCCCGCGCGTGGAGGTGTCCGCACTGCCACCATCGAACGCGTCGAAGAGCCGGGGCAAACGATCCTGCTCGGCAATCTGCCGCCGCTCAAACTCGACGTGGAATCGCGCGCCGTTGAAACGCCGGCGGGCGCGTCCGCAGGCCTGATCCGCTTCAACGTGTGGATGGCCGCGGCCGACGCACCCTTTGCCGCCGCGGTCGATCGTTTTCGTTCGTCGCGCGGAATCGTGATCGATCTGCGCGGCAATCCCGGCGGCCTGGCCGGGATGATCATGGGCATCTCAGGCCATTTCTTCGACACGCGCACAGCGCTCGGCACGATGAAGACCCGGACGACGTCGCTGACGTTTTATGCCAATCCGCGGCGCTCGAAACCTGACGGCATGACCGTGGAGCCGTTCGCAGGGCCGGTCGCCATCCTCATCGATGGCCTGACCGGAAGCGCCTCGGAATGCTTTGCCGGCGGGATGCAGTCGGTCGGCCGCGCCCGCGTCTTCGGCGAGACATCCATGGGCCAGGCCCTGCCCGCATCGTTCAGCAGGCTGCCGAATGGGGATACGCTGCTGCACGCCATTGCCGATTTCGTGACGGCCAATGGCACGAGACTGGAAGGGCGGGGAGTGATCCCGGACCAGCCGGTACAGGTGGATGCCAGCTCGCTGGCCTCGGGCCAGGATCCGGTCCTGGCGGCCGCCCTGGCGTGGATTGACCGGGACCGCGAGTGAGCGGAGCGGGGCAGTGGGGCCCCGCGAGCGAACGAGCCAGGCGGGGTGCAGGGGTCCCCGCCGGAGAGATCAGATGGGATTGAACTGGCTCAGCAGGTTTTGATAGACTTTCAGCACCTGCACAAGCCTTCCGCGTTTGAGGCCCAATAACTAACCCGGCACTCACGCATGTCCGCGATTCCGCGGCTCGGCGCCTGTCGCGCCGCAAGGCGACTTTTCGATTCGGGAGTTTATAGATGGAGCAGCGCCCGCTGCGTCTTGGCGACATCGTGGACGACTACTGTCCCCGCGAGCGTCGCATTACGAACCACGCGATCGTCGCCCTTGTCGAGGACACGATCAAACAGACCCGCTGCACCACGTGCGACCACGAGCACGTCTTCAAGCAGGCGCGCGAGCCCCGACGCCGCAAGAAGGACGAACCGGCCGCGCTTTACGCGCAGGTGCTGTCGGGTCTGCAGAAGACCGCCGCGGCACCGGCCGGCGATGACGGCGACGAGGCCGGCGTGAACGGCAACGGCCATCACGCGCCTGCGTCGCTGGCGCCGGCGCCGCCGCACGCCACGGAGGAAGCAAGGGATGCCGGCGGGACAGGTGAGACTGCGGACGAGGCAGATCGCGCCGCGACGGCTGAGCCTGCCGAGGCCGAGGCTGCGGCCGAGGGCGATGACTCCGCCGGCGCCGAGAGCGCCGAGCCTGAACCGGGCAACGAGATTTGGCCGATGCACCGGCGCCTGATCCGCGCGCAGCTTCCGCGCACTGGCAACGAGCCGCCGACGGCGCGTCCGCTTCCGGACTTCACGATTCGGCAGCCCGGCGCTCGCGGAGGCTCGCGCTGGGGTCGCGGCGGACAGGGCGGCGGCAATCCCAACGGGAATCACGGGGGCCGCGGCGGGCAGGGCGGTGGAGGCCAGCGGCCGGGCCGCGGCGGGCGCTTCGCGCCGCCTCGTCCCGACGGTCCGCGCGGCGGCGGCGGACGCCCCGGCGGCGGACGCGGCCGCCGGTCGCGATGAGCCCGGGCGATCCTCCAACGGCGCGCGCCCAGACGCTGGCCGGCATGCACGGCCTCATCGTCGGCGTCGCGAATAAACGATCGATCGCGTGGGCGATCGCGCAGAAGGCGGCCGAGGCCGGCGCGCGGCTCGCCATCACCTTTCAGGGCGAGCGGCTCGAGGAAAACGTCCGCGAGCTCTCCGAAGGCCTCGATCGGCCACTCATCCTTCCCTGCGACGTCACCAGCGACAGCCAGATTGACGATGTGTTTGCGGCCGTGGAGCGCGAGTTCGGCAGCCTCGATTTTGTCGTGCATGGCGCGGCGTTCGCGCCGCGCGAAGAGCTGATGCGCCCGTTCGTCGAAACGAGCCGCGAGGGCTTCCGCACGGCGCTCGACGTGAGCGCGTATTCCCTGATCGCGCTCTCGAAACGCGCGGCGCCGCTGATGGAGAAGAAGGGCGGCGGCAGCATCCTGACGCTGACCTATCTCGGCAGCGATCGCGTGTTTCCGAATTACAACGTGATGGGCGTGGCGAAAGCGGCGCTCGAGTCGTCGGTACGGTATCTCGCGAGCGATTTGGGGCCGAAGGCGATCCGCGTCAATGCGATCTCGGCCGGGCCGATCAAGACGCTGGCGGCCTCGGGCATTTCAGGCTTTTCGAGCATCCTGCAGCTCTATCGCGATCGCGCGCCGCTGCGCCGCACCGTCGATACCGGCGACGTGGCCGATGCCGCGATGTTCCTGATCAGCGATGCCGGACGCGCGGTGACGGGTGAAGTGCTGATGGTCGACGGCGGTTTCCACGCGATGGGCATGTAGTGCGCTGCTTCATTGCATTATTGCTGGCCGGCGTTGTTCTCCTGCCGGCCTGTGCGTCACGTTCGAAGGTTGGCGTCAGCACCGGCATCACGCACGCCGACGGCGATTCGCTGGCCCTCATCGCGCGCGTGAAAACGGCGCTGCTCAACGACGCCATTGTCGGCAGGCGACGCATCGACGTGCATGTCACCGGCGATCAGGTGCGGCTGACGGGCCGCGTGGCGTCGGCTGCGGAACGCGATCGAGCTGTCGCGATTGCGGGAGCCGTTCCGGGCGTGAGCAGCGTGACATCGGATCTCGCGATTCAGCCGTAAATTTCCGTCCGTATCCTTCCTTCTTCGATCCCCAGCTTCATCAGCGCACGCGGCACATCTTCCACCAGCGCCGGCGGGCCGCAGACGAAGCACAGCGTGTCGGTCGAATCGACCAGCCTCGAGAGACGCGTCTGATTCAATCGCCCGCGATCGTACTTCCAGCTGGCAGATGCCTCGCGCGTGGCGGTGAACAGCAGCCGCAGGCCGTCGCACCGCAGCGCTTCGAGCTCCTTCAGGTACGCGAACTCGCGTGACGTCCGCGCGCTATAGGCAAGGCTGAGCGATTTGCCCGGCATGGCGAGCGCGCGCAGCAGCATTGCGCGAATCGGCGCGATGCCGGTGCCGCCGGCGATGAAGAGGCGGGACGGATCGATGGAGGACGCCGGCAGCATGAATCGCCCTGCCGGCCCTTCGACGTCGACCCGCGATCCGCGATGGATGCCGTCGAGATGCGGCCCGACGCTGCCGTCGCGATCAGTGCGCACCAGAAACTCGAGCGCGCCTTCACGCACGGCGATCTCGGGCGGCGTGGCGAGTGAATAGTGGCGTCGATCGGGCTGGCCATGCACGCCAATCAGCGCTGACTGGCCGGGCTCGTACTCGAAGACGCCCTCCAGCGCCAGCCGCACGATCCGGCTCTGCGGCGTCGCGCGGCGGATCTCGGACACGGGGAGCGTCAGAATCACTTAGCGATTATGGACCTGCGATTTGCGATTAAGAACTAATCGCGTGGGTCTTGCGGCTGGTCTTGTTCTTGTACATCCGGCTGTCGGCCACCGCCAGCAGCGTCTCATGCGTCTGGCCATCGTCGGGGAACACGGCGCAGCCGAGGCTGATGCCGAGCGGCAGCAGGCGGCCGTCGACTTCGAACCGCATGGCGTCAATCGCCTGCTGCAGCTCCTGGCGCTTGCGCTCCGCATCTTCGGCGCCGCAGGCCGAGAGCACAACCACGAATTCATCGCCGGCGTAGCGGGCGCAGATGTCATAGGGCCGGATGGCTGAGCGCAGCACACGCGCGACCTCCGCGAGGGCGCGGTCGCCGATGTGATGGCCGAGCGTGTCGTTGACCTCCTTGAACCCGTCGAGGTCCGCGATGATCAAGGCGACCTGAGACTTGTGGCGCCCGGCCCGGGCGATTTCGCGCGCGAGGTGCATGAACAGGAACCGCGTGTTCGGCAGGTTCGTGAGCGGGTCGGTCAGCGAGTCTGACTGCGTCTGCTCGAACACGATCGAGTTCTTGATGACCGCCGCGGCCTGTTCCGCCACGCGCTCGAGCAGCCGGCGGTGATCCTCGCGATAGAAGGACGTCTCGGTGTGATAGACGGCGAGGGTGCCGATGAACATATCCTGGATGACCAGGGGGCACACCAGCGCCGACTTGAGCGTGAGCGGCACCGTGACGCCGCTCGCTTCGAGGTCCGCTTCGGGTCTCGCATTGACGAGGCAGCGGCGGTTGCGCGCCACCCAGCCGCTGAGGCCATCGCCGAGGCGCACCCGCGTTTTCATGATCAGATCGGCATCGGTGCCAATCGCATAGCGGCAGCTGAGCGTATCGCCGCTCTCGTCGAGCAGCATCAGCGCCGATGCGGTGAACGGCACGATGTTGGTGAGCTTCGACGAGATGATCGACATCGTGTCGGGCACGCCAAGCTTCGAGCCCAGCGCCTGCGCGATTTCGTACAGCGCGTAGATCTCGCGATGCGCCAGCGAAATGTCCTCGAGCACCGTGCGCGCGCGCACCGTGTCTTCGGCGTCGCGCGCGAGCGCGGCGGCGACCGCGGCTTCGGCCTCGGGCGCGGGCAGCAGATCCAGCGCGCGGGCTTCTGCCTCGAGCGCGGGCAGCTGCGCGAGGAAGCGCTCGACGATGGCGGGGTCGAGGGCGCGGCCGGCTTCCTGCTGCAGCACCTCGATCGCGACCTCGCGCGCCATCGCCGGATGGTACGGGCGGTCCGTCGTGAGCGCGTCGTAGTAATCCACCACCGACAGCAGCCGCGCGCCGAGAGGAATCTGCGGGCCGTGCAACCCCGCCGGATAGCCCTTGCCGTCCCAGCGTTCGTGATGGCTGAGGATCAGCGGCGCGACGGGCGAGGGAAACGGCACGCGCGCGATGATTTCGGCGCCGATCCTGGGATGCGCGCGGATCTTCTGGAATTCTTCCGGTGAGAGCGGTCCGGGTTTCGAGAGGATGTGCTCCGGCACGGCAAGCTTGCCGATGTCGTGCAGCAGCGCCGCGGTGCGCACGGCTTCGACCTCGAGAGCCGGCAGGCCCATGTCTGCGGCGAGACGGCCCGCGTAGAGCTGCAGCCGGCGGATGTGCGCATGCGACGTCTGGTCTTTCGCGTCGATGGCCAGAGCCAGCGCTTCGATCGTGGCCATGTGAAGCGCCTTGAGATTTTCGACTTCACTGGACGCTACCTCGAGGGCGCCCGACTGCCGCGCGTGACGCCGCAGACCCGTCATCAGCAGCAGGCCAGCGAGCGCCGTCGCTGCCGCGGCCATGCCCCATGCACCCGGCAGCATCACCGGAGACGAAATACCAGTCAGCGCCAGCCCCAGGGCGGACACCGACCACATCGCGGCATGCCGCGAGGCGGTTGCGGGACCTGGGTGGGGAGTGGGCATGGCTTTCAGAATCGAACTTCGGCAAACGTGCAATGGCAAGATTGCTGCCCGGCCCCGACGAACCCGCGTGCGAAATCGTAAAAGTCCTTTAGAATCAGCCTGTTCAGTAGGTTTTGAGAGGACAAAATGGCGCGCCATGACCGGGCAAATCAGGGCTCTTGTGTTTCAGAATGGGACACCCGATTACACTTCGGCGGCTCAGCTCCGTTCCAAACCGTAATCGTCGATCTTGCGATAGAGCGTTGCGCGGCTGACATCGAGCACTTGTGCGGCCCGGCGCTTGTTCCAGGCCGTTGATTCGAGCACCGCCAGAATGTGCGCGCGCTCGGCCTGCGCCAGCGTCGGCTGCGGGCGCACCCCCGTTCCACGATCGGCACTGCCGCGCGCATCGCCGAGGAACGCAAGGTCCTTCGTGCCGATTACGGGATTCGCCGACGACAGCAGCGCCCTGGCAATCGTGCTCTGCAGCTCGCGGATGTTTCCGGGCCATGCGTAGGCCGACAGCATGGCCAGCGCCTCGGGGCTGAATGTTCTCGCGTCGGGCGCGAGGCCGCGCGCGATCGCCTGCTGCGCCAGGAATCTCCCGGCCAGGATTGGAATATCGATCGCGCGCTCGCGCAGCGACGGCAGGCGGATCGAGAAGGCGTTGACGCGATAGTAGAGGTCCTCGCGAAAGACGCCGTCGCGCACCATCTGCTCGATTGGCCGGTTCGTCGCCGAGATCAGCCTGAAGTCAACGTCGACTGGCCGCTCGCCGCCGAGCCGCTCGAATCGCTGCTGCTCGATCGCGCGCAGCAGCTTGCCCTGCACGCGGATGGCGAGCTCGCTGATCTCATCGAGAAACAGCGATCCTTGGTCGGCCAGCTCCAGCTTGCCCGGCTTCTGTTCGATCGCGCCGGTGAACGCGCCCTTCTCGTGCCCGAAGATCTCCGCTTCGGCAAGGCCTTCGGGCAGGGCTGCACAATTGAGCGCCTGAAAGCGCTGCCGGCGCCGCGCGCTGAGCTCGTGGATCATGTGCGCGACGACTTCCTTGCCCGATCCTGTCGGCCCGAGGATCAGCACGGCGATGTCGGCCTTGGCCGCCGTGCGGATCCACTCGAAGACGATCAGCATCTTCTCGTCGCGGCCGATCATTTCGCGGAAGCGGCTCGCGGCGTCGGACTGTTCTTCCTGCGAGGGCACCGCCTGCCGCGCGGCGAAGGCATCGACCAGGGTCTCTGTGCCGGCGTCGGGGGGGATCGTGTAGCGATAGCGATTGCGCCGGCGGCCGCCGCGCGCCGCCACTCCGTATGACTCGAGCTCCTTGAGGCAGTTCTCGACGTCGAGCCGCATGCGGCCGAACGCCTGCATCAGCGTGTCGACATCGAAGCTTTCGCGCGGATGGGCGCGCAGAAAGCGGAGCAGCGACGCGCGCAGCGGAGACTGCACCAGCGTCGCGAACCGCGCCGCACCGCCGCTCTCATTCATTGCTCGATCGGTAATACGCCGACTGATAGCGCTCGATGATCTCTTTGATGCGCGCGGCGTCTGCCTTGGTGTGGCCGTGGCACGTCACCGTGCTGGTGCCGCCCGAGCTTTCGATCACCACGTCCGAGAACATCAGGTTGGTGTCGATGTGCACCGACGCGACGTGCGCCATGTGGATCGAGTGCTCCTTGCGGCCGACCCACTCGGGCGTGTAGTGCGACACGCTTTGCGGCGTGATGGCCACCTGCGTCGGAAACAGGCGGTTGCCGCGGCTCCATCGGCTCGCTCTGAAAACGTGCTCGCCCGGCAGCTTCCGGCCTTTCCGCCAGATGGCGAAGACGAACAGCGCCACCAGCACGATGGCGATGGTGATGATGATGGCCGGGACGTTCGATTCGGTCAGGGCGGGTGTCGTCGCATCAGGCACGGTCTGCATAGCGCAGATGATAATCTACGCGCCATGGGTTCTCTGGCGTCGGAGCTGCTGCCGGTGGCCTCCCGCCTGTCCGACGCGCCGCGCATCTACGCCGACGCCAATCTCCCCCGCGGCATCGTCGCGGCCATGCGCGCCACGCTCGGGTGGGACGTGCTCTTCGTGCTCGAACATGACGATCTGCGGCGTGCCTCGGATCGGGAGCACTTTTCACGCGCGCGCGAGCAGGCGCGAACGCTCATCACGCTCGACCGCGACTTCCTCGACGAGAAAAGGTTTCCCACGGGCCTGAGCGGCGGCGTGGTGGTGTGCAGCGCGCCTGGCGAGCCCGAGTTGTTGCTGCTGCTCGCGCGTCTCGATCGCGAGTTGTTTCGCGCGGCCGGCGCGGGGGCTCCGCCGCCGGCGCCCCTGGCCGGACGCAAAGTCGACTGGCATGCGGGCGCCACCCTCTGATGATCGTCCTGTCGGGCGCCGACGTCGTCCTCTCGGATCGCGTGCTGAGTCCGGCGACGATCGTCATCGACGACGACACCATCGTGGCCATCGAGCCGGGCGCGCGGGCGCCAGATGCCGGCGGCAACGCGCTGCACGTGGCGCTCGGCGGCTACCTGATCGTGCCGGGCTTCATCGACGTGCACGTGCATGGCGTGTCAGGACTCGACGTGCTCGACGGTCCCGGCGCGGTGCGCGCGATCGCCGAGTTGCTGCCGCGATGGGGCGTGACCGCGTTCTGTCCGACGACGGTCGCGTGCTCACCCACGGCGCTGGCCTCGCTGTTCGAGGACATCGCGGGCATTCGCACCGGCGGTCACGTCACCGGCGCGCGCGTGCTGCCCGCGCATTTGGAAAGTAATTTCATCGCCGCCGATTACAGAGGCGCGCAGCCGCTGGCGTGTCTTCGTCAACCTCCAGCCGATGCGCGTGCGGTGTTGCTGTCACGGCCTGGTGATTCGTCGCGGCTTGGACGGGGACAGGTCTCGCCCGAGTCGCGCGCGACACCTGTCCTTCGACCGGTCGCCCAAGTCGATGCGAATAGTTACACTGCGGGCGATCTGCTTGCGACGATCGGGGCCCACCGAGCCGACGTAGGCATAGTCACTCTCGCATCTGAGCTCGAGGGTGGGCTCGATCTCGTGCGCGCGTTGAGTCAGGCGGGGATTCGTGTCTCGCTCGGACATTCGGGCGCCACGTACGACCAGGCGATCGCCGCCATCGAAGCTGGCGCGCGGCATGCGACGCATCTGTTCAATCGCATGCGGACGATGTCGCATCGCGAACCGGGACTCGCCGGCGCCGTCCTGGCGAGCGATGAGATTGCCGCGGAGCTGATCTGCGACGGCGTGCATGTGCATCCGGCTGCGCTCCGCATCGCGATTGCCGCCAAAGGCGCGAATCGCATCATGGCCATCACCGACGGCACCGCCGGCTCGGGCCTGCCGCGCGGCGCCAAAGCCACTCTCGGCGGATACCCAATCACCGTTGCCGACACGGCGCTGCTCGACGACGGCACGGTCGCGGGAACCGTGCTGACGATGGATCGGGTGTTTGCCGCGCTGGCGAGCACGGCCGGGGCCTCGCTCGTCGACGCGGCCCTGATGTGCGCGACCACGCCGGCGCGGGAACTGGGCCTGCAGGGACTCGGCGTCATCGCGCCCGGCAGCAAGGCCGACCTCGCGGTGCTCGACGCCAACTTCAGAGTGCGGCAGACCTGGCTGGGCGGCGTGATGGTGTTCTCGGAACAATAAGCGGCCGGCGACGGCTCAATTCGGCTTCGATCCTCCTGACGGACCGGCCTTGTCCACGAACTCGCGGCTCGCATAGTCGGTGGGATCGTGGATGAGCGCGTCGACGAATCCGTTGTGCCGCTCGCGGCACTTGCTGCAGACCCCGCAATGCCGGCCCCCGATCGGCGCCATGCACGAAATCGTGAGATCCAGCGGCAGGCCCACGCGCTTCGCCTCGCGCACCACATCCGCTTTTGACCAGGTGGCGAACGGCGTCTGAATCTGGATGTCGTGCGCCAGCCCCAGCGTCAGCGCCCGCCCCATCGTCGACAGAAACATGGACGTCGCATCAGGAAAGGGATTTCCCTTCAGCAGTCCGATCGCGATCTTCTTGATCTTGAGCTTCGACGCGAGCACCGCCGCTTTCGAGAGCAGCAGGATGTTGCGTCCATCCAGATACACGTCTTCGTCGTCGGTGTGGTACGCCGGCGCGATGCCGGTGAGCGCCCAGTGCCCCTCAGGCAGCATGTCGCGCATGTCGAAGCTGATCGTCTGAAGCGGCTTGATGCGGGGCGCCAGCGCCGAGCGCATCAGCCGGCTGATGCAATGCGCCTCGGCATGCTCCCACGCATAGCCGCACCGCACGTGCACGGGCGTGACGGGTTCGGTCTGGCCGACATAGGAGAGCAGCACCGCGCTGTCGAGACCGCCGGAAAGAAGGACGAGCGTCATTCGGTTAGGATCTGATGATGTATCTCGTTACCAAGCGCATCGATTTCTGCTACGGACACCGCCTGCTCGACTACGACGGCGTCTGCAAGCATCCGCACGGCCACAACGCCCTCGTGGAAGTCGACGTGCGCACCGACAGCCTCGATCGCCGGAACATGGTGGCCGACTTCGCCGACATCAAACGGATTGTCAAAGGGTGGATCGATCGGGAGCTCGATCACAAGATGATTCTTCGCCATGACGATCCGCTCGTCGCGCCGCTGCAGCAGCTGGGGGAGCCTGTTTACATTCTTGAAAGCAATCCCACGGTCGAACGGATCGCGCGACTGATTTTTGACAAGGCGCGCGAGGAAAACATCGACGTCGTGGCCGTCCGCGTCTGGGAAACGCCGACGTCTATCGCCGAATATCGGGGCGAATCACGGCCAGGATCATGATTCCTGCTGGCCTCTCGCTACGGGGTGCTCGTTGGTGGTCGTGATTCGATAGCGGGCACTAGAGAGATTTCAGGAACGCAACTAACGCCGCTCGGCTCGCGGGATCGAGCCTCGCGAACAGCCGCTGCGCCCGGCCGGCTTCGTTCGCGTGCCGCGCGATCGCCTCGTCAATGGTCGTGGCGCTGCCATCGTGCAGCAGCGGGCGCCTGAAGCGCAGCCCCCACAGTGCCGGCGTGCGGATCTCGTGCTCGGTGGCCGCGCCTTGCGGGATGCCGTCGCCCGTGCCGATGTCGTGCAGGAGCAGGTCAGAGAACAGCGGCACCTGCTTTCGGTCGAACACGCGGCTTGCGCTGACGCCGGTCATCAGCGTCGGCACGTGGCACGTCGCGCACCCTATCTCGTGGAAGATACGCTCGCCCTCGAACGCCCCGTCGCTCGCTTCGGCGCGCGGGAGCGGGGCCAGAAACTTCATGAACGAAGCGAAGTTGTCGATGCCGCGCCGGCGGGTCCCGGGGTCGAGACGGTCTTCGGGATCGGGAAAGGGATCGCACAGCTTGATCCGCTCGGGGCTGATGCCGAACGCCACCTCAATCGGGAAGAGATCGTTCGTGATGCCCATCTCATTCCTGTACGCATCGGCGCCGAAGGTGATGAGCGTGGCGTGCTGCGCCTTCCAGCCGAACCTGCCGACGCGCCGGTCTCCGGTGTCGACGTCGGTGATGATGGCGGCACGCCCGCTGACACCGTCGCCGTCGCGGTCGAGTGGGTCTTCCAACGCAATGATCGTCTCATCGGAAATCGCTTCGACGAGTCCGGCGCCGAACAGCGGGATGGGCGCGCGTCTCGCGATCACCGTGGCCTGGTCGGGAATGCCCGGCTGGCAGCCGTGCGACGGCGTCGAGAAGAGATGCATGAGCGTCTCGCCGGTCGGATCGAAGGTCTTGAAGGCGCCCGTCTCGTCGCGATATCCCGCACGCACTTCCAGAATCAGGCCGCCGCCTCCAATCGCCGGAATGTTGTGACAGACCGCGCAGCTGGTGCCGTTGAACGCCGGACCGAGACCCTCTTCGGCCGTTTCGACTTCGAGGAAGTCGTCGAGACCCATGCGGAACTCCGAGAACTCGCGCGGAGTCAGTCCGACGAGCGGACCGCCGGCGCCCGCAGGGCGCTCCTGCGCACGTGTCGCGAAAGCCACCGCGAAGATTACGACCGGAAGAAGCCAGGCCAGATGTCGAACCGCGCGGCGTGCCGGTGTCATGGCTGTCTCCGTTCCTTGACCTCGAGCTCGCCACGCATGAAATTGTGGCCGGCGCCGCACATGCGGCTGCACTCGAAGACATACCGTCCTGCCTTCTCGGGCTTGAAGCGCACCAGGATCTCTCCCTTGCCGCGCTTGGGGATCACGACGTTGATGTCGGTATCGAGAACCCGGAAGCCGTGCGCGGTGTCTTCGCTCGTGAGCCGGAACTGGACTTCTTCGCCGAGCGTGAGCGTGACTTTCGACGGCGTAAACGTGAAGCGCTCCGCCTGAATCTCAATTGGTTTCTGCGTCTGCGCCGATCCGGCCGCCGTGAAGCACAGCGCCGCGGCAAGCGCGCCCGCGCGAATGGCCCGCGCAGTTGCGATGGGCATCATCTTTAGAACCACCATCCCAGTCCGACGTTGAGCGTGCGGGGCAGCCGCACGAATCCGCTTTCGTTGTTGGTCTGCACGAAGTCGATCTTCACGGCCACGTCGGGGTCTGGATAGTAGGTCAGCCCCGCAATCCAGGCCTCGCGATCGAACTCTTTGAGCGGCAGGTGGCCTTCCGGCATCCGGAACTGCGTGTCGAAGTTTTCATAGCGGACGAAGGCTACGAGATCTCGAGGCGCACCGGCATTCCAGATTCGGTACGCGGCTTCCGCATACCATCCGCGAAGCTGACGTGCGACGTTCGGTGAGACGCCCGTGGATCGCGAGATGGAGTCGTTCAGATTCGCCGTGTCGCTGATGAAGACATGCGCATACTGCGCGCGCGTCTCGAGGCGTCCTATGCGGTGGCGCACGTCGCCTTCGACGATGCCCACGGTTGTGTCGAGCCGCGGCACCGCGAAACTGGACTCCCCTCGCCAGCCGCTGAGACCCAGCTGCAGACCGCGGATGCCGACGTACTCGAGGCGGCCCGTGTACGCAACATTTCGCACGTCAGCCTGCGAGCCTTTCTGCCGGCCGCCCCGAATCCCTTCTTCCGCGTCGAAGTCGAGGGCGTTCAGTGGCGCGAGCGCGTAGGCGCGATAGCGCCAGCCGGTCCCGATCTCGCCGTGCACGCCGGCGCCAACTTCAAACCATGTGGATGGGACGATCACCGTGTCGACGAAGGGACGTTCGACGCCGTTGTAGACAGGCGGCTCGTGGCGCTCGTTGATGATGCCGATCGGCACGAGCAGCATGCCCGCGCGGACATTGAAACTCCGCTTCAACAGAAAGTCGAGATACGCCTGTTCGAGCTCCAGCTCGCCCGCCTCTTCGAGACCCTCCACGAACGCGTGCTCGAGTTCCAGCTCGCCGACGAACCGGATTCGCTCGGTGAACCGGTGACTGAAGAGCAGGACGAACCGGTGGAAGTCGAGAACGCCCGGCTGGTCCGCCGGTTTGTTCAAGTGGAAGTCCATGTAGCCGGAAATCATCTGTGGAGGCGGCGGCTCCGACTGGGCCTGTGCGACCGCCAGGTGAGGCCAGAAGAGCGCAGCGACCGCTATCGAACCGAAAGCAACGCGTTGGAGCGCGGTTGGGGGAGCCATACTCGTTATTTTGACGAGTCAAAATTTACGGCGGGCCTGACCGAAAGTCAAGGGAAGGATGGTTATGCCGGTGTGACCAGGATCTTGGCCGCCGCGCGCGTGCCGACGGTCGTCATGCGCCCGTCGGCATAGCGCAGGCTTACGCGGTCGGCGATGCCGTCGCGCGCATCGACCGTGACCTCCTCGCCCGGCTTGAGGGCGCTGGCCTCGACGAAGTGCAGAAACTTCGGGTCCTGATCGATCACGCGCGTGACGCGCATCGTCACACCGACCGGGCAGGAGAGCAGATCGCTGGCCGCGCTCGGCTCGACATGCCCTTCGGCGGTCGGAATCGGATCGCCGTGCGGGTCGACGGTCGGCCGTCCGAGCATTTCGTCGATGCGCTCGATCAGCCGGTCGGATACCGCGTGCTCGAGATGTTCGGCCTCGTCATGCACCTCGGCCCAGCTCATGCCAAGCACCTGCACCAGAAACAGCTCGATCAAACGGTGCCGCCGCAAGACCATGCTCGCCAGTTTTTCGCCGGCCGACGTAAGCCTGACCCCGACATACGGCTCGTAATGCGCCAGACCCGAATCGGCCAGCGCCTTCACCATCGTCGTCGCCGTGCCGGGTGTGACGCCGAGGGCCGATGCGAGCTGTCCCATGGGCACGAGCGCGCGGTCGCCGGTCAGCGCCGCCTCGGCGAGGTAAATCGACTTGAGGTAGTTCTCGACGGTCTGGGAAGGCAGCATGGCGCGGGAACTCATACGATAACCCACATGGCTGCCCGGTCCCCGCTCGATCGCGCGTTCGACTCGCCCGACGCGAAGCGCGCCTACAACCGGCGCCTTTTCGCAACCATTGCGCCTCGCTATGACCTGATTACACGGCTGCTTTCCTATGGGCAGGATGCGCGCTGGAAGCGGCGGCTCGCGGATATCGTGCGCGCGGAAGGATCCTCGCGCATTCGGGCCGGCCGCCCGGCGCCTCCACGTTTATTGGATCTTGCATGCGGCACCGGTGACGTTGCGCTGTCGCTCGCCGAATCGCATGACCCCGTAGGCCTCGATCTCACACTGCCGATGCTCGAGATCGCGCGGCGCCGCGCTGAGTCGAAGGTGCTGTGGATCGCGGGCGACATGACCTTGCTGCCGTTCGCCGACGCGTCGTTCGATGTCGTTACGACCAGCTACGGTCTGCGCAACGTGCCGGCGCTCGAGACCTCGGTGCGCGAGATCGCGCGCGTGCTTCGGCCCGGCGGACTGCTGGTGTCGCTGGATTTCAACAAACCGCGGCAGCCGATCGTGCGCGCGATTTATCTCGGCTATCTGTCGCTCATCGGTTCTTTGATGGGCCTCGCGCTTCATGGCGACAGAGACACGTACCGGTACATTCCGCATTCGATCCGGCGCTATCCGGGCGCGGAAGGCGTCGCCGCGCTCTTGCGCGCAGATGGTTTCGAGGATGTGCGCATCGAACCGAAGCTCGGCGGTCTGATGACGATTCATGTGGCGCGCCGAAGCTAACCACCGTCGCCAAGGCTACGGTGGTCCGCCGACGCGCTTCGCGCGAAGGCGGAAGCTTCGGCCTACCGTATGATCGTCGTATGCCGGATCTGAGCGATCTGCGCCGCCGCGTGCGGCAGGCGATACAGGATGCCAAGCAAAAAGGCGCCGCGCGGCGCGCGTCGCGCGACGAGGCGGCCGGCGCCTGGGCGACGGTTGTCTCGGCTGTCGTTGAGCCTGTTGCGACTGACGTGGCGGCCGCGCTGACTGGCGAAGGACTGCCATTCAGGCTCGACACGCCGCGAGGCACCGTGCGGCTCGTGAGCGAGCGGAGTCCTGATGACTACATCGAGATTGCGCTCGACGATTCTGACGAGCGCGAGGCGCCCGAAGTCATCGGCCGAACAGTCCGCGCGCGCGGCCGGCAGAGCGTGACAGTGGTCGAGGAACTGCTCGGGCCGCCGGCGCAGCTCTCGGAAGATCGCGTCGTGGCTTTCCTGATGGGCGCCATCGCGCCCTGGGCTAGATAACTCGAGACTCCTTCAGCCTCGCAATCTCGCCTTCTCCAAACCCGATCTCCTCGAGCACGCGCGCCGTATGTTCGCCGAGCGTCGGCGGCGCCGTGCGCACGCTTCCAGGCGTGTCAGAGAGTTTCACCGGAACGCCGAGCAGCTTCAGCGCTTTTTGCGCTTCGTGATCCACCCGCGCGATCATCTCGCGCGCCTCGATCTGCGGATCCGCCAGCGTCTCGCCGATGTCGCGCACGCTTCCCGCCGGCACGCCGGCATCGCGCAAACCCTTCAGCCACGCCGATGTCGTTCGCAGTGCGAGGGCGTCGCGCAGGTGCGGCACGAGCGACCCATAGTTGTTCACGCGTCCCGCGTTCGTTCGATAACGATCGTCGGCGGCCAGCGCGGGCAGCGCGGCGACGCCGCAGAACCGCTGCCACTGATCGTCGTTGCCGACAGCGAGGATGAACACGCCGTCGGATGTTGCGAACGAATCGTAGGGCGCGATGCTCGGATGCCGGTTGCCGAGACGCGCGCCGGGCTCGCCGGTCGCGAAATAGCTCGACGCCTGGTACGAGAGCAGCGAGACGACCGAGTCGAGCAGCGAGACGTCCACAAGCTGGCCGCGGCCGGTGCGATGCCGCGCGAGCAGCGCGAGCAGCACGCCCTGCGCCGCGTACATGCCGGCGGCGAGATCGGCAATCGCCACGCCCATGCGGAACGGATCGCCGCCTTCCGGCCCCGTGATGCTCATCAATCCGCCCTCGGCCTGCGCCACGGCGTCATAGCCGGCCTCCTGCGCGCGCGGGCCGGTGCGGCCGTAGCCGGTAATCGAGCAATAGATCAGGCGCGGGTAACGCGCGTGCAGTGACTCGTACCCGAACCCGGCGCGGTCGAGCGCGCCGGCGCGAAAGTTCTCGACGAGCACGTCGGCGCGATCGAGCAGCGCCGCCATCACCGGGGCCGCGCCCGCCTGCTTGAAATCGAGCGTGACGCTTTCCTTGTTGCGGTTGACGCTGACGAAGTAGGCGCTTTCGCGTCCGACGAATGGCGGGCCCCAGTGCCGCGTATCGTCCCCCCGCTCGGGATGCTCGATCTTGATCACGCGCGCGCCCATGTCGGCGAGCAGCATCGTGCAATACGGACCCGAGAGCACACGGGACAGGTCGAGCACGGTGATGCCATCGAGAGGCTGCATAATCGTCTGGTGACCGATGCGCCTATTCTGCTTTATGCCGGCTCGGCGTGACGACCCTGCGAAAAGGTGAAGGAGTTTCTTTCACGCGCCGGCCGCCGCTTCGACGTCAGGAACGTCGACGAGGATCTCTCCGCATATCGGGAGCTCGTCGCGCGCGGTTTCCGCACGGTGCCCGTCACCATCATCGGCGAGGCGGCCATCAAGGGATTCGACGAGCCGGCGCTCACCCGTGCGCTTGAAGCCGCCGCGCAATCCCCACCAGATCGCTGACGAGGGCATAGGCCGTCGCGGTCAGGCTGCCTTCGAGCTGCGTGATCACGATTGGTCCGGCGAGGTCGGTGTCGATCCGGATGGCATTGGCGGGCCCGTCGAGGGCGCCGAACGGTCCCGAGGGATGCACCTCGCGCAGCTTCACCTCCGCCCGGGCGCGTCCGCCATCGATCCACGCCCGCGCCATCAGTTTCAACCGCGCTCCTCGCGACGCGGCCTCGCGCACGCGCGCGTCGATGTTCGCGCCCAGTCCCTCGCGATCCACGTCGTGCGGAGTTATTCCCGGGCCGGGCGTGTCGAACAGCACGTTGGCAAGGGCGGCCGTCTTGGCCGCGGCATCCCATCCCTCGAGGTCGAGCGATGGATCGGCCTCCGCGATGCCCTCGGCCTGCATGCGCGCCAGCGCGGCCGCGGCGTTTTCGCCGCGCTCGATCGCCACGAGCATCTGATTGGTCGTCGTGTTCAGCACGCCCTCGAATCCGAGCACGCGCACCGCCGGCAGCGTTTCGCGCACGAGGTTGAAGACCGGGATGCCGTCCATCACGGCGCCTTCGAAGCGAAACGACACGCCGCGATCCGCCGCGATCCGCTGCAGCGCGCGCGCGGCAAACGCGGCGGGCCCCTTGTTGGCTGTCACGACATGGAGTCCTGAGGTGAGCGCGGCGCGCACGTGCGTGATGGCCGGCTCTCCGGCCGTGATGTCGAGCACGGTCGTTTCAACCAGGACGGCCGGCTCCCACAGATCGGCGGTCTTCGAGATGAGCGCGAGCACGTCCCTGACCGGCACGCCCACACCGTCTTCGATCCTCACGCCGGCGCTGGCCTGCCCTGAGCCTGTCGAAGGGATGCGTTCCAGGCGCGCCGCTTGTTCCACCGCATCGATGCCGCGCGACGAGAACAGCGCGCCGTGGCGTTTCGTCGCGATGCCGACAATCACCGGTTCGAGGCCAAGCGCCGCCAGCTCCGCTTCACGCTCGCGGAGAAGGCGCACGAAGCGCCGCGCGACATTTCCGAACCCGGCGAGCGCAAGATTGAGTTTCACAGTTTCGAAATGAACCTGCTGATCCGTCCGAGGCCTTCTTCGAGCGTCGGGCGATCGTTGCCAAACCCGATGCGCAGGTAGCCTTCCATGCCGAAGTGCGCGCCGGGCACGACGAGCACGCTGTCCTCGTCGCGCAGGCGCTCTACCAGCGGCAGCGAGTCGAGCGGCAGGTCGTACTTCACGTAGCAGATGGCGCCCGCGTCGGGCGCCGCCCACTCGAAGCAGCCTTCGCCGGCGAGCCACGATTCAAGAATCGGATAGTTCTCATTGATCACGCGGCGCGTGCGCGCGATGATGCGCGCGCGGCGTTCGGGCTCGAGCGCCAGCCGCGCGAGAAAGTCGCTGGCCGCGCCGGGCGCGATGGTGGTGTAGTCGTGGTACGACCACGTGCGCGCGACGAAGTCGGCTGACGACACGATCCACCCGATGCGCAGGCCCGGCAGGCCGTAGGCTTTCGACAGACCGCTCGTCACGATCACGCGATCGCTCAGCCCCCACATTGACGGGCTCTCGCGGCCGTCGCGCTCCGCGCCGCGATAGATTTCGTCGGAGAGGATCCAGGCGCCGACGCGATCGGCGGCCGCGGCGACGCCTTCGAGCACGGCGCTGTCGAAGCGCGCGCCGGTCGGATTGTTCGGCGCGCAGATCAGAATCGCGCGCGTCTTCGTGCTCACCATCGCGTTCAGGGCGTCCACGTCCGCTTGCCAGGTGCGATTCGCGAGCGTGAGCTTCCATTCGCGCACCTGGCCGCCGAAGCCGCGCACCAGACCCCAGCCCTGCATGTAGTTCGGTGTCATCATCACGATCTCGTCGCCGGGCTCGACGAGGTGCCAGAGCGACACGAAATTGGCTTCCGAGCCGCCGTTCGTGACCTGGATGCGATCCGGCGCCGCGCCGGGATAGAGCGCCGCGATTCGCTCGCGCAGGGCGATAGTGCCGTTCGACTGGGTATAGGCCAGCGGCTCGTCGAGCAGGGCGGCAGCGTCATCCCCCTCGAGCAGCTCGCGGGTCGTCATGGGATGCACGCCGCTTTCCGACAGGTTCGCGGCGACCAGGTTCTCCCAGGTCGACTGCATCCGCTCCATTGCAAACGTTTCAATGCGCATGAGAAGGCCAAATCCTCTGTGCGACAGACTAATGGAAAGAGGAGCCTGTTTTCAGGCAGAGGTGGATATGGTGAAAAAAATCTCGCTCGCGATCGTGGCGGTGTTGCTCTCGGCCGGGGCCGCAGGGGCCCAGACCTCTGAGCCGCGGCTGGTGACGATGACGGGATATGGAACGGTGCAGGGCACGCCCGATCGCGCGTGGGTGACGGTTGGCGTCGAAACGCGGGACGCGCAGACGAAGGTGGCCCAGGAACAGACGGCCATTGCGATGGACCACATCCAGCAGCGCCTGAGGGCGCTGGGCATTCCCGACGCGTCGATTCGCACCTCGTCCTTCAACGTCACGCAGGACTGGGAGTTCATTCAGGGGCGGCGCAACCTTCGCGGCTATGTCGTGTCGAATCAGATCGAGGTGAAGGTCGACGACATCACGAAAGTGTCGGCGATCATCGACGGGTCGATCGCGGCCGGCGCGAACGTCATTCACGGCGTGCGGTGGGACATCATGAACCGTGAGGCGCTCGAGCAGCAGGCGCTGCGCGAGGCGTTCGAGGACGCGCGCTCGCGCGCCGGCGTCATCGCGGCGACATCGGGTGCGCGGCTCGGCGCCGTCTATGCCGTGCAGGAGTCGCGGGCCGGACAAGTCAGGCCGATGACGCCGATGCGTTATCAGGCAGGCTTGGCCGGACAGGGCGCGATGGCCGAGAGCGTCACGGTGGTCAACCCGGGCGAGATGGACATCCGCGCGGTGGTCACGGTCTCGTTCCTGATCCAAAGCTAACGCGCCGGGAGTAGTTCTTGCAGCCGGGAGGCGACATGGTTCGAAAAACTCTGGCAGTGACAGCAGTTGTGCTGGCGACGGCGGCGTCCGCGGCCGCACAGGAAATGCGTCCCACCGAGCGGTCGGTGACGACGGCGGGGCAGGCGATCGTGAAGCTGTCGCCCGATCGCGCGTGGGTGACGGTCGGCATCGAGGCCCGGGCGCCGAAGTCGCAGGAGGCGCAAAAGCGCGCCGCCGAGGTGATGACACGCATCCAGGCGCAGCTGAAGGCGCTCGGCATTCCCGAGAACGCCATCCGCACCGTCTCGTTCAATCTGCATGCGGACTGGGACCATACGAACAACCGCCGCGTACTGCGCGGCTATGTCGTCTCGAATCTCGTGGAGGTGAAGGTCGACGACCTCGCGATTGTCGCCGACGTGCTCGATCGATCGATCGCGGCGGGCGGCAATTCCATCCATGGCGTGCGATGGGACATTCAGAACCGCGACCGCGTCGAGCGCGACGCGCTGCGGCAGGCGGTGGAGGACGCGAAGGTGCGCGCCGAGGTGGCCGTGGCCGCGGCCGGCGCGAAGCTCGGGCCGGTGCTGCGCATCAGCGAGCAGCGCTTCGACCACCCGAGGCCGATGATGGATATGGTGACGATGCGGTCGGTGGGGGCGGCGACGGCAGCGCCCGAGACGCCGATCAGTCCCGGCGAAATCGAAGTGCGCGCGTCGGTGACGGTGTCGTTCTCGATTCAGTAGCCTTGCGTCTCGTCGTCAATCCGGCGACGAAAAAGGGGACGGGTCTAATTATTCGAGGGCTCAACGGAATAATTAGACCCGTCCCCTTTTTCGAGAGGCAGTGCGGCCAGCTCCGCCTTCGTCACGCGCCGCGGCGCGAGCTTGAGCAGATCGGGCGCCTCGACGCTCTTCGTGGAGCTGACGCCGAGCTCCTTGAACCGGCGCGCCGCCGGCAACACTTTCTGCTCGAGCGAGCCCACGAACTGATCGTACGCATCGCCGGCCTGCCGGATGTTGCTGCCGACACGCTCGAGATGATTGACGAGCACCGCCAGCCGTTCATACAGATCGCGGCCGATCTCCCTGATTTGCTCGGCGTTCTCAGCCAGCGTCTGTTGCTGCCAGCCATAGGCGATCGTGCGAAGCAACGCGAGGAGCGTCATCGGCGTGGCGAGCACGATGTGATTGCGCGCGGCGGTTTCGAGCAGCGTCGCGTCGCGCTCGAACGCTGACGCCATCAGCGGCTCGAGCGGCATGAACATCACGACCAACTCAGGGGCCGCGTCGAACTGCCGGAAGTATTCCTTCGTGCCGAGCGCCTTGATGTGCTCGCGCACCTGCTTTGCGTGCGCATCGAGATGCTGCCCGCGCGTCGCGTCGTCGGTCGCCTCCATGGCCCGCAGATAGGCGTCAATCGGCACTTTCGAATCGACGACGATGCATGCGCCGCCTGGCAGCGTGATGAGCAGGTCGGGCGTCTGGCGGCCACGATCGTCGCTCGTCACTGTGGCTTTCTCAGTGAAGTCGCAGTGCTGAAGCATGCCCGCGAGCTCGACGACCTTGCGCAGCTGCACTTCGCCCCAGCGCCCGCGCTGGTTGGGCGAGCGAAGCGCGCGCGAGAGCTGCTCGGTCTCACGCCGCAAATCTGTCTGTGTCTGCACGAGCGACTCGAGCTGGCGGCTTACCGCGCCGTACGACCGCTCGCGGCGCAGATCGACGTCGCCGAGCTGTGTCTGCACCTTGTCGAGCGTTTCGCGCATCGGCTTGAGCAGCGCATCGGCGTTTTCGAGGAAGTCGGCGCGGTTCTCGCGCAGCGCATCTTTCGAGAGCGCGGCAAACGCCTCACGCGCCTGGGTAAGAGCCGCACGCTGGTCGTCGAGAGACTGCCGTGCGGCCGCGAGCTCGGCTCCGAGACGCGCCTGGGCCGTGTCGGACGCGCGATTGCGGCTGAGCCAGTACACCGTTGCCGCAAGCGCCCCCAGCGCGAGGCCAATGCCGAACAGGACTGCAGGTGACACGCGCCGATGGTACCAGAAGGGCCGGACAGAACAGGTCACTCGATTTGGAGATCTGGTGATCTGGTGATTTAGTGATCTGGTGCCCGAGCTCAGCGCCGACGAACGCCGCCGATACGGGCGGCACATGGTCATCCCCGAAGTGGGGGAGGCCGGGCAGGCGAAATTGAAGGCCGGCTCCGCGTTGGTCGTCGGCGCGGGCGGCCTTGGCTCGCCGACGCTGCTTTACCTCGCGGCCGCCGGCGTCGGACGCATCGGCATCGTCGAATTCGATACGGTCGACGAGTCGAACCTGCAGCGGCAGGTGTTGTACGGCACGAGCGACATCGGACGCCCGAAAATTGACGCGGCGCGCGCGCGGCTCGCCGACGTGAATCCTTTCGTGCAGCTCGAGCTGCATGCGACGCGGCTCGATGCGAAGAACGTCATCGATCTCGTCTCGCGCTACGACGTCGTCATCGACGGCACCGACAACTTCGCGGCGCGCTACCTGGTGAATGACGCGTGCGTCATCACGCGCCGGCCGAACGTCTACGGCAGCGTGTTTCGATTCGAAGGACAGCTCTCGGTGTTTGCCGTGGATGGTGGTCCCTGCTATCGGTGTCTGCACCCAGAGCCGCCCGCGCCCGGCGTGATTCCGGGATGTTCCGAGGCCGGCGTGCTCGGCGTGCTGCCGGGTCTGGTCGGAACGCTTCAGGCGAGTGAGGCCATCAAATTAATTGCCGGATTGGGAGATCCGCTGATCGGGCGGTTGTTGTTGATTGATGCACTCGGCCCGCGATTCAGGGAAATCCGATTGCCGAAGGATCCCGCGTGTCCGGTGTGCGGCGACAATCCGTCGATCACTTCGCCGGTCGAGTACACGCTGCTCTGCGGGGATCTGCCGGTCGAGGCCGCATCCGAGATCAGCACCGATGACTTGCGCCGCCGCCTCGCCGCCCGCGAACCTCTGCTGATTCTCGACGTCCGCGAGCCTCACGAACACGCGCTCGACGCCATCGAGGGCAGCCATCTGGTGCCGCTCGGCGAGCTCGACCGGCGGGCGGCCGAGCTCCCGACAGACCGTCCCATCGTGGCGCATTGCCAGGCCGGAATCCGCAGCGCAAAGGCAGCTAAGCTATTGCGAGACAAAGGGTTTCAGGCTGTTTCACTGAAGGGCGGAATCGCCGCCTGGCGGGGAAAGTGATAAACTAGGACGTTCGAGGTCGGATATTCCGGCCTCACGTCTTATGCTGCGCCTTTCAAAGAGATCCGACTACGCGCTGATCGCGATGCGCCAGCTTGCCGTTGGCGACCGCCGTTCCGACGGCGGCGAGCCGGCAGGCCCGCGTGCGGCCAGCGCCCGTGAGCTCGCGGAGCGATTCGACATCCCGGTCGAGCTGCTCGCGAAGGTTCTGCAGAAACTCGCCCGCGCCGGTTTGCTCGTGTCGCACCAGGGCATTCGCGGCGGCTACGTTCTCGCGCGGCCCGCACATCAGATTTCCGTCGCCGACATCATCGTGGCCATCGACGGTCCGCTGACCGTCACCGCGTGCTCGGATCAGGATCAGACGTGCGACCAATACGCGAAGTGCAACGTGCGCGATCCGCTCTGGCGCCTCAAGGATCGCATCGTTTCAGCGTTGACCAGCTGCACGCTTGCCGAGCTCACGATGGAGCCGCCGGCAGAGCCTGCGCCGGCGCAGGTGCATTTCGGAAAACCCCTCGTCGAAGGCCGGACATGATCACTATTACCGACGCGGCATCGCATCAGATCGTGAAGCTCCTTACCCACAATGCCAAGCAGCAGCGTGGCAACGGCGGATTGCGCGTTGGCGTGAAAGCGGGTGGTTGCTCGGGATTCGAGTACACGTTCGGATGGGAGACCGCGCCGAAGCCGGCCGACCAGATTTTCGAAGGCGTGGCCGGCGCGAAGATTTTCGTCGACCCGCGCAGTCTGCGCCTGCTCGACGGCACGACGCTCGACTACGACACCAGTCTGTTGAGCAAAGGCTTCATGTTCCACAACCCGCAGGCCAAGAGCACGTGCGGCTGTGGCGTGTCCTTCTCCATCGAGGAAAAAGCGTGAGTACTTCCACCGACACCATCGAGCTGCTCGCGCAGCAGGAATACAAGTACGGCTTCGCCACCGACGTCGAATCCGACACGCTGCCGCCGGGGCTGAACGAAGACGTCGTGCGCGCGATCTCGGCGAAGAAGAAAGAGCCCGAGTGGCTGCTCGACTTCCGGCTGAAGGCCTACAAAGTGTGGCTCACGATGAAGGAGCCGACCTGGGCGAATCTGAAGATCGAGCCGATCGACTATCAGTCGGTCAGCTATTACTCGGCGCCGAAGAAGAAGACGCTCGCGAGCATGGACGAAGTCGATCCCGAAGTGCGCGCGACGTTCGAGAAGCTGGGGATCCCGCTCGAGGAGCAGAAGCTGCTGTCGGGCGTGGCCGTCGACGCGGTTTTCGACAGTGTCTCGGTCGCTACGACCTTCCGCGACAAGCTCGCGACGATGGGCATCATCTTCTGCTCGTTCTCTGAAGCGGTGCAGGAGCATCCCGAGCTCGTGAAGAAGTATCTGGGCACCGTGGTGCCGCACACCGACAATTTCTATGCGGCGCTGAACTCCGCGGTCTTCACCGACGGTTCGTTCGCCTACATCCCGAAGGGCGTGCGCTGTCCGATGGAGCTGTCGACGTACTTCCGCATCAATGCGAAGAACACGGGCCAGTTCGAGCGGACGCTGATCGTCGCCGAGGATGCGTCGTACGTGAGCTACCTCGAAGGCTGCACCGCGCCGATGCGCGACGAGAACCAGCTGCATGCCGCGGTGGTCGAGCTCGTGGCGCTCGACGATGCCACGATCAAGTACTCGACGATTCAGAACTGGTATCCCGGCGACAAGAACGGCAAGGGCGGCATCTACAACTTCGTGACCAAGCGCGGCATCTGCAAGGGCCGCAACTCGAAGATCACGTGGACGCAGGTCGAGACCGGCTCGGCGATCACCTGGAAGTACCCGGGCTGCATCCTGCAGGGCGACAACTCGATCGGCGAGTTCTATTCAGTGGCCACGACCAACAACCGCCAGCAGGCCGACACCGGCACCAAGATGATTCACATCGGGAAGAACACCCGGTCGACGATCGTCTCGAAGGGCATTTCGGCGGGACAGGGACAGAACACGTATCGCGGTCTCGTGCGCGTCGGGAAGGGCGCGGCCAACGCGCGCAACCACTCGCAGTGCGATTCGCTGCTGATTGGCGACCGCTGCGGCGCGCATACGTTTCCGTATCTCGACATCCGCAACACGTCGGGAAAAATCGAGCACGAAGCGTCGACGTCGAAGATCGGCGAAGACCAGATCTTCTATTGCCGGCAGCGCGGCATCTCGACGGAAGACGCCATGAACATGATCGTCAGCGGTTTCTGCAAGGAAGTGTTCCGCGAGCTGCCGATGGAATTTGCGGTGGAAGCGCAGAAGCTGCTGTCCATCAGTCTTGAAGGATCGGTTGGATAGACATGTTGCTCGAGATCAAAGGCCTCCGCGTCAAAGCAGAGGATAAAGAGATTCTGAAGGGCGTCGACCTGCGCGTCGATCCCGGCCAGGTGCACGCCATCATGGGGCCGAACGGCTCGGGCAAGAGCACGCTGGCGCGCGTGCTGTCGGGACATCCCGACTACGAGGTCATCGGCGGCGAGGTGCTCTACAAGGGGCGCGATCTGCTGGCGATGGATCCCGAGGACCGCGCGCGCGAAGGCGTGTTCATGGCGTTCCAGTACCCCGTGGAGATTCCGGGGATCAACAACTCCTACTTCCTGAAGGCCGCCCTGAACGCGCTCAAGAAGCATCGCGGCGAAGAGGAGCTCGACGCCGTGGAGTTCATGGCGCTCATCAAGGACAAGGCGAAGCTGCTCGAGATGGATCAGAGCATGATGACCCGGTCGGTCAACGAGGGCTTCTCGGGCGGCGAGAAGAAGCGCAACGAGATCTTCCACATGGCCGTGCTCGAGCCGAAGCTCGCGATTCTCGACGAGACCGACTCAGGGCTCGACATCGACGCGTTGAAGATCGTGTCGTCCGGCGTCAACGCGCTGCGCTCGCCCGATCGCGCCATGATTGTCGTCACGCACTACCAGCGGCTGCTGAATTACATCGTGCCCGACTTCGTGCACGTGCTGTCAGAGGGCCGTATCGTGCGGTCGGGCGGCAAGGAGCTGGCGCACGAGCTCGAAGAGAAGGGCTATACCTGGCTCGAGCAGGGGGCGGCGGCGAGATGACGGTTGCAGAGCGCCACGAACTCTTCGTGGCGGCGTACGACCGGCTGAAGACGTCGCACAGCGCGGCCCCCGCGTGGCTGCGCGAGGCGCGCGCAGTCGCCATGCGCGAGTTTGCCGAGCACGGCTTTCCCACGACGCGCCACGAAGACTGGCGCTTCACGAACATCTCGCCGATTGTCGAGACGCCCTTCGCCTCCAGCGGTCCCGCGCCGACGGCGGCGCAAATGGCGTCGCACCTGTTTCCGGAAGCCAACGCGCACCTGGCGGTCATCGCGGCCGGACGTTTCTCTCACGAGCTCTCGTCGCTGCAGGATCTTCCCGGCATGGTGTTCGTGGGCAGCCTTGCGCAGGCCCTGGTGACGCATGCGGATGATTTACAGCCGGCGCTGACGCAGATCGCCGCCGGCGATCACCCGTTCGTCAGACTCAATACAGGCCTGTTCGAGGACGGCGTGCTGATTCGCGTGCCGGCCAACACCATGCTCGACCGTCCCATTCATGTTCATGTGGCGTCCGATGCCGGCACCGATCCGACCGTCTCTCATCCGCGCGTGCTGATCAGCGCGGGCGCGAACAGTCAGTTCACCGTGATTGAAAGTTACGGCGGCCCGGAAGGGCAGTGCTACTTCACGAACGCCGTGACTGAAGCGCTTGTCGGGCCCGGGTCGGTCGTGCATCACGTCAAGGTGCAGCGCGAGAGCCGCAAGGCGTTTCACGTCGCGGGCACGTTCGCCAGGCTCGGCCGGGGCTCCGTCTTCACGTCGCTCAACATCTCGCTCGGCGGCGGCATCGTCCGCAACGACATCTCGGCGCTGCTCGACGGGGAAGGCGGGGAGGCGACGCTCAATGGCCTGTACCTCGCCGACGGCGATCGGCTCGTCGACAACCACACCGTCATCGATCACGCGAAAGCGCACTGCCCGAGCCACGAGGTCTACAAGGGCGTGCTCGGCGGCAAGGCGCGCGCGGTGTTCAACGGCAAGATCTTCGTGCGCCAGGACGCGCAGAAGACGAACGCCAAACAGACGAACAAGGCGCTGCTGCTGAGCGACGACGCGCAGATCAACACGAAGCCGCAGCTCGAGATTTTCGCGGACGATGTGAAGTGCACGCACGGCGCGGCGATCGGGCAGCTCGACGAGGACGCGCTGTTCTATCTGCGCGCCCGCGGCATCAGCCGCATCGACGCGCAGCACTTCCTGATTCGCGCCTTCGCCGGCGAAGTGCTGCAGCAGGTGCAGCCCTCTTCGATCCGCGACCGCCTCGAGCAGCTGATGCTCGACGCGCTGCCGAGGGGGTAGGTTGCCGGTTGTTGGGTTGCTGGTTGCTGGTGAGGCACGCATCTGCGCGAAGCGCGGTGTCCGGTGTTCATTCGCGACGGCGTTAAAAGATCGCAGCCGCGACCGCTCTTTGGCGCGGCCGCACCTCGCCGGCGCGAAGGAATACCGGACCGAGCGCTGAGCGAGAACGAAGTCGCCCCCTATATGAAAACCACCGCTGCATTCGACGTCGCCGCCATCCGGGCCGAGTTCCCGGCGCTGCACCAGTCCGTGCACGGCAATCCGCTGGTGTATCTCGACAACGCGGCGACGACGCAGAAGCCGCGGGCGGTGATCGATGCCATCCTGGGCTATTACGAGCGCGACAACGCGAACATCCATCGCGGCGTCCACGAGCTGAGCCAGCGCGCCACCGAGGCGCACGACGAGAGCCGCGCGAAGGTGCGCGCGTTTCTGAACGCGCGGTCGACGCGCGAGGTCGTCTTTACCCGCAACGCCACCGAGTCGATCAATCTGGTGGCGCGCGCGTGGGGCGGTACGAACCTGCGCGAGGGCGACGAGGTGCTCATCACGGCGATGGAGCACCATTCCAACATCGTGCCCTGGCAGCTGATCTGCGATGAGCGCGGCGCGACGCTGAAGGTGGCGCCGATCGATCAGCGCGGCGCGCTGATCCTCGAGGAGTTCGATCGGCTGCTCACGCCGAAGACGAGGATCGCGGCGTTCACGCATCTCTCCAACGCGCTCGGCACGATCAATCCCGTGAAAGACATGGTCGAGATGTGCCGCGAGCGCGCCATCACGACGCTCGTCGACGGATCGCAGGCCGCGTATCACATGGCGGTCGACGTGCAGGCCATCGGCTGCGACTTCTATGTGTTCACCGGCCACAAGCTGTACGGCCCGACGGGCATCGGCGTGCTGTATGGCCGCGAGTCGGTGCTCGATGCGATGCCGCCGTATCAGGGCGGCGGCGACATGATTCGGTCGGTCACGTTCGAGGCCAGCACCTGGAACGATCTGCCGTACAAGTTCGAGGCCGGCACGCCGCACATCGAAGGCGCCATCGCGCTGGGTGCGGCGATCGACTTCGTGCGCGGCATCGGTTTCGCCGCCATCGGCGCGCACGAGCGCGAGCTGCTCGCGTATGGCCACGATCGCATGGGCGCCATTCCCGGCGTTCGTCTCATCGGCACGGCGCCCGAAAAGGCCAGCGTGATCTCCTTCGTCGTCGAGGGCGTGCACCCGCACGACCTGGGGACGATCGTCGATCGCGACGGCGTGGCCATTCGCACCGGGCATCACTGCGCGCAGCCGGTGATGGACTTCTTCTCAATTCCGGCCACGGCCCGCGCGTCGCTGGCGATGTACAACACGCGGGCCGAGATTGACGTGCTTGCCGATTCGGTCGAGCGCGCGCAAAGGATGTTCGTATGAGCGACTGGAACGTAGACGCGCTGAAAGCGCCGGCGGAAGCTCCCGAGCGCGCCGACAATCCGGAGGTCGGCGCCGCCGATCCATCGCGCACCGCGGACCTGCAGCCGAAGATCGTCGAAGCCATCAAGACGGTGTTCGATCCTGAGATTCCAGTCGACATCTACGAGCTCGGCCTGATTTACGACATCTGGGCCGACGCCGAGTCGAACGTCGCGATCAAGATGACGCTCACGAGTCCGGCGTGTCCCTCGGCGCAGCAGATTCCTTCCGAGGTCCGCTGGAAAGTGAAGGCGATTGAGGGCGTGAAGGACTGCGCCGTCGACATCGTGTGGGAGCCGACCTGGACGAAAGACCGCATGTCAGAGGCCGCCAAGATGCAGCTGGGGATGTGGTGACGCGTGTCTGATCTGCGCGACCTCTATCAGGAGGTCATCCTCGATCACAACCGGCGGCCCCGGAACTGGGGCGCGATCGAGGCGCCCGACCGCGCGGCGGATGGCTACAACCCGCTCTGCGGCGACAAGCTGCGCCTCACGCTGCGCATGGAGGGCGACCGCATCGCCGATGTGAAGTTTCAGGGCTCCGGCTGCGCCATCTCGAAAGCGTCGGCGTCGTTGATGACGGATCTCGTGAAGGGCAAGACCATGCCCGAGGCCGAGGATCTCGTCGACAAACTGCAGACGATGGTCACGGCGCCGATGGAGAAGCCGGCAGAGGACGCGGCACTCGGCAAGCTCGCCGTCCTCTCCGGTGTGCGTGAATTTCCCGCCCGCGTGAAGTGCGCCACGCTCGCCTGGCACACCCTGCGCTCCGCGCTCGAAGGCAAAGGGATCGCGTCGACGGAGTAACGCCGCCCGCAACGTGTGCCGCGAATTGCGTGCCGAGTTCTCGCCTACTCAGTCCGAAGCGCCGTCAGCGGATCCGCGCGGCTGGCGCGCACCGCCGGTAGAAAGGCGCCGCCCAGCGACGTCAGGAGAATCAGCAGCACGGCCGCGCCCCAGATGCGCGGATCGGTCACCGAGAGCTGGTACACGTATCCCTGCACCAGCCTGACGGCCCACGCGGCGACGATGCCTCCAACAGCAAGACCCGCCAGCACGGCCACGAGCTGTTCACGGACGAGGAGCCGCGTCACGGCGCGCGGCGTCGCACCGAGCGCGCAGCGGATGCCGATCTCTTTCGTGCGGCGTGCTGTCGACATCGCCAGGAGGCCGAGAATCCCGACGCCCATCACGGCCAGCGCCGCGGCAGCGAAGCCGCCGAACAGCCACGACTGGAACCGGCGCAGCCTGATCGACTCGCGGAAGAGATCCTCGAGCGCGGCAGCGCGGAACGGGCGCACCATCGGGTCAGCGTCCGTCACCGCGCGCAACGTCTCATCGATCGTCGGGCCGATCCGGCCCTCACGTCGCACGAAGAACGTGAGGAGCGACGACCGCGACAGCCGTCCGTACGGCCCGTAGATCATCGGCGATTCCATGTCCCATGCGAACCAGCGGACGTCGTGGACGACGCCGATGACGGTATACGGCGCCTTCTCGAAGCCTTCGATCAGCGTGTGCCCGACCGCCGGGCCGTTCGGCCAGTACGCACGCGCGACGCGCTCGCTGACGACAATCAGTGGTGCGCTCGAGAAGCGCTCCGCATCCGTTGGCAGGCGCCCTTCGATGGGCTTGAGATCGAGCACCCGGTAGAAATCGCCGGTCACCGCCCATGTGTCCACGGTCTCCAGCCGCCTGCGGCCTGGCGGCGGCGCGAAGGATGACGACCATCCGCCGCCGCGAAGCAGTTGCGCGGCCACGAGCGCCGCCCCAGACACGCCCGGCAGCTGCCCGAGCCGCTCGAGGATGCGCTCGCCCCGCTGGGTGCGCTCGTCCGAGGGCCTGTTCCCACGGCCCGGCCCCTGCACGCGCACTTCCACGACCTGGACGTCGCGCGTCTTGACAGGCAGCTCGTTGCCGTACACCGCAAGCAACGAGCCGACGAGGCACGCGCCCAGCACGGTCAGGACGAATACGGCGGCCACCTGTCCGCCGACTACCAGGAAGCGCCCGGGCGTGCGGACACGCTCGCTCGCGCCCCCTTTCGCCAGACCTGCCGGCGCCTGGAGCGAGCGCCGCACGGGCGCGATCGTCACCAGCACGCACAGCCCAACCGCCGTCATCGCGACGAAACCGGCAGCCCGCCAGTCGAGCCGTGCCGGCTTGAGCAGCACGACCTGCTCCGGCAGGAGCGACACGATGAGCGCCAGCAGCGGCACCGCCGCGAGGACGCCCAGCACCGCGCCCGCCGCCAGCAGCGTCGCGACTTCGAGGATCCAGAGCCGCGCGATGCCGCCGGGCGACGCGCCAAGCGCCCGCCTCACCTCGAGCTCCCGTCGTCGTTCCGACGCGCGCGATGTCATCAGGCTCGAGACGTTCGCGCCCGCGATCAGAATCAGCACAGCGACGGCGACGAACACGCCGAGAAACATCCGGCCGGACTGCCGTACCAGTGCGGCCTCGAGCGGGACGACGTCAGCGATGTCGTAGGGTCCTTGTGTACGCCAGTACGCTTCTGACCAGCCCTCCGGGCGCGGGCCGCGCGGCGGAAACTGGGCGGCGGTCGCGGCCAGCGCAGGACGGAGACGTTCCTCGAAGACTTCAGGAGACAGCCAGTCCGGCAGCCGCGCGATCACGCTGCTCAGCGAGCGGGAGGTGGGATTCGTTCGGGCCTCAGGCCTGCTGACGAGCGGCGTCAGGAAATCGATGTCGGCACGCGTCGACGGGAAGACGAACCCGCGGGGCATCACGCCGACGACGCGTAGCCCGAATCCGCTTGTCGGATCGATGACGACGGTGCGTCCGACGACGTCTGATGCACCGCCGAAGCGGCTCTGCCAGGTGTCGTGACTCAGAATTACCGGTCTCTGCGTCGCGGTCTGAAGGAAGTCGTCATCGCTGAATCCTCCGTGGAGCGGCTGGACGCCCACGACGTCGAAGAAATTCGACTGCACCTGGGCCATGCCTGCAGTGTCAGCATTGACGCCCGGGCCAAGCTCGGCCCACCGCGAGGGATTGAAGGCCGTGAGCTTCACATCGGGCGCCGCCGCCTGCCAGTTCGCGAGATCCACTTCGCTCACCGAGTACGCCAGCGTCAGACCGGCTCCCAGCTCGGGCCGCGTCATGCCTTGGAAGTTCGGCTCGATCGTGACGAGCCGATCGGCGTCCGGATACGACAGGGGGCGGAACAACACGCCATCGACGACGGCGAAGACGGTGGTCGCAAGCGCCAGCGTCACCGCGGTCACGCCGATGATTGTGACCGCGTACCACGGGGCGTGCCGCAGCGCCCGGAGCGTGAACTTCAGGTCAGCGCTCGTGGCCATTCCGGCGCATTCTACTCCGCTGCCGACTGGGGCCGTGTGCTGGACGGAGCAGCACCCGTCAACGAGAGCGCTCAGCTAGAGCAAATCGAGGAACGATCTCGGGCTCACGATTCGCACGCCCGCGTGCTCTCCAATCGTGAGAAGGTCGGGGTCGCCGCTCACCACGAAAGACGCCCGTCCCTCAACAGCCGCAGCGACATATTTATCGTCGTCAGGATCTTCGCTCAACGTCGGGATCGCATATTCGCCCGACACGAGTTCGGCAAGCACGATGAGGTCCTCGAACCACAGCTCCGGGCCTTCCTTGCTGCGCGCTGCCTTCAAAACTTTCGGATATCGAAGCGCCCGCAGCGTCTCCTCGATGATCACCTCCGACATGACGATGCGGAGCGGCCCATCACGCAGGAGGAAATCCACGATCTGTCCGGGCGGTCCCTCGGGACGCACGTACGCGCTCACGAAAACGTTCGCGTCGAGAACGGCGCGCAGCACCCGTTACTTCGCCTTGGTTGAAGACTTTCGAAGCTGTCTGCGGGCCCAGCGCTGCGCCTCGAGCCCGATCCCCAGAGCGTCGTCGTCGCTGAACGACCCGCCCTTCTGCTGCTCCATGACATCCAGGGCGTGCCGGCGTGCGAAGCGCTGCATCTGCTCGAGCCGTGCGACCGGCACCAGCGCGGCCAGCGGCTTGCCCTTGCGCTCGATGATGAACTCGTCGTGACGCAGGGCGACCCGGTTGAGCATGTCGCCAATCCGCTGGCGGACGTCCATGGTCGAGACCTTCTCTGCCATAGCAACTATTATAGTTGATATGGTTACCGGTCGTGCGCAGCGGGTAAGTAACCGTTACGTTGCCCCGGGTCACTGCGCTGAGATCGGGTGGGTGTGCCAC
>JBBDWL010000147.1:0-1775 GCA_040902895.1 Vicinamibacterales bacterium | reverse complement strand
GACCTTGCCGTCGATGAAGTCGAAGATGTTGGCGATGATCATGATCACGCCGGCCGCGACGAACAGGTCCACCGCCAGCGCCCAGGCCGCGACGATGTTGATCAAGACGCCGATCAGGGTCAGCAGATTGGGGTGAATGCCAAGGGCCACCGAGGCGTTGATGATGGCCCGCAGAGGCAACATGCAGACGGCGCCGATGGCGCCAGTGACGGTCATGAGGTCGCGTCAAGCGTAGCCGATGGACGCCTCCTTCTCAAGACAAGAGAATCTCCAGCGGCGCTGGCCGGCATCACATAAGATCAAAGGTGCACAGGGTGCGCAAGGTGCATGGCGATTCAGGACCTGAGGGAACAGATCGCCCGGCTGCCCGAGCAGCCGGGCATCTACATCTACTACAACGCCAACGGTGAGACGCTCTACGTCGGCAAGGCCCGCTCCTTGCGCGATCGGACGCGCTCGTACCTCGGCGCCTACGGGATGAGCCCGCGCCACGACGCGCTGCTCGACGAAGCGGTTCGGCTCGAGGTGATCGTCACCGATTCAGTGGTCGAGGCGCTGGCGCTCGAGAACAACGTCATCAAGCAGCGCGCGCCCCGCTACAACATCCTGCTTCGTGACGACAAGAACTACCCCTACCTGCAGCTCACCACCACCGAGGAGTTTCCGCGCGTGCTGGTGGCGCGATCGGTGGAGCGCGACGGCAGCGTGTATGCCGGTCCGTTCCTGCCCGCCAAGTTCGCGCGCCGGACGATGGCCCTGACGCACAAGGTGTTCGGCATTCGATCCTGCAACGAAGTGATTACCGGGTTTCGCAGCCGTCCATGCCTGGAACACGACATCGGCCGTTGTCTCGCGCCGTGCGTGGTGACGGTGTGCACCGAAGAGCGCTACGCGGTGGCGGTGGCCGACACGAAGTTGTTCCTGGAAGGGCGCAACGAGGAGCTCGCCGACCAGTTGCGCGCGCGCATGGTCGAGGCCGCCGATGACGAGCGCTTTGAAGAGGCCGCGCAGCTCCGCGATGCCATGAGGACGGTGCAGGCGGTGCGCGAGCGCCAGCAGAAGATGGCGTCGGCGGAGCTCGGCGATCGCGACGTCTTTGGCGTGAAGCTGGGCGCCCGCGGCGCGGTGGTGCAAGTGTTCATCGTGCGCGGCGGCCGCGTGATCGAACGCGCGGAATTCGTGTGGGAAGCCGAACAGGGTGGTGAGTCCGAGGCGACGGTGATGGAGGCGGCGATTCAGCAGTTTTATGCCGACCAGGACCCGCCACCGGAGATTCATGTACCGGTGGCGCCCGGCGAGCAACAGCTGCTCGAGGACTGGCTGGCCCAAAAGGCCGGCCGCAAGGTCCGCATCGTCGTGCCGCAGCGCGGCGACAAGAAGAGCATGATGGAGCTGGCGCATCGCAATGCGTCGCTGACCTATCGCACGCGGTTCGACACGGATGCCACGGCGAACTTCGATGCGCTCGAGTCCCTGCAGAAGACGCTGCGGTTGCCGAAGCTCCCTCGCCGCATCGACTGCTTCGACATCTCGACGATTCAAGGCGCCGAGACGGTTGCCTCGATGGTGGTCTGCGAAGACGGTCGGATGAAGAAAGGTGAGTACCGCAAATTCAAAATTAAAAATGAAAAATTAAAAACCAATGGCCAGTTTCTCGATGACTTCGCCGCCATGGAACAGGTGGTTCGAAGGCGGTACTCGCGAGTGTTAGAGAACGGTGGCCCGTTTCCGGATCTGATCGTGATTGATGGTGGTAAAGGCCAATTGAATGCCGC
>JBBDWL010000146.1:0-12180 GCA_040902895.1 Vicinamibacterales bacterium | reverse complement strand
ATGGGCGGTACAGGACTCGAACCTGTGACAGCCGGCGTGTAAAGCCGGTGCTCTACCAACTGAGCTAACCGCCCGGCGGAACCAGTTGCCGACTGTCGAACCCAAGAATTCTAGCGGATCGCCAATTTCACGGCAAGAACCGCGAGCGCGACGAGGATGCCGGCCATGGCCCGATATTCGCGGTTGCGAAGCGCGCGTTCGAGGCTGAAGGTGCGGGCGACACCGCCAAGGCGGCCAGCCTTGTAGTCCGGATACGCGGCGCCGAAACGTCCGGTTAGAAAAGTTTCTTCGCGGCGGATCGCGGAGGTATAGGTGAGGGCGAAGTACACGGCTGCAAGAAGCGCGACCGCGACACTTCGTGATGCGATCACAAAACCCAGCGCGATGATCGCCGAGCCGAGATACAGCGGATGGCGCGTGAACCGGTACGGGCCTGACGTAGTGACCTCACGGCCCTTTTCCAGGTGGCCCGCCGCCCAGATGCGGATCGCCTCGCCGAGGATGGCGATCACTCCGCCGTATATCAGCGACCCGCGGTTTGGACGCGCGAGCGCGAGCGCTGCGATACCGCAGATGAACCCGAGCGCGACTCGCCTTCGCGCGAGCGCTTCGGCGAGCAGGCCTCTCCTGCGCGCAAGCGCTTCGACAAAGTTCATCGCCGCGCGGTCTCGAGGCGGCGCGTAATCGCCGCCATCATCTCGGGCGCCGGAAGCCGGCCCAGACACCATCGATCCGGCACACGGCACCGCCGCTGAAAGTGGCATTCGCACTCATCGAATTTCGAGAGCACGATGTCGTCGGGATTCCAGGGGCCATTGCGCCCGGCGCTGGTAGGACCAAACGGCGACACGATCGGGATGTCGAGCGCGCCTGCGATGTGGGTCGGGCCCGTGTCGCCCGACACCATCAGCTTCGCGTCGCGCAGCAGCGCCACGAGATCGAGCAGGCCGAGCGGCGGCGTCATCACGGCCGTCCCCTCTGACGCGCCCACGACCGATTCCGCAAGCATCTTTTCGCCCGGCCCCCAGGTCACGAGCGAACGGAGGCCGTGCCGCGCGCGCACGAACGAGGCGACCTCTCCGAAGCGCTCGGCCGGCCAGCGCTTGTTGGGCCACGCCGCTCCCGGATTGAGCACCGCGTACGGCGCGCCCGCGAGCACGCGCTTCAACTCTTCGACGGCTCCGCTTGGCAGGTTCGCCAGCGGGAACTCGAGCGCGGCCGTCTGCGGGTCGATCGACGGCGCCAGCAGCGAGGCCAGCGCCAGGTTCTTGCGGATGACGTGCCGGCCCTCGGCCTCCCCGTCCGCGGTCTGCGTGTAGAAGGCGCGCGCGCCGCGCTCGCGCAGGTGCCAGATCGAAAATCCCAGCACGCGTTTCGCGCCCGACACGCGCGCGAGGATCGCCGATTTGAACAACCCCTGAAAATCAATCGCGACGTCGTACCCGCGCGCGCGCAGCGTGGCCGCGGCATTGAGCCACGCCTTTGCCGTGCGCGCTTCGAGCACAATGCGCGCGTCGATCACGCGCACCAGGCCGACGATCTCCTGATGCGGCACATCGACGAGCCAGTCGATGCGGGCATCGGGCATGGCGCGGCGCAGCGCCGCTACCGCGGGCAGCGTGTGGATCACATCGCCAAGCGATCCCAGCCGCACCACGAGGATGCGCGTCACGCCTTGTCTCTGATGCGCGCGAGCAAGTCCCGCGTCGAATGATCCTTGGGATCACCGACGATGACGGTGCGGCCGCCGTAGGAGCGAACGGCTTCGCGCTCGGGCACGGTCTCGGCGGTGTAGTCGGTGCCTTTGCAGTGCACGGCGGGCTGCAGCGTGCGAAGGAGGCGGTCAACGGTTGGATCGGCGAAGATCACGACATAGTCAACGGCCCGCAGGGCGGCGAGCAGTTCCGCACGCTCAGTGGCCGGCAGAATCGGACGGCCTGGGCCCTTCAGCGCCGTGACCGTGCTGTCGGCGTTGACGGCGACAATCAGGCGATCCGCTTCCGCCTTGGCGGCGTCGAGATAGCGGACATGCCCCACGTGCAGCAGATCGAAGCAGCCGTTCGCGAAGGCGTGTGTCAACCCAGCCTCGCGGTCGACCGCCATCCGGGCGGCGAGTGTGCGTTCGTCGAGGATTTTTTCAGCGGTCGACATCGGGGCTGGGAGGTCGATGTACCATTTACAATCCGCCGCTCCGCACCGCCGCACGCAGCTCGCCGGCCGAAATGGTGGCGGTGCCGCGCTTCATGACGACGAGGCCGCCGGCGACATTCGCGAGGCGCGCGGCCTCTTCGAAGGTTGCGCCCGCGGCGCGCGCGAGCGCAAATGTGGCAATCACGGTATCGCCCGCGCCCGTCACGTCGGCGACTTCATCGGATCCGAAGATGGGCACGCGCAAGGTCGGCAACCGCGGCTCGAAGAGCGCCATGCCCCGGCTGCCGCGCGTGATGAGCATGGCCTCCGCGCCGGTTTTTCGCAGCAGGGTGCGGCCGGCCTTCTCGAGCACCTTCGCATCATCATTCATACGGACGCCGAGCACCGACTCGACTTCAGACTCGTTCGGCGTGCAGGCGGTCATCCCGCGATAGTCGAGCAGCCGGTAGCGCGAGTCGACGAACAGCTGCGCGTGCCGCGGACGAATGCGGTCAATCGTCCTGGACGTGATCAACCCCGAGCCATAGTCAGATGCGATGATGGCATCTGCCTTGCGCGCGGCGCGCTTCGCCCGCGCGACGACATCGCGCACGACGGCGGCCTTTGATGCGCCCCCGCCCTGCCGATCGATGCGCACGATCTGCTGCTTCACCGAATGGATGCCTCCGGCAAGGATGCGCGTTTTGACGGGCGTGGCCATGTCGCGGGGACGCGCAATGTCGAGCCGGACGTCCCGTTCCTGCAGCGCGGCGACAAGACGGTCCCCGATGCCGTCGCGGCCGGCCGCGCCCGCCAGCGTGACCTTGCCTCCGAGCGCAGCGACGTTCGCGGCGGCATTGCCCGCGCCGCCCGGCACGATCTCGGTCGCGTCGTATTCGAGGATCAGCACGGGCGCCTCGCGCGACAGACGCGAGACGCGGCCATAGATGAACTCGTCCGCCACGAGATCGCCCACCACGACAAGGCGCGCGCGGCGAAAGCGATCGATGAGTGCGAGCAGCCGGTTCGTCATGTGCGGGGTACCTGATCGAGCAGGATGCGTGAGGCTGCCTCTGCGAGATTCGCCGCGACCAGTGCTGCGCCTGGCACGTGTCCTTTCAAACGCTGAAGCTCACCTTCACCGTAGCCGGTGCGCACGAGAATGCCCGGAAGGCCGGCGTTCCGGGCCGCCGCCATGTCGCTCGCCTTGTCGCCGACATAGTACGACCGCGTCTTGTCGACCGGCAGCGTCGCGCATGCCTGATCGAACAATCCGGCTTTCGGCTTGCGGCAGTCGCAGTCGACGCGAAACTTGTCGACCTTGGCGCCCGCATAATGCCGGCAGACGAACCATCCGTCTACACGTCCGCCGGCCTGCCGGATGCGCTCGTCGATGTGCGCGTGCAGATCTTCGAGCACCTGTTCCTCGATCATGCCGAGCGCGACGCCGGCCTGGTTGGTGACGATGGCGATCTGATAGTTCGCGCGCACCAGCAGCCGGATGGCATCGAGCGCGCCCGGAATGAAGACGAGGCGATCGATCGCGTTCAGATAGCCGACGTCCTCGTTGATCGTGCCGTCGCGATCGAGGAAGACAGTCGCGTGCCCCTTCATAGCAGCGCCTCGGCGCGGTCGAACACAGTGTCGGCGGAGATGCGTTTCATGCAGCGGTGGTCGATCGGGCAGTCCCGCAGCATGCAGGGACGGCAGAACACGTCGTGCGACAGCGCGACTCCCGGACCAATCGGCGCGGTCGCGCGCTCGTCGGTCGGCCCGAAGATCGTGATCGCCGGCACGCCCAGCGCGGCCGCGATGTGCGCCGCGCCTGAATCGTTGGCAACCACGAGCTTCGCGGCGGCGAGCGTGCCAATCAGCCCGCGCACGTCGGTGGCGGCAATCAGATTCGCCACCTGTCTTGCTTCGGCCGGCGCATGCGCGCGGAGCCACGATTCTATCGCACGACCTGCGTCGCGATCGCCCGGACCGCCGACGAGCACGGCCGCGGCGCCGCGCGTGCGCACGAGACGCGCGGCCACATCGGCGACGCGGGCGGCAGGCCACCGCTTCGCATGGCCATAGGCCGCGCCCGGCGCGAACGCCACGAGCGGGCGGCCGGAATCAACGCCTGCGCGACGAAGGGCCGCAACGCCAAGCGCGTGTGTCTCGGGCCGCGCCGCAAGCCGCGGGGCCGCGTCGATGCCATCGGTCGCCCCCAGCCCGCGCGCGAGCGCGCGATAGAAATCGGCGTGATGGCCGCGCTCTGCACGTGCCGGCTTTCGCACAGCGCGTGTCAGCAGCACGCCGCGTCCGCGCCCCCCAAAACCCCATCGCTCGCGAACACCCGCGCGCCGGGCCACCCACGCCGATCCAAACGAGCCCGTAAACAGAACGATGCGATCGAAGCGGCCCGCCGCGAGCGATCGGATTGCCGCGCGGCCGGTGCCGCCATCGATCGGCAGCAGCTCCACCGGCGCCGCGTCATGGTCCTCTTTAAAGATCGTGAGCACCGATGGCAGGCCCGCAATCGTGACAACGTCATCGGCAAACAAACGGCGCAGCGCCGCCATTGCCGGCAGCGCCATGACGGCGTCACCAAGCCAGTTCGGAGCGCGCAGCGCTATCCGCATCGCTACTCTGATATCTCTTCGCCGCTGGCGGCCGGGAACATGCCCCGCACGGCCGCCACGTCTGGCGGAAGATCGCGCCAGCGGCGATGCATCCACAGCCACAGCTCGGGATAGCGCCGCACGTACATCTCGAGCACGTCCGTGCATCGCTGCGTGAGCTCGCGCACGGGGTCCGGTGAATCGGCGGGCGGCAGCGGCACGGGATGCTCGTAGATCATCCGATAGCGGCCGCCCGGCAGCGGCAGCGCGAACACGGGAATGATTGGCGCGCCCGTCTTCAGCGCCAGCGCCGCGAGCGCGGATGTCGTCGATGCCGGCCGATTGAAGAACTCCACGTAGACCGCGTCGCTGCTCTGGATGTGCTGATCGATCATGATGGCGACGGTTTGATTCGCGGCGAGCGCGCGCATCACGCGCCGCACGGCGCCGCGCCGGTAGATCACGCCGTTGCCGGTCGCGGTGCGCGCCTGCTCGAGCAGCCGGTGTAGAAACGGATTGTCGAGGGGTCTGACCATTACGTGCATCGGCGGCAGCGCCAGCGGATGCGCGATCCCCTGCAGCTCCCAGAAGCCAAAGTGACCCGAGAAGATGAGCACGCCGCGGCCGAGCGCGAGCGCCTGCTGCACGCGTTCTTCGCCCTCGTACTCCACCCGCTTGCGGATGCCCTCGGCATCGAGCGTGCTGAATTTCAGAATGGCCAGCAGCAGGCGTCCGAAATGCTCGAACATGTGCCGCGCAATCGTGTGGCACTCCTGTTCCGATCGCAGTGGGAACGCCGCCTGGAGCTGCCGCGCCGCGAGCCGGCGGTGGGCGCCGTCGACGGCCCAGAAGCCCAGGCCGACGGCGGTGCCGAGCAGCGCCACGCCGCGATCGGGCAGCCATCGCGCGGCCAGCCGCACCGACGCGACCAGCGCGTATTCGATCCTATGACGCACGGCGCGCCCCGTCTTCGCGTGCACGACGGTGAGACTCAGCACGTTCCGTGCGCGCCTGTGCGATTCTCCCGATCAGCCATCGATCGAAGGCGTCGCGCTCATCGATCTCGAGGGAGAGCTCCGCGATGTGCAGCGGCATCGCGCTCCTCCAGACCTCGCGCAACCGCACCGCATCCTTCGCCGTCGTCAGCACGAACACCGCTCCGGCGGCAGTCGCGGCATTCGTCACGGCATCGGCGTCCGCCGCCGTGTAACGATGATGATCCTTGAAGCGCTGTTCGCCCGCTACGCGCCACCCCGCCGCGCGGATGGCGTTGCTGGCTTGATCCGCACCAGCGATGCCCGTCACGAGAAAGCACGGCTCAACCGCCTGGAGGCCGGAGGGTGAGCTTACGCGCCGCGCCGCCGTGAAGATGCGCGCAGGCAGGTCCGTGAATGCATCGGCCGCAAGGATGTGCGCCGATTCGTTGTCGTCGATGAAGACCACCGCGTCGGCGTAGTCCAGCGCGTCAACCGGCTCACGCAGACGGCCGGCCGGCATCACCTGGTCACTCACATCGTCTGGATGAAGCATAACGATATCGATGTCACGTTCCAGCCTCACGTGCTGAAACCCATCGTCGAGCACATGCACTGTTGCGCCGAGCTGTTCGGCGATCGCACCCGCGCGGGCGCGATCGGGATGGACGATGATGATTGTGCCGTCGAGGCGGTCGGCCAGCATCAGCGGCTCGTCGCCCGACTCCGCGAGGCCTGCGCGTACGGCCGTGGCATCGCGCACCACCACGGGATACTCGACTGCGCGCTCGCGGGCATAGCCGCGACTGAGAATCGACGGCCGTTCTCCAGCATCGAGGAGCACGCGCGCGACGACCTCGGCCATCGGCGTCTTTCCGCGGCCGCCCGCGGCGATGTTGCCGATGCTGATGACAGGCCGTGAGAGGCGATGCCGCCCCGCGGCATAGCGGCGCCGCCAGCGCGCCGCCGCCGAATAGAGGATGTGCAGCATCGGTCAGCTCACGCGAGCGGATTGGTCCAACGCAGGCCGGGAAACCGCGAGAAATCCGCATCTGTCGAGTGCAGCTCGAGCTGATGCTCGATCGCGAGCGCGGCAAGGTGCGCGTCAGACGTCAGGTTGCCCGCGGTTCCGACGGTTTCGAGGAGTCCGAGAAGAATCTCCGCATGGCGTGTCCCAGGGTCGATCACGCCGACGTACGGCTGCGCGAGCCAGCCGCGCACGATCGCGCACACATCGGCCACCGGAAGCGGATGCGCGAGGACGTGGCGATGCGTGGTGATGCGGACGAAGCCGAGGATGGTGACCCAGGCGAGCGCCACAGGCTGAGTGCTGCTCAAGAGGCCCTCCCACCAGCGCCGGGCCGCGGCATGCGAGGGCGAGGCCCGGTTATAGGCGTGCAGCAGGAGGTTGACGTCCGGCAGAATCACCGGCCAGCCTTCCGGGCAGTTTCCTCCGCGTCGAGCTCATCGACGAGCTGATTGATCCGATCGAGATCGATGCCGGGCCTGACGCCGAAGTCGTGTGGGCGCACCTCAAACCGCCGGGGCGGCGGGGCCTTGCCTGTCCTGCGAAGGCCCATCCGCAGCGCGTCATTAATGGCCGCTTTGAGGCCCTTGCCCGTGCGGCGCATCTCCTTTTCCAGACTCCGGGCCACGTCCGGATCGAGGGTCAACGTCGTTCGCACATCATGATGATAAGCCAGAAGACATCATGATGCCAGCGCCTGTGTCTCTGAAAGACTAGTTGACCACGCGGAAGGGGCGCACCTGACCGCGGGGACTGTCTGACGGAAACATCGCGGCAATCGCGTCGAGGGTTTTCGTCTTCGCGCCGCGGTTGGCCTCGACGAGCGCGCGCGCGGCGGCCCCCAGACGCGCGCGCAACACCGGATCCCCGAGCACGCGCAGCAGTACTTCACCGAACTCTCGCGGCGACGACACCTGGATTGCGCCCTGTCCTTCGACGAACGTCCGCGAAATCTCGGCGAAGTTGTGCATGTGCGGTCCGAAGAGGATCGCCTTGCCATGGATGGCGGGCTCGAGAATGTTGTGGCCACCCCAGTCCACCAGACTGCCGCCGACGAATACGGCGGTCGCCACTGGAAACACGTGCGGCAGCTCGCCCATCGTGTCGAGCACGATCACATCCTGCAGCGGCTCGGCATCCACGGGCAGATCCGTTCTGCGCGCGACGCGGAAGCCTGCATCGCGCGCGAGATCCACCACCTCGTCGAAGCGCTCGGGCTTGCGCGGCGCGATCACGAGCAGCGCATCGGGCCACGCGCGCTGGACGGGCCTGAACGCCTCGAGCACCGCTTCCTCTTCCCCTTTGAGCGTCGAGGCGGCCACCACCACGTGACGCCCGGGTCTGACCTTGAAATACCGCAGCACGCGGTGTGCGCCGCGGCCGGCCGTGAGCGCCGACGGCAGCTCCACGGAATCGAACTTGAGGCTTCCCGTAATCACGACACGCGAAGGATCCGCGCCGAGCTCGATGATCCGGTGCGCTGACTGATCGCCCTGCATGCAGAACCGATCGACGTCCGCAAGCACCTCTCTGAAAAAGAAGCGCGCGAGCCTGTAACGCGGATACGAACGGCCCGAGATGCGCCCGTTGACCAGCGCCGTCTTCACGCCCTGCCGGCGGCACTCACGCAGCAGATTGGGCCAGAGCTCCGTCTCCATCATCACGAACAGCCGCGGCCGCACGAGCTTGAGCGTGCGGCGGATGATGAACGACAGATCGAATGGAAAGAAAAAGACGCCGTCGACCTGCTGCAGGTGTGTGCGCGCGACCTGCTGTCCTGTCATCGTCGTGGTCGATACGAACAGACGCAGGCGCGGATAGCGCGCGCGCAGATCCGGCACGAGCGCCCGCGCGGTCAGCACCTCGCCCACTGAGACCGCGTGAATCCAGATCGCATCGTCGGCGTCGAGATTGAACGACAGCGGCAGATAGCCGAGCCGCTGCGGCAGGCTGCCGACGTACTTCCGGTAGCGAATCGCCTGGTACAGAAAGTAGGGCGACGCCAGCACGAACACCGCGAAAATCGCGACGGTATAGAGCGTGTGCATGGAAAAAACGAGTATGCACTAAAATGGCCGTTTGGGGAGCAGACGAGGGTCCATGGCTATCAAAGTTGGCATCAACGGCTTCGGACGCATCGGCCGCAACATCCTGCGCGCGGCGATGGCGTTCGACGACATCGATATCGTCGCGGTCAACGACCTCACCGACGCGGCTACGCTGGCGCACCTGCTGAAGTACGACTCGATCCTCGGCAACCTCAACGCCGGCATCAGCGCGAAAGGGACGACGATCAGCGTCGACGGCGACGGGTTCGAGGTGCTGTCGCAGAAGGATCCGTCTGCGCTGCCGTGGACGTCGCTCGGTGTCGACGTGGTCTTCGAGTCGACCGGCCGTTTCACCGATCGCGAGAGCGCGGCCAGGCATCTGACGGCCGGCGCCAAACGGGTGATCATTACCGCGCCGGCGAAGAAGCCCGACGTCACCGTGCTGATGGGCGTCAATCACGAGACCTACGATCCCTCGAAGCATCAGATCGTCTCGAACGCGTCGTGCACCACCAACTGTCTCGCGCCGATGGCACTGGTGCTGCACGAGACCTTCGGCATCCGGCAAGGGTGGATGACGACGGTGCATTCGTATACGAACGATCAGCAGCTGCTCGATCTGCCGCACACGGATTTGCGGCGTGCGCGCGCCGCGGCGCTGTCGATCATTCCGACCACGACCGGCGCTGCCACGGCAGTCGGTGAAGTGCTGCCGGAGCTGAAAGGCAAGCTTGACGGCATCTCGATGCGCGTGCCGACGCCGAACGTGTCGTGCGTGGATCTGGTCGCCAACCTCGACAAGCCTGCGACGGCCGACGCCATCAACGCGGCGTTCAAGAAGGCGGCGGAGGGACCGCTGAAGGGCATCCTGCAGTACGTGGAAGAGCCGCTCGTGTCGATCGACTTCCGCGGCAATCCGCACTCGTCGATCATCGACGCGCCGTACACGAAAGTCATGGGCGACAGCTTCATCAAAACGCTCGCGTGGTACGACAACGAGTGGGGCTACTCGAGCCGCTGCGTCGACCTGCTGCGCTTCATGGCAGGCAAAGGCCTCTAGCGTGGCCGCACCATCCGTGCTCGACCTGCACGTGCAGGGAAAGCGCGTCTTCATCAGAGTCGACTTCAACGTCCCCATCAAAGAAGGACGGATCACCGACGACACGCGCATCGAGTCGTCGCTGCCGACGATCCGGCACATCCTCGATCACAAGCCTGCGGTGGTCATCCTGGCGTCGCACCTGGGCCGGCCAAAGGGCAAACCGAAGAAGGAATTTTCACTGGCGCCCGTGGCTGCGCGGCTCACGGAGCTGCTCGGCCGGCCGGTAACGTTTGCAAAAGACTGCATCGGCGCGCCCGTGAAGAAGGCGATCGCGGAGGCAGGCGAGGGCGGCGTCGTGCTGCTCGAGAATCTGCGGTTCCATCCCGAAGAGGAAAAAAACGATCCGACTTTTGCCGCCGCACTGGGCGACCTCGCTGACGTGTACGTGAACGACGCGTTCGGCGCCGCGCATCGCGCGCATGCGTCAACGGAAGGCATCGTCCGCCACGTGAAGGAGGCCGGCGCCGGCCTGCTGATGGAGGCCGAGCTCAGACATCTTGGCGCGGCGATCACGACGCCGGATCGGCCGTTCGTGGCGATTCTCGGAGGCGCAAAGGTCTCGGACAAGATTGAAGTCATCGAGAATCTGATCAACAAGGTCGACGCGCTGCTCATCGGCGGCGCGATGGCGTACACATTCTTTAGGGCGCAGGGCCGGCCTGTCGGAAAGTCGCTGGTCGAGGACGATCGCCTCGATACGGCGCGCGACGTGCTGAAACGCGCCGCCGCGCGGCCCGAGCTGCGCTTCGAGCTTCCCGTCGATCACGTGGTCGCCCCTGAGCCGAAAAGCGGCTCCCCGGCGCAGGTACTGAATGCGGACGACCCGGCGATCGCCGACCGGATGGGACTCGACATCGGGCCCGCGACCATCCGGCAGTTCTCGGCCATCATCAGGACGGCGAAGACGGTGATCTGGAACGGCCCGATGGGCGTGTTCGAAATCGATGCGTTTGCCGCGGGCACCATGGCGATCGCGCATGCCGTGGCCGACGTCGGCGGCATGACGATCATTGGAGGCGGGGATTCCATTTCCGCTGTCACCAAGGCCGGTGTGGCCGATCGCATCACGCACATTTCGACCGGCGGCGGCGCGAGCCTCGAATTCCTCGGCGGCCAGACGCTGCCGGGGGTTGCAGCGCTCGAAACTTGAAACTGAAAACTTGAAACTAGAAACTTCGTTTCAGGTTCAAGTTTTGAGTTTGACGTTTCAAGTTTAAAGTTTCCCCGTGAGGGCTGTATGAGACGACCCATCGTCACGGCCAACTGGAAGATGTACAAGACGGTGCACGAAGCCGTCGTCTACATCAAGGAATTGCGGAAGCTGGCGAAAGACGTGCACGACGTGGAGATCGTCGTCGCGCCGCCGTTCACCGCGCTGCATGCGGCAATGGACGCGGCGCGCGCGTCGAACATCGCGATTGCTGCGCAGGACGTGCACGATCAGAAAGAAGGCGCTTTCACCGGGGCCGTGAGCGCCGCCATGGCCAAGGAAGCGGGTGCCGAGTTCGCGATCGTCGGCCATTCCGAGCGGCGGCGTCTCTTTCACGACACCGACGAGATCGTGAACCGCAAGACGCGCGCGGCGGTTGCGGCGGAACTGACGCCAATCGTCTGTATCGGAGAAACGCTCGAAGAGCGCGAGCGCGGCGAGACCACGAGCGTGCTGGATCGACAGATCAAAGCGGCGCTCGACGGCTTCAGCGGCGATCAGATCGCGACCTTTGTCATTGCGTACGAGCCGGTCTGGGCGATTGGCACCGGACGCAATGCGACGCCCGAGCAGGCCGGCGAGGCGCACGCGCACATCCGGCAGCGCCTGCGGTCGTGGTTTGGCGGCCCTGCAGCCGACGGCTGCCACATTCTGTATGGCGGCAGCGTGAAGCCCGACAATGTGGCCGCGATTGCCGCCCAACCGGAGGTCGACGGCGCACTCGTGGGTGGGGCAAGCCTCGATCCCGCCGCTTTCTTCGACATCATCACGAAAAGCGCCCGCTAGCAGGGTGCTGAAAAACCGAGGGTCATGAATGCATTCGGCATCATTATCCCGTCCGACGCGCGCGCGCGGGGCGGGTGGTGGCGGCGTGCGAGGCGCGGTATCGGTGGTCGCGTGCGTATCGTGGCGAGGTGCGACATGGCGATCGCACGGGCCTCAGCAAGGTGCGCAATCGCACGAGATTGTACGCCGCCGCAGCAAAGGTGACGATCCACTCGACCAAGAGGCCGCCTCGATGTCGGAGCTTGCGCAACCCGCCCACGGTTTTCATCCAGCCAAAGACCTGTTCGACGAGTTTGC
>JBBDWL010000145.1:0-12319 GCA_040902895.1 Vicinamibacterales bacterium | reverse complement strand
GCGGAGCGCAGCGAGATGCCGAGCGACTGCAGCAGGGAGCGGAGCGCGAAGTGGTCGTACTTGTCGCGCGCGAATCGCGTCAGGTTGAACACGACCACGAAATGGACGCGGCCCTTGTTGAGGCGGCAGTACGTGAGCAGGTTCTGAAGCTGGCTGCGGTCTGTCGTCTTCGCGCTCTCGCCTTCTTCGTGGAAACGTTCCAGGATCTCGTAGCCCTGGCGGCGGCAGTATTCCTCGCAGGCGCGAAGCTGGGTCGGCAGGCTCAGATTCTCGGTCTGCTCCTTCGTGCTGACGCGAACGTAGATCACTGCGCCGACCATAGGCGGCAGCTTAGATCCATCCGCGGGCACGGGCAAGGCACGTCTTCGAGGCACCGTTCTACTCGGAAATCCGGCGGCTTTCCAAGTACTTCTCGACCACGATGTACGCCATCGTCTCGGCGTGGCGTCGAATCAGCGCAATCTCCTGATCCGACAGTGCGTCGGCCTCTTCGCCGAGTAGTTCACGACAGCGCGCGATTGGGATCGACTCGGGCCTGTCATCCGCACGATCGACGAATTCCATGGCACTCCCCACGAGGGCGATTCATGACGATTCGTGTTGTGGCTGGGATTGCGCGCTCCAGCGCGCCGACATGATGCCGGCGCGCCGATGTCCGTGGAGCGCGGATGTGGGCCTTGAAGCCGACATCGAACCGCGAGAGGCATCTACCCGCGCGGCGGTGGTCACGATTCAGCGACCGTGGGGACCACCAAACGTGAATCGCCTTCGGCGCCGATCGTGACGATGTGTCGCGATTAGCCGAAGGTTGCTGCCAGCGCACGCCGGTCACTGGGACGAAACGTCGCTGATAGCGAACGACGAACACATGCTCGACGTTCTGCGTCGTGCTCGTGCACCTGAGTGGGCGAACGGGCGACCGAACTTCGTGTGTCCAGGGGGCGTGCGATCGTGGCTCTGAGAGCACCGATCGGAAACGCGCTCCGCATGCGGTTGCCGCGAAGCGGAGGGGGTGCTCAAGGCACCGGCGAGATAACCGCAGGATACGCCGCGCGAAGTGTCACGTCAACCTGAACCACTTGGCCACTGATGATTCGCCTGCTCCCTCCATTTCAGGTCCAACTTCGCCAGCCATCACGTAGTTGCCGGGATCGCGCGCTGCGCGCAGGCGCTGTCCATGCCCGAAGGCCGCGCGGAACCGCGCGGTCGAAGCGCAGCGAAGAGCATGGACGGCGCCGAGCACAGCGCCATGCTGAAAGACGTGATGGCCGGCGTGTACGCGCCTGGTCAGAACCTTGTCCAGATCCGGCGCGTAACACGGTTCAGACCGATGTCGTGAACACGGTCAGTGCCCGCTGCAGGATGCCGTCGCGATCGACTTCCACATCGCCGGTCAGAGCGGCGCATTCCGGCCGCCCGATCACGTCGCTGCCCGCTGCGACACCGACAGGCGAGCCGTGGTGTGAACGACCCCATCTGTTCAAGCGCGGGGCCACCCGGCGTCGCCGGCGCCGGGGTCGACCCCCCCACGGCTTGCTGATCGATCCCCGACGCCGTGGCGTCTTTGACGGGCGGCACAGAGCGCCGCCCGATCGCGGCGATGCTACAGACAAGTACTTGTCGGAACGTGTGGTTAGCGCAGGTTAGCGCACATCACGCGCGCCGTGCGTTGGACTGTCAGGTGCGGTACGCGCGCGACCTGGACGAAAGGTTCAGGACAACCTACGCGGTTCCTAGGTTGTCTCCCACCCGGAGCCCCTTCTCAACCCCCGATGGGGCACCGACGAGGGGGGTGAGTTGCAAGTATTGGTGCGGCAGTTCGGCAAATTCCACGCGGCCCCACCCGCGCTGCAGATGGTCCCGCAGGATAGGAGACTGCACGGCCCACAAGGCCTGGATGGCGCGCTCTCGCCACACGCGATAGAGCGCCTCGAACCGTGCGGCGCCGAACTTCCGGGCGGCCGTCGCCAGGTCGAGATCCGGGTCCGGCGCAGGGTTCATTACCTGGCCCTGACGCGCCCGAAAGTACCAATCGAGCTGGTCCGTCTCATGTGGGGTCAGCGGCATCATGAACGCGTCCCGCACCGCATACCGATAGAGCGCCGCCGCCTTGCGAAATCGCCGCGGCAGGAGGACGCGAATCGTCCATTCGTCGACCGCCTTGAGCACGTCGGCATGCCGCAGCAGAAACACTCGAAAATCGGCGGGCACCTCGCGCGTGACGAGGTAGAGAAACACGTGCCGGCGGCCGCCGTGGCGCGGCACGCCGATCGGGAGCTTGTCGGGAAAGTATCGCGTGGTCTTTTCCGGATCATCGCCGAAGGTGAGGTGCGGGTACCAGTCCTTGGGGAAGTCCTTTTCCAGGAGCTCGAGAAAGTACCTCAGCTTGTCCTGCTCGGTGCCGAGCCACCCATAGTGCTTGTCTGCCATGACGGCATCCAGGAGCATGAGGCGCTCGACAAATCGACCCAGCGACGCCGGCTTCCGATGCCGATTGTTCGTCTCGCCAATCGCTTCGTACAGCGGCCGGTACTGGACATGAAACAACCGCCCACGGTGGAGCGCGCCGGGGGTGATCGGTGTGGCATAGCCGCCCTTGACGAGCTTGGCGAGAAAGTCGTGCGTCTTCTGGCCGTGGGCGACGCCGGTGAACGCCCGGTACTGCCGCTCAATGAAGACGCCCGAGAAGACGAGAACGTTCACCAGAAACCGCGCCTGCCGCTCGGTGAACCCGAACGCCTTGATGGCCTCCACACGGCCCGGTCGCACGCTGTCCCGCATGTGGAGGGGGACCCAGATATTCATACAAAGTCCTCCGCCACGTGTGGATCGAATCCGCGTCCACCACTCCGGCCGGTGCCGCCGCCACGCCCGTAGCACCTGAATCCCGCCCGGGCGACGCTGACGGCATGCGCGCCACGGTAGTGCTCGGTGACGACCTCCACGTCTTCATGCTGGTCGCGTCCGTGCAACTCATACTCGACGCGGAAGTCGGGAAAATGCACGGCGTCATCGAAGTACGGGAGCTCGTGGTCGCGTGCCCAGTCTTCGATCTCGCGCGGGTCGCGATCGGGTCGTCCGTCGCTGTCCGGCCGGCCACGGTTCCGCTCCTGGAGCCATTCCTGGTACTCGCGCTTGAGCTCGTGCTCCAGGGTGACGCCGCGGATGTCGGCGCCCTGTTCGCGGAGCCGCCCCTCTTCTCGCAGGTACGCGCGATAGAGCTGCGCATCATGCGCGAGCTCACGCGGCCGGTTCACACCCGCGTAGAAGGCCTGCTCCCGCCCTTCGCGGTCGCTGCGATGCGCCTCCAGCAGGTGATGGCCACGTTCCGTCAGCGTGACGGCGCGTTCGCGGCCGTCGACCGCGACGAACCGCATCAGACCCTCGCCCCGAAGGTGGTGGAGATTGCTGTCTTGCGGGTTGGAAGCCTCGTCGCGCGGGTCGCCGAGATCGCGCTCGGACACCACACGAAAGGCCCCCACGGTCGCCAGCGACCGGGTATCGTCACCGTTGAGTTCGTACCGGTGATCGCCGTCGATCACGATCTCGCGTTCGAGTCCCCGTGGCAGATCAAGATCCCGCAGGAACACATCGCGCGGATCGTGGTCCCGTTCACGGGCATCGCGATCTCGTTCCCGGACGTTCTCGTCGCGGGCACGCGGGTCGTCCTCCCGTGGATCGGCGGCACGTCCGAGCTCAATCCAATGAATTTCGATGTCGCGCGGATCGTCATCGCGGTCCCGCGGATCACCCCATCGCGGATCGTCCATAGGCCCTCCTGCGTGATGCGGCTATTCGGGTGTCCGTAAAGGCTCCCAGGCAGGGAACTGCGAGGGGCGATTCAAGGGTTGCCGCGAAGTGCCGGATCGAGGACCGCAGCACTCAAGGCATGGTCGTGATGGGAATCCAGGTTCGGGGCGCTGATGAGCGACCGAATGCTGGGCTCAGCCCGCGTGCGTACACGATGCAACGGGGCCGCAGCCGACCAGAAGACTGCTTCGAACGTTATACGCCTCGGAGAACCGCATCGCAAGCGGTCCCGACAGTCGCCCAGATTCTGAGCCGGTCCGACGGGGTCTCGGCCGTATAATCGAACCAGGAGTGCTTCCCGTGAATTCGGCCGAAACGATTGAACGGGTTCCGATTCACACTGACGCCGACGGCGTCGTGCGTGTCGCCGGTACACGGGTGACCCTCGACACCATTGTCGCGGCGTTCGACGCTGGCGCGACCGCCGAGGAGATTGCGCAGCAGTACTCCTCCATTTCCTTGGCGGACGTGTACTCCGTGATCACGTACTACCTGCGGCACAAGACCGAAGTCTCCGCCTACCTTCACCGGCGCCAGGAACAGGCCGCCACCGTTCGAGAGGAAGTCGAGCGACGGTTTCCTCCTTCGGGCATACGGGAACGACTGATAGCCCGGCGCCGATAGGAACGCCCTTTCGATGCTGCGGCTTGCAGCGGACGAGAACTTCAACGGCGACATCGTCCGAGGGCTCCTTCGCCGAAACCCGAAGCTCGATATCGTCCGCGTTCAAGACGTGGGCCTCTCTGGTGCAGATGACCCCTCAGTTCTGCAATGGGCCGCCGACCAGGGGCGCATCGTTGTCACGCACGATATCTCGACGTTGGCAAGGCACGCGTTCGATCGAATCGCAGCAGGTCAGCCGATGCCGGGCGTCTTCGAGGTGGCGTCCGTTGCCTCGGTCGGACGGGCCATCGACGATTTGATACTCCTGGCCGAGTGCAGCTTCGAGGGGGAATGGGAGGGGCAGGTGCGCTTCCTGCCGCTCTGAGATCGCATCTGATACGAACGCAGTGAGCCATGTCCACTTCGACCGTTTTCGTCGCCGGTTCGAGACAGATTTCTCGGCTGCCCGCCGAGGTCAGGGGCCGTCTGGACACGATGATCGAGAAGGGCGTTCAGATCCTCGTCGGTGACGCCAACGGCGCCGACAAGGCGGTTCAGCGATACCTCGCCGACAAGTCGTATCCGAACGTCCTTGTGCACTGTATGACGGACCACTGCCGGAACAACGTCGGGAACTGGCCAACGCGTGAGGTCGTCGCCCCGCGCGGTGCCAGAGGCTTCGACTACTACTCCCTCAAAGACCGCGCGATGGCGGAAGCGGCGGAGTACGTGCTCATGCTCTGGGACGGCAAGAGTAAGGGCACGGTTAACAACGTTGTGAACCTGTCCCGCGACCGAAAACCGGTGGTGGTGTACATCGCGCCCACGAAGCAGTTTCGTACGATCAAGACCCCTGACGATCTCCGGGACCTACTCGCGCAAGGCGATTCGGACAGCGTGGAACGAATCGATAGCGAGCTGCATCTAGACGTTCTGCATCGTGCAGCCGGCTAACCTGCTGACCGGCGAGCGCCGATGACGGAGCGCGGACTTCAGGTGACGTATCGCCGCGGCCAGATGCTGGCGGCCTACCTGACTCTCGCGCACCCAACAGGGCAGAAGGTTTCGAGAACCCAAGCGACTGTGGACGGCCTGCTCATCGTTGATTTCGCAAGCAACGCGGCACCGATCGGCATCGAGATCACTGCGCCGCGCAAGGTAAGCTTGGTCGCGCTAAACGAACTCCTGGCCGAACTCGGCGAAGTGGCCCTGTCGGAACAGGACTATGGTCCCGTCTCGGTGCAGTAAGCCATGGATGCCAAGCTGGTTCTGGAGCAGTTTCACGACTACTTAGCACCGAAGCTCGACACGTACGAGCAGGCAATCTACCTGTACGTGCTGCGTCACAGTCGGCTGCAGGGCCTCGACGAGGTCGTCGTTGGTTTCAAATCGGCTCGGCGTCGGATCACCATGGGGATTGGAGAGAAGGGTAAACCCATGGCTGAGAGAACGTGCTATGACAAGCTCCGGTCTCTCCAAGCCAAGGGCTGTCTTCGGGTTGTTGCCAGCGAGCAGAACGGCACTCGGCTCCGACTGCGTCTGCCAAGCGAGATCGAGGGTCTCATTGTTGCCGTGGTGGACGACATAGCTGTGAGCTTCGAGGAACTCGACTTCTTCTCAATCCCCGAATATCGGCTCGCAATCCTCCAGCGGGACGGCAACCGCTGTGCCTATTGCTTGCGCGCGATCGACGAATCGAATTACGTCATCGAGCACATCGCATCGCGACCGGTTGGCGACAACAGCTACCGCAACCTGGTTGCCGCATGCCGTGGCTGCAACAACCGCAAAGGTAAGTCTCCGGCCGAGGATTTTCTGAGGCTTCTGTATCGCGAGGGACTCTTGTCGTCGGCCGACCTGCAAGCACGCCTGGACATGCTTCGGCGAGTTCAAAGTGGAGAACTCAAGCCGACAGTGCCCGCCGCGGAGGTCCGCTGAGTGACGAGATCTTTGCGCTGAACCGACCTCCCAGATGTCTGGCCAGCACTACGTATCGAAGTTTCATCTCTTCCGATTCTGCGACCCCGCGTCAACCAACACGTACGATCCCTGGCTGTGGATCGGCTCAATAGCTGACCAGTCGGTTCGCCGACGCTCTCCGAAGAACGTTGCGACTGCTGCTGGATTGTTCGATGGGCCAGGCGGGTTCGAGAAACCAGGGGCGCACCTTGAGACGTTCCTCGCGAATGAGGTCGAGGGGCCGGCGGCAACAGCGCTTCGACGCCTGCTCCAGAGCACATCGATCGCGCAGCTGCCGCCAGACGTGATGCGGTATCTTGCCTGGGCGGCATCACGGTCCCTGCCGATGCAGCGCCTCGAGGCTGGATGGGCGGCGCAGTATCCTCGCACGCTCAACAACCGAATGGCGGAACCTCCGCCGCCTGCATTGGCGGAACTTAAGGCGCGAGAGAAAGATCCGGCTCATTCACCCGATCCTGGGCGACCACCGAGAAGTTCAGGGACACGAGGCCGAGAGTTTGCTTGACGACGGCTGGATTCCTGACACATCTGACATGTCGAACTTCCTTGAACTTGTTCACATTCAGGCCTACTACTTTCAAGTCCGCTGGTTTCCACGTCTCCAGTGGTTTACGCTGCGACCACCCCAGGGCCAGTACTTCGTCATCGGCGATCGCCCCGTCGGTTGGGGAGTTCCTGACTGCCTCGATGCGCCCCCGTCCTGCTTGCGCGACGAAACCGCCTTTCTCGTTGCTCCCCTTTCACGCAATCTGGTGCTGGTCGGCCGAAATGATTCAACACCTTGGGAGGTGACTCCTTCCCAAGTGAATGCGCTGCTCGCTGCGTGGTCGCACGACTGGATCGCGGGGCCTACCGAGCGCGTCGTTGACGAGGCGCTTCGAGATCGTCGCGCCCTTGTCAGACGCCTTGACGGCCAGTCAACGGTTGATGGTTGAGGGGCCGATTCTGTCTGTTGAACTGCCAGGTTCGCGAAGAAGCGACCACGCTGTCGACTTCCGCCCATCGTCAGAAGATCGTCCGTTCCCAACCTCATCCGCGTACAATCCGGCGGCATGGCCATCGGTCGGATAGCCTATCGCTCAGCGCTCGTCCTTCTGGCGCTTTACCTCTACGCCCAGGGTAGTGGGCTCTGGATCGCCTGCGTGCTGCTTCTGGCGTGGTCGCTTTTCCAGCAGCAGGTCGCAGCCATCGTCCGAGCGCTGGGAAAGCTGGCGAACGTTCCCCTCGAACACGACGCAAACAGCGTGTTGATCTACACATTCAGCATCGAGAAGGTGCTGGAGCATGCTTGTCTCGATGCTCTTTTCAACGCGCTTCAGAAGAACGGAAAGGCACCAGCGCCGACTCTTGCTGAATTTCGAGCTCTCCTCTTGGAGAGCTACGCCCGGAAGTACGCACCTGCAACCAAGGCATGCGAGGTCAGATTCAACATCAAGAACAACCTTCTGTTCGTGAACGGCGAAGTCGATTTCGGCGACCACATCTACCACGAGCTGGAGATCCCCTTTCGCTGGAAGGACGATGCGCCCGTTGAAAAGGCGCTCCTGCAAGCCTCCTGCGAGGTGGCTCTTGCCGTTCGCATGCTTGTCGTGAACGGGATGCTCCATCTTCAAGTCGGCCGCTTTGACAAGAACTATTCACCAAGGGTTCTACGGCCCGGCTCACTGGCCGTGTACGAAACATTCACCACGATCACGTCATTTCCCTTGATGTACTTCAGCTACCAGCACGGCATCCCGGTTCGGTACCTGAATCTCGTCGCTGCCGCGACGCCGTCTTACAAGGAGTCCCACGACGATCGCAGCGACGAGAAGAAGAGATGGAAGGACCGATATTCCGATTGGCAATCTCTGAATCGTGAGATTGCTGGCTACCGGCTTCTTTGTGACGAGGACAATCCGAACTACAACCACAAGCAGATCGAGACGCTGTCGAAAGCCTTCGAGGAGAAGCGTCAAAAGCTCCTTTCCGCGGAGGGGTACAAGAGCTTTGATCGCGATGACTATGAGAACTGGCGCTACCCGGATACAAGCCACTCATACTGGAACGACTACGGGCAGGTGTTCTTCCGGAACATGAATGCGAATCGCGACAGTCCCAGAGCCCAGCACTGGTTCACGGACTACTATGAGGAGGAGCCATAAGGGTCCAGCCTTTCGGCGGAGGGAACAACCGGAGCACGAATGGTCTACCGTGCCACCTGCAGGATCGGGCGTCATGTTGGTTGTTGAGCCTCGCCCGCGACGCAACTGGCATCGCTACACGAGCGAGCAGATGTCCGGGCCGCTTCCGCCGATCCTATTCAAGTACCTTCCGGGTCACTATGCAGAGACCATGGTCGGTCGTGGTGACGTCATGTTCTCGACCCTAGCTTGGTTCCAGAATTACGAGGACGAGCAGCGTGGCGATCGCTTCGAGGGGACACGAAAATACTTTCCCGTTGGCGGACTCGAAGTAACTCGTACGGAACGCGACGGGAAGGCACATCCGCCGGTTTCATTCAAGGCTCCGGGCGAATCGCTGCAGTCCCGCGCAAAGGGACATAACCACATCTTCATCTACTCGACATCACTGCAGAGCGACCTCACTTTCGACGGTGCCGATGCGTGTGTCGAGATCTACGATCCCGTCAAGTTCGCTACGCGGTTGCAGGCGGCCTTGAAGAGGCACCGCAGCGTGCGGTCCGAGACGCTGATCCACGACCAGGTGAAGTACTACGATTTCGAAGCTCCCCCGGATAACGTGTGGGCGCTGCCCCACCTGCTCGCGCTGCACAAGCACCGCGCGTTCTCAAGTCAGCACGAGTACCGGTTTGCGTTCGGCATCAGGCGGAATGTCTTCAATTTCGAGCACGTGGATTGCTTCGTCGTGCGAGACGACGAAACATTTCCGATCCGAAAGCTGGAGTCTGCACATCACCGCAAGGTGATCAGAATCGGACCTCTTGCCGATTGCTGCAGAATCGTCTGAGGTCCTGCCGCTATTGGCTAAAGGTCGGCAGTCGAGCTTGCCTTGAGAACGTCACCACGGGCTGGAGGTCGCGGAGACGTCTCAGCCACGCCGCGATCCGGTTCCAACTGGCCCTGTTCTGGGCCACCATCCTTCGCTCGCCCTCCGGGCGAGCTTCGGATGGCAAGCCAAGCGAGCTCACCAACACGCGAAGGATGTCCACCGTAGCGGCGCAGCCGCGAAGGTGGACGACGCCAACGCAGATGCGGCCGTTTCTACGCTATCCACCTCTTTTCGGCGTGGAGCTTTCTGCACATCCCGACGAGAATCCCCCCAAATCGCAAGGTCCCATCGCTTGCATTGAGGCGGCTCGATGGAATTCCGCAAGCGCTTCGTTTACATCCTCCGAAGCTACAGCTTGCCCGAGCGGTACTACACAGGGCTGACCTCCGACGTGGCGGCGCGCCTCGCCGATCACAACGCGGGAAGGTGCTCCCACACGGCCTCCGGACGGCCGTGGTGCGTCGAAGCGCCTACGGAGCCGTATCCGCGATCGTAAACTGAATCCATGACACGCGAACGGCAAGACCTCTGGTTTCTTGACACCCTCGTACGTGTCGGCGTCTCACATGTGCCGCCAACTAACGGGCCCTCGAGCTCGCCGATGGTCGGCGCCCTCGCGGCGACCGCGAGCGTTGAGAGCGTCAGAACACCGTTGGACTGACGCAGCCCAATGCGCGCGCAGATTCCCTCAGGACATCGAAGATTTTCGCGATGCGCGCTGGTGGCGTGAAGAATCGCGGCCGGTTGAAACTGCAATCGACGCTGAGCGGTTCATTGAGCAGGTCGCCCTCGCCACGCTCGCGCTCGGCATCGGCCTCAACACCGCGATTTTCTCCGTCGCCTACGGCGTGCTCTGGCGGCCGCTGCCGTATCCCGATCCCGATCGGCTCGTCATCGTCTCGTCAGCGCAGCAGACCGGGACGGGCGTCAGGACGTTCTCGACCTGGCCGCCCGTCACGTACGAGGGGTTGCGCGCGGGCGTCACCACGCTCGATCATCTCGCGGCCTATACCTCCATCGACGCGCAGCTCACCGGACGCGGCGAGCCGCTGCAGGTGGCCGCGCTCAACGTGAGTCCGAATTTCTTCGCCACGCTGGGCGTGAGTCCTGCGCGCGGCCGCGCGTTCCTCACCGGCGCCATCGCGTCAGACGACGATCGCGCCGCGATCGTCAGCGATCGGCTGTGGCGCACGTCGCTCCAGGCCGATCCGGCGATCGTCGGACAGTCCATCACCATCGACGGCCTCCCCCGTACCGTCGTCGGCGTGCTGCCGCCGGACTTCACGTTCAGACTAGTGATCCCCCGGCTCGGCGCGCTGCCGGACGCGGACATCTTTCTGCCCAATCGCTGGTCCGGCGATACCGGCAGTACCGCGTCTCTCTTTCTGCTGGGCCGCATGAAGTCAGGCGTGACGAAGGAACACGCGGAAGCGGAATTGACGGCGCTGGTGAACGACTCGTCGATCGCGCCCACCGGCGCACTCACGACCGCCGGCAGATTCGCGTCGAACGCCCGCACGCTCGCGCGCGCGGGCGGCTTGCAGGAGCAAGGCACGCAGGCGGTGCGTCCGCTGCTGCTGATCCTGCTCGGGGCCGTCTCGTTCGTGCTCCTGATCGCCTGTGTGAACGTCGCGAACCTGCAGATGGCGCGCCTCACCGCGCGCCGCGGCGAACTGTCCGTACGCATGGCCCTCGGCGCGGAACGCCGGCGCATCGTGCGTCAGTTGCTGACGGAAGCGGTCGTGTTGTCGCTGATGGGCGCGTCGCTGGGCGTGATGCTCGCGTGGCTCGCGATCGACGCCACCCTGCCGCTCGTGCCGCAATCCCTGCTACCAGGCCTTGGCGGCATCGTGATCGACGGCCGCGTGATGGTGTTCTGCCTCGGCTTGTCGCTCGTCTCGACGCTGCTGATCGGGCTTATGCCGGCGCTGCGCGTCAGCGGGGCTGCGTTTGGCGAAGGCCTCGCGCTGCACGCCGGCGCCGCGCGCACGACGGGCGACCGTCAGGGCGAGCGGCTGCGGACGCTGCTGGTCTCCGGGCAGATCGCGATGACGCTCGTCCTGCTGATCGGCGCGGGCCTGCTTATTCACAGCTTCGTGCGTCTCACGTCGGTGTCGCCCGGCTTCGAATCGAGCGGGCGCGACGGCGTTGTGCAGACGGTGAGGGTGACGCTGCCCCAACGCCTCGCCGACGAGCCCGAACGCATCCATGTGTTCGCGCGCGGCGTGCTCGATCGCATCCAACACCTGCCGGGCGTGACGTCCGCGAGCCTGATCAACTCGATGCCGTTCGGCAGGATGTTCATCCAGGGCGACTTCGAGATCGAGGGGCAGCCGAAGCCGACGCTCGCTGCCGGCACGCCGAAGATCGAGTCGGGCTATTTTCAAGACCATGGGGATTCCGCTGCTGGCGGGACGCGAGTTCACGCCACAGGACACGGCGGCCGCGCTGAAAGTGGCGATCGTCAGCGAGCGCATCGTGCGCGAATCCTTTCCCGGTGGTCCTGGCGAGGCGCTCGGCCGGCGCGTGCGCGTGACCGTAATCGATCGCGGCGAGTGGCTGACGGTGGTGGGCGTGGTCGCGGACATCCGTCAGATGAGCCTCGCGCGGGAAGTGCAACCAATGATCTACGTGCCGTTCCAGCAGGACCATAGCGGGTTCCTGCGGTTCGTGGCGTTCGTTGCGCGCACCTCCACACCCGGCAGCGTGGTCAAAGGCATCCGGGCCGAAATTCGCCGCGCCGCGCCCGATTTGCCGATTCAGAGCACGGTAACGATGGACGAAGCGGTGGCGGCGTCGGTGGCGCAGCCGCGTTTCCGGACGTTGCTGCTGGGGCTGTTCGCGACGGCCGCGACGCTAATCGCGACGTGCGGCATCTACGGATTGATGGCCTACGCGGTGACGCAGCGCCGCC
>JBBDWL010000144.1:0-1811 GCA_040902895.1 Vicinamibacterales bacterium | reverse complement strand
TCGTCGCCAGGAGGGCCGCCTAGTCCAGTGCGCAAGCTTTTGAGGGAAACGCTGCTGCGCCTCTGATAATCTCTCCGCATGCGAATCTCATTAGCGGCTGTTGTCGGGGTGGCGTTGTTGGTGTGCGCCGGCGAGGCGCAGGACTTCACGGCGCGCGCGATCGCGATCCACCGGCAGGTGCCGCTCATCGACGGGCACAACGACTATCCCTGGGCGCTCCGCGGCCTCGATCCCGGCCGCGATTTCAGCAAGGCCGACATCTCGAAGCCGGTGCCCAGCCTGATGACCGACATTCCGCGCCTGCGGCAGGGCGGCGTGGGCGGCCAGTTCTGGTCGGTGTATGTGCCGTCGACGATGCAGGGCAAGGAAGCCGTGCGCGCCACGCTCGAGCAGATCGACATCGTGCACCGCATGATCAAACGCTGGCCGGAGACGTTCGAGATGGCCCACACCGCCGCCGACGTCGAGCGCTCGTTCAAAGCGGGTCGAATCGGGTCGCTCGTCGGGATGGAAGGCGGACACTCCATCGACAGCTCGCTGGCGACGCTGCGGATGATGTTCGCGCTTGGCGCCCGCTACATGACGCTCACGCATTCGGCCAACGTGCCGTGGGCCGATGCCAGCCCCGGCCCGGCGGTGCTCGGCGGCCTGTCGCCATTCGGCGAAGAGGTCGTTCGCGAGATGAATCGCCTGGGCATGCTGGTCGATCTCAGCCACGTCTCGCCCGACACGATGGAAGACGCGCTGCGCGTGACGGCAGCGCCGGTGATCTTCTCGCATTCGTCGGCGAAGGCGATCTGCAACGTGCATCGCAACGTGCCCGACCACGTGCTTCAGCTCGTGAAGAAAAATAATGGCGTGGTGATGGTCACCTTCGTCCCCGGATTCATCTCGCAGGCGGTGGCCGATTACGACGCGAAGCCCGCGGCGGAGCGCGCGAATATCCCGGCGCCGAAAGCCACGCTCGCGCAAGTGGCGGATCACATCGATCACATCCGCAAAGTGGCCGGGATCGACCATATCGGGCTCGGCGGCGACTTCGACGGCATCTCGAGCGTGGTCGTTGGACTCGAAGACGTCTCGACCTACCCGGCGCTCAGCGCCGAACTGCTGAAGCGCGGTTACACGGACGAGGACGTCAAGAAGATCGTGGGACTGAACGTGCTGCGAGTGATGCGGCAGGTCGAGACAGTGGCGGCGGGCCTGCAGAAGACCCGCCAGCCGTCAACGGCGACTATTGAACAGCTTGATAAGAAATGACGAATGACGAATAACGAATGACGAAAGCTACTCTGCTCGCAGGGCGATCAACGGATCGACCGTGGTCGCGCGGCGGGCGGGGATCAGGCATGCCACGATCCCGGCCAGCACGAACACCAGCGCCACGCCCGCGAAGATGAGCGGATCGCGCGGCGCCGTCTGGTAGAGATACGACGACAACACGCGGCCGGCCGCAAGCGCACCGACCACGCCGATCGCGAGTCCAATCAGCACCAGCGTCAATCCCTGGCGCACGACCATCAGCAGCACGCTGTCGCGGCGCGCGCCGAGCGCCATGCGCAGGCCGAATTCTTTCGTGCGCTGCTGCACCGAGGTCGCAATCACGCCGCCGATGCCGGCGAGCGTGACGAGCAACGCGAGGGCGGCGAACACGCCAAGCAGGGTCGCGGTCAGCCGCGGCGCCGCGAGCGCCTCCGATCGCAGGTCGTCCAGCGTCTGCACGTTCTCGACCGGCTGATTGGGATCCACGGCGTGCACGGTGGTGCGCAACACGTTGCCGAACGCCGCCGGATCGCCCGCGGTTCTCACCA
>JBBDWL010000143.1:25319-67809 GCA_040902895.1 Vicinamibacterales bacterium | reverse complement strand
TCCTGCCCTTTCACTGATGACAATCATCGTTTGAAAGGACAGGATCTACCAATGATTGCCGGACTCTCACTGGCGTCCTGGGCGCTGATCGTTATTTCGTTCGGAGCCGGGCTCGCGATCGAGATCGCCTTCCTGCGCGCGCATCGTGACGAAGCGACACGCAGGGGCCAGGCGCAGTGACCGCATCGGCGACCATCATCGCCATCCTTGCCGCGTACCTCGGCGTGCTGCTCGCCATTGGCATCTGGGGCAGCCGCGGCTCCGGCGACGTCAAAGGCTATTACGTCGCCGGCAAGGCGCTGCCGTCGTGGGTCATTGCCTTCAGCTCAAATTCGACCGGCGAGAGCGCGTGGCTGCTGCTCGGCCTGACCGGCATGGGCTATATGGTCGGCATCCATGCGTTCTGGATCGTGCTTGGCGAAGTGCTTGGCGTCACGCTGGCCTGGGTCTTCGTCGCCCGCCCGTTCAAGGCCTACACCGATCGATACGACTCGGTGACCGTGCCCGACTTCCTTGCTGATCGTTTCCGCGATCGCGCGCACGTGCTGCGCCTCACGAGCGCCATCATCATCCTCAGCATGACGGCCGCGTACACGGCCGCGCAGCTGACCGCGTCGGGGAAGGCCTTCAACGCATTCCTCGGCACCGACTACACGACCGGCGTCTTGATCGGCGCCGCGATCGTCCTCTTCTACACAACGGTGGGCGGCTTCAAGGCGGTGGCTTACAGCGATCTGCTGCAGGGGCTGTTGATGTTCCTCTGCCTGCTGATCCTGCCAATCGTCGGCATCGTCGCCGCCGGCGGGTGGGTGGCGATGCTCGACACGGTGCGGACACAGGATCCGGCGCTGCTCGAGCCGCTCGGCAGCCCCGGCTTCAGTCCGGCCGGATTCGCCAGCGTCGCCGGCTTCATCGCGATCGGCATCGCCTTTCTCGGCTCGCCGCAGCTGCTTACGCGCTTCATGGCCGCACGCGACACTCGCGAAATTACGCGCGGCAGCCTCATCGCGGTCATTTGCATCATCGTCTTCGACATCGGCGCGGTGTTGACGGGCATCTCCGGCCGCGCGCTCTTTCCAGGCCTGGCCGACGCCGAAACGATTTATCCCGTCATGGGATCAGGGCTGTTTCCCGCGGCCTTCGCCGGCATCTTTCTGGTCGTCGTGCTTGCCGCGATGATGTCGACGACCGACTCGCTGCTGATTCTGGCCTCGTCAGCGGTCGTGCGTGATGTGGTGCAGAAGATCATCCGGCCCGATCTTTCTGAGCGCACGCTCGCGCGGTTCGGCAAGGTTACGACCGTTGTCATTGGCGCCGCAGCTCTTGTCATGGCGCTTCGAGAGGTGCGCCTGATCTTCTGGTTCGTGCTCTTCGCGTGGTCCGGACTGGCGTGCGCATTCACGCCCGTCGTGCTGTGCGGGCTCTTCTGGAAACGGACGACGAGAGCGGGAGCGATTGCAGGCATGGTTGCCGGTTTTGTAACCACGGTGCTGTGGGTCGTGTTCTTCAAGACCGGATTCTACGAGCTGTATGAAATGATCCCCGGCTTCATCGCGGGGTTGGCGTGCACGGTTGGCGTAAGCCTGGTCACGGATCCGCCAGCGGGTGCGGCGGAGGAGAACGATGAGATCAGGCGCGCGGTTGGAACCGCCTTCAGGCCGCGTGCGCGATCATCAGCATGAAGAGCCTGCCCCAGACCGCGTAAATCGCGCCGAAGGTTAGGCCGAAGATCGTGGCCTGCTGGACGCCGGGAACTCGCTGATCCATGTAGTGAGCCAGCCCGAATGCGACCGATGTGATCAGCACGATCACGGCTTTGGCCGCGGCGCTCGATCCGAACAGTTTGCCGAGGCGCTCGAACAGAAAGCCGCGCCAGAAAGTTTCTTCGCCGAATCCGGCGCCGGCGATGATGACGAAGATCATTCCGGGCAGGGCAGCGGGGTTGCCGGCTGGCCCAGAGCAGCACGAGCAGTCCTGCGAGGAATGCCGCCGCGGAGTGCTTCAGTGTTCAGCGAGCGCGCTTCAGCGTCACGGTACCGAACAGCCGCGTGAACGGAACGTCCCAGGGCCGCAGCGGCGGGCGGTACGAAAAACCCAGAGCCAGCGCCTCGTCCGGGTTCTCGTCGCCGGGCATCCACTTCACCTCGCCCTTCAGGAGATCCTCGGTCGCGGTCAGGCTCCAGCGATTCCCGGCTGGATCGGTGAACGTCATGCGCGTGCCCGTAATCGTCGCGCGAATCTGATAGCGCTTGCGAAGAGGCGGGCATGAGGCGCTCGACGACGGAATGTCCAGAACGAGCAGGCCGAGCCCTTCGCCAGCAGGTAGCGAGAGCGTCATCGACGGCGGCTGCGCCTTTCCGGTGTAGACGCACTGCAGCGCGATCTTCGGGTCGCCCGCGTCGGTCCAGTCGTTAGACAGCGTGCCCGAGCCCGTCCAGACTCCGTGGAGTCCGGCCGACTGCACGGTCAACACGACTGCTGCGATCACGATTCGGGTCATGGGCGCGCGTTCATTCTATTCCGTCCGGTCGAGCACGTCGTCGAGCGCGCGCCGGAATCCGGCCGGATCCACGGCGGGATAGCGATAGATTTCAGGCTCAATGGCCTCGAACGCCGACCGCAGCGCGTCTGGGGTGACCAACCCGCGCCGCAGCATCTCGAGAACGTCATGCCTGTCGGTGGCATGTCCGCGTTCAATTTTGGCGAGCGCCTGCGCGACCAAATCAAAATGATGGAACGAGAGATCGCCTTCGCGGGCGATGAATGGACTGCGGTCTTCCCAACCTGGCTTGACCGGGATGAAATCGATCGGCGCGGCCAGTTCGACGTTGATCTCCAGCGTCTCTTTGATGTCGGGAATTGCCCTCAGTAGCGCGTCGGAATCGGGGACCAGCTTGATATCGACGTCGATGGTGGAGTCGCGCGCGTCAGCTAGCGCACGCATGCGAGGGCGCGTTCAAAGCTCACGAGGCGCCGAACAAGCGCGTTGTAGCGCGAGTGGGCGCCGTCAACATATTGCTTGCTGAGCAAAGCATACAGCCGGTGTTCCGCGTCCTGTAGCGCGCAGGGGAGAGCAATCCCAAGCTGCATCAGCTTTGGCGCCCCGATCGAGACGAGGAGGGCAGCCTCCGTCTCGCGTCCGGACTTCAGATCCGCAAGACCTTCCTCGACCAGATCGGCGCCTGGAAGTCCGGCGAAGGATGGCACGTGCCGATTATACGAGGTCGTCGCGGATCTCTTATCAGTGCCGAATCATCACATAGTCGATTGCCAAGGCTAGGGCGTCGCCCGACTCCCTGGCCCAGCGGTAAGGCCCGGCTGATCTGGCAAGCTGTTGGCCCCTCGCAATCGCTGCTGGTGCGCGTTCAAATCGTCCTGACTATAATGCAGACACTTTCGCCAAACGGCTCTTGGAGAACAGATGCTGGATCTTGAGACCGCAAAACTGCTGATCAGCGTGGCGGCGTTCATTATCGGCGTAGGTATAACGACACCGTCTGGATAAAACTGGACACTCTCGCACGGAGATGGTTCGCAAGAGAAAACCGGGAACGGGCCGAGCATCAGGAACGCCGCCGGCTACCCGGCAAACCCAAAACGTAGCCGTTCCCGTGGCTCGTAAGCTACTAGGACACGCTCCGCGCGACGTGTTTTCTCCTGACCGCGCTCGCCATCAGGAGTAATCGGCGTTCCGCTTCTTCAGTTTTCAGTCTTCCATCTTTAGTCTTCCGTCTTGATCTTCTTCATCCACGCCTCGAGCTTCTGATTCTCATAGGACACGCTGTTGAGAAACAAACTCTCGGTCAGGTACTGCTTCATTTCCTCAGGCGACAGCTGCTCCACGATATTGGCAATCTCTTTCGAGACATCCTCGAAGGTGTGACCCAGCTCACGGCGCACGGCGACTTCGCGATAGAGCGCCTCGAGCACGGCGAGCAGGTCGCCGTCGAGCGCGACTTCTTCACCCGACGTCGTGCGGATCGTGCGTACCGCGCTCATGACTTGCCTCCGAAGCTTTTGACGGCAGACGCCTCGTCGCCGTGCACCTCGATGAAGCGATGCGCGCCCGTCATTGTCAGCATCGTCTCGACCCGCTTCTGGACGCCCGAGAGCTTGAGGGATCCGCCGGCGGCGGTGGCCTGCCGGAACAGATCCATGAGACAGCCGATGGTGGCCGAGTCGACGTAGCCGACCGGCGCGAGATCCACCATGATGCGCGTCTCGCCGCGCTCGATCAGATCCGTGACGGCGACGGCAAAGTCGTGGAGCAGCGGATACATCAGCCGCGCCTCCTTGACGCGCACGACCGCGATGCCGTCGATGTGCTCAGTGCTTAGATTCATGCGATCCTCATTCTCCGCCGGGCATGGCCGCCTGCAGTTTCCTGACCTGCCTCGCCAGCTCGAGGCGGCCGCGATTGATGCGCGATTTCACCGTGCCTTCCGGCAGCTTCAGCTGGTCGGCGATTTCCTGATACGAGAATTCCTGCAGATCGCGCAGCACGACGGCCGTACGCAGCGTCGCCGGCAGCTCCGCGAGCGCCTGGCGCAGCAGCTCGCGCAGATCTGAATGCTCGGCAAGCGCAAGCGGGCTGCGCTCCTTCGACGCCGGCGAGAGCTCCGAGGCGTCGACGTCGCGCGCCATCGTCTCGCGCTCTTTGCGCACGCTGCGGTAGTGATCGATGCAGAGATTGCGGCTGATGCTGATCAGCCAGGTCTGGAAATTGGCCCGGCGATCGAACGTCCCGAGCGCCTTGAAAATCTTGACGAAGATGTCCTGCGTGAGATCTTCGGCCTCGTCGTGACGGCCGACGAACTTGTAGGCCAGGTTGTAGACCTTCCGCCAGTGCTGGCGGACGATCTGCTCCCAGGCTCGCTGGTCGCCCGTGAGACAGCGCTCGACGAGCAGATCGGTGGCGGTGTCTCGGACGACGGGCGGCGGCGTGGACATGGCGAAGCCAAAATCATATCAGCGCGCCGGCTCCGTCTCCCACCAGAACTGCTTCGGCAGCGCCTTCTGCCGCGGCCAGATCATGTTCAACGTATCGGCCTCGTACAGCTCGCCGTTTTTCATCACGAGCCGGATCGAGTTGGTATGCCGGATGTTCTCGAGCGGGTTCCGGTCGAGCACGATCAGATCCGCCATCTTGCCCGGTTCGATGGAACCCAGATCCTGGTGCATCCCAATCGCCTCGGCCCCGTACAGCGTGACGACTCTCAGCGTCTCGTGCGGCGTGAGCCCGCCCGACGCGAGGTTCCATGTCTCCCAGTGCGCGCCAAGCCCCTGGAGCTGCCCATGGCTGCCAAGGGCCGCACGGCCTCCAGCGCGCACGATGTCGGCCACCGTCTTCGCGATCGCCGCATGACCGTATTCCTCGGGCAGGAACCACTGCGCGCGGCGGCGCACCATGTTGTCGAGCAGCTGCCACGGTATCCATCGGCGCAGCTTCGGGTCGTCGGCGACGTTCTCGGTCTGGAAGTAATAGTTCTCGCTCCACGGCGCGCCATAGGCGACCAGAATCGTCGGCGTGTAGAACGTCTTCGTGCGCGCGACGAACTCGACGACGTCCTTGTAGAGCGGCATGATCGGAAAGCTGTGTTCCTGGCCGGAATAGCCGTCGGCGATCTGCGTCAGGTTCAACTTGAGATCGAGCGCGCCTTCGACCGTCGCGGTGATCCCGTACTCCTTCGCGGCTTCGATGATCCATTGGCGGACGATGCGATCGCCGGCGACGTATTGCTTGATGGTGTTGGTGCGATACGCGTCCCTGTAGCGTTTGATGAAATTGAATGCCGCCTCGCGCGAGTCGATGTTCGAGCCCGAAAAGACACCGGGACCGGTGGCGAACACCCGCGGCCCGGGAATCATCCCGGCGTCAACCATGTCCGCATAGGCAAACACGTCGGGCGTCGAGGTCTGCGGATCGCGCGTGGTCGTGACGCCGTACGCGAGGTTGGCGAGGTACTGCCACACCTCGGACTGATGCAGTCCGCGCGGCGCCCACATGTGAGCGTGCGCGTCGACCAGGCCCGGCATGATGGTTTTGCCGGCGACGTCGATTCGGCGCGTGCCGGCAGGAACCCTGAGCGATCCCTTTCTGCCGACCGCGGCAATGCGATTGTCGGTCACGAGCACATCGCCGGACGCAATCACCTCGTCACCTTTCATCGTGATGATCCGGCCACCCGACAACAGGACCGACCCTGCCGCGCGGGCACGAGAAGCCTCAACGACAATCTCGGTCTTCCGCGGTTCCGCGGCGTCGATCGGCTGCTGGAAGAACTGCGAGCCCCACGCCCAGGTGACGGCCTTCCCGTCGCTGGTCCATCGCAGATAGTCGCCGCCTTCGGCCGACATGTGTTTGACCGGCACCACCGCGCTGTCGCCGCGGCCCGTAATCCGGATGTTCACGGTTTCGCGGCCGGCCATGGGCACCGTCACCAGGAAATGGCGTCCCTGCAGACTGACGAATGCGCGAGTGCCGTCGGGTGAGAGCCGGATTTCGGTTGCGCCGGGCGGGTTTGGCCCTGCTCCCGTGCCTGTCACACGGAAATGCGTGCGCCGATCGTAGCCGTCGAGCGTGATCGAGTGCAGATCGCGGCCGCTCGAGAGATACACGCGCGCGGAGCTGCCGCGAATGAAGTGCGGGCTGCGCGCGCCGCGCGCCGATGAGATGAACGTCGTCGCGCCGCCAGCGGCAGGCATCGATCGCAGCTCCAGCGTGTTGGGCGCGTTCACGCCGCCAATCTCGGCGGGCGCGTCGGGATTCTGATTCGGCTCCGGCGTGTCCCTGAGGATCGAATACAGATGATCGGCGGCGGCGCCGCGGATGAAGACGATGCGCGTGCCGTCGGGTGTGTATTCCGGATCGAGGTAGTAGCCGGGCGCGGTCGTGAGCGTCTCTGGCTGTCCGCCGCTGGCGGCGACACGTTTGATATGCCCGCCGCCCGTCGTCCACGTGACATAGACGATGGATCGGCCGTCGGGGGACCAGGCGGGCATGAATTCGCCTTCAGTGGCGCCGGCTGCAGGGTCTTGCGTCGACACCAACAGGCGCGGCCGGCCAGAGGGCATGTCCATGATGTACAGCCGGTTCATCGCGCCAAACACCATGCGCGTGCCATCGGGCGAGAGGGTAGGCCAGCGAATGAGTCGCGAGCGCACAGCCGGCGTGTCTTCCACGCGCACGGGCGTGTAGACGCGCGGAGCGATCTCGGCCTGGACGCGCAACGTCATCGGAATAACGCGCGACTGCCCGCTGGCGAGATCGACGCGGTGGATCTTGCCGTCAATCGGAACGATCAGCGATTGTCCGTCCGGCAGAAATGCGTAACCCGGCATCGTGTCGCGGCTCGCCCGTGATTCCTGATCGTCGCGGGTGACGGGGTAGGCGAGCCATCGCTCGGCCCCTGTCTCGAGATTGCGCACGCGCAATCCGGTCTGCGTCTTGTGCCGCGTCGCATAGACGACCCACTGCCCGTCTGGCGAGAGGACGGGCCGCATTGCGGAGCCGCGCGCATTCGTGACCTGCGACACGTCGCCCGTTTCCCTGTCGTGCCGGTAGATCTGCCACAGCGGGAACTGCGCGTTGTATGTGAAGCTGCCGTTGCGCTGCGCGTAATAGATGAAGCGGCCATCGGGGGATACCGCTGCGCCCATCTTGTTGGTGGGCGGGCCGCCGGCCGGAGGCCCCTCACTGTCGGGCCCGGGCGGCGGTGGCGGCGCAGGACCGATGCGCACGCCCGTGCCGCCGTCGCGGTGATACATGAAGAGCCCGAAGGTCCCTGGATCCGGCGGGCGTGATTTCGAGACGATGATGTAGTTGCCGTCAGGCGTCCAGGACGGCGAGAGCATGAGCTGCGGACGATCGTTGGTGCGGCCGTCCTTCGTAATCGCGCGCGGGTTCGATCCGTCCGCGTTCGCGATCCAGAGGTTTTCGACGCCGTTGCGATCGCTGAGAAACGCGATCAGCGTGCCGTCGGGCGAATAGGCCGGCTGACTCTCGAACGACAGCCCGCCCATGATCCGTGTCGCATCTCCGCCCTCGATCGGCAGCGTGTACAGATCGCCCAGCACGTCGAAGACCATCGTGCGGCCGTCGGGCGAGACGTCGATGGACGGCCACGTGATCTCGTCTGTCGTGAACTCGATCGTCTCCGCGGTCTTGAGCACCAGCCCTTCCGGTGCCTTCGTGTCTTCCTTCTGCGGCTCCTGACCGGCAGGAGCAACGACCGACAGCGCGCACGCCGCAACCACGACCACCGATAAGCGCATGAACTTCATGATTCCTCCGGGCGCGGGCATCATAAGCCGCGCCGTCCGCCGCTGCCAAGTCATCGACGCGGGCTGATATGATCCGGGCTGCTTGCACGGTTTTTTTCATGACAACGGGACGCTTGTCTGCGACGGCCAGTCGCTCGAGGCCATCGCCGACGAATTCGGCACGCCCTGCTACGTGTACAGCGCCCCCGCGATTCGCGCGCGATATCAGGAGCTCGACTCGGCGTTCGCGGGCCATCCGCATGCCATTCACTACGCACTCAAAGCCAATTCAACGCTGGCGATCGTCAGGCTGCTGAAACGCCTCGGCGCGCACGCCGACGCGAATTCCGGCGGCGAGATCGATGTCGCGCTGCGGGCCGGATTGACGCCGTCCGAGATTGTCTTTACGGGCGTCGGCAAGACGCCGGCCGAGATCGATCGCGCCGTCGGGCTCGGCCTGAAAGCGATCAACGCCGAGTCGTTCGGCGAGATGGATCGCATCGATCGCACGGCGCGACGGCTTGGCACGCGCGCGCGCGTGGCCGTGCGCATCAATCCCGACATCGATGCCCTGAGTCATCCCGGCATTTCAACCGGCCGCAAGACGAACAAGTTCGGCGTTGCGATCGAAGACGCGCGCGCGATGTGCCGCGAGATGGCCACCCGCGCGGGTCTGCAGGTTGTCGGACTCCACGTACACGTGGGATCCCAGATCACGAAACTCGAGCCGCTGCGGCGCGCGGCTGAGGCGCTGGTCAGCCTCGCAACCGAGCTGGAACATGACGGTGTTTCGGTGGAGCATCTCGACGTCGGCGGCGGGCTCGGGATTTCGTACGACGGCACCGGTGTGCCGACCGCAACCGACTATGCCGCAGCGGTGCTGCCAGTGATTGCCGCGTCAGGAAGAACGATCGTGCTCGAGCCCGGACGGGTGATCACGGGCCCGGCCGGCGTGCTGCTCACGCGCGTCGTCGACCTGAAGCCGCAGCCCCAAGGCCCCGGCACGGCGGCCGTGTCCAGCAATGTCAGGATGTTCGTGATTGCCGATGCCGGCATGACCGAGCTGATGCGCCCGATGCTCTATGGGGCGTACCACGGCATCGAGGCCGTCACGCCGCGCGCCGGCGCGAAGATCGGGGCCGATGTCGTAGGCCCCGTCTGCGAAACGACCGATACGCTCGGCAGCGACCGCGAGCTGCCGCCGATCGAAGTCGGCGATCTGCTGGCCGTGCGCGACACCGGCGCGTACGGCGCGGTCATGGGCTCCAACTACAACCGGCGCCTGTTTCCTTCCGAGGTGCTGGTTGAGGCCGACGGCTGGCGCCTCATCCGCCGCCGGCAGACAATCGACGATCTGCTGCAGATGGAAGTGCAATGACCGGCATTCTCATCGCGTTCGAAGGACTCGATCAGAGCGGCAAAGAGACGCAGGCCGCGCGGTTGCGCGAGCAGTTCGCCGCGGCCGGCCGCACCGTGCGCGCGCTGTCGTTCCCCGACTACGACACGCCGATTGGCCGCGAGATTCGCGCCGCACTCAACGGGGATCGCGACTTCGCTGCCGACACGCTGCAGCTGCTCTACATCGCCAACCGCCACGAGTATCGCCAGGCCATCCAAGACTGGCTTGCCGCAGGCGACGTCGTCGTCTGCGATCGCTATCGCGCGTCAAGCATTGCTTACGGGGAGGCTCAGGGACTCGATTCCGTCTGGCTGCACGACGTGCAGCGCCATCTGCCTGTCCCGACGGTGGTCTTTCTGCTCGACATCGCTCCCGAGGAAGCGGCCCGCCGGAAGGCGCACGGCCGCGACAAGTTCGAGCGCGATCTTCCGCTGTTGTCGCGCGTGCGCGACAGCTACCGGCGCCAGGCCGCCGGCGAAGGCTGGGAGGTCATCGACGCAAGCAAGTCGAAGGAAGACATCGCGGCGGATATTCTCGCGCGACTCAAGGACCGCCAGCTGCTCTGATCGATTCCTTGACTTACCTGTTCGTGCCCATATAATGCATGCCAATATATGGATCGACTCGGCCGTGAGCTCAAACGTGGCAGCGCGGAATTGCTGCTGATGGCCCTGCTCGAAGAGCGCGAGCGCCATGGCTACGATCTGGCCCGGCTGATCGAAGACCGGTCAGAGGGCGCCATCAGGTTCCACGTCACATCGCTTTATCCGACGTTGTACCGCATGGAAGCCAACGGCCTGGTCGAGGGCCGCTGGGTCGAGAAAGCCGGGGAGCGTCGCCGGCGCTATTACCGTCTGACCGCGAAGGGCCGGAAGACGCTGGCCAGCCAGCGAACGGTCTGGGAGAACTTCTTCGTGGGGTTGAATCGCGTCGCAGGCGTTCGCAACGCCTGACGCCTCCGAGAGGTGACGCATGGACTGGAAGTCGCGCGTCCGATCGGCTTTCGACAGCGAAACGTGTCCCGAAGACGACGTCCTGGAGGAATTGTCGGAACACGCGGAGCGCCTCTACCAGAAGTGTCTGGCGGAAGGCTGCTCCCTCGAGGAGGCCGAAGCTAACCTCGCCGCCCAGCTCGAGGTTTGGCGCGGTGAAGCGCCGCGGCTGCAGCGTGTTCCCGCGCGCCGCGCGGCCGTCGTTCTGCCTTCTCCGACATCAGCTTCGCCCTTGGCGGGCGTCTGGCAGGACGTCCGTTTTGCGGCACGGCTGATGCGCCGTCAGCGCGCATTCAGTCTGCTGGCCATTGTGACGGTTGCCCTCGGCATCGCAGCGACCACCACGCTGTTCAGCGTCGCGCGCGGTGTCATATTCGATCCGCTGCCATGGCCCGAACCAGATCGCATTGTCAGGCTCCTCGAGACTCGAGGTGGCCGCAGTCCCGATGCCGCCGCGCCCGCGACCTTCACCAACAGGACCTTTGCCGCATGGCGCGCGAATGCCGCGACACTCGACAGCGCCGGGGCGTGGTCCTCCTACATGGCGACGCTCTCATCAGTCGGAGGCCAGGAGCGCGTTCGCATTGCGAGGGCCACGGCCGGCCTGTTCAGCGTCCTTCGCGCGCGCCCGCTGCGCGGCACGCTGTACACCGAGGCCAACGAACGCGCCGGCAGCAATCGCGTCGCCGTCATTTCCGAGAACCTTTGGAGCCGCCGGTTCGGCGGCAGCGACGATGCCGTGAACCAGATGATTCAACTTGGAGACGCAGCGTATCGAATCGTGGGCGTTCTGCCGGCCGACACCGCATTCCCCGATGACGACACGATGATCTGGATCCCGCTCTTCGTGTCGCCCACCGGTGGACAGCCGCCGTTCCACGCCATTGGCAGACTGCGCGCAGGCGTGTCGCCCGAGCAGGCCTCCGCGGAAGGCACGGCGCGCGGCCGCGCATTCCCCGGTGACATGATGGCGATGGTCTTCTTCGGATCTGACGGACCAGTTGACGTCGCCGCCATTCCCCTGCTCGATCACGTAACGTCGCGCGTCCGGCCCGCCATTGTGATCTTCCTCTGCGCGGTCGGTCTGCTGCTCGTGGCGGCGACAGCCAACGTGGCGAGCCTGCAGATCGCCCGGGGTGCGTCGAGGCGCCGCGAGATTGCCGTGCGCATCGCCCTTGGCGCCGGAAGCGGTCGCGTCATGCGGCAGCTCACCACCGAAAGCTTGATGCTTGGTTTTGCGGGAGGCGCTGTCGGAGTGGCGCTGACCGCGCTCGCCATCCGCGCCCTCCCAGCAGTGCTGCCGCCGGACTTTCCGCGGCAGGACAATGTCGCGCTCGACGCGGTGGTGCTCGGGTTTGCCGCTTGCGCTGCGGTGTTGTCGAGCCTCGTCTTCGGCATTCTTCCGGCGATGCACGCACCAAGGCTCGATGTCGCCGCAGGGTTGGGGGCGTCGAGCCGTACTGCCACCGGGCGCGATGCCGGCCGCTCGCCGGTGCGGGCCGTCGCCATGACCGCGCAAGTGGCTGTCGCGTCGGTCCTGTTGATCGGGGCGGCGCTGCTGGCACAGAGCTTTCGCGAGCTGCTGGCCGCCGATCGCGGTTTCGATCCTTCGCGAGTGCTCACGGCACGTCTGATCCTGCAGGACGCCGGGTACACGCCGGCCGGACGCGCGGAGGCCGTTGACCATGTGCTGCAGCGTTTGAAGCGGCACCCCGATATCCGTTACGCCGGCGTCGCTACGCACGTGCCGCTGACGCCGCGCACGTCCTCAAGTGCGTTCAAGATGCGTGGTTCGACCGGCCAGACGATTGAAGTGCAGGCGGCGCGCATTACGGTGAGTCCCGGCTACTTCGAGGCCATGGGCATGCGGTTCTCATCGGGCCATGGGCTGCAGGAGGCTGACACGGCGGCCTCGCTGCCAGTCGTCGTCGTTAATCAGGCCTTTGCGTCCCGGTATCTGGACGACACACCGGTCGGAGAGATTCTGCCAGTCACCATCAAGGGTCGCAAAGGCTGGCACGTTGCCGGCGTCGTGGAGGATCAACGCTCAATCGATCCATCGATGACGTCGGGTCCCGCATACTTCGTCTCCTACCGTCAGACCGGCAACGAGTTCGGAACGGTCGTGAACGTGGTGCTGCAGACTTCGAATAGGCCTGAAGCCGTTGCGTCCGATTTGCGGACCGTTGTGCGCGACCTGGATCCGGCCCTGGCACTTGAAGGCGTGATGACGATGAACGACCGTCTGCGGACCGGACTGGCAGCTCCCCGCTTGTACGCCATCCTGCTGGGGAGTCTCGCGGCGTCGGCGTTGATTGTTGCGATCGTCGGCCTGTTTGGCGTGTTGTCCTACGCTGTCTCTCAGCGCTCTCATGAAATAGGCGTACGCGCGGCCCTGGGAGCGACCCCGCGGCAGATCGTGAGGCTCGTCGTCCGGCAAGCGGCGGCCATCACGCTGACCGGGCTGACAGCGGGTGTCACGATTTCGCTGATGACATTCGGATACATCTCGACGCTGCTGTATGGCGTCAGGCCGTATGACGCCAGAACGTTCCTGCTCGTCGGCGTCGGGGTACTGGCGGCAGCGGTGCTGGCGGCGATCGTGCCCGCCAGACGTGCGGCGCGCATCGATCCGCTCGTGGCGCTGCGCGCGGAGTGAGCTCAACGCGCACGCTTCAGGACCGCGCCACCCCTGAGCACGGTCTGCGCGACCGTTACGGCGCGCACTTCTTTCGCACCCGCCGCGTGCAGCACGCGCGCGCAGGCCTCGAGCGTGGCGCCCGTCGTGACGACATCATCCACGAGCACGATGACGCGGTCGCGGACTGCGGCGCGGCGCCAGGCCGGCACGAACATCGACGTATCGACATTCCGCCGCCGCGCTGCCGCGGGCAGGGTCGACTGCGCCGCGCGCGGACGCCATCGCGCAAGCGCACGCGCGCGCGGCACGCCAAGATGGCGCGCGAGATCGTCGGCCTGATTGAATCCGCGCTGCCAATGACGCCAGGGCGTTATCGGCACCGGCACCGCGACGTCGGCTCCGTTGAGCGCTTCGCCGCAATGCAGCCGCACGAGATGCGCGAGTGGCCGCGCGAGACCCTGCCGGCCCTCGAACTTCCAGGCATGAATGATGTCGCGAAGGGTGCCGTCGTAGGGGCCGGCAGAGACGACGCGCCGCAGCGCCTCGCCGTCGTGCCGCCACTCTAATGTGCAGGTTCTAACAGCCGACCAGCAGCTGCCGCAGACAGGGCCGGCCAGCGGCTCATCGAGCACGGCCCGGCATGCGGCACACGCCGGCGCCATCACCAGCGCCATGCCGGCGTTTACGATTCGACGGGTATTTTCTCCGCCGATCCCCATAGCCGCTCGAGTCCATAGAACGCGCGCGTGGATGGCGTGAAGATGTGAAAGATGAAGTCGAAATAATCGAGCAGCACCCACTCGGCCTTGTTGTAGCCCTCGACCAGACTCGGCCTGAGGCCTTCTTTCTTGAGCTCCGCTTCGATCGCCTCCGCGATCGCTTTCACCTGCCGCATGTTCTGGCCGGTGCACAGCACGAAGAAGTCGGTGAATGACGATGCCTTCCGAAGATCCATGATCACAACGTCGTCGGCCTTCTTATCGAGGGCCGCGGCGATGCCGGCGCTGATGGCCTTCGGCATGCGCGGCGCCGACCTGCGGGGACGCCGCTTCGCGGCGGTCCTGGTCGTCTGCATTGTCTTCGGGGCGGCCTTTTTGCGAACAAGTGTCTTTGTCATGTGTCAGTGCTGCGCCGAACCGGGGAAATTCAGCCGGGTAGAATTTCTCGAATTGTACAAGCCGTGCCTGCGGATGTGCGCGTCGACCTGCGGCGCGAGCAGGCCGCGAAGCGCCGCATCGCTCGCGCCATCAGCAAGCGCCTGGCGCACCTGGCTCGATGACACATCGGTCGTGGCCGCGTCGAGCAGGATGACGCGCACCTCCGAGGCGCCGTTGAATTCGCTCGCATCCACCATGCGGTCCTGCAGAGCGGGCAGCAATCCGCGGACCAGTGGCGCCGCGTGGCCTGGCCTCGAGCAGACCACGAAATGTGAGAGATTCAGCAACGCTGGGTACTCCTTCCACGTGGCAATTTCTGCGAACGCATCGGCGCCGGTCAGGAAGAACAACTGATCAGCCTTCCAGCCCTGTCGCTGCAGTTCACGCAGCGTGTCGGCCGCATATGACGGCCCGCTCCGAAGCAATTCCGCATCGTCGGCGACGAAGCGCGGGTCGGTTGCGGCAGCCAGGCAGACGAGCGCAAATCGGTGGAAGGCCGACGTGCCTGGTTCCTGACGATGAGGGGGGATGTTGGATGGCAGCAGCCGCACGCGATCGAGGTGAAGCGCATCCGCGGAGGCGCGCGCGACGTCGAGATGGCCCATGTGAATCGGGTCGAACGTCCCGCCCATGATGCCCAGTCGCATCACGCCGCGTCGTCCCCCGGATGGTCGGGTTCGGGCTCGACCTCGGACGGCTTCTGCCGCACGGTTTCCTGCTCGGACGGCGGCGGCATTAGCGGACCAACCTCTTTCCACATGGCTTCGAGCAGCGGCTGCAGCCCTTCACCTGTGGCCGCGGAAATCGGAAAGAGCGGCACGCCTTGCTTCTCGAGATGCCGGCGCAGTTTATCGAGCGCCTTCTTGTCGGGCATGGCGTCGATTTTGTTCGCCGCGGCGAGCCGCGGCTTGTCGGCGAGCGCCACGGCAGTCTCGTCGCCGCGTCCGGCCCACAGCGACAGCTCGCGATTGATGATCTCGAAATCCTGCACCGGATCGCGGCCGGTCTCTGACATGTCGATCATGTGCACGAGCACCTTCGTGCGTTCGAGATGGCTGAGGAACTGATGGCCGAGGCCGTGTCCTTCGTGCGCGCCTTCAATCAATCCGGGAACGTCGGCCACCACGAAGCCGCGGTCGCCGCTCAGGCTGACGACGCCGAGATTCGGCGTGAGCGTGGTGAAAGGGTAGTCGGCGATTTTCGGACGTGCGGCAGAGATGCGCGCGATGAGCGTCGACTTGCCGGCGTTTGGATAGCCGACGAGTCCGACGTCGGCGAGCAGCTTGAGGCGCAGCCGGAGCCGGCGTTCCTCGCCTTCCCAGCCCGGCTCGAAGCGCCGCGGCGCGCGATTGGTGGAGGTCGCGAACTGCGCGTTGCCGCGCCCGCCGCGTCCGCCTCGCGCCACCAGCACGCGCTGGCCGACTTCGGTCAGGTCCGCGAGAAAGATCGGCCCATCGTCAGTCTGCTCGTACACGACGGTGCCGGGCGGAACCGCGAGCTCGAGATCCTTGCCGCCCGCGCCGGTGCGATTGGAGCCTTCGCCGTGGCGCCCGCGCTCCGCTTTGAATTCTGGATGGAATCGATAGGTGACGAGCGTGTTGTGATGCGGGCTGGCGACGAGATAAATCGAACCGCCTTCGCCGCCGTCGCCACCGCTGGGGCCTCCGCGCGGCACGAACTTCTCGCGCCGGAAGGCCATGCAGCCGCTGCCGCCGTCGCCGGCTTTGACGTGAATGTCGACTTCGTCAACAAACATTCGTCTGAATTGAAAGTTGGTAAGTTGAAAGTTGAAAATTCAACCTTGAACTTTCACTTTACCAATTTTCAATTACTCGATCGGATGAATGCTGATGCGGCGTCCGCGCGCGCCGTGATCCTCGAACTTCACGCGGCCGGCAATTTTCGCGAACAGCGTGTCGTCTTTGCCGAGCCCGACGTTGAGCCCGGGCTGGAACTTGCGTCCGCGCTGGCGCACGAGAATCGAGCCGCCGGTGACGACGTTGCCGTCGTGGCGCTTGACGCCGAGGCGCTGCGAGTTCGAGTCGCGGCCGTTACGTGAACTTCCCTGTCCCTTTTTTGTTGCCATGACTAGACCTTGATATCGGTGATACGAAGCTTCGTCAGCGTCGATCGAAAGCCCTTGGTGCGGCGATAGCCCTTGCGGCGCTTCTTGTTGAAGATCCGAATCTTGGGCCCGCGCTCTTCGCCGTCGACGACGGCCAGGATTTTCGCGTTCTCCACGAACGGCGCGCCCACGAGCAGGTCGCCATCGGCGTTCTCGAGGAAGAGCACCTGCTCGAGCGTAATCTTGTCGCCCGGCCGGGCGTCCAACAGGTCGACGCTGACGACGTCGCCCTTGCCAATTTTCAGCTGACGGCCGCCGCTCTCAATGATCGCGAACATTCGGGAACTCGCTTGTTTGCTGTAGCTGTGCACGGACAGCCCTAAAGGCTGTACCTAGAAAGGGTTAAGGATAACACAGGCACCGGATAGGCCATAGGCCCTGGGCCCTAGGCCCTAGGGCCCAGCCGGAGCGCACAAAGGCGCCCCGGCTCACGCCTATGGCCTAGGGCCTAAGGCCTAAGGCCTATTTGAGCAGCACCCGCGTTCCGCGGATCTTCTGCGAGCTGAGGGCGCTGAGGAAGCTCGGCAGATAGCGATCCATGAGCTCGAAATAGGCCGACAGGGCCGGCGTATTCTGCGAGGCTTCGTACAGGATTTCTTCCCGGACGCTCTCGGAATAGAGCGTCGTGCCGGTGCGGCCGTCGATGAAGACGAGCTTGGGCACGAGCGTATAGCCCTTGCGGTCCATCCACACGCGAATCGGCGCCACCATCCGGCGTCCAAAGGCATCCGATGTTTCCTGCGTGCGCTCGACGATCCCGCCCTTGTTGATGGGCGCGAAGTAGACGGTGCCGGTGATGATCAACGGCGACTGGTATTCCTCGCCAAGCTTCTTCCAGTACGCGACGTCGGCAAAAATCTGCTCGTAGCTTTCGAGCTCCTTCTCGCTCGAGATGTCGGGCTCCTCGGCTGCCGGCGTGGCAGGGGCCTGAGGCGTCGTCGCCGTGGGCGGTGTGGCTGGCGGTATCTCCGGCGGTGTCGCGGGCGGCGTGGCCGTCACCGCTTCAGCGCGTTCGGTGCGCGTGCGTTCCACCACCTCCGCGAGCGGAATAACCTCCGCCTCGATCACTTTCAGCTGCGAGCGCGTGCGAAGCTGGCTGCGCAGCAGCCGCACGGTTTCCATGTTCGCGTCGACGTCGTTGCTGCCGCCGCCGACGAAGCCGGCGACGAGCACGCGCTGAAACGCCGACACATCGAGCTTCGCCTGGATCGGCGTTTCGATGCCGATCTCATAGAAGCTCGTGCAGCCGGCGGTCAGGAGACCAGCCAGCGCGAGGCTAACGGCGTTTGCGCGCGTTAATGCGGTCATAAAATTCCTTGAAAAGATCGTAGTTCTGCCGAATCAGCACGTTGCCGGGGTCGAGCTGGACCGCTTTGGTGTAAGCCTTGTCGGCTTCCGGAAACTTGCCCTGTTCTTCATAGGCAATCGCCAGGTTGTTCCAGGCGGCCGCGTATGTGGGGTCGACCTCGACCGCCTTCTCGAAACGGTAGGCCGCTTCGCGCCAGAGCTTTTTCTGCGCGACGCGAATGCCGAACTCGACCTGCGCCTTGGCGAGCTCGCGCGCATCGTTGCTTCCGTCCGGGCCGGCATTCGGCTGGCGAAGACGCGTGTTCGTGATGTCGGGACCGGCCGCATCGGCGGCGGCAAGAGACAGCGGAGCCGCAGCTCCGATGGTGATGACGAGGGTCATCGACGCTGAGAGCACGCGCGATTTCATATATACCTCGAGACCTCGCCCACTATACTCTGCCTCGCGTGCAAGTCGAGTACCCTCGGCTCTCTGACTTGCGCCGGCCGGAAGGGGTGCCTATACTGAGAGGCAAGGGTCGGCACCTGTTTTTATTCAGACAGGTTTCCGGCCCTTTCGGTTTTCGATAGAGGCTTACGAAATCTTGTCTGTGGGAGCGGCGCTATGGCCCCCGACAACGGCATCGTGACCCTCGACTGGAGCCATCCGCGCTATCCTGCCTGGCTTCGAATGGTGCCGGACCCGCCGCCGGCGCTGTGGGTCCGCGGCGACCTGCGCGTTCTCGAACAGACGTCAATCGCCATCGTGGGATCCCGTTCGGCGTCTCAGTACGCGCGACAGGTGGCGCGGTCACTCGCCGCCGGTCTCGCCGAAGAGGGGGTCGTGGTGACGAGCGGGATGGCCCGCGGCGTCGACGGCGCCGCGCACGAAGGCTGCCTGGCGGCGGGTGGACAGACGATCGCGGTGCTCGGCACGGGCGTCGACGTGGTGTATCCGGTCGAACATGCGCAGCTCAGTGAGCGGATTGCCGCGTCAGGGCTGCTGGTCAGCGAATTCGAGCCGGGCGACATCGCTCTCGCCTGGCACTTCCCGCGGCGGAACCGCATCATCAGTGGGCTCTCGCGGGCGGTTGTCGTCGTCGAAGCGTCAGAGAAGAGCGGGTCGTTGATTACGGCCCGGCTGGCCCTCGAGCAGGGGCGCGAGGTGATGGCCGTGCCCGGCAGCGTGCTGTATGGGCGCAACCGCGGGGCGCACGCTCTAATTAAGGATGGGGCAACGCCGGTCGAGGATGCGGCCGATATCCTCGATGCGCTCGGCCTGAAGCGGTCGCCGAAGGGCGGCAAGGATAATGGGCCCGCTCCGGAGGGTCCGGTTCAGCTGGCCCTGCACGAAGCAGGCGTCACGGGGATTGACGTCGACGGACTCGCGCGGGAGACCGGCCGGGAACCAGAGGGTTTACTGGCGGATCTCACGGCTCTGGAGCTCGAAGGCAAGGCGGGCAGGCTCGGCGGCGGGCGGTATTTGTGGGTCGGTGGTAAAAGGTAAGAAGGCAAGGGGCCGAGGAGCGGAGCGGGGCGTTGGGGCCCCCGCGAGCGACGAGGCTAGGCGGGGTGCAGGGGTCCCCGCCGGAAAGATTAGATGGCAAAAGGACTCGTGATCGTCGAATCGCCGGCAAAAGCGAAGACGATCAACAAATATCTCGGCAGGAACTACAAGGTCGTGGCCTCGATGGGCCACGTCCGCGACCTGCCCAAAAGCCGGCTCGGCGTCGACGTCGACGATGACTTCGTGCCCGAGTACGAAGTGATTGCGTCGCGCGCCAAAGTCATCAAACAGATCAAGGACGAGGGCAAAAAGGCGGACGAGATTTTCGTCGCGACCGACCCCGACCGCGAAGGCGAAGCGATCGGCTGGCACCTGGCCGAGGAGCTCGGCAAGGCGAACAAAAAGAAGATCCGCCGGCTGCTGTTCAACGAGATCACGAAGAAGGCGATTCTCGAGGCGGTCAAGAATCCGATCGCGATCGACCTGAACATGGTCGACGCGCAGCAGGCGCGCCGCGTGATCGATCGGCTGGTCGGCTACAAGATCAGTCCGCTGCTGTGGGACAAAGTGCGCCGCGGCCTCAGCGCCGGCCGCGTGCAGTCGGTGGCGCTCAAGCTGATTTGCGATCGCGAAGCCGAGATCGACGCGTTCACGCCGGAAGAGTACTGGACCCTGATCGCGCGGCTGTCGGTACAACGCGCGCCTGGGCGCGCGGGCGATCTCGAGTTCGACGCGAAGCTGATCAAGCGCGCCGGCGAAGCGGCGAAAGACTTCAGGATCGGCACCGAAGCCGAGTCGAACGCCGTGCTGGCGGCGCTCGACCGCGCCGCGTGGAGCGTGACCTCCGTCGTCACGAAGGAACGCAAGAAGAACGCCGTTCCGCCCTTCATCACGAGCAAGCTGCAGCAGGCGTCGCGCTTCCCCGTGAAGAAGACGATGATGCTGGCGCAGCAGCTGTATGAAGGCATCGAGCTGCCGGGTGAAGAGGCCGCGGTGGGTTTGATTACCTACATGCGAACCGACTCGACGCGCGTGGCGGAGGATGCGCTCACCGACGTGCGCGAGCACATCGTGGCCACCTACGGGAACGACTACCTGCCCGAGAAGCCGAACCGCTTCCGCCAGAAGTCGTCGGTGCAGGACGCGCACGAGGCGATTCGCCCGACGTCGCTCGGCTACGATCCCGAAACGGTGCGTCCGCATCTCACGGCCGATCAGCACTATCTCTATCGCCTGATCTGGAACCGCTTCGTGGCGTCGCAGATGCCGCCGGCGACGTTCGATGAGACGGTGGTCGACATCACGGCAAACGATTACGTGTTCCAGGCGAAGGGATCGGTGCCGAAGTTCGCGGGCTGGCTCGCGGTGTATGGCGGTCCTGCGGTGCCGGTCGCTGCCGGCGAAGGCGCCGGGCCTGATGCGGCCGATGCCGATGACGAAGAGGGCAAGGCGCTGCTGCCGGCGATGAGCGAGGGCGACATCCTCGCGCTGCGCGAGCTGAAACCGGAACAGAAATTCACGCAGCCGCCCGCGCGCTACAACGAAGGCACGCTCGTCAAGGCGCTCGAAGAGAACGGCATCGGGCGGCCGAGCACCTACGCCGACATCATCGGCAAGCTGCAGGCGCGCGACTATGTCATGAAGCTCGAAGGGCGCTTCAAGCCCACGGTGCTCGGGCGCACGCTCGTGACGAAGCTGCTGAGTCCTGCATTCGACGACATCCTCGACGTGGAATACACGGCGAAGATGGAAGAAGAGCTCGACGGCATCGAGACGGGCAAGACGAAGTACGCCGCGGTGCTTGCCGACTTCTACGGCAAGTTCGCAAAAGACCTGAAGAAGGCCGCGAAGCTGATGCCCAACTACAAGGAAGGGCAGCCAAGCGAAGAGTTCTGCGAAAAATGCGGCTCGCCGATGGTGGTGAAGGCCGGCAAGTTCGGGCTGTTCCTCGCGTGCAGCGCGTATCCGGAGTGCGAGAACACGAAAGAGCTCGAGACGGCCGACGCGCCCGACGCCGAGAACCTCGAAGAGGTCTGCGAAAACTGCGGCAAGCCGATGGCGATGAAGCGCGGCCGGTTCGGCCCGTTCCTCGCCTGTACCGGCTATCCCGAGTGCAAGACAACGCGGAAGATCATCGTGTCGAAGGGGGGCGTGAGCGCCGCGAAGCCTGACCAGGTGCTCGACGAGAAGTGCCCGCAGTGCGGCATGAATCTGGTCGTGAAGCAGGGACGCTTCGGCGAGTTCACGGCCTGCAGCGGGTATCCGGGCTGCAAATACGTGAAGCAGAAGTCGACCGGTCTTGTGTGCCCGCTCGATGGCGGCGATGTGGTCGAGAAGAAGACGCGGCGCGGCAAGGTGTTCTATGGCTGCGCGAACTATCCCGCGTGCGAGTTCACGCTGTGGAACAAGCCGATTCTCGAGCCGTGTCCGAAGTGCAAGGCGCCATTCCTGGTCGAGAAGATCACGAAGAAGTACGGCCGCCAGCTGATTTGCAATAGAGAGACGTGCGACTACGTGCGCAGTCAAGAGCGCACCGAGGAACCCGTCACGGCATAATGATCCACATCATCGGCGGAGGGTTGGCCGGCTCCGAGGCTGCCTGGCAGGCGGCGTCGCTGGGCGTGCCGGTCACGATCCACGAGATGCGTCCGGTGCGGCAGACCGACGTGCACAAGACAGACGGTCTGGCGGAGCTCGTCTGCAGCAATTCCTTCCGCGGCGACAGCCTCGAAAACGCGGTCGGCCTGCTCAAGGAAGAGATGCGCAGGCTGGGATCGCTCGTGATGCGCGCGGGCGAAGCCGCGCGCGTGCCGGCCGGCGGCGCGATGGCCGTCGATCGCCTGAAATTCTCCGGCGAGGTCACCTCCGCGCTGTCGGCGCATCCGCTGGTCACCATCGACCGGCGCGAGATCGACCGTTTGTCAGACCTTCCGCGACCGCTCATTGTCGCAACAGGGCCGCTCACATCGGAAGCGCTCTCGCGCGAGCTTGCCGCGCTCGTCGGCGGGGATCATCTCTACTTCTACGACGCCATCAGTCCGATCGTGCTTGCCGAGAGCATCGATATGAGCAAGGTCTATCGCGCGTCGCGTTGGAACAAGAACGCGATGAACCGGGGACCCATGAACGGGGAACCGAACCCGGGGAACCTGGGGAACCAGGGGAACGATGGTGATTACCTGAACTGCCCGATGACGGAGGCCGAGTACAACGCGTTCATCGATGCGGTGAATGCGGCAGAGAAGAGCGCGCTGCACGAATTCGATCGACCGAAGTTTTTCGAGGGATGCCTGCCGATCGAAGTGATGGCCTCGCGCGGACGCGAGACACTGCGCTTCGGTCCGATGAAGCCGGTCGGCCTCGACGATCCGCGCACGGGCCGCTGGCCGCATGCCGTCGTGCAGCTGCGGCAGGATACGATCGCCGGCGATCACTACAGCCTCGTGGGATTCCAGACGCAGATGAAGTGGGGCGAGCAGGCGCGCGTGCTGCGGATGATTCCAGGGCTCGAACACGCCGAGTTCGTGCGCTACGGCATGATTCACCGCAACACCTACATCAACGGACCGAAAGTGCTGCGCGAGACGTGGCAGGTGCGCGCCGAGCCGGATCTGTTCATCGCGGGGCAGGTGAGCGGCGTCGAAGGCTATGTGGAGTCGGCCGCGTCGGGATTGATTGCCGGCCGCAACGCCGCGGCGCTCGCGCGCGGAGAAGAGCCGTCGGCGCCGCCGAGGACGACAGCGATTGGCGCGCTGGGGTATTACGTGTCGCACGCCGATCCGGCGCACTACGATCCCACCAACATCACGTTCGGCATCATTGCGCCGATCGCGACGAGCCGGAGCGGGGCTTCGGGGCCCCCGCCATTAGGGAAAGATGCGCCGACGCGCGCGAATCGCAAGGCCCTGCTCGCCGAACGGGCACTCGCGGATCTGGAGGCCTGGGCCCGCCAATGCGTGACCTCCTGAAAGCATTCCTCTCCTACCTCCGGCTCAATCGCAATCTTTCGCCGCACACGCTCCGCGCCTACGACTCCGATCTTTCGCAGTATCTCGAGTTCCTGACGCGGCATCTCTCGAAGCCGGCGTCGGCGATCGATCCGCGGACCATCGACTCGCAGGCGGTGCGCGCGTTTCTCGATACGCTGCACCGCCGCGGCAGCAGCCGCGCGTCGGTTGCCCGGCGCGTGAGCTCGCTGCGTGCCTTCGGCCGATGGCTCGTGCGCGAGGGGCACATCGACGCGGACCCGGCGGCGCAGGTCGGCGCGCCGAGAGTGGAGCAGAAGCTGCCCACGCACCTCGACGTCACCGAAGTCGTCAGGATGATTGAGTCGGTCGACACCTCGCAGCCGCTCGGCCGCCGCGATCGCGCGATTCTCGAGCTGTTCTATGCGTCGGGTCTGCGATTGAGCGAGCTCGTGGCGCTCGACCTCCAGGACGTGAACCTGTCGGCACGCATCGCGCGCGTGTCGGGCAAAGGCGGCAAAGAGCGGCTCGTGCCCTTCAACAACTCCACCGCGACCGCGATTAAAAAGTATTTGAAGGACCGTGTGGCGGCCGCCCCGGTCGCGCCGCCACTGCCTCAGCGGCGGCGTGACAGGCCAGCAACCGATCCTTTGTTCCTGAACTACCAGGGCACGCGTCTCTCAACGCGCGGCGTCGACCGCATCGTCCGCCGCTACGCGCGCGAGGCGGCGACGCGCTTGGGGGTGAGCCCGCACGCGCTGCGGCACTCCTTCGCGACCCATCTGCTGCAGGCCGGCGCCGATCTACGCGCCATTCAGGAGATGCTCGGACACTCGCGCCTCAGCACGACGCAGCGCTACACGCATCTCGATGCGACGAGCCTGATTGCGCAATACAAGAAGGCGCACCCGAAGGCCTGACTGCAGCTCGCGGAGCTTCGCCATGAACGTCTCGACGAAACCGTCGATGTCGGCCGGCGGCGTGCCGGCGGCCTCGAACGCGCGGCGCACCTGCGCCGGCGTCAGCTCGCTCGCCATCTTCGCGAACCACCGCGCGTGGTCTATCGGGATGCGCGTCGGCGGCGTGCCATACGCGCGATAGTTGAGCACGATGGCATCCGGCTCGACGCTCGCGATCAGCTTGTCTTTGCGGTACTCGGCAAGGTTCCACTTGATCGGCGACTCGAGATCGAACCGGCCGAACGACGCGCCGATGTCGTCAGCGATGTACCACTGCTCGACACCCTTGGCGGTGGTCACGGCATACACGGCCTGGTTTCTGTCGAGATCCGTGTCCCAGTTGTTGATGAGCGCGAAGAGAATCACCAGACCCGACAGTTCTTTGCTGCCGGCGAATGGATTGCTTGCCAGCGCCCACCCGGCGCCTTCGACGAACTTCGGATCCCGGCGCTCGAATCGGGCTTCCCAGAACGTCCCGTCGTCCTCAATCACATCGCCGGCTCGAGCGAGACCCCTGGCGCCGTCGATTTTTCCCGTGTGGACGTAGTACATCTCCTCAACGGGATAGCCGAATGCCCACATTAGCCGCGCCGCCGCGACCTCCGCGTGCGCTTCAGAGCTGAACTTGACGCTCCACGTCGCGCCGCGCGCGTCGGTCACGACAACCTTCGGCGTGCTGCCTTTCTTGTTTTCTTGGACGAACCTGAAGGGCGGCTGCGGCGCGCGTTCCTGCGATCCGTTCCCCCAGAACAGGTCGCGCGATGCGAGAGGCCCCGGATCCTGCCAGAGCCGCGCGGTTTCCTGCGGCCTGGCCGCGGATGCCGCAAACAGAACAACGATGACCGCCGCCAGCAAACTCAACCACCTCATGATTCCTCGCCGGAGCTAAAGCTCCGGCCTACCACTGCAAGTTTCAGGCTGGCACGTAGCTGAGCGGATGTGCGTGCTCGTCAGTATTCCGCGGCGACCAATCTCCGCCCGCGAGGAATCTCGATGCCGAGCGTCTTGATTTTGTAGTTCATCACGCGCGGGCTGATCGAGAGCAGCTCCGCGGCATCCTTCTGCACCCAGTTCGACATGCGCAGTGCTTCGACGACCGCCTGGCGCTCGATTTCTTCGAGCGCGATGCCCGTCGGCGGAATTCGCACCGCCGGCTGCGGCTCGCCCGATGCCGTAGATGGCGCCAGCTCGCCCAGCCGCAGATCGTTCGGCTGAATCTGCGGACCTTCCGTCAGCAGCATCGCGCGCTCGATCGCGTTCTCGAGCTCGCGGATGTTGCCGGGCCAGTTGTAGCGCATCAGCAGCTTCAGCGCCTCGGGCGTGATCCCGTCGATCTTCTTTTTCAGTTCGCCCGCGAACCGCCGCTGGAAGAATTTCGCGAGCTCCGGAATGTCGTCCTTGCGATCGCGCAGCGGCGGCATGTCGACCGCCACGACGTTCAGCCGGTAGTACAGGTCTTCTCTGAACTGCCCGCTCTGCACCATCGTCGACAGATTGCGGTTCGTCGCGGCGATGAGGCGCACGTCGACCTTCAGCGTGCGGGTGCCGCCCAGCCGTTCGAACTCGTGCTCCTGCAGCACGCGCAGGATCTTGGCCTGCGTGTTCGGGCTCATGTCGCCGATCTCGTCGAGGAACAGCGTGCCGCCGTCGGCCTGCTCGAAGCGACCTACGCGCTGCTTGTCGGCGCCGGTGAAGGCGCCCTTCTCGTGTCCAAACAGCTCTGATTCGAGCAGGTTTTCCTGCAGCGCGGCGCAGTTCACCTTCACGAAGTTGCGTCCCGAGCGATGCGAATTGTGGTGCACCGCGCCGGCAATGAGCTCCTTGCCCGTGCCCGTCTCGCCGCGAATCAGCACCGTCGTATTGCTGCGCGCCACTTTCTTGACGATCTCGAGCACGTCAGTGAGGGCGCCGCTGGCGCCGACGATGCGATTGAAGTCGTAGATGTCCTGCTGCGTGTGGCGCAGGTACTCGATCTCGTGCCGGAGGCGGCGATGCTCGATCGCCTTTTCGATCTTCACCTCCATCTCTTCGATCTCGAACGGCTTCTGCACGAAGTCGAACGCGCCGATGCGCATGGCCTCGACCGCCGTGTTGATCGATCCGAAGGCGGTCATCAGGATGACGGCGGCGTTCGGCTGCAGCGCCCGCGCCGTGCGCAGCACGTCCATGCCATCGGCGCCGCCCATCCTGACGTCGGTGAGGATGACGTCGAACTGGCCTTCGTGCAGCTTCTCGATGGCGGCCAGCCCATTGGGCGCCTCGTCGGCGTCGTGGCCCGCGTCGGCAAGCGCGCGCACCAGGCCGCGCCGCAGGGAATCGTGATCGTCGGCTACAAGAATTCGACCCATAGGAAATTCAAAAGTGAAAATTCAAAGTTCAAAATTTACGCGGCGGCCCCGCCGGCAGCAAAACACGGAAACATGTGCCGCCGCCTGGCGGCGTGTGCATCTCGATGTGGCCGTCGTGCGCGTCGACGACTTTGCGGACGATGGCCAGCCCGAGGCCGGTGCCTTTGGGCTTCGTCGTGAAAAAGGGATTGAAGATGCGCTCGGCCACTTCGCGGCTGATGCCGGGTCCATCGTCCTGCACGTCGACGACGACCTGATCCTGCTCGCCCTCGTCTTCCGCGCCTTCGAGGATGACGCGTATGGCGATCGACCCTTTCCCCTCGAGCGCCTCGAAGGCATTGATCAGCAGGTTCGAAAAGAGCTGCCGCAGCTGATTCTGATCGCCAGGAATCTCGGGCAGGTCGCCGGGCACGTCGACATTCACGGCCGTTCGTCCGCGGCTGGCGGTGTTCGACGCCAGCGTCACCGCGTCGCGAAGCACCGGCGCAAGGGCGATGTGCTGCTCGACCTCGAGCCGGATCGGCCGCACGAACTCCAGCACTTCGACGACGATGGCGTTGGCGAGCTTGCATTCGTGGATGATGTCGTTGAGGGTCGCCTGCGCTTCGCGCGAGTCGGGAAGCTGACGCTTGAGGACGCCGGCCATCACTTCGATGCCGGCGAGCGGGTTCTTCACTTCGTGCGCGATCGCCGCGGCCATTTCGCCGAGCGTGGCGAGGCGATCGCGAAGACGTTCGCGTTCCTCGAGCTGTTCGACGCGCGTGAGGTCCTTGAAGAACATGACGGTGCCGACGCGCGTGCCGTCCTCGTCGTTCACCTCCGACAGCGTGTAGCCGATGACGCGCCCGGAGCTCTTGAGCCGCAGCTCGACGCGGTTCGGCAGATGTCCGCCTTCGGCGGCGCGCGTCAGCACGCGGGCGAGCTCGGGCTCGCCGGCCAGCAGCGCGCCGACCGCGCGGCCGGTGTCCTGCGGCGCAGGCTCGAGGCCGAGAATGCGGTACGCGGGCGCATTGATAGCCGCCACGCGTCCGTCGTGCGTGACGGCAATGACGCCATTGCGCAGGCTGGTGACGAGGTGCCGGAAGAACCGGTCGCCGGTTGCGGGGCTCGAGGCGCGCGCACGCGGGATCGCCCTGCGGGCGGGCGGCGCGGTACGCGAGCGGCGGATTCTCGGTTCAGTCATCAGAGGTAGCGCAGGCCTTCAGGCCTGCGGGGCACACATCGGGATTTCAAGCCCAGCGGCAATAGGCGTACCCCGCGCGATCAACGAAATTGCGCCCGAGATCGCCGATTTCAGCCGTGTGGCGCCAGCCACGCTGACAATATTGTAAGTCGATTGCAGATTTGTGGGGCACAACGGACGGGCGGCTATGCCTGCAGCGCCTCCCACTGATTCATGAGGTCGCCGACTTCCCACATCAACTGCTGGTGCCGCGTGATTGACGTCTTCGCGGCATCAGCATCGTCATAGAACCCGGGCTCGGCCATCTTCGCCTCGAGCGCTTTCACTTCGCGCTCGCGCTCGGCGATCCGCGACTCGAGATCGGCGATGCGCTTCTGGCGCGCTTCCTCGTCGCGCCTCTTCCGCCGCTCCTCGGCATCGAGCTTCTTCTTCTCCGCATGCGCCCCCGCCCCAGTCACCGCCGGCTTAACGCCGCTTACTTTCCTTACTCGACTTACTTCTCTTACTCGACTTACTTCCCTTACTTCCCTTACTTCCTGATGCGCCTTGTGCCACAGAAACTCCCTGTAGGTGCCCGGATACACTTCGAGGCCGCCATGTCCAACTTCGACGATCTTCGTCGCGAGGCGCTCGACGAAATACCGATCGTGCGAGACGAAGATCAGCGTGCCGCCGAAATCCTCGAGCGCATCGAGCAGCACGTCTTTCGAATCGAGATCGAGATGGTTCGTCGGCTCGTCGAGCAGCAGCGTGTTCGACGGGCGCAGCAGCATGCGCGCCACCGCGAGGCGCGTGCGCTCGCCGCCTGAGAGCACCGCGGCCTTCTTGTAGATGTCGTCGCCGGAGAACAGGAACCCGCCGAGAATCGTGCGGATGGCCGGCACCATGGTGACCGGCGATCCGGCTTCCAGCGTTTCGTACACGGTCAGCGACGGATCGAGCTTCGCGGCCTCGTCCTGCGCGAAGTACTGCATCACCAGCTGATGTCCTTCGAGCCGCTCTCCCGCGTCGGGCGCCTCGACGCCTGCAAGCAGACGCATCAAGGTGGATTTGCCGGCGCCGTTCGGCGCGACGAGCGCCACGCGATCGCCGCGCTCGATGTGCAGGTCGACGCCATCGAGCACCACCTTGTCGCCATAGGCCTTGCGCGCCTTCTTCAGATCGAGCACGGTGCGGCCGCTCTTCGGGCACGCCGGAAACGAGAACCGCACGCGCTTGCGTTCCGGGGGCACGTCAATCGGCTCGATCTTCTCGAGCATCTTGATGCGGCTCTGCACCTGCGCCGCCTTCGTGGCCTGATACCGGAAGCGGTTGATGAAGGCCTGCACCCGCGCGACTTCCTCGTCCTGCCGGCGCTTCGATTCGCGCAGGCGCTCGAGCCGCGCGTCGCGCTCGGCGACATACCGCGAATAGCTGCCGGGATAGTCGGTGATCGTCTTCAGCGAAAGATCGGCAATGCGGGTGACCACCGCATCGAGAAAGTACCGATCGTGCGAGACGAGGATGACGGCGTGCGGATAGCCGCTCAGGTATTCCTCGAGCCAGTTGCGCGCGTCGAGATCGAGATGGTTCGTCGGCTCGTCGAGCAGCAGCAGCGTCGGACGCCCAAGCAGCAGCTGCGCCAGCGCAATCCGCATCTGCCAGCCGCCGGAGAATGTCGCGCTGTTGCGCTCGAAGTCGTCTTTGCCGAAGCCGAGACCCTGCAGCACCGTGGCGACCCGCAGCTCGATGCTGAAGCCTTCTTCGCGCCTGAACTCTTCGCTCAGCTCCGCATAGCGGGTGAGGAGCCGCTCGTGCTCGCCGTCGGGGACCGACGGATCTTCGAGCCGCGCCTCGATCTCCGTGATCTCCGCGCGCATGGCCAGCACCGGCGCGAACGCCGTGCTTGCCTCGTCGAACAGCGTGCGGCCCGAGTACGACAGTCCGTCCTGCGGCAGGTAGCCGATCGTCAGCGATGCCGGCCGGATGATCTCGCCCTCATCAGGCGTCTCCATCCCCGCCAGCATCTTCAACAGCGTCGTCTTGCCCGCGCCATTCGGCCCGCAGAGACCGGCGCGTTCCCCCGAAATGATTTGCCACGAGACGCGCTCGAGCAGCGTGCGCTCTCCGAACGACTTGCTCACGCGGGACAGTTGGATCACAGGGAACGCGGGGGAATTTAGAGTTGGTGAATTAAGAGTTGAGAATTGCCGTCCAGCGGCTGCTTAGCAGCCAGTGGACAGTAATTCTTAATTCTCAACCTACCAATTCTTAATTTCGTCAGAGCTCTACTCCGACCGGTTCGCCCAGTGCTTTCTGCGCGGCGGCGAGGATGCGCGGCAGGCGGAACGGCTTCGTGATGTAGCCCGACACGCCGAGATTGATCGCTTCGATGGCGCTGGCCTCGGTGGAGTAACCGGTGATGATGATCACGGGCAGGTCGGGAGAGATGCGCCGCGCCTCGCGGATCACCGACAGGCCGTCCATGCCCGGCATCTTCAAATCGGTGATGAGCAGATCGTATTCAATCGTGCGCAGCCGCTCGCTCGCCGTGCGGCCGTCGCCCACGACATCGACGTCGTACTCGCCGCCGGAGAGCGCCCGCGCCAGCAGGTCGCGCACGCCCTGCTCGTCGTCGACGATGAGGATGCGAGCGCGTTCGGCGGCCTTCATCCCTGCCGGCACGCCGCTGCGGTTCTGTTCGAGCCACTGGTCGACGTCACGCTTGCGGAACCGCCATTGCCGGCCCACGCGCACCGCGGGAATGCGCCCGGCCTTGATCAAGCGGTATACCGTCCGCAGATTGACCTGCAGATAGGCGAGGACTTCTTCGGTCGTGAGAAAGTGGTCGTCGGTCATGCGGCGGTCCGGGGAGCCGCGACAACTTTACCACCGGGGCCGTCGCTCGTGGCCGTTCGATGACGTTCGCGGCGGCTCAGGTCATATGGCAGGGCCGGCTCGAGACGAACGGATGAGGTAGCCGGCGGTTTATACTGGATGTTCCTGACAACCTGCCTGTCAGAAGGCCGACTGACTCGCCGCCAGCGCAGTCTAAAGGCGCGAAAGCTCCCATGGCCGTGGAAATCGGGAAGAGAACCGACGAGGAGCTGGTCGACGCCGCGCAGCGCGGCGACGAGGACAGCTTCAACGAGCTGGTGCGCCGGTGGGAGCGTCCCATCTACGCGCTTGCGTATCGCGTGCTCGGACGTGAGGAAGATGCACGCGACGTCTGCCAGGAAACGTTCCTGCGCGCCTACCGCGCGCTGCGCGGCTTCAAGGGGCAGGCGAAGTTCTCATCGTGGCTCTATCGCATCACGCTGAATCTGTGCCGCGACTGGATCCGGCGGCAGCGCCGCACGCCGGTCTCGCAGGTGCCCGAAGGCATGGAGCTTTCAGACCTGGCCGGCGAAGCGCCGGATGCGGTGTCGGTGGAGGATCTCGTCGCGCGCCGCGAAATGAGCGCGGCCGTCTCGAAGGTGATGGCGATGCTGCCCGAAGAGCAGCGCACCGCGATCATTCTGAAGGAATATCACGGCCTCACATTCCAGGAAATCGCCGACATGCTCGGCTGTCCGCTGAGCACCGTCAAAACACGGCTCTATCAGGGCCTCACGGTTTTGCGCCGCAACCTGCAGCGCCAGAACCTGCTTACCGTCGCGGCGACTCGCGCCGCGGCGCTGGAAACCTGAACTTCGATGTGCACTGACAACAAGGAATCGCTGATCGCATTTGTCTATGGCGAGCTGCCGCGCGACGAGCAGCGCGCCCTCGAGTCGCATCTGGCCGCATGCGAGGCCTGCCGTGCCGAGGTGTCGGGCCTTCGCGCGGTGCGCGACGACCTGCTTGCGTGGGCGCCGCCCGAATGCCGCGAGCTGCCGTCGACCTGGATCGAGTCGCCGCGCGCCGCCACGCCCATGGATCGCATGCGCGCGTGGATGCCCGCCTTCGGTCTCGCCGCGGCGGCCATGCTCGTGCTGGCCGTATCGGCCGCGATCGCGAACCTCGACGTGCGCTACGACGAGCAGGGCCTGGTGATCCGCACGGGACGTCCTGCGCCGGCCGCCGATGCACGAGCCGCACGCGGAGCGGAACCCGTGGCCGTCCCGGCCGCCGTCGTGACGGCCGGCGATCTGGTCGAGCTCGAAGCGCGGCTGCGCCGCACGTTCGACGCGCCTGACGCGCGTGGATCCATCCAAACGGCGGGGCTCTCGGCCGACAACCCACAGCTGACACGCGCCATGCGGCGTCTGATCGAAGAGAGCGAGGGACGCGTGCGGCAGGAGATGGCCGCCCGGCTGCTCGACATTTACAACGAATGGGATGCCGCGCGCCGCAACGACCTGGCGCGCGTGCAGCAGGTGCTGGGACAGGTGCAGACGCGCACCGGCGCCGAGATGGCGCAGACGCGCGATGCCATCAACCGCCTGATGCTGGTTTCACAGGGACAGCCCCCGCGATGAGAGGTCGCACGTTGGACGCCACGAAATTTTTTATGAGCACTGCCATGATTCGCGCCGCTGCGGCTGCCGCCGCGCTGGCGCTCGGCGTCACCAGCGCCGCCGCGCAAGGGACGATCACGCGCGAGCGGGTCGAACGGCGCAACAGCATCCGCGTGTTCGGCAACGTCCTCGTCAATGCCGCGCAGCTCGGCGCCGAGCTGCTTGGCGTGCGCGTGCGACAGATCGACCCCAGCATCATTCTGTTGAGCGGCACGACGCCGCGCGCGCACGGCTTCCTGCTCGACGGGCACGGGATCTTCTTTCACGTCGAGATTCCCGCGATGAATCCGGCCATCGAGTGGGCCTTTCGGGCCCGCGGCCGCGACCAGGCTGCCGAAGCCGCGATGATCAACATCCGCCGCCGGCTCGAGACTGTGACCGATCCGCAGGAGCGCGCGATTCTCGATCGCGATCTGCGCAGCCTCGAACGGCGCCTGTTGCCGCCCGGCGCCGTGGAGCAGCAGGCACGCGCGGTCAGCACGAATGGCACGGCGCCCTCGCCGACCGCGGCACCGCCGCCGGTCATGGAAAACCCGAACAGGGAATACCGCCAGCTGGTCACCGAGCAGCTCGTGAACGCGATGCTGGAGTACGGCCATCAGCTCGGCCTCGCCGCCGACGACTGGCTGACGGTGGCGGCCCGCGGCAGCGAAGGCCCGCTGCTGCCGGAGGTCTTCAACGAGCGCACGACGCTCACGCTGCGGATCAAGGGCAGCGACCTCGCCGCGTTCCGTGCCGGCAGCCTCACACGCGACGAGGCGCGCGCCCGCATCGTTATCGGCGAGTTCTAAGCTAAAATCGCGCGATGTCGAAGGGCCGCCTGCTCGTCGCCGCGCCGATCGCGTTGATCGCAATGACCGCGGCGCTTGCCGCCGCATGCGGCTCCACCGGCAACGTCCAGGATCTCGAGCTGCAGGACATCTCCTCCGGCTATTTCGACGAGGGCGTCGTCAACGGCGAGAACAAGATCGTGCCGACGATTACGTTCAAGCTGCGCAACAAGGGCACGGCGCCGGTCAGCACGGTCCAGACCAACACGATCTTCCAGGCCGAGGGGGCCGACGGGCCGATGGACGAAGTGCTCACGCGCGCCGTCGGCACTGACGGCGTCACGCCGCAGCAGTCGACAGCCTCCATCACGGTGCGCTCGACGATCGGCTACACGAGCCAGCAGCCGCGCGCCGAAATGCTGAAGAACAGCCAGTTCCGCGACGTGCGTGTCAAAGTGTTCGGCAAGAGCGGCTCCGGTTCCTGGACGCTGCTCGGCGAGTCGGTGGTTGACCGCAGAATCCTGACGCAGTAAACGGCCGCGTGACGTCCCCTTCGTCAAGTCCCGGCACAACGGCAACGCTCGAGCGCCGGCTTGGTCCGCTCGATGCGGCCGCCATCGTCGTTGCGAATGTCATCGGCGGCGGCATTCTCTTCTCGCCGCCATCCGTTGCGGCGCTGATTCCCAATCCGTGGTGGTTTCTGGCGGCATGGGTCGCCGGCGGCGCGCTCGCGTTCGCCGGCGCGATGGCGTACGCCGAGCTCGCGGCCCTTCGTCCGAAGGCGGGCGGCGAGTACGTCTATCTGCACGCCGCATTCGGCCGGTTGGCTGCGTTTCTCACTGGCTGGACGTCATTCATCGCGGGCTTCGCGGGCGCGATCGCGACGAGCGCGGTGTTCTTTGCGATCTATCTCGGACGCTTCGTGCCTTTCGCGGCAGACGACCGTGCGCTGTTCGCCTTGCCGCTGCGGTACGTCACATTCACGCTGTCACCGCAAACCATCACCGCAATTGCCGTCATCTGGCTGCTGTCGCTGATTCATCTGCGGGGCGTCGGCCCCGGCCGCGTCGTCAGCAACGTGCTCGCGGCCTTGAAGATCACCGCGCTGCTTTTGTTCATCCTGCTTGGATTCGCGTACGGCACCGGCTCGATGGACAACCTCGGTCAGACTGCGGGCGCGGTGGCGCCCGGGTCGTGGCTGTTCGCGCTGATCGCTGTCATGTTCACGTACTCAGGCTGGAACGCCGCGGCGTATGTCGCCGAAGAGATTCGCGATCCTGGCAGGAATGTGCCGCGCGCGCTCGCGATTGGCACCGGCGCCGTCATCCTCGTGTACCTGCTGCTCAATCTTCTGTATCTCTACGTCGTGCCCGTGGGAGATCTCGCGGCGGTGCAGGGGAGCGTGCTCGACGTGATTGCCGACCGGCTGCTCGGCGAGCGGGCCGGCAACATCATGGGCCTGGTCTCGATCGTGAGTCTCGCGGCATCGATCAGCGCCATGGTGTTCGCCGGGCCGCGTGTGTACTACGCGATGGCGCGCGACGGGCTCTTCTTCCGCCGGGCGGCGTCGATTCATCCTCGCTACAAGACGCCCGCCGCGTCGATCGTCGCGCAGGCGATCTGGGCCACGGTTCTGGTTCTGTCGGGCAGTGGCGGCGCGCTGCTGACCTACACCGGCTTTTCCGTGGTGCTCTTCGCGGGCATTGGCGCCGCCGCGCTGTTCGTGCTGCGCGTGCGCGAGCCCGACGCGCCGCGCCCATTCAGAACGATCGGTTATCCCGTCGTGCCCGCGGTGTTCGTGCTTGCCAGTCTCGCGATCGTCTGCAGCGCGCTCTGGACGGATCTCGTGCAGCCGTTGATTGCGGGCACCCAGCTCGGCCCGTCAGCGGCAGGCTTGCTCATCATCGCGCTGGGACTACCCATTTACGCGGCATTCGCTCGCAAAGGTGCAGGGAAGGGCCGATAGGGGCCTGATTCCTGGCGCAGGGAACATTGACGGCCTTCCATTCGTCTGCTACCTTGTTATAACAAGGTAGCTTTCTCGACATGAGCACCACCGAGAAATTCGCTCCCATTCGCAAGGGCCTGCTCGAATTCGTGATTCTCAAGATCGTCGCGGCGGAGAAGGTCTATGCCGCCGACATCCTGAAGCGTCTGACCACCACCGAGTTTGCGACTCAGGAGGGCACCCTCTATCCGCTCCTGAGCAAGATGCGCCGTGACGGCCTTCTCGACTACGAGTGGCAGGAGTCGGACGCGGGACCTCCGCGCAAGTACTACGAGCTGACGCACAAGGGCGAGTTACAGCTCATCGAACTGAACGATTACTGGCAACACCTCAACGCGACGATCACCCAGCTTGGACGGTAGCCATGCAGAAAGTCATCACCATCAACCTGAACGGGCACGCGTATCAGCTCGACGAGAGCGGCTACGAGGTGCTTCGTGAATACCTGGCGCGCGCGGAGCGCGAGCTCGAAGGCAATCCCGATCGCGCGGAGATCATCGCGGATCTCGAGCAGGCGATTGCCGACAAGTGCCAGAGGTTTCTCGGCCCGCACAAATCGGTTGTCACCACGCGCGAGGTCGAGCAGATCGTCGGGGAGATGGGGCCGATCGACGCCGCGGCGGGCAGTGATGCCGGAGGCGGCGGTGAGGCCGGCCAGCGGCCGGCGGGCACCGAGGCGCCGCCAAAGCGGCTGCACCGGATTCCAGAGGGCGCGATGATCGCGGGCATCTGCACCGGCGTGGCTGCCTATTTTGCGATCGATGTTGCGATCGTGCGCGTCGGATTCGTCATCGCCGCGCTCGTCACGCAGGGCGCGGGCATCATCGCGTATGTCGTGATGATGTTCGTCCTACCGGAGGCGAAAACGGGCGAACAGCGCGCGGCGGCCGGCGCCGCGCCATTCAACGCCAGGGACGTGATGGACCGGGCAAAAGATCAGTACACCAAGGGTACGCGCAGGCTGCGCCGGCACTGGCGCCAGCAGCAGCGGCAGTGGCGGCGGCAGGCGGCCGCGACGCACGGGGCCGTCGTGTATGGGCCTCCGGGACCGGCCATCGTCCTGCTTCCGCTCTTCGGGGTCGTCCATCTCGCGCTGTTTCTGATCATGGCGGCGACCATGATTTCGCTCGTGAATACCGGACAGGTGCTCGGCTGGGAACTGGATCCTGATGTGCCTGTCTGGGCGGCCGCCCTGATTCTGCTCGTCGCCTATTCGATCGTCGTCCCGCCGTTTCGCGCGATGCAGTACTTCTACGAGCGCCCGCGCGCGGGGCAGCCTGCGCCTTACGCGTTCTGGCATGCGGCGATCTCCCTCGTCGCCATCGCGGTAATCTTCTGGGTCGCCTCGAATAATATTCCCGAGATTCGAGAGTTTCTGCAGCAGGTCCCAGATCTGTTCCGCGACTTCACGTCGGCGCTACGGGACGCGCTGACTCGGGAAGGTTGAGGTCATTAGCGCCTTGGCACAGTCCTCGCACGACTCTGGCCGGCCAGAGTTCTGAGAATCGCGTGCCACGTTGGCAGATTCTGCAACCGACGGGTCGTCTGTGAGCGGTCCTGAGCCAACATGGTAATATAAAGGTATTACCATGCCTACCATAACGGTGAAGCTCGATAAAGCTCGCGCGGCGCGTCTCTCACGATGGGCCCGCCAGCGCAAAGTGCCGAAGTCAGATGTCATCCGTGCCTTGATTGATCATGGCGGCCCGGTTGAAACGGCCGATGACCTTCTCGAATGGGCGCGCTCGTCGTCAGGAAAGGGCCTCGGGCTGGCCCAAAAGAAACCGTGAACCGGCCGGTGCTGCTCGATTCGTCATTTCTCATCGCGTTCGAGCGCGAGACTGCAGCGGGCGTGCAGGGTCCCGCCCATACTCTCCTTCACGCACTACGCGGCCGACGGCTTGTGGTATCAGTCGTCGGCGTTGCGGAAATCCTGGAGGGAGCCGCGCATCCAGACGCGGCCCTCGCCGCCTTGCAGCGTTTTTCCATTCAGGGAGTGCACATCGCGCAGGCCCAAAGGTGCGCGCTCATGCAGCGCCGGTCGAAGCGGCGCCTCGGCGAGAACGATGCATGGCTGGTTGCCACGGCGGAATCCATTGACGCAGATGTCGTCGGGGCCGATCGCGCGGCCTTTGAGCGTCTCGGAGACCGTTATTTGCGATTCCGCTGACGGTGTGGGCGTCCCATCAGCGCCACCAAGGTCCACGCCGCCAGCACCCCATCCGACGCCGCGAACAGCAGGAACGATCGCGGCGAGTTGTTGACGAAGTAGTCGATCAGGAACGCCGCGGCGCCGGCGCCCTTCAGCAGCGGCCCCATCACCCACAGATATCCGCGATAGCGAACCGGATCGCGCCACGGCAGCACGTAGCCGATGCCGATTGAGATCAGGAAGATTGCGTTGAGTTTGGCGTGGATGATCGGCACCGGAGGCTCCACGCCGAAGGTCGCAGCCATCCAGCCGGTCGCACAAAGAAGAACGGCCCCTACGAGAAGATCGTAGAGGCCGCTCACCAAAGCTACGGTTCTGAGCAAGTGCTACCGCTGCAGATCGCCGCGATAGGTCGTCGTTTCGCCGGGCGTGACGAGCACATCGAAGACCAGCGGCTTGAAGCCTGGCGCCCGCACTTCCAGACGATGCGCGCCCGCTTCGAGCTTCAGGCGCTGGAAGACGCCGTCGAAGTCGTCGACGACGCCGCGATAGAGGCCGTCGACGAAGACCTCGGCATGCGACGGGTCGACCTTCAGGCGCAGCGATCCGATGTCGTAATCGCGATCGTCCCTGCTCCCGCGTCCGTAGCCGCCCGACCCGTACCCGTAATACGGATCGTGGTAGCCCCAGAACGGGTCGTAATAGAAGTAGCCGAGGCCCATGTAAAACGGATATCCGAACCCATAACGCGAGCCGTAGAAGCTGTTGTAGCCGTAGAAGTTGTTGTAGCCGTAATACGGCAGGTAGAAGACGTCACCGCCGGTGATTGGGCCAGGGCGCGGAGTCGTGCGCTCGACCGCCGTGCCGCGCACGGCGCGATCGCCGCGTGGGCGGCTGTAGGCCGGAATCGCGGGACCGCCGCCGGAGGCTTGCGCCCCGGAGCGCCGGCGCGCCGACGACTGCGGCTCGCGGCTTGGCGCAGGACGGCTCACCGCCGTGCCTCCGCGGATGGAACCGCCCGACACAGTGGAGCCGCCGCTCGATGTCGAGCCCGAGCTGCCGGCGCTCGAGCCGCCGCCCCTCGACGTAGCCGTTCCGCCCGTCGAAGAGGCGCCCGACGTGGGCTTGCGGGCGTCCTGCGCGACAGCCGGAGTAGCGAGCGCCAGCGCGATGATGGCACTAAGGGAGAACTTGACTGATGCATGCATGGCGAAACCTCGTGCCGTGAAAAGAGCAACTCTGCTGCCAGAGGGTACCCCTCAAACTACGCTGATTTCACTGGGGTTTCAAGCCCATGCTGCCGCACACCCGTCCTGAGTGAGTGACAGCGGCTGTCGCCTCCCTGATACACTCGAAGATCGGATGCCCGCCCTCCCCCGGTTTCAGGCCACGACAGTGCTCTCCGTGCGACGTGACGTCAGCGTCGTCATTGCCGCCGACGGCCAGGTCACCTTCGACAAGACGGTCGTCAAACATGGCGGCAGGAAGGTGCGCCGGCTCTACAACGATCGGATCCTTGCCGGATTTGCCGGTTCGGCTGCCGACGCGATGGCGCTGATGACGCGTTTCGAAGCAAAGCTCGAGCAATACCGCGGCAACCTCGAGCGCTCGGCCGTCGAGCTCGCGCGCGACTGGCGCACCGACCGCTTGCTGCGCCGTCTCGAAGCCATGATGATCGTGGCCGACACCAGCCACACGTTCGTGCTCTCGGGCACCGGCGACCTCATCGAGCCCGACGATGGCGTGATTGCGATTGGATCGGGTGCGCCGTACGCCATGGCCGCCGCGAAGGCGCTGGCGAAGCACACCGCGCTGGATCCGAAGAGCATTGCGCTCGAGGCGATGGGCATCACCGCGGAGATCTGCATTTACACCAACGACCGCATTACGATCGAAGAACTGTGAGTCCCATTTCTCTTCCCGAGATCACCGCCACGATGGCTGCGTCGCTGACGCCGCGGCAGATTGTCGTCGAGCTCGACAAGTACGTCGTCGGGCAGGCGAACGCGAAGCGCGCGGTTGCCATCGCGCTGCGCAACCGGATGCGCCGGCAGAAGCTTCCGCCGGAGCTTGCCGAAGAAGTGGCGCCGAAAAACATCCTGATGATTGGTCCGACCGGCGTTGGCAAGACGGAGATCGCGCGGCGGCTGGCCAAGCTCGCGCATTCGCCGTTCCTGAAGATCGAAGCCTCGAAGTTCACCGAAGTCGGATACGTCGGGCGCGACGTCGAGTCGATGGTGCGCGACCTCGTGGAAATCGCGGTGAAGATGGAGCGCGATACGCGCGAGGCCGACGTGCGCGAGAAGGCACGCCTGGCCGCTGAAGAGCGCGTGCTCGATCTGCTGCTGCCGCCGCTGCCGGCGGCCTACGGCGACGAAACGGCGGAGCAGCGCGCGGCGCGCGAGCAGGCGCAGCGCACGCGCGAGAAGCTGCGCGAGCAGATGCTGGCCGGCCGGCTCGACGACAAGACGGTGGAGATCGACGTGCGGGAACGCAGCTTTCCGTCGTTCGAGATCATCCAGGGCGGATCGGTCGAAGAGATCGACATCAACATGAAAGACATGCTGCCCGGCATGTTTGGCGGCCGCACGAAGAAGCGCAAACTGCGCGTGTCCGAGGCGCTCGAGCAGTTGACGGCCGAAGAGGCCGGCAAGCTGATCGACATGGAAAGCGTGGCGCGCGCCGCGGTGCACCGCGCAGAGCAGTCGGGGATCATCTTCCTCGACGAGATCGACAAGATCGCCGGACGCGAGAGCTCGCAGGGGCCCGACGTGAGCCGCGAGGGCGTGCAGCGCGACATCCTGCCGATTGTCGAAGGCACGACCGTCAACACGAAGTACGGCATGGTGCGCACCGATCACGTGTTGTTCGTCGCCGCCGGCGCCTTCCACGTGTCGAAGCCGTCGGATCTGATTCCCGAGCTGCAGGGCCGCTTCCCGATCCGCGTGGAGCTCGAAGCGCTGGGCGAGGCCGATTTCGTGCGCATCCTTACGGAGCCGCGGAACGCGCTCGTCAAGCAGTACTCGGCGCTGCTCGCCACCGAAGGTGTCACGATTCAGTTCGAAGACAGCGGGATTCGCCGCGTGGCCGAGTTCGCGACGCTCGTCAACGAGCGCGCCGAGAACATCGGCGCCCGCCGGCTGCACACGGTGATGGAGAAGCTGCTCGACGAGATTTCCTACAACGCGCCCGAGATGGACGGCGTGACCGTCACGATCGATGCCGCCTACGTCGACCGGATGCTCGCCGACGTCGTCCGCGACGAAGATCTGTCGCGCTACATTCTTTAATGGCCCTTCGACTCCCGCTTCGCGCTCGCTCAGGGCTCCTGCTCGCGTCGCTCGCAGTCGTCGCCTGCGGTTCCAAAGGCCCGCCGCTGGCGCCGCTGCGGCTGGCGCCGTCGAAGACGGAAGGGTTGTCGGCAATCCGCGTGCAGGGCGGGCCCATTACCCTTCAGTTCACCGTACCGGCCACCAACGCCGGTGGGTCGGTGCCGCCTGATATCGCGTCGATACGCGTCTTTGCGATCACGAAGCCGGCGGGCGATCCGCCGCCGACCGCGGCGGATCTGGCCGGAGGCGACCTGCGGATCGCGACGATCGCTGTGGAAACCGCGACGCCGGCCTCGACGCTCGGAACCGACGTGCTGCCGCCAGCGCCGCCGGCGCTTCAGCCTGGCGCCGTGATCACCTGGGAAGATTCGGCGGAGGCGGCGACGGTCTATCCGACACCGATGATGCGGTACTACGCCGTCGCCGGCGTGTCACGGCGCGGACGCGTCGGCGTGCCGTCAGACGTCGTGGCCGTGCCGCTCGTCGCGGTGCCCGATCCGCCGTCGAAGTTGAGCGTCACGTTCACGGAGAAGGTCATCCGCCTCGACTGGCTCGGCGTATCGCCCGCTACGCGTTATCGGGTGTATGAAGTCGGCGAGGGACGCGTTGCGGCCGCGCCTCTCAATCGCGAGCCGATCGCCGGCACGACGTTCGACGATCCGCGGCCGGAGTTCGGCACCGAGCGGTGTTACATCGTGCGGTCCGCGATTGCCTCGGCGGGCGCCTCGATCGAGAGCGCCGCGGCGGGCCCGATGTGCATCACGCCGCGCGATATCTTTCCGCCGCCGCCGCCGGCGGGGCTCACCGCCGTCGCAGGAACGGGCGCCGTGAGTCTGATCTGGGACGCGGTCGACGCCGCCGATCTGGCGGGGTATCTGGTCTTGCGCGCCGAAGCGCCGGGTGAGAAACTGCTGCCGCTCTTCGACATCCCGATCACCGAGACCACGTACAAGGATGCGACCACCACCGCGGGCACGCGCTACGTGTACGCGGTCGTGGCCGTCGACAAAACCACGCCGCCGAATCGCAGCGCGGAATCGAATCGCGTCGAAGAAACGGGCAGAAATTGAAGCTGTACTGCATTAGTCACCACGGTTCGCCACGGCATGTGATTGACTCCGACGCTTCGACAGGCTCAGGGCAGGCGGCAGCGCGGCTCGTCGAGGGGGATGCGTTCGGGCAGTACGAGCTTGGCGCGGCGGTGACGCTCGACGGCGCCGAGCTGCTGCCGCCGGTGCGGCCGTCGAAAGTGATTGCGATCGGCCTGAACTATCGGGACCACGCGGCCGAAATGAACAAACCGCTGCCGTCCGAGCCGCTGATGTTCATGAAGCCGTCGACGGCGGTGATCGGCCCCGGCGAGGCGATCCGTCTGCCGATGTGGGCGGGCGAGATCCATCACGAGGCCGAAATGGCGGTCGTCATCTCGAAACGCGCGAGTCACGTCGCGGCGGCCGATGCGATGGCGCACGTGCTTGGCATCGCGTGCGCCAACGACGTCACCGCGCGCGAGCTGCAGAAGAAAGACGTGCAGTACACGCGCGCGAAAGGCTTCGATACCTTCGCGCCGGTCGGCCCGTGCGTGGCGCTCGGGCTGGATCCTTCGGCGCTCGCCATCGAAGGCCTCGTCAACGGCCAGGTGCGCCAGTCGTCATCGACCCGCGAGCTGATCTTTGGCGTGCCGCAGTTGATCGAATTCGTCAGCCGCGTGATGACGCTGCTGCCGGGCGACGTGATTCTCACCGGCACACCATCGGGCGTCGGCCCCTTGAAGCCGGGCGACACCTTCAGCGTGCGCATCGAAGGGGTGGGACAGTTAACGAACCGAGCAGTGGAAGCATAGGCCTATGGCCTGGAGTGTTATATGAAATTCTTCGCTGACACCGGCAACATCAACGAAATCAAGGCGCTCGCCGAGCTGGGCA
>JBBDWL010000143.1:21330-25219 GCA_040902895.1 Vicinamibacterales bacterium | reverse complement strand
TTCTTCGCTGACACCGGCAACATCAACGAAATCAAGGCGCTCGCCGAGCTGGGCATCATCGACGGCGTGACCACGAATCCCTCGCTCATGGCGAAGGAGGGCGGCGATCCGCGCGCGATTCTCAAGGAGATCTGCCGCGTGGTGCAGGGGGCCGTGAGCGCCGAGGTCGTCGCCACCGACGCCTCCGGCATGATCAGCGAAGGCAGAAGCCTCGCCACCATCGACGAGCACATCGTCGTCAAAGTGCCGTTCGGCAAGGATGGTGTGAAGGCATGCCGCGCGCTGAAATCGGAAGGCATTCGCGTCAACGTGACGCTGGTGTTCTCGGCCACGCAGGCGATCCTGGCGGCCAAGGCGGGCGCCAGCTATGTCAGTCCGTTCATCGGCCGCCTCGATGACATTGCCACCGACGGCATGCAGCTGATCGAGCAGATCGTCGAGATCTACGACAACTACGAGTGGGCCACCGAGATTCTCGTCGCCTCGGTGCGCAATCCGATGCACATCGTGCAGGCGGCGCGTCTCGGCGCCGACGTGTGCACGTGCCCGTCCTCCGTGCTCGAGCAGATCTTCAAGCATCCGCTCACCGACATCGGACTGAAGAAATTCCTCGAAGACTGGCAGAAATCCCAGGCGGGCGTCGCTCGATGAAACAGCGGCTCGAAGATCTCGAGCGGCGCGCCGAGCTGGGCGGCGGCGAGGACCGCCTGCGGCGCCAGCGCGAGAGCGGCAAGCTCACTGCGCGCGAGAGAGTCGAGCTGCTGTTCGACACCGGCACGTTCGAGGAGATCGACAAGCTCGTCACGCATCGCTGCCGCGACTTCGGGATGGAGAACCAGATCGTGCCGGGCGATGGGGTGGTCGCCGGCCATGGCCGCATCGACGGGCGTCCGGCCTATGCCTTCGCGCAGGACTTCACGGTCTTCGGCGGATCGCTCTCCGAAACCAACGCGGCGAAGATCGTCAAGGTGATGGACCTCGCGCTGAAGATGGGCGCGCCCATGATTGGCCTCAATGACTCCGGCGGCGCGCGCATTCAGGAAGGCGTCGTGTCGCTCGGCGGGTACGCCGACATCTTTCTGCGCAACACGCTCGCGTCCGGCGTCATCCCGCAAATCTCCGCCATCATGGGCCCGTGCGCCGGCGGCGCCGTCTATTCGCCGGCGATCACCGACTTCAACATCATGGTGGAGGGCTCGAGCTACATGTTCGTGACCGGCCCCGACGTCGTGCGCACCGTCACGCACGAGGAGGTCACGAAAGAAGAGCTCGGCGGCGCGATGACGCACAACGCGACGAGCGGCGTCGCGCATTTCGCCGTGGCGGATGACGCCGACTGCATCCGTCTCATTCGCGAGCTGCTGTCGTATCTGCCGTCGAACAACGTCGACGATGCGCCGCGGCTCGCGGCCAACGATCCGGTCGACCGCGAAGATGCCTCGCTCGACACGCTGGTGCCCGATCAGCCGAATCAGCCCTACGACATGCACGACGTAATCACGCGCGTGATCGACAACGGCGCGTTCCTCGAAGTGCACGAGCATTACGCGCGCAACATCATCGTGGGCTTCGCGCGCCTCGGCGGACAGCCTGTCGGCATGGTCGCGAACCAGCCGGCTGTGCTCGCCGGCACGCTCGACATCGACGCATCGGTGAAGGGTGCGCGGTTCGTGCGCTTCTGCGACGCCTTCAATATTCCGCTCATCACATTCGAGGATGTCCCGGGATTTCTGCCGGGCGTGCGGCAGGAGCACGGCGGGATCATCCGCCACGGCGCGAAGCTGCTCTACGCGTACGCCGAAGCGACGGTGCCGAAGATCACGATCATCACGCGCAAGGCCTACGGCGGCGCGTACTGCGTCATGGCCAGCAAGCACATCAGGACCGATTTCAACTACGCGTGGCCGACGGCTGAAATCGCGGTGATGGGCGCCGAAGGCGCGGTCAACGTGCTGTATCGCCGCGAGATCGAGGCGGCGGCGGATCCGGCGGCGCTGCGCGCGCAGAAGACCCAGGAATTTCGCGACGCCTTCGCGAACCCGTTCGTGGCCGCCAGCCGCGGCTATGTCGACGAGATCATCCGTCCCCGCATGACCCGTCCGAAGCTGATTGCCGCGCTGGCCAGTCTCGCGAACAAACGCGACACGAATCCCCGGAAGAAGCACGGGAATATACCGCTCTAGCAGGCCATAGGCCATAGGCGCTAGGCCATAGGCGTGAGCCGGCGCGCACCATGGCGCGCCGGCTGATCGAAAAGTCAGCCGGGCGAGCGTTGTCTCGCCCGGCTCAGGCCTAAAGCCCAGGGCCCAGGGCCTAAGGCCTGTCGCCTAAGTCCCGCTCAGTTAGCGGTTTAGCGCCTCTGGGTGCTAAAATTGTCAGCTCCGTCGGCCGAAATAAGACTCAGCAGTGGTGAAAGTCCTGATCGCCAACCGCGGCGAAATCGCGGTTCGTGTGGCACGCGCCTGCCGTGAGCTCGGCCTCACGAGCGTCGCCGTGTATTCCGACTGCGATCGGGAATCGCTGCACGTGCGCTCGGCCGACGAGGCGTACGCGATTGGCGCGCCGCCCGCGCGCGAAAGTTATCTCGCGATCGACAAGCTGATTGATGTCGCGCGACGATCGGGCGCGACGCTGGTGCATCCCGGCTACGGGTTCCTCGCCGAGAACGCGGCCTTCGCCGACGCATGCGCGGCGGCCGGTCTCACGTTCGTCGGTCCGTCGGCTGACGCGATCCGGTTGATGGGCAGCAAGACCGCCGCGCGCGACGCGGCAATGGCGGCCGGCGTGCCGGTCGTGCCCGGCACCGACGCGCCGTTTGCTGAAGACGCTTCTGACGCGGTCGTGGCGGCCGAAGCGACGCGCATTGGATATCCGCTTGTCGTGAAGGCCGTGGCCGGCGGCGGCGGCAAGGGCATGCGGACGGTCGAGCGCGCCGGCGATCTGCTGTCGGCCGTGCGTACCGCGCGATCCGAAGCGGCATCGGCATTTGGCGACGCATCGTTCTATCTCGAGCGCCGCGTGATCAATCCGCGGCACATCGAGATTCAGCTGATGGGCGACCATCACGGCACGGTCGTGCCCTTCGTCGAGCGTGAGTGCTCCATTCAGCGCCGGCATCAGAAAGTCGTCGAAGAGTCGCCGTCGACGCGGGTGAGCGAGCAGACGCGCCAGGCGATGGCCGAATGCGCGGCATCGGTCGCGCGCAGCGTCGGCTACACCAATGCCGGCACGATCGAGTTTCTGCTCGACCATGCGAACGGCGAGGCGAAGTTCTACTTCCTCGAGATGAACACGCGGCTGCAGGTCGAGCATCCCGTCACCGAGATGGTGACCGGCATCGATCTGGTGCACTGGCAGCTGCGCATCGCGATGGGCGAGACGCTCGCGATCGATCCCGCGCGGGCGCTGACGCCGCGTGGGCATGCGATCGAATGCCGGATTTACGCCGAGGATCCCGACGAGGGTTTCATGCCGGCGCCGGGCCGCGTGCTCGGCCTGCACGTGCCGCAGGGTCCCGGCGTGCGCGACGATGGGGGAGTGGCGGCGGGATTCGAGATCCCGAATGTCTACGACTCGATGATTGCGAAACTGGTGGTGTGGGGTGAATCGCGCGAAGTCGCGATCGCCCGGCTGCGGCGCGCGCTCGGCGAGTATCAGGTGCGCGGCGTGCGCACGACGCTGCCGTTCTTCCGGTGGCTGACGGCGCAGCCGGCGTTCGCGCGCGCGGAGTTTCACACGGCATGGCTGGATGGCGTGCTGGCGAGCCGCAATGGCGAGCCGTTCGCGCCCGCAAGCGATGCTGACGTGCGCGCCGCGGTGATTGCGGCCGCCGCGCATGCGCATCGCACGGCGTCGCGCTCGGGCGCCGCGGAGGCCGCCGGCGGCGCGG
>JBBDWL010000143.1:0-21230 GCA_040902895.1 Vicinamibacterales bacterium | reverse complement strand
GGTTCGGGGCGGGAGCCCCGACGAGCAATGACGCGCGAAGCGCGCCGCGAGGAGCGGAGCGGGGCATTGGGGCCCCGCGAGCGACGAGCCGGGGTTCGGGGCGGGAGCCCCGACAAGTAATGACGTTCGAGATTGAGGCGGGCGGCCGCGTGCACAAGGTCGCGGTCGATGTCGCGCCAGACGCGCCCGCGACGTTCACGATCACCATCGACGGCGAGCCGCTGACGGTCGACGTGCGACCCACGGCGGAGGGTTATTCGCTGCTGGTCGATGGCCGCGTCATCGACGCGGCCGTCACTGATGGCATCTCGCGCGGCGACCTTGTCGTGCATCTGCCGTCGGTGTCGGTGCCGGTCTCGATCGACGCCAATCGCCGGCGCGGCCGGGCCGCGCGTCACGCCGAGGGCGAGCAGCGCATCGTGGCGCCCATGCCGGGGCGCGTGCTGCGGGTGCTGGTCAGCCAGGGCGACAGCGTCGAGGTGCGGCAGCCCGTCGTGGTCATCGAAGCGATGAAGATGGAGAACGAGCTGCGCGCGACGAAGGCCGGGACGATTAAGGAAGTGGCGGTCGAGCCCGGCGCGTCGGTCGAAGCGGGTCGCTTGTTGGTAGTAATCGAATAGACGATGAAAGTGAACGAACACGTGACTTCGCCGGAGGCAGCCGCAGCAGGCCCTCCGCCTTCGCCAAGGCTTCGGCGGACCCGCCGTAGCTTTAGCGGAGGCGGGAAGTGGCTGTTCGTCCGCGCGCTGGGCGTTGCCGCGGCGTTCGTGGCCGCCGCGATCGTCACGGCGTTCGCCGTCGATCTCGGTCCCTCCGTGCAGTCGTACGCGGAAGAGGAAGCAACGGAGTATCTCAAGCGCCCGATGCACATCGGCAAGGTTTCGGCGCGGCTGCGTCCGGGCGCGTTCGTGCTCGAAGACGTCAGGATCGAGGGCCGCACGCCCGACGCGCGGCCGTTCCTGACGGCCGATCGGATCGCGATTCAGTTGCCGTGGTGGACCGTCTTCACGCGTCGCGAGCTGCTGTTCGAAGAAGTGCGGATGACGGGCTGGAAGCTGTTCATCGAGTCGTATCCGGACGGCCGGCACAACATGCCGAAGATCATGCCCGAGAAGCAGTCGGCGCGTGAGAAGCGGTTCGTCACGACGCTGAAGTACGTGCTCGCCGATCAGGGCGAGTTCACCTACCAGGATCACGGCACGCCCTGGTCGATCGTGTCGAGGAACCTGCGCGTGTCGGTGACGAAGGCGAGCGGCGCGTATCGCGGCACGTCGCAGTTCACCGGCGGCACCATCGACATCCAGGACTACGTGCCGATGCGCGCCGACATGCGCGCGCGGTTCACGTTCAACGGCCCGGTCGTGCACTTCGACGACATCCTTTTTCTCACCGACGGCGCGCAGTCGCGGCTCACCGGCACCGCTGACGTCTCGCGATGGCCCGAGCAGACGTATCAGGTGCGATCCGACATCGAGCTGCGCCGCATGCGCGAGCTGTTCTTCGCGAACGAGCGGTGGGTGCTGAGCGGCCGCAGCCAGTTCACGGGCGTCTTCCACATGTTCAAGGGAGGCCGCGATCTCACGGGCACGTTCCGCAGCACTGAAACGGGCGTCAATGACTATCGTTTTCAGGACGTTGCCGGGCGCGTGCAATGGACGCCCGACTTCCTGCACGTGTGGGACGGCGAAGGCACCCTCCATGGCGGCGCCGCCCAATTCGCGTACGGCCTCGAGCCGCTGCGCGGCGGCGGACGCCGGATGGCGACATTCACCACCGACTATCGCGATGTGGATCTCGCATCGCTATCGGACTTCTATCAATTCGATTCGCTGCGCCTTGCCGGCCGCGCCAGCGGCCGGAACGACATGACGTGGCCGTCGGGCCGCTTCGTCGAGCGCCGCGGCAGCGGCCGCATCGACGCGTCGGCGCCGGCCGGCGTGGCGACGCAGGGACGTACACTCGCCACGCCGAGCGAAGCGGAGGCGGGTAAAGCCCAACCGCCGCGTGGCCGCGCGCCCGGCCCTTTCGACAAGCGCCCGAATGTCGGCTACGTCCCGATCGCCGGATCGGTTGAATATTCGTTCGATCGTGAATGGATCACGCTCGCGCCGGGATGGGCCGCGACGCCCGAGACCTACGTCGAGTTCCGGGGCCGCACGTCGTGGGACAAGCGTGTCGAGGCGCCGTTCCATGTCACGAGCAGAGACTGGCAGGCCAGCGATCGTCTGCTGGCGGCGGTGCTGACCGCGTTCGGCTCGCGCACGCCCGCGATCGAGGTGGGTGGACGCGGCGAGTTCGACGGCACGATCGCGCGCAGCTTCTCGAATCCTCTGATCACCGGCAATTTCAAGGGACACGATCTGCGCGCCTGGGACGTCGTCTGGGGCTCGGGCACCGGCAGCGTCGTCATCGAGAACGCCTACGCGGCCGTCACCGCCGGCGTGCTGCGCAACGGCGACGCCGAGCTCCATGCGACCGGCCGCTATTCGCTCGGCTATCCGCGCCGCGATCGCGGCGAAGAGATGGACGCGCGCGTGCGCATCACGAACTGGCCGATGGCCGATCTGCGCCATGCCTTCATGCTCGACGAGTGGCCGGTCGACGGGCGCGTCACGGGCGAATATCACCTGTACGGCAACTACGAGACGCCCCACGGCTTCGGCCGCGTCTCGATTGCCGACGGCGTCGCCTGGGATGAGCCGTTCGATCGCGCCACCGCGTCGCTGCGCTTCGAAGGCAACGGCGTGCGCGTCGACGATCTGCGCGGCTGGAAGAAGGGCGGCCAGATGACCGGCGCCGCGTGGGTTGGCTGGGACGGGACGTACTCGTTCAACGCCGACGGCTCCGCGATTCCAGTCGAATCGCTGGCGATGATGACCTATCCGCAGCTGCCGCCGTTCTCGGGCCGGCTGCAGTTCACGGCCGCGGGCACCGGTGTCGTCGACGCGCCGCGCTACGACGTGAAGTTCCGCATTGCCGATCTGTTTCTCGGCTCCGAAGGCATCGGGCAGGTGAGCGGACGTCTCGGCATCCGCGGCCTCGACATGAACGTCGACCTCGAGGCGGCGTCGCCGCGGCTCACCGCAACGGGGTCGGGCCGCGTCACGCTGAACGACGATTACGACGCGGAGCTGAGCTTCCAGTTCGCCGACACGTCGATCGATCCCTACGCGCGTCTCTTCATGCCGAAGCTGTCACCCTTCACGACAGCGATCGCCACCGGCGCGATGAAACTCTCGGGCAAGCTGGCCGTGCCTGCCGCGCTCGTCGTCGACGCCGACCTGAGCGATGCGGATCTGCGTCTGTTCGATTACCGCGTGCGCAACGACGGCCCCGTGCGCCTGCAGTTCGATCGCAACATCGTGCGCATCCATCGGCTGCGGCTCGCGGGTGGGGGCACGCTCCTCGAGCTTGGCGGTCAGCTTGGCCTGCTCGACAAGCGCATTGCCGTGACCGCCAACGGCGACGCGAACCTGGCCGTGCTCCAGGGCTTCTATCGCAACCTGCGCAGCACGGGCTCTGCTTCGGTGAAAGCCGCCATTTCAGGCGACCTCGAGAATCCGCAGTTCTCGGGAAGCGCCACGATCAACAACGGCCGCGTCCGGCACGTCGATCTGCCGCACGGCCTGGAAGCCATCAAGGGAACGATCGCGTTCGATGCCGCGGGACTCAAGCTCGAAGATATCAAGGCGCGCATGGGCGGCGGCGATCTCACCTTTGGCGGCCGCGTCGGCTTCAAAGGCCTCGCGCCCGACGAGCTGAACATCACCGCGTTCGGCACCGGCATGCGCCTGCGCTATCCGGAGGGCTTCTCGTCGATTGTGAACGCCGATCTCGCGTTGCGCGGCCGCGTCTCGCAGCCGCTGCTGACGGGCACCGTGCGCGTCGACCGCGCGGTGTGGTCGCGCCGCTTCGAGGGGGGCGCCGAGTTCTTCAGCGTTGGCGGCGATCAGCCGGCCGCCGCCGCTCCCGCCCTCGCGGCCTCCACGATTCCCCTGCAGTACGACGTGCGCGTGATTGCCCCCTCGTCGCTGCAGATCGACAACAACATCGCGCGCATCGTCGCCAGCGCCGACCTTACCGTGCGCGGCACGCTCGCAAAACCGGTGCTGTTCGGCCGCGCCGACATCGAGCGCGGCGAAGTGCTCTTCGAGGGCAACCGCTATCTCGTCACGAACGGCACGATCGATTTCGCCAACCCGTCGGCGATCCAGCCTTTCTTCGATATCGAGGCCGAGACGCGCGTGCGCGTGCCGGGCCAGACCTATCGCGTGAGCCTGCGCTTCGCCGGTACGCTCGACCGCATCACGCCGACGTTCACGTCGGATCCGCCGCTGCCGGCCGTGGACGTGCTGTCGCTGCTCTTCGGCGAATCAACGCAGGTCGGCACGATTGAATCATCCGAGCTGCGATCGCTGTCGTCGCCTCAGGACGCCGAGCTCGAGCTGCTCAGCGCGGGCGCGGCACGCCTGCTGGCGGCCCCGATCTCGTCTCAAGTCGGCCGCGTCGTCGAACGCACACTCGGTGTTGATGCGGTGCAAATCACGCCGCTGCTGATTGGCGAGAACACCGACGTGCAGCAGTTGCAGCCGGGTGCGCGCCTGACCGTCGGCAAGCGCATCTCCACGCGCGCATTCCTCACGTACGCGCGATCGCTGCGCGGCGCGCATCACGAAGTCATTCTGCTGGAGTACGACCAGAGCGATCGCCTGTCCTGGATCCTTTCCAGAAACGAAGACCGGTCGTTCGCCCTGGACTTCCGCGTGCGCCACGCCTTCTGATGTCGAGCCGCATTGCTCTCTTTCTTGCGGCGCTTCTGACGTCTTCCGCTGCGTTCGCCCAGGATCCGGCCCTGCTTGGTCTGCCCGTTACGGCCGTCCACATCGAAATCGAAGGCCGCCGCGAATCGGCGCCCGATCTGATGGCGCTGATTGAGACGCACATTGGCGCACCGCTCGACGCCGCCCAGGCGCGCGAGAGCCTCGCGCAGCTCTCGTCGGCCGGCCGATTCGAGGATGTCCGGGTCGATGGCGTGCGTGAAGGGGCCGGGGTCGCGCTGATCTATCGCCTGACGCCGCGCCATCCTGTGCGCCGCGTGCGGGTGCAGGGCGACACCGGCATCGAGGAAGCGCTCCTCCGCGACGCGCTCGAGACGCGGTTCGAGGGACTCGCGTCGGCGCCGTCCGAGGCAGATGCCACCGCAGCCGTCCTTCTCATCCTGCGCGACGAGGGCTTCCTTCACGCGCGCGCGACGATGCGCGCCGACGTGACGCACGCGCCGCACGAAACGTCGCTGACGTTCGACGTAGAGGCCGGACCCGCGGCGCCGATCGCGACGGCGCGGATCGACGGTGAGTGGCCGGGCGGCCACGACGCGCTGCTGGACAGGCTCGCGGCGCGCGCGGGCGAGCCGTACCGCCGCAGCGTGCTGCGCGCCGCGCTCGAGCGGCTCGTCGCCGACATGCGCGCGACGGGCCGGTATGGCGCGACCGCATCGCACACCGCGCGGCCCGCGGCGTCTGGCGACGGCATCGATCTCGTCATCGATGCCGACGCGGGGCCAATCGTCGAGGTGCGGTTCGAGGGCGATGCGATGCCGCGCGACCGCCTCGACGCGCTCGTGCCGATCGCGCGCGAGCGCGCGGTCGACATCGATCTGCTCGAAGACGCCACCGTGCGCATCGTCAACGATCTGCGCGGCGAAGGACACTGGCGCGCCAACGCCATCTATCGCACGGCCGAAGCCGATGGCCGGCTGATCGTGACGTTCACGATTACGCGCGGCCCGCGTTTCCGGCTGGGCGCGCTCGCCATCGAGGGCAACCGCGCGGTGTCGGCCGAGGCGCTCGCGTCGTTTGTCGACCTCGAGCCGGGAGACGTCTTCCTCGAAACGGCGCTCGCGCGCGGCGCGCTCGCCATTCGCGAGTATTACCGCCGCGCGGGCTTCGCGTCAGCCGACGTCAAGCTCGATGTCACCGACATGCCGCGCGACGCGGAAGGGCCCGACGCGCGCATGGCGGCGCGGCTGATCGTCATCGAAGGGCCGCAGTCGTTCGTGCGCACGGTGACCTTCACCGGCGTCGCTGCGGTCGGCGAGGCGGATTTGCGCCGCCGGATGCAGAGCCGCGCCGGCGATCCGTACTACGTTCCGTATCTGTCTACCGATCGCGATGCGATTGTTCGGGCGTACCTCGATCGCGGCTATCAGCAGGCCAGTGCCGCCATCGAGCCGGCGTTCGATCAGGCCGGAACTGGCGTGGCCTTGACGGTAGCCGTCAATGAAGGCCCGCAGACCACCGTCGATCGCATCATCGTCGTCGGCAACGTGCGCACGGATCTGCAGACGATCCTCGACGAAATCACGCTGCGGCAGGGCAGTCCGGTGGGCCTCTCCGACATCCTCGACAGCCAGCGGCGGCTGAGCGCGCTCGGTTTGTTCCGGCGCGTGCGGATCGCAGAAGCGCCGCGGCAGCCTGGATCGGCGACGGTCGATCTGATCGTCACGCTCGAAGAAGCGCCAGCCACCGCCATCGGATACGGCGGCGGCATCGAGATGGTGGAGCGGTCACGCCGGACGAGCCCCGACACGAGAGAAGATCAGCTCGAGTTCGTGCCGCGCGGCTTCTTTGAGATCACGCGGCGCAACATCGGCGGCGGCAACCGGGCGGTCAGTCTGTTCACGCGACTCAGCTTCGGCCCTGAAAACGCGCCGGAGGACCACACGCGCGACGGCAAAGGGTTCGGCCTCGCCGAATATCGGGCAGTTGGCAGCTACCGTGAGTCGCGGGCCTTCCGGTTCGATGCCGACCTCGTGGTCAGCGCCGGTCTGGAGCGGGCCATCCGAACGAGCTTCAGTTTCGACCGCCAGTCGCTGAGCGCCGACGTGTTGAAGCGGCTGTCGCCAGCGGTGCGTGCGAGCGCCAGGTACGCGGTCGAGTACACGACCCTGGTCGATCAGGGCATCAAGGAAGAAGATCAGCTTCCGATCGATCGCCTGTTTCCGCAGGTGCGCCTTTCGATCGTGTCGGGCTCGATACTGCGCGATACAAGGAGCGATCCGGTCGATCCCGAGCGCGGCGCGATGATGGCCGTCGACGTGGACCTTGCACCGAGAGCGCTCGGATCGCAGGTCGGCTTCGTGAAGACCTTCGGCCAGGCGATCTTTTTCAGGCGTCTTCCGACGGCCACGAGGATTGTGTTCGCGGGCGGTGCGCGGCTCGGACTCGCGCGTGGTTTCTCACGCGTCGTGGATCAGACCGTAGAGCTGAGCGCATCGCCGATCGAAGTGCGCGATATTCCCGCAAGCCAGCGCTTCTTCGCCGGCGGCAGCACCACGGTTCGCGGCTTTCAGCTCGATCGGCTGGGCGTGCCCGAGATTCTGGATCCGGACGGGCTCTCGAACGGCGGCAACGCGATGCTGGTCATGAATGCCGAGCTGCGTTTGCCCGTGTGGAAGGATCTCGGGGCGGTGACCTTCGTCGACGCCGGCAACGTGTTCGCGCGGGTCAGTGATTTCGACATCACCGAATTGCGGCCGACCGCGGGCGTGGGCCTGCGCTACCGCTCGCCGATCGGTCCGCTGCGCCTCGATGTCGGCTTCAAGCTCAATCGCGAGACCTTCCCGAACCGCCGCGAGCACGATTCGGAGTGGCATTTCTCGCTCGGACACGCCTTTTAATTACGCGCGCAGCCCGGCCTGCGCCACGACCTGCGCGAGATTGAATCCCGCGTGGCTCACGGCGGGCGCGACAATGCTGCGCCGCGCCAGATAGAGCACGCCCCAGAACAGGCCCAGCGCCGCTGTCGCGATCGCGACGTCCACCCCCTGCTCGATGTGTCCGAGCCCGAAGAACAGGCTGAACAGCACGAGTCCGATCCACGCGCCGCCGAGCGACTGCTCGAAACGATGCAGGATGAACGCGCGCTGCACTTCTTCGCGCAGACCGCCGGCCACGACAACGACGAAGCCGAACATCACGGCTTCCAGCGGCGTGTCGAGAAGCGCGCCAAGAGGATTCTGGGGCACCGTCTGCAGCCACGGCGCAATAAAACGCAATCCGCCGACGATGATCGCCACAAAGATGAAGACGGCCGGAACGAGCAGGGCGCCCAGCGCGGCCTCCTGAACGGGCGGGCGAGAGCCAATCAACAGCGCGCGCGGCGACTCGCCACGCGCGAGCAGAAACAGAAAGATCAACCCGACGAGCAGCACCGAGTCGGCCAAAGCAAGCGTGCCGAAAAATGGAAGTGACAGCCCGCCCGCGCCATCGTCAGGCCGCATGCCGGCCAGCCGCAGCACGCCGATGATCAGAAGCTGTGTGGGAAATCCGGAGCAGAGGAGAACTTCGAGCAGGGCGGCGGCGCGCAAGTGACGCAAGTAATTAGAGTAAGGGAAGTGATTAGAGTAAGGGAAGTAAGTCGCGTAAGGACGTAAGCAGTAAGGGCATCAGGCCCCTTACGCCCTTACTGCCTTACTCGTCTCTCGTCTTACTCGTCTTACTCTACTTACTCTTTGAGCGTCGTGCCTGCCGGAATCGCAACCGCTGTGCCGCGCGAGCCCTGCGATAGACTGAACCTCCAGAACATGGCAGGCGAGGGTGAGCGCGTACTCGTAGTCGAGGATGACGAAGCGGCACGGCTCGGCCTGGTCGAGCTTGTGCGCACCTGGGGATTCGTCGCCGAGGAAGCCACCGACGGCGAAGACGCCCTCGGCAAGATCGACAGCTTCCGCCCCGCCATCGTCCTCACCGACCTCGTCATGCCGCGGCGCACCGGCCTCGAGCTGCTGCGCGTGCTGGCCGATCGCCTCAACGAGATCACGGTCGTGCTGCTGACCGCGCAAGGCAGCGTCGAATCGGCGGTCGACGCCATGCGTGAAGGCGCGTACGACTATCTCACCAAGCCGGTCGATCCGCAGCGCCTGAAGATTCTTCTCGACCGCGTGATGGAGCGGCAGGGCCAGCGGCGCGAAGTACTGGTGCTGCGGCGCCAGCTGCGCGAGCGTGGCACTTTCGGCCGCATCGTTGGCGCAAGTCCCGCGGTGCGCGCCATGTATCGCATCATCGAGCAGGCCGCGCCGACCACGGCGTCGGTGCTGATCGTCGGCGAGAGCGGCACGGGCAAAGAGCTGGTCGCGCAGACGATTCACGAGCTGAGTCCGCGCGGGGCGCAGCCCTATATCGGCGTCAACTGCGCGGCCATCCCCGAGACCCTGCTCGAAAGCGAAATCTTCGGGCATGAGAAGGGATCGTTCACCGGCGCCACGGAGCGGCGCATGGGATGTTTCGAGCTCGCGCACCGAGGCTCGCTTTTTCTCGACGAGATTTCGGAGATGGCGTCGGGCACGCAGGCCAAGCTGCTGCGCGTGCTGCAGGAGCGATCATTCCGCAGGCTCGGCGGCCGCCAGGAGCTCTCGGTCGACGTGCGCGTGCTGGCCGCCACCAACCTCGATCCGCACGAGGCGGTGAGCACCGGCAAGCTGCGCGAGGATCTCTACTATCGGCTGAACGTCTTTACGATTGTGCTGCCGCCGCTTCGCGACCGCCGAGAAGACATTCCGCTGCTCGTGCAGGCGTTTCTCGCCGAGTTCAACGAGCGCTATTCGAAGAACGTGCGGTCGACGTCGCAGGACACGATGCGCCTTCTCGAGTCGCATACGTGGCCGGGCAACATTCGCGAGCTCCGCAACGTCATCGAGCGCGCCACGATCGTGGCCGAAGAGGAGTTCATCGAGCCGCGGCACCTGCCCACCGCGCTGCACTCGCCGAGGCCGGCATCCGAACCCCCGCCGAGCGTGAGCTTCCGCGCGGGCATGACGGTGGACGACGCCGAACGGCAGCTGATTCTGCTGACGCTCGAGCACACCGGCAACAACAAGACAAAGGCCGCCGACATGCTCGGCATCAGTCTCAAGACGCTCCACAACAAGTTGAACCGAATGAAGGCGGAGCAATGACAGGCACCAAGAAACAACCGGGCGTCCTTTGTGACGCCCGGTTCAGCCCTATGGCCTATGGCCTAAGGCCTAGAGCCTGATGTTCTCCGTCCGCGCGCGGCAGATCGCCGGCGTCACGTCGCTCGTCGGCGCCATTGTGCTCGTCCTCACGCTGCTGCAGCTGAATGCGGTGGCCCGGATCAGCCTCGCAGAAACGGGCTCGCGCGCCGAGATGCTCGCCAAAGCGATCTACCAGAGCGCCTTTACGGCACTGACCGATCCCTCGGGCCAGGCAGTGAACAGCGAGCCCGCCGACGTGCTTCGCCGCGACACCGGCATTCGCGCGGTGCTCGACTCTGCGATTGGCTACTCCGAAAACGTGATCTACGCGGCCGTGGTCGACGACACCGGCCGCGCCGTCATCCACAGCTCGCCCGAGCTCGAAGGCACAGCCATGACGTGGCAACAGCCATTCTCGGCCCTGGTCGGACAGCGGCCGATCGCGCGCATCAAGACGGTCTATTCCGACGCCGGCAACTACGAAGTGCAGCAGCTGCTGCTGGTGGGCGATCGCGAGTGGAGCGTGCGCATCGGCGTGTCGACGCTGCTGATCCGCGATCAGCTTTCCGACGCGTTCAAGCAGGCGGTGACGACGGCGCTGATCGCGCTTGGCGTGGCGCTGGTCGTGTCACTGCTGCTCACGCAGTGGATGCTGCGTCCGATCCATGTCATCCGCAGTGGCCTCACGCGGCTCGGGCGCGGCGAGCGCGGCGTCACGCTGGACTTGCCGCCGGGCGAAGAGTTCCGCGAGCTTGGCAGCTCGTTCGACGCGTTGAGCGCGCAATTGACGGCTGCGCGCGACCAGCAGGCCACCCGGCCCGCGACAGCCTACGAAACGATGGTGTCGAGCCTCGAAGACGCCGTCGCGCTCTTCGATCGATCGGGCGTCGTCATGTTCGCGAATCCGGCGATGAGCGCGGTGTTGCCGGCGTTGAGGGCTGGCGCGCCCGTGTCGGAAGCGCTGCCTGCGGATCAGGAGGCGCGCAGGCTCGTCGAAGAGTCGCTGCAGACGGGACGATCGCACGGTCCGCTCGTCGCGAAGATTGCCGGCGTGGGAGACGAGCGGGAACGGCAGCTGGCGACATATCCGGTGCCGGGCTCGGGCGGCGAGTTGGCCGGCGTGATGCTGGTGGCGCGCAACCTCGATTATCTGAATCAGGTGCACTCGACGATCAGCTACTCGCGCAAGCTCGCGGCGCTGGGCCGGCTCTTCGCGGGCGTGACGCACGAGGTCAAGAATCCGCTCAATGCGATGACGATCCACCTCGAGCTCTTGCGCGGCAAGCTGGCAAACATCGAGGCCGACGACGTGAAGAAGCATGCCGATGTGATCGGCGCCGAGATCAAGCGGCTCGACGAGGTGGTCGTGAACTTCCTGAAGTTCACGCGGCCCGAGGAGCTGAAGCTCGAGCCGGTGGATCTGGAGCGCATGATCGCGCACGTGGCGCGCACGGTGGAGCCCGAGGCCACGGCGCGCGGCGTGAGCGTCAAGGTCGATGTCCCCCATACGCTTCCGCCCGTCAATGGCGACGCGTCGATGCTCGGACAGGTGTTCATGAATCTCGCGGTCAATGCCGTGCAGGCGATGCCCGATGGCGGCACGCTGCGCTTCGACGCGAGGGCCGCCGCCGGCCGCGTGCGTGTCGATGTCATCGACACCGGCCAGGGCATCTCGCCCGAACATCTCGCGCGCATCTTCGATCTGTATTTCACGACGAAGAAGAAGGGCAGCGGCATCGGGCTCTCGATGGTCTATCGCATCATCCAGCTGCACGATGGCGAGGTCGAAGTGCAGTCAACGCCCGGCGCCGGCACGCGCTTCCGTATCTTCCTGCCGCAGGCGTGATGGCCGGCGACATCTATTACAAGCGCTCGCGGTTCTCGACGCGCCTGCAGACCGACCGCCTCTATGCGGCGTCTCATTTCTGGCTCCAGCAACAGACACCGGGACGGTGGCGTATTGGGCTAACGAAGTTCGCCGCGCGCATGCTGGGCGACATCGTGGACATCGGCTTCGAGATCGAGCCGGGCGGTGCCGTCGAGGTCGGCGATGCGATTGGCTGGCTCGAGGGATTCAAGGCGCGCACCGATCTGTATGCCGCGGCCCGGGGCCGTTTCGCCGGCGGCAACCCGCTGTTCGAGCAGTCATTGGATGTGCTCGACAGCGATCGGTATGGCGCGGGCTGGATCTATGAGGTTGACGGCGAGCCGGACCCGGGAGCCATGAGCGCCGAAGGCTATGCGGCGCTGCTCGACGGGACCATCGATCGCATGAAAGAATCAGGTTACTGACCAAGCGGGGTGCAGGGGGCCCCGCGACAAACAATGACACGCGCGCGTTACATCATGGTCGGCGGGTTTCTCGGCGCCGGCAAGACGACGGCCGTCGTGCGCCTGGCGCGGCATCTTGCCGCCGCGGGCCTGCGGCCGGGCCTCATCACCAACGACCAGAGCGTCGGCCTTGTCGACAGCGCACTGGTGGCGTCGGAAGGCTTCGATGTCGAGGAAATCACTGGCGGCTGCTTCTGCTGCCGGTTCAATTCACTCGTCGACGCGGCCGATCGTCTCGCCGCGGCCAGCCGGCCCGATGTGTTCATCGCCGAGCCGGTCGGCAGCTGCACCGATCTGCGGGCGACCGTGAGCTATCCGCTGCGGCGGATGTACGGCGACGCCTACAGCATCGCGCCGCTCAGCGTGCTGGTCGATCCGATCCGGGCGCTGCGCGCGCTCGACCTCGAGCCGGGCCGCTCGTTCTCGAAAAAAGTGCTGTACGTCTATGGCAAGCAGCTCGAGGAAGCGGACATCATCGCCATCAACAAAATCGACGCGGTGGCGCCCGAACGAATCGCGCGGCTGCGCGACGCGCTCGAGGCGCGATATGCAGGAGGCGTCATCGAGATGTCGGCGCGCACGGGCGAAGGGCTCGAGACATGGTTCGACGCCGTCGCCGGCGAATCGTCGGCCGCGGCCGATCTCGACATCGACTATGCGGTCTATGGCGAGGGCGAGGCGCTGCTCGGGTGGCTCAACGCGACGATTCACGCATCCGGCGACACGTTCGACGGCAATCAGTGGATCGCGCGCGTCGCGCGCGAAGTGGGCGAGCGGCTGCGCGCGGGCGGCATCGAAATCGCGCACTTCAAGATGACGCTCTCGCCTGATGCCGACGGCAGCGACATCGCGGTCGTCAATCAGGTATCCGCTGACCGCGCGCCCGAGCAGTCGCACGCACTCACCGACGCCCTTGATGAAGGCACGCTGATTCTGAATCTGCGCGCCGAAGGTGATCCGGCCGAATTGAAAGACGCCGTGATTGCCGGCCTCGCTGCCGCGGCCGGCGGCGTGCGCACGCGCATCGATCACATCGAGCATTTCCGACCGTCGCAGCCGACGCCCACACACAGGCTGGCCCAGGTATGAGCGCCGACGCCGGCACGCCGCGCATCCTTTATTGCCACTGCGCGTACGCGCAGGCGGTGCCCAAGCCCGTGAAGCAGCAGGTGCTGCAGACGCTCACGGCCTCAGGCGTCGAGTTCGAGGCCGTTCCCGATCTCTGCGAAATGTCGGCGAAGCGCGATCCCGCCCTCGCGGAGCTCGCCGGATGCGGCGCGCTGACGATCGTCGCCTGCTATCCGCGCGCGGTCACATGGCTGTTCAACGCGGCGGGCGCGCCGCTGGCCGAAGGCGTGCGCGTGCTGAACATGCGCACCGAGACCGCGGAGGCCGTCGCCGCCGCGCTGCCCAGGCGAACGGAGCGGGGAGCAGGGGCCCCCGCGAGTGAGCCTGTAGGGGAGTGCGACGGGCGAAGCCCCTCGGTTAAGCGATGAGCGGCGCCATCCGCGTTGTGCTCTACGAAGGCGCGGGCAGCGCGCCGTTCGGCGCGGGCGAACGCTTCGAGATCACGCGCGCGCTGCTCGAAAAGGGCTATCGCGTCACGCGCGCGCACGCGGGCGGCCGCGGCACGGCAGGCGCCGAAGGCGCACCGCTTGTGGTGCTCGGACGGTTCGATGAAGCGAAGCCGGCCGAGGCCGTGTCGGAAGCCGGCGCGCCCGTCTATTTCCGCGACGTCGCCGATCGCCAGCCTGACGCCATCGTCGCCCTTGTCGAGGAGGCGGGTGCGGGCGCCGGCGCGACGAAGCCGGGCGGCTGGAAGCCCTGGTTTCCCGTCATCGACTATGGCCGCTGCACCAACTGCATGCAGTGCCTGACTTTCTGCCTGTTCGACGTCTACGGCGTATCGGGCGAGAAGAAGATCCAGGTGCAGAAGCCGTCGAACTGCAAGACGGACTGCCCGGCCTGCTCGCGCGTCTGTCCTGAAGTGGCGATTCTGTTTCCGAAGTACAAGGCCGGGCCGATCAACGGCGACGAGGTCAACGACGCCGATCTCGAGCGCGAGAAGATGAAGGTCGACATCTCGGCGCTGCTCGGCGGCGACATCTATGCGGCGCTCCGCCAGCGCAGTCAGCACGCGCAGAGCCGCTTCGCGAAAGAGCGCGATGATGCGCGCGCGCTCGAGGAGCGCAAGCGCTGCCTCACGAAGCTGCAGCAGGCGCTCGACATTCCGGCGGAAGTGCTCGGCGCGCTGCCGTCGCTCGACGACATCCGCGAGCGCACCGCGCGCGCGATGGCGCAGACGAATCCCGCGCCGGCCACCGGCGAGGAGGGCGCCTAGCATGGCGGCGCTGCTCGGCCTCGCGCGGCGCATGGCGGTGGAGCCCGATCCGCGTCTCGTGTGGAAGCTCGCCTACAACTTCGGATGGAAGGGCATGCGATCGGTGCAGCGCTTCAAGCAGCGCCTGAAAGTCGGCGAGTACTTCCCGCCGTTCCTCTATATCTCGATCATCAACAGCTGCAACCTGCGCTGCCAGGGCTGCTGGGTGAAAGTCGACGGGCCGCAGCATTACATCGACGCCGGCCGCATGGACCGGCTGATTACCGACGCGAAGCGGCGCGGCAACGCGTTCTTCGGGCTGCTCGGCGGCGAGCCGTTCATGCATCCCGAGCTGCTCGAGATTCTCGGACGCCATCGCGACTGCTATTTCCAGATTTTCACGAACGGCCAGTTCATCACCGACGAGGTCGCGGCGGAGCTGCGCAGGCTCGGCAACGCGACGCCGCTCATCAGCATCGAAGGCACCGAGGCGGTCAGCGACGAACGGCGCGGCCGCGAGCGCGTGCTCAGTCACACGATGCGCGGCCTCGAGGCGGCCGTGCGGCACCGGCTGATCGTTGGCGTGGCGACAAGCGTGTGCCGCACGAACATCGACGATCTGCTGCAGGAAGCCTGGCTGCGCGAGCTGATCGGACGCGGCGTGCACTACGCGTGGTACCACACCTATCGTCCGGTCGGCGCCAACGCATCGTCCGAGCTGGCGCTGTCGCCCGAAGAGGTCGTGCGCGTGCGAAAGTTCGTCGTTCGCATGCGCGCCACGCTGCCGATGGCGCTCGTCGATGCCTACTGGGACGACAAGGGCCAGGCGCTGTGTCCGATGGCCACCGGCATCAGCCACCACATCAATCCGTGGGGCGACATCGAGCCGTGCCCGATCATCCAGTTCGCGCGCGAATCGATCGACGACACGCGCGATCTGTTCGACGTGTTCAACGAGTCGTCTTTCATCCGGGATTTCCGCGAGACCGCGGCCAGCACCACGCGCGGCTGCATTGTGCTCGAGCGGCCCGATCTCGTGAAGGCGCTGGTCGAGAAGCACGGCGCGCGCGATACGACGCATCGCGAGGCCGGCGCCGGACTCGCGGAGCTCTCCGCCATGCGTGCGCGACACAGCCAGCATCAGCCAGGACAGGAAGTTCCGGAAGAGCACTGGGCCTATCGATTCGCCAAGAAACACTGGTTCTTCGGCTTCGGGGCCTATACGTAAAGGGAGATTCATGCATCTGCCGATTCTCACGCTGCCGCGCGCCGTGCCCGACCAGCACTCGCGGCCTCCGCAGGCGAACATCCCGCAGACGAAGATCGAGCGGGATCAGATCCTCGCGCTCGTGCGCGGCTACGTGCAGACGCACAAGCTCGTGCCGCCGATGCCGGTCGAGGAGCTTCGTCAGCACGCCGATCTCATCGTCCACGGCGCGTCCATCGATCCGGCATACCGCGACTACGCCGGCGTGCTCGTCAACAATGAAAGCTGGCGCGACACACTTGCGGGCATTCCTTACGAGCGCCGCTTGCTGCTGCTGCCGAAGTGTCTGCGCGTTGAAGCGCGGTGCCCCGCGCCGTTCGACGAGTTCGGGCTGCTCTGCAAGAAGTGCGGGCTGTGCTCGATTCAGGATCTGCAGGAGGAAGCCGAGCGGCTCGGCTACGCCGTGCTCGTGGCCGAAGGCTCCGCCATCGTGATGTCGATCGTCCAGACTGGAAAGATCGACGCGGTGGTGGGCGTGAGCTGCCTGTCGGTGCTCGAAAAGGCGTTTCCTCATATGGAAGCGGCCGCGGTGCCCGGCATCGCCGTGCCGCTGCTGCAGGACGACTGCATCGACACGAGCGTCGACATCGACTGGATCTGGGACGTCATCCATCTCACGAGTGAAGACCGCACGTACCGGCTCGATCTCGACGGCATCCGCCGTGAGGTGGAATCCTGGTTCACGCCCGAATCGCTGGACCGGATCATGGGGCCAGCCGCGTCCGAAACGGAGCGGATCGCACGCGCGTGGATGGCGAAGGCAGGCAAGCGGTGGCGGCCGTTTCTGAGCGTGTGCGCGTACATCGCGCTGCGCGAAGACCCCGAGAGTGATGCCGAGCTGCCCGACTCGGTCAAGCGCGCCGCCGTGGCGGTCGAGTGCTTCCACAAGGCATCGCTCATCCACGACGACATCGAGGATGACGACGCCACGCGATACGGCGGCGAGGCGCTGCATGAAACGTACGGCCAGGCGGTTGCGCTCAACACCGGCGACTTCCTGCTCGGCGAGGGCTATCGTCTGCTGGCCGACTCGAGCGCGCCCGCGGAGGTCCGTGTCGAAATGCTGCGTGTCGCGGCCGAAGGGCATCGCACGCTCACAGAAGGACAGGGCGCCGAATTGTGCTGGGCCCGGCAGCCGCGCGCGCTGACATCGCTGGAAGTGCTCGACATCTTCCGGCGCAAGACCGCGCCTGCGTTCGAAGTTGCGCTGCGCGTGGGCGGATCGCTCGCGGGGGCCGGCGATGATGTCGCGGCCGTGTTCGCCAAATACAGCGAGGCGCTCGGCATCGCGTATCAGATTCGCGACGATGTCGAGGATCTGGAGGGATCGTCTGCACCCGATGATTTGTCGGCGCTGCGGCCGGCGTTGCCGCTTGCCGTTGCGCTCGAGCGCGCGAAGGCGCGCGACGAGGACGCGCACGCGTTTCTCTCGGCTGTCTGGCGGCGCGAGCTGCCCGAGGGAGGATTGCTTCGGCTGCGGGCGCTGATCGACGAGATGGGCGCGGCCGAACGGGCCGGACGGCTGCTCGATTCGTACAAGGAAGAAGCCGTGCGCTCGCTCGCCGTGCTCGAGAACGCGACACTCAAAGGCCTGCTGCGCCGCGTCGTCGGCAAGATCTTCAACGACATCGAGCTGAAGGGCTGGTGCAGTGAGTTTGAGACTCGAAATGCTGCAGGTCGCGCGGCTGGCGCCGACGCTGCTGGCTGAGTCGACGCCGCTCGTCTCGGCGTTTGTCACGCGCCAGCAGCATGCGGCCGGCGGGTTTGTTGATCGCTCGGGCCAGCCGGACCTCTATTACACGGTCTTCGGTCTCGAAGGGCTTGCCGCGGTCAGGGCCGACACTCCCGCCGCGCGCGTCCGGCCGTTTCTCGAAAGCTTCGGCGACGGCGCCGATCTCGACTTCGTGCACCTGGCCTGCCTGGCCCGCGCGTGGGCGAGCCTGCGCGACGCGCCCAATGAAGACTTTCGCGGCCGGCTCGCGTCGCGGCTGGCCGGGTTTCGATCGCGCGACGGCGGATTCAACGCCGACGCCGGCGCGGACGAGGGCACGGCGTATGCGGCGTTCGTGGCGCTTGGCGCGCATCAGGATCTCGGCGCACCTGTGCCGGATCCCGACGCGCTTGCCGCGTCGGTGCGCGCACTCGATGCGCGCGACGGCGGCGTCAGCAACTTGCGCGGCGCCGCGAAGGGCATGACGCCGCCGACCGCCGCGGCCATCGCCGTGCTTCGTCAGCTGGATGCACCGATTCCCGGCAGCTATGTCGAATGGCTGCTGCGCCATGCGCATCCGCAGGGCGGCTTCGTGGCCGGGCCCGGCGTCCCGATGCCCGATCTGCTGTCGACCGCCACGGCGATCCACGCGCTCGTCAGCATGCACGCGTCGATCGATCCTTTAAAAGAGGCGTGTCTCGATTTCGTCGACTCGCTCTGGAACAGCCGCGGCGGCTTTCATGGTCATTGGGCCGACGATGAGATCGATTGCGAGTACACCTATTACGGATTGCTCGCGCTCGGGCATCTGAGCCTGTGAGCGATCTTGAGCAATTCCGCGACGCCGCGCGCCAGGCGCTGCTGGCGCGGCGCACACCGGCCGGCGTGTGGGAAGGACATCTGTCGAGCAGCGCGCTGTCGACGGCAACGGCCGTGATTGCGTTAAGGGCAGCGGTTCGCGCCGGGGGCGTAGCTGACGCAGGCGCGGCCGAACGGATGATCGAGGGGGGCGTCGCCTGGCTGTGTCGCACGCAGAACGACGGTGGCGGATGGGGCGACACGCCGCAGTCGCTGTCGAACATCAGTACGACGGCGCTGTGCTGGGGAGCATTGAAATTCTACCCGGTTGATTTTACCCGGTTGGCTGAAGCGGGGTAAATCAACCGGGTAGAATTTCAGGCCGAATCCTGGCTCGCGCGCGCGGCAGGAGGTCTCGAGCCTGCGCGGCTGGCGCGCGCAATCAAAGCTCGCTACGGCAAGGACCGCACGTTCTCGGTGCCGATTCTCACTGCGTTGGCGATTGCCGGCCGGCTGGGACCCGACGGGTGGCGGCTCGTGCCGCAGCTGCCGTTCGAGCTGGCGGCGTGTCCGGCGCGCTGGTTCAAGTGGATGCGGCTGCCCGTCGTGAGTTACGCGCTTCCCGCGCTGATTGCGATCGGGCAGGCGCGTCATCGCGCCCGCCCGACCCGCAATCCGCTGACGCGCGCGGCGCGCGGGCTGGCCGGCGCGCGCACGCTGCGTGTGCTTCGCGGCATACAGCCGTCGAGCGGCGGATATCTCGAGGCCACGCCGCTCACGAGCTTTGTGGTGATGAGTCTGGCCGCGGCCGGCTTCCCGGCGCATCCCGTGGCCCGCGAGGGCATTGCCTTTCTCACGCGCGCGGTGCGCGGCGATGGCAGCTGGCCGATCGATACGAACCTCGCGACGTGGGTGACGACGATGGCGGTGGACGCCCTCGGCGGGCTGGAGAGCAAAGGTCCCGAGGCAGCAGCGAGTGAGCGTGTAGGGGAGTCCGAGGGGCGAAGCCCCTCGATTAAAGTGATCGAGTGGCTGCTCGCGCAGCAGTACCAGCGCGAGCATCCCTACACACAGGCCGCGCCCGGAGGCTGGGCTTGGACGGATCTGCCGGGCGGCGTGCCCGACGCCGACGACACGGCCGGCGCGCTCGTCGCGTTGCGCACGCTTGCGCCGCGCGATCCGCGCGCGCTGGAGGCCGCGGCCGCCGGCGTGCGCTGGCTGCTGGATCTGCAGAACGGGGATGGTGGCATGCCGACGTTCTGCCGCGGCTGGGGCGCGCTGCCGTTCGATCGCAGCGGCGCGGATCTCACCGCGCATGCGGTGTGCGCGTGGCTCGCATGGCGCGACGACGTGCCGGAGCTGCACCAGCGGATTGAGGTCGCACTCGACCGCGCCGCGCGTTATCTCGCGCGCGAGCAGCGGCCCGACGGCGCGTGGGCGCCGCTCTGGTTCGGCAATGCGGCCGCGCCCGGGCACGTCAATTTCACGTATGGCACGTCAAAGGTCGTGATGGCGATGGCGCGGCTTGCCGCGCGCCACACAGAGGGCGCGGCCGCCACGCTGCAGCGCGGCGCGGCGTGGCTGATCGCGGCGCAGCGCGAAGATGGGGGATGGGGCGGCGCGCTGGACGCGCCCGCGGCGACAATCGAGGAGACCGCGCTCGCGGTCGCGGCACTTGCGGCTGCCGGGCCTTCAGGGGAGCGGCACGCCGCGATCACGCGCGGCGTCGAGTGGCTGCGCAGCGCGACTGATGGCGGCCGTGTATATCCTGCCGCGCCGATTGGTTTGTACTTCGCAAGTCTCTGGTACAGCGAGGACCTTTATCCGGTGATCTTCACAGTCGCGGCGCTTGAAGCGGCGGCAGGCGGCGGCGCATGACTCATGGAGAGCGCGCAGGGAGCGGAGCGGGGCGTCGGGGCCCCGCGAGCGACCGAGCTAGGCGGGGTGCAGGGGTCCCCGCCGTCTACTTAGACGGCCACGCCACGACGCCGCTCGATCCGCGCGTGCTCGATGTCATGCTGCCGTTTCTCGCCAGGCCCGGCAACGCGTCGAGCGTCGATCACGTGTTTGGCCGCATGGCGCGCGAGGCGGTCGAACACGCGCGCGTGCAGGTGGCCGCCCTCATCGGCGCGAGTCCGAAAGAGATCGTATTCACCAGCGGCGCCACCGAAGCGAACAACCTCGCTTTAAAGGGTGTTGCCGGGCGCGCAACCGGCGCGGCGCGGCACATCGTGACGGCCGTGACCGAGCATCCCTCGGTGCTGGAGGTCTGCGCGCGTCTCGAGGCGGACGGCATGGAGGTGACGTATCTGCCGGTTGACGCCGGCGGGCGCGTGGATCCCGAGCAGGTGCGCGCGGCGATTCGGTCCGAGACGATCGTGGTAACCGTCATGGCGGCGAACAATGAAATCGGCACGCTGCAGCCGATCGCGCCGATCGCGCAGCTGGCGCGCGAGCGCGGCGTGCCGTTTCATACCGATGCCGCGCAGGCGGCCGGAAAGATTCCGCTCGACACCGGCACTGATGCGATCGATCTGATGTCCCTGTCGGCGCACAAGATGCACGGCCCGCAGGGTGCCGGCGCGCTCTACGTGCGAAGCCGCCCGCTCGTGCGGCTCGAGCCGCTGCAGCACGGCGGCGGACAGGAACGAGGGCTCCGTCCAGGCACGCTCAACACCGCCGCCATCGTTGGTTTTGGTGCCGCGGCGGACATTGCGGCGCGCGAGATGGCCGCCGAATCCGCGCGCCTGGCCGCGCTCCGCGACGACCTGCTCGCGCGTCTTCGCGAAGCCGTGCCGGGCATCACCGT
>JBBDWL010000142.1:0-12741 GCA_040902895.1 Vicinamibacterales bacterium | reverse complement strand
ATAACTCCAGACATCAGCCACGCGGCCCAGAATGGGCTGCCCGATCACGGCGCCGCCCGATCCGAGCAGTGAGTCGAACGACAACACCGTGGCCCGCTCCCGAGACTGGATCAGGCCGTTCAAGTATGCCTGCCGCACCGGCGTGACGGCGGCGAACATCAGACCCCAAACGCCCAGAAGAGCGACCACCGCCCAGAAGTTCGGAGCCAGTCCGATTGTGGCCAGCGTCACGGTACTGAGCGCAGTCCCCACCAGCAGCACTGACGTCCGCCGGCGGAACAGCCGCCCTATGCGTGGCACGAGCAGGCCGCCCGCGATTTGTGCGCCTGCGACGATCGCGGCCGCGAGTCCGGCAATCGCGTACGCGCGCTCGTTGCCGTACAACTCCAGCAGATAGGGCTGCATCGCATAGAACGCGTAGATGGCCACGCCTCCGGTGAACGGCGCTTCGAGCATCATCCAGCGCACCGGCGGATTGCCGAACCCATGCTGGATCGAGTCGCGCAGGACGCGCTTCGCTTCTTTCAGTGGATGCTTGCCGCGGCTCGGCGTGAACCCGACATCGCGCATCCATGCGAACGCGAGTCCGAAGCTCAAGGCGAGCATGAGCGCGCGCAGGACGTAGGGCACCCCGAGATTGGTCGCCTGCGCGATGACGCCTCCGGCCACGGATCCGCAGAGCATCGCCGCGCCCTCGACGATCTCTCCCCTGGCCAGGACGTGCTCCAGCTTCCCGCCCTCGCGAAAGTACCCGCTGGACGTCAATGCATCGACCAGCCATGCCTGGACGGCGCCCGAGAAGAACGTGAAGCCGAGACCGAGAAGCGCCGACGTGATCGCCCAGGTCCAGAACGGCGCCGACATCCGCCACTGGATCACATACAGCAGCGTTGAGAATGCCAGCGTGAGAGTGCCGAGCAGGTACGAGAGTCGCCGGCCGCGCGTGTCGGCGACAACACCGGTTGGCACCTCGAAGATCACCATGCCGGCGGTGAAGAACGCGTTGGCGGCAAACGCTTCCGTGTTGGTGAGGCCGGCGTCGAGCAGGAACAGCGTGTTGATGCCCCAGATGAACGACGCTGCCAGGGTATGGAGCAGCAGCAGAATCAGATAGACGCGCTGAATCGCGCGCGACGTGGGCGGCACCGGCGCCTACGGGACCTCGGCCGCCGCCGGCCACGGCGCCGCATGACGAAAGCCCTTGACGAACGGGGCGAGGCGTTTGAAATCCTCGTCTTTCGTGATGAGCGTGATGCCTTGCTCGCGGCACGACGCGGCAATCAGTGCGTCATTGAGGAGCGACGGTCGTTCGTGGAGCAGCTGCCAACCTTCCCGCGCGGCGACAGCCGCGAGAACACGGCCGCTCTCGGTGAATGCGGCGCTGGACGGCGCAAACACACGTCGACGCCGTTCAAATGGGTCGAACACGCCTCGCTGCACCTCGCGTGCCGCATCGGCAGTCCGCGCGCCTGCGGCGAGCTCCTGCATCACCACGGCGCTCAGGTACGTGAACGGAAGCGCTCGGTTGAGAAACGCGAACACTTCCGCCTGCGCCTTCTCGCTTCGGAAACCGTCGATCAAGACGTTCGTATCGAGCGTGTACTTCACGCCTTCCGCCTGCGCTCCAGGACATCGTCGACACCGCCGCTGCGCCGAACGGCCGTGAATCCGTTCGCGAGCTCTTCACGAAACGCCACGAAGTCGAGCGCCTGGTCGATGGCCTCGGTCTCGGTAGCGACACCCAGCGCGCGGCGAGCGACGTCCAGCTTTCGCTGATCCATGGCCACGTTCTTGCGGACCCAACCTGCTCGTCTGCTCGAAGGCCGTCGACCGGTACCGGATGCCGAACGTTTTGGCACCGCTGTTTTAGCCATTTACGCTCCGTCTGTATAAAGGCTAGCATACGTCTGTATGGCACCGGACCCGACCACAATGTCTGACGAGTTGTCCGAGGCGATGGATGGAGAGTACGGGAGCGGCACGGAACTCTCCACGACCACGTTCCTCGTGCTCGGGCTGCTCACGTTCTGGATCTATACGGTTTGGCACTACCATCGTCTGCTGCGCGTCCACGCCTCCCAACGTCTGCGGAGCTTTCGCGCGCAACTGGATCCTTCGTCCCTTCCGCGCGAGCTGCGCAAATCGTACGACACGCTGATATCGAAAGGGTTTCGTTTTACGAACACGCCGCGGAACGTCGCGATCGGCCTTTACGCACTCAGCGTGGCGCTCATTGCCTCACAACTCGTGGCCGAAGGCTTGTACGCGAGCGGCGCTCTGAGTTTTGAGCGATTCTACGTGTGGGTCTATTCGGCCGTGGGCGCTGCCGCACTGCTGTTCTGCGCGGCGAGCATTTACTTCATGACATCCGTCTGCCGGGCCATGCGCGACCACGAGTACCACGAGCTCCTGCTCGCCCGGCTCGTGACCGATGCGCACCGATTCCGCGTCGTACGTCCCTCCGCAAAGTTCGTCACGCGTTGGAACCGGAATCAGAGTCTGATGGCGTTGTTCCTGATTCTGAGTGTGCCGATGACCGTCTCGCCCGTTATGGCCGCCAGACAGGTTCATCTCGCAGCCGACGGTGGATATGGGTTCGGCATGTCCATCGTCGGTTCGCTCCTGGTCCTCTTCATCTGTGCTGCCGTGTTCCACCTCTGGGGAAGCCATCTTCTTCTCGAGATGTACAATGGCCACCTTCGGATAGAGGAGATCAATCAGCAGACGCTGAGGAGCAAGAACAAGTGGCTGCCGGAGAGCACACCGTCGGTGATTGACGACGACGCTGGCCGCAGGTCACAACGAGATGAACCGGGCGACCTCCTGCCTCGACGTGTGCTCGCGGCGATCATGATCACCGACATGGTCGGCTTCAGTAAGGACATGGAGCACAGTGAGGCCGACACGTACTCGAAGCTCATGAGGCATAACGACATCGTGCGCCAGACGATCGCGCGGAATTCCGGCACGGAAGTGAAGACCATCGGCGACGCGTTCCTGGTGCGGTTCGCCAGCGCCGTCGATGCGGTCCAGGCCGCGGTCGACATCCAGCGTGCCCTCGGCGGGCACAACCGCGACCGGGTTGACAACGAGCGGATCGTGGTCCGCATTGGGATCCACACGGGGCATGTCTTGACGATGGACGGCGACGTCCTCGGGAACAGCGTCAACCTTGCAGCTCGCATCCAGCCCCTGGCCGACCCCGGCGGCATCTGCATCTCTGAAGATACGTACAGGCTCGTGCGATCCATCGTCGACATTCCGGTGTCGAGCCTCGGCAGACGGCAGCTCAAGAACATCGCCAATCCGCCGGAACTGTTCGCGATTGCACACGAGTCCATCGCGCGAAGTGGAGTGGCGGCTGTCCCGCCCACGCTCCGCGCGCACGTCGGCTAATCCAGCGCACGATGAGGCCTGCGGAGGGGCCATCTATCCGATCACACGCGGACGATTTGCGGAAGGTGATCGAAGTGCTTGTCTCGCGCGTGCAGGGCGAGGTTGTGCTGCAGCACGAGAGCGGCCAGCCACATATCGTTCGTCGGAATCGGCGTGCCCTGTTTACGGAGCTGACGAAAGACCGACGCGTAATGATGGGTCGTTTGGTCGTCCGCGAAGAGCACGCGGACTCCCTCCTTCAAGAGGAACCGGCGGAGCGTCCGCTCGTTGTCGGCCTGGCGGCGTCCGTGAGCAAAGCCGGCTCGAAGCTTGCCGAGCACCACGAACGGCAACATCACGGCCTCTGCTTCCTCCATGAGCGCCACCGTCTCGCCGACGCCCCTGCGTCGCGCGCCATTTCTCGTCACGTGCCGCGCGGGCCCCAGATCTCCTGCCATGCCGTAAACTCCCCTGGCCTGATCGGATAGCGTGCGAAGTTGCCCTGGTGAAGACCCAGGAGCTCGGTCTCCGCGAGCTCACGAAACGCCGCCCGGTCGCTCTCGTCCAGATGCGCCGCCGCCCATGACGCGATGTGGGCAGCAGCGGTCTTTCGGGCCATCCGCCCATGCACAACCTCCGCGACGACAGCGCGCAGCGCGTTTCGATGACGCAGCCGGAATGGATCGGGCTCGCCGAGCGACTGCCGCACGGCGGCATAGCGCTCGGCCGAACGCTCATACGACCAGATGAACACGTCCCGGAGGAGTTCGATCCGACTGAGCTCGTAGACCCCGAGCATGGCGTGCACGTACAAGCCGCGCGGCAGATCCGTGAATGAGAGAGGCGAGAGGTTGGCTCTGATGAACGGAATGTTCGCCGCCATTCGTGACACGCGCTTGTTCACATCATCAAACGGCTGCAGGTACGGCAGCTGCACCATCACGAAGAAGGACTGCTCGAAGGGATCTGTAATCGCCGCAGCAGTCGCGAGCAACTGGTCAAAGCACTCCTCGACAAGCTGCGGCGTCTCTGGCGGGTGATAGACCGACCCGTCGATGCCAACCCCGATGTGACGCAGTCTTCCGGCAGCCCTTTCGTCGGCCAGCAGGTTGTTCGCAAGGATGGCATGCAGGTTCAGGATCGTGTACCGGTTGAAGCCAATCTCCGCCGCGTTGCCGACGAGAAACTCCACCGCATCCTTGTGATTCAGAATCATCTGGGCTTCGAGCCGGTCGCGACCTTCCGCCTCTTGGCCGAACTCGATCAGCCGCTTTGTGTCGAGCAGTGAGTAGGTGTTCCCCTCGAGACGACTCGAATTCCACGACAGGTCGATCAGGAGCCGGTTCAGGATCTGCCGCGCGTAGGTCCCCGCGGGCTCCTGCCCGCTCACCGGTCTCGCCCCTATCTCGGCCAGGCGCGCGCGCGCGCCCTCCGGAAGGTAGAACGTCTCTCCGGGGCGGTAGGCGTTCAGGAATTCCCGGTCGTAGCCGACCGGCGTGCGTGCGCCCAGCGGCTGGCGCAGATACGCCCTGATCTCCTTGCTCTCGGGCGACAAGGGGACCGTGGCTTCATCTGCTGCGGCTTCTGGCTGCGCCCGGGCAGGCGCAGCGCCGGGCGCACTGTAACGCGCCCAGCGCCCTTCGCCTTGGCGAAGGACGCGGCCGTCATCCACGAGGCGCTTCAACCGGAACTGCAGCGTGCGCCGCGGCACCTGTTCACCGAGGAGAGTCGCGATCTCCGCCGAAGTGATTCCCGGCCGTTCGCGCACGGCCTTCTCAATTCGCTCCAACTCGTCAGGAGGAATCGGCCTAGGCACGGCCAAGGTCCCAGAAGTTGCGCATACGGCTCATATGCGCAATTATAAACCACCTTTAGGCGCAATCATAAAACATACGCGCAACCATTATTGCGCTGATGGCCTGCATCGCCCTAGACGCGCAACAACGTGGCATTTCAGGGCAACGTCGGCACAGCCGCGAGAAGAGTCTTTGTGTAGGGGTGCTTCGGCGCGGCGATCACCCGCGCGGCGTCACCCTCCTCCACGATCTTCCCTCTGTGCATCACCGCGATCCTGTCAGCGACCCGTTCCACGACGGCGAGGTCGTGCGAGATGAACAGCAACGAGACCCGGCGCTCCCGTTGCAGCGACTGCAGCAGATTCAGCACCTGCGCTTGAACGGAGACGTCCAGCGCCGACACCGGCTCGTCGCAGACGATGAACTCGGGCTCGAGCGCGAACGCGCGGGCAATCGCGATGCGCTGTCGCTGGCCGCCGCTCATCTCGTGCGGGTAGCGGCGCATGAAATACGGCTCCAATCCGACCATCTCAAGCAGTGCGGCGACTTTCACCTCAGTGCCGCGGGTGTCGACCATTCCGTGGAGACGCAGAGGCTCGGAAAGAATCTGGCGGATCTGCATCCGCGGACTCAGCGACGAGTAGGGATCCTGAAACACGATCTGCATCCTTCTGCGAAGCGCGCGCAGATCGCGCCGGCCGAGGGCGAGCACTTCCTTGCCCGCGAAGCGGACGGAGCCGCCTGTCGGCTCGACCAATCGCAGGACGGACCGGCCGAGCGTCGTCTTGCCGCTTCCGGATTCTCCGACGACTCCCAGCACTTCGCCGCGACCGACGTGAAGATCGACGTCGTCGACGGCCCGCACCCAGCTGCGCGTCCCAAGCCAGCGGCCGCCCATCGGGAACCATGTCTTCAGCCCGGAGATCTCGACGAGTGCATCGCTCATGGCTCGCGCTCCACGTCGGCGGTGACCGGCACCGCTTTGTAACAGGCGCAACGGTGGTTCGGTGCGAGCTCGATGAGTACCGGGACGTCGGTGATGCAGCCGTGGTCGCCAATGGGGCAGCGAGGATGAAAGGTGCAGCCCTCGGGCAGCGCGAGCAGGTCGGGCACGGTGCCAGGGATGCCGGCGAGCGGCGTGCCGCGACCCGTTCCAAGCCTCGGCGTCGCCGCGAGCAGGCCGCGTGTATATGGATGGACCGGCGCGCGGAACAGCGTCCTCGCTGGTGCTTCTTCAACAATGCGCCCCGTATACATCACCAGCACGCGCTCGGCGATGCTCGCCACGACGCCGATGTCGTGACTGATGATCAGGATCGCCATGCCGTACTCGCTCTGGATGTGGCGCAGCAGCTTCAGGATCTCGGCCTGCACGGTCACGTCGAGCGCGGTGGTCGGTTCGTCCGCGATCAGCAGTTTGGGCCGGCCGCTCACCGCCAGCGCGATGGCGACGCGCTGGCGCATGCCACCCGATAGTTCGAACGGGTACGAGTTGAACCGTTTGTTGGCGTCGGGAATCCCGACGTCATCGAGCAGCCGAACCGCCTCGCGACGCGCCTCGCCTCGCGTGAGTCCGCGGTGGAGCCGCAGCACCTCGACCAGCTGCGCGCCGATTGTGAACACGGGGTTGAGCGATGCGCCCGGTTCCTGAAAGATCAGGCCGACCTCGCCGCCGCGCGCCTGGCGCAACCTCTCGGTGCTGACTGCGATTAGGTCCTCTCCATCAAGGAGGATACGGCCACGCACAATCCGGCCCGGCCACTGCACCAGCTTCAATATCGAGAGCGCGACGATCGTTTTCCCGCAGCCCGATTCACCGACGAGCGCGACGGTCTCGGCCTCGCGGATATCGAATGACACGCCATCAACCGCACGCAGCACGCCTTCATCCAGAAAGAAATGCGTCGCCAGGTCTTCGACGTGCAGCAGCATGTCAGAGGTATTTCCGCATCAGCGTCTTGGGATCGAGCGCGTCGCGCAACCCGTCTGAGAGGAGGCTGAACGCTGTGATCGTGAGCGCCAGGAGGCAGCCAGGGAAGAACGCAATCCACCAGGCGACGAACAGCGCGTCCTGTCCCGCGCTGATCATGTTGCCCCACGAGGGTGTCGGAGGCCTGATACCGATGCCGAGAAATGACAACCCGGCCTCGGCGCCGATCATGCCGCCGACCATGAACGCCGCGCTCACCAGCACCGGCGCGATCGCGTTCGGAATCAGGTGACGCGCGATGATCAGGTGCGCGGGCAAGCCAATCGCTCGCGCGCCTTCGATGAACTCACGCTCCTTGAGCGAGAGAATCTCGCCGCGGACGAATCGAGCGGTGCTCGTCCACGAGGTGAGGCCGAGGATGAAGACGAGAACGACAATGCCCGCCTCGAACATGCCGACGAGCATCAACATCAGGAAGAACGTGGGGAAGGCGATGAGGACATCGACCAGCCGCATCAGGGCGTTGTCGACGAGGCCGCTGAAGTATCCCGCGATGGCGCCATAGAGCGTTCCGACGAATACCGCCACGAGCATCGCGAGCAGGCCGATCGAGAGCGAGACGCGCGCGCCGTAGACGGCGCGGCTGAACAAGTCGCGTCCGAATTCGTCGGTCCCAAACGGGTGTGCCCAGGAGGGCGGCTGGTAGCGCGTGGCAAGCACGTCCTCGAGCGCGGAAGGATCATAGCCGGCGATGATGGGGGCCATCAGCGCCACGAGGTAGAACACAGCAATCACGTACACCGCAGCGATGGCGAGCCGGTTCGCCGTGAACCGCCGCCACGCGAGCTGCAGAAGGCTTCGGCCCTGCGCAGCCGGCCGCGCCTGCTGATTTCTCCGCCGGCGCGCGTCATAGATCAGCAGTGCCACGCTGGCAGGAAGCGCGAGCAGCACGAATAAGGATGCCGCCCAGCGATCCACGTGTGGCGTCGCGAACGCGGCGAACACGCGCTCGTGGCGCCATGTCAGGAGCAGCACCATCGCCGCGGCAAATGCGAGCGCGTGCGCCGCGCGCCGGTCAGGCCAGCCGCTTGCCGCCATATGAGACTCGGGGGTCGACCAGCGCATACGTCACATCGGCGACCAGGTTCCCCAGAACGACCAGGACCGCCGCGATCATGCTGGTCGCCAGGATGACCGGATAATCGCGCGCGCCGATCGCGTCCACCGCGAGGAGGCCCATCCCCGGCCACGCGAACACCTTTTCGATCAGCACCGCCCCCCCGAGCAGGAACGGCAGCGCCAGCCCATAAATCGTGACGATCGGGATCAACGCGTTTCGCAGGGCATGATGCAGGATCACCGCTCGCTCGCTGAGCCCGCGCGCGCGCGCGGCGAGGACGTACTCTTCGCTCAGCACGTCGAGCAGTTTGTTTCGCATGAATCGCGCGGTGCCTGCCGCGGACGCGACGCCGAGCACGAAGACCGGCAGGGCAAGGTGCCACAGGCGATCGAGCAGCTTCTCTGGGGCAGACAACAGCTCGTAATCCAGCGATCGCGTCTGCGACGTCGGAAACCAGCCGAGATTCACCGAGAACACCAGGACGAGCATGATCCCCAGCCAGAATCCCGGAATCGCATACATGACGAGTGAACCGACCGTGATGATGCGGTCGGTGCGGCTGTACTGCTTCACCGCGGAGAGGATGCCGAGCGTCATTCCGATGAGCGCGTCGAAGAACAGGGCGAGCGCCGTGAGCTGGAGCGTGTACGGCACTCTCTCGGCGATGAGCGTGGCGACGGGCCTGCGGTAGCGAAACGACTCGCCGAAATCGCCACGAGCGACGTTGCCGATCCACTTCACGTATTGCACCGGCAGCGGTTGATCGAGTCCGTGTTTCTTGCGCAGAAGCTCGATGACTTCGGGATCGAACTCCCGCTGGGACCGCTGCTCGATATACATGTCCATCGGATCGCCCGGAGCGAGGTGCACCATCACGAACGTGATGGTGGCGATGCCGGCGAGCAGCGGGATCGCCTGCAGCAGCCGTTTCAGGATGTAGCGACCCATCTAGCGTTCGGCCGTCCTGACCGGTCACCGTCCGGTCGCGTCTTCGACCCAGAGATCTTCCATGTGCGTGTCAGCCGACGCGCGAAACGGACTGGACAAGCCGCGGATTCGACGATGGGCAAACCAGACCCTCGAACCCGGAAGCAGTCGAACCATCGGCGGGTCGGTCTGAAAAACGTCCGAGATCTTGCGGTAAATCCGGTCCTCCTCGTTCGGATCCGCCGTCTGCTGCAAACGGTCGATCAGCTCGAAGACTGCAGGATTCGCATAACCGAGGGGGTTGCCTCTCCCGAAATCTCTCCGCAACGAGGTGGGTTGATGGACATACAGCCACGCCTCGAAATCGCCGGCGCGCAGCTTATCCCACATGACGGACTCATCGAACACGCGGATATCCATCTGGACACCCGCCCGCCGCAACTGTGCTTGCACGTACACCGCCACCTTCTCGAGCCCAAATCCATTTCCCACGCTCACCGTAAAGCGGAACGGGCGGCCATCCTTCTCGAGCACTCCGTCGCGGTTCCGGTCCACCCAACCGGCGGCGGCGTACAGCGTCCGCGCCCCAGCCGGGTCGTACAGCAGCGGCTCCGGCCACTCGCGGCGACGCAACTGCCTCAAGGTCAGGACCGCATCCGTGATAGGTGCTTCTTCCGGCAGGTTCAGCACACGCAACAGCTCGCGACGGTCCAGCGAATGGACGAGTGCGCGTCGCACGCGCGGGTCCCGGAAGAGCGGATGCTCGATCTTCCAATAGATCGGATAGGCACCCGGAGCAACGCTGTTATAGATGCTGAAGCGCCGGTCACTCGCAATGCGCGGAACCTGACTGGGCTCGCCCCGTGCGACGTCCACGTTTCCGCTCAACAACTCGGTCAGACTCGCCTCGCCGACGAACTTGAGAATTACGCGTTCAATGCGCGGCCTGCCCTTGTAGTAGCCGGGATTCGTCTCGAACTCGATAAGTCGATCGGGGAGGTAACGAAGAACCCGGAAAGGGCCGTTTCCGACCGGATGCGTCCAGAACGCCCACTCCCAGAACTTGCCGGGGTCGAGCGAGCGGAGCAGGTGCTCGGGGTAATAGACGATGTCGTCGATATAGTGTGGCTTTGCCGCACGAATGCGCACGGTCACGTCGTCGACAACCGTCGCGTTAATTCCGGGATACGCCGCGATCGCGGGGTGGCCCAGCAGATCCAGCGTGAACTTGACGTCTCGCGCGGTAACCGGCCTGCCATCGTCCCAGTGCACGTCCGTGCGCAAGTGGTACGTCCACTCCTTGAAGTCGGCGGAATGCTGCCAGCGCTGCGCGAGCCGGCCCTCGAGTTCGCCTTGTTCGTTGCGCGTGGCGAGCGGGAGGAACGTGAGGAAGTCCAGGTCCCACTCGTCGGGTTTCAGGACACTCGCGTCGGGCACCGCCATGACCAGCGTCGAGCCACGCGCGGACGCCGGGTCGCCGCCGTGACGGCATCCCGCGATGCCGAGCGCCAGCATCTGGAGCATCCACTGCCGCCTCGCGATCGCGGCGAGGTCGACGCGCCTTCGACTCATCACGCGCGATCGTCGAGCCATAGATCTTCCATGTGCACCACCGGATTAGTTCGCCAGGGACTGCTGAGACCCTGCAGACGCTGGTGAGCGACGGTGGTTGACACGACGGGATAAAGAAACGTCACCGGCATGTCCTCTCGACAGAGGGCCGTGAGATCGCGATAGATCGCGTCGCGGGCATCCGGATCGAGTGTCGCCGCGAGACGTTCGATGAGTTCGCTCGCGGCGGGACTCGAGTAGCCCACCCACGATCGATTCCCGAACAGCGACAAGGGCGACGGCCCAAACGTTGTGAACGCGGCCTCGAACCGCCCGCTGAGCACCTGCCGGTGGAGGCTGGCCTGCTCGAGAAACTGGATGTCCATGCCGATGCCCACTCGGCGGAGTTGATCTTGAACGTATACCGCTGTCGCCTGAGCGCCTCCGAAGTTCTCGCGGATAATCGCCGTGAATTGGAACGGTCGCCCCTCACGTTCTCGCAGTCCGTCGCCGGCCCGGACGCGCCAGCCGGCGGCGTCGAGCAGTGTGCGCGCGCGCGCCGGATCGAACGCGAGCGCCGGCGCCAGCTCCTGACGCCGAAACTGACCGCGTGAGAACGGGCCATCGACGATCGGGATCGTCTCCGGAATTCGGAGTACCCGCAGCAGTTCGGTGCGGTTGATGGCGAGCGTGAGCGCGAGGCGCACGCGCCGATCGCGAAACAGCACGTGCGAGTGCCGCCACCAGAGGGTCACCACATTTGTGCCCTGGACGCTGTAGTACACGCGAAAATGTGGGTTCCCAGCCAGCGCCGCCACCTGCGAAAGATCCACGTGGGCACTATCGACATTCCCGCTCAACAATTCGGTCAGCGATGACTGGCCGACGAACTTGAGCCGCACGTGCTCGATCTTCGGCTTGCCGCGGTAATAGTCAGCGTTCGCTTCGTATTCGATCATCGTCTGCGGCACATAGCGGACGAACCGATACGGACCGTTTCCAAGCGGGTGCGTCCAAAACTCCCACTCGTCGATCTTCTTGGGATCGAGCCGCTCGAGCCGATGCTTGGGATAGCAGATTGGCCATGTGTTGTAGCTGTAGGGAGTGATGAGTCGACCTGTACGGACCGTAACGGTGAGCTCGTCATGTACACGAACGGATTCGAACGCCCGGGGGCCGAACGAGAGCACGTCTGGATGCGCCAGGAGATCGAGACTGAACTTCACGTCATGCGCGGTGACGGGAACGCCGTTGTGCCACCGGAGCCCGGGCCGCAGGTAATACGTCCACTCGTGATAGTCGGCCGAGTGTTCCCACCGTTCCGCGAGCCGCCCTTCCAGATCACCCCTTTCGTTCTCGACGACCAGGGGCAGGAAGACGAGGCGCTTGTCGGGCTCGTCGTAATCGGGCTGCAAAGCCCTTTCCTCGTACGCGATGGTGGCGGTGGTGTTACGGGAGCTGCCGCGATCGTCACGACGGGTGCAGCCGACGGCGCCAAGCGCCAGCATCTGCAGCAGCCACCTGCGCCGCTCGATCGCGGCAAGGCTCGCCTGTCGATCCGCCGCGGAACTTCTAGGGACGCCCACCTTCACCTCCCGTGCGCCTTAGAGTAAGCTCGACCTCGAACAATCGCAAGGGTCTTCGAGAGAGTTCTTCGAGAGCTCGCGCTGTCGCGCGAAGCTCAGCACCCGACGACGCGAGTGCGAATCAGTGGTAGTGCCCGTGCTCAGCGGACCAGACCTGTCCAGCAGCGGGCGTACCGCTGTTGTCGTGGCGCGCGGCCGAGATGCCGAAGAAAATCGCAGCGACGATGATGCCGGCGAGGGCGACGAGCAGGACCCGCGACGTGCGATCGGCTCCCTGCGTCTTCGCCTCGCAGCACTGCTTGAACTTCTTGCCGCTGCCGCAGCCACACTTTTCGTTCCGACCGGTTTTCCTATGCGTCATGGACATTAGGCCTTAGATCGTCAATCGCAGATCTCAGATCTTCAATTGATTGGCTCCTCGGGCTGGACTCGAACCAGCAACCCTCCGGTTAACAG
>JBBDWL010000141.1:66179-67995 GCA_040902895.1 Vicinamibacterales bacterium | reverse complement strand
CGCCAGCCGATGTTGCGCTGCTTCATGTTGCGCCACGGCGCCCACCACGTGAACAGGTTGTCGTTGTCGGGATCGAGGGCGCGTCCGACGTCCACCAGGCCCGTCTCGAGCAGCTGTGTGAACAGATCCCGCTCTTCCCTGCGCGCGCCAATCTGATTCGGCTTGCGCTCCTTCGGATGAATGTCGCGGTCTTCGCGCGCGATATTCAAATCACCGCAGATGATCAGCGGCACGCCGGTCGCCTTGAACGTGGCCGCGTAGTGCACGAGCGCCTCGAAGAACTTCAGCTTCGCCTCAAAGTCCTTGCCGCCATTCGGCACATAGACCGAGGCGACTGCAAGCGTCGGCAGCTCGGCGACGACGATGCGGTGTTCCATGTCGAAGGGAGGGTGCGAGAACACGGGTGGCTCTGGAAAACCACCCTTCCGGATGTGGAGGCCAACGCCCGAATAGCCTTTGCCGCCGTGCCAGTAGCAGGAGTATCCCTCGAGCTCGCAGAGCGCCGCGGGCACCTGGTCCATCGACGCCTTGATCTCCTGCAGGCACACGATGTCGGGCTGCTCGCGATCGATCCAGTCGCGCACCTGCGTCTCGCGGGCGCGAATGCCGTTGACGTTCCACGTCGTGATCTTCAGCGCTGTCGGGTCCATTTACAATTTACAATTATCGCAGCGCGCGAAGCCCTGCCGCGAGACGGTCGAGGCCTTCGCTCGCCGTGTCTTCCTCGAGCGCACCGAACGAGACGCGCAACGCGCATCCTTCGGTCATACCGAATGCGGATCCCGGAATCACAGCCACGCGGTGATCGCGAATGAGCCGCTCGGTGGCTGCCAGCGAATCGAGCGACGTGTCTGCCTTGACCAGGTAATAGAACGCGCCGCCGGCGCGCGGCACGTCTGCCACACTCGACAATGTCTTCCACGCCCGGTCGCGCATGCGCGCAAGCACCGGCAGATGCGACGCGGTCCATGCGCGGCCCACACGCATCGCCGCGACCGCCGCGGCCTGCGATGGATGCGGAGGACAGACGAGCAGCGTGTCCTGAATCTTGTTGATCGATTCCCACAGCGCTTCGGGGACCACCATATAGCCGATGCGCCAGCTGGCCATGCCATAGGCCTTCGACAGCGAGAACAGTGAGATGGTCCACTCCCCGGCACCGTCAATGGATGCCGGCGAGCAATGAGCGGCATCGTCATAGACGAAGTACTCGTACACCTCGTCGCTGATGTGATACAGCCCGCGGTCGCGGCAAAGCGCGTTCACGGCGCGAAGATCGGGCTCTGAATAGACAGCGCCGGATGGATTGTTGGGAGAGACCGTGACGATAGCGCGCGTGCGCGGCGTAATCGCGGCGGCAAGCGCATCGAGACGCAGCTGATAGCGCTCGTCGGTGGCCACCGGCACCGCGGTGCACCCGGCCATGACAACGGCCATCTCGTGATTGAAATAGTACGGAACCGGAAGAATGATTTCGTCGCCGGGATCGGTGACCGCGAGCACGGCATTCATGAACGCCAGGTTGCCGCCGGCGGTGACGACCACACGATTGCCGCGAGAGCTGATGCCGTTTTCGGCAGCGAGCTTGTCAGCGATCAGATCGACGAGGGCCGGCACGCCTTCGACCGGACCGTACTTGTGATCGGATCCTTCTGAGGGAAAGGCCCGCAGCGCGTCGATGGCTGACGGGGGCGGACCCCACGAGACGAGGCCCTGGCCGAGGCTGATGGTGCCTGGCGTGTCGGCGAGCCAGCGGCTGACGATCGGAATGACCGGCGCCTGCACCGCCAGCATGCGGGCCGGCGGCTGTCTCATT
>JBBDWL010000141.1:26668-66079 GCA_040902895.1 Vicinamibacterales bacterium | reverse complement strand
GATCGGAATGACCGGCGCCTGCACCGCCAGCATGCGGGCCGGCGGCTGTCTCATTGCACGCTGACCGGATCGGCGACGAAGGCGAGCCACCGGCCATCAGGGCTGACGGCCAGCCGTGAAATGTTCGTCACCGGTGCGGCGCTCAGATCGCCGACCGTTGTCCAGCCGGTCTCGCCGTCCTTCCACGAAAGAATGCGCGTGCCGGATGCGGTGAACAGCCGGCCGTCGCGCGTCCATGCCGCATACGGCTCGCCCGGGCCTTCCGGGGCCTGGACAAGTGTGGTCACCTGCCGGGCGTCGGCGTCGTACTTCTTGAACCACCAGACACGATGCTCGTCGCGTGTGGTGAAGCTGACCGATCGCGTGTTCGTTATCCACGTCAGCGCACGGCCAATACCGGATGTAACGATCTCGAAGCCCGTGCCACCAGGCTGAAACCTGACCAGCATCGAAGGCTGGTCGACGATGAAGAGCATGACGATATTCGGATCGATCCACGCGTGGTACCCGACGGCTTTCTCGTCGGCATGCGAAATGAGCGTCGCGTTTCTGCCGTTCAGATCGAACTGCTTCAAACGCTGCGCGTTGTCGGCCTCCACCTGGATGACCGTGAATCCTTCGCCGCGAGGCACCACCGTAGGCGAGTATTCACTCTCGGCCGTTTCGGTGACCCGCGTCAGCTTGCGGTCGGCGATCCAGTAGCGATAGATGTCGCTCTGCTTGCCGTCGCGGTTCGACGTGAAGAGGATCGAGCGGCTGTCGCGCATGAACGACGGCTGATTGTCGTAGCCGGGGCTCGCCGAAATGTTGGTCACCGACGATGCGGTCCACTTCGCCGGATCGGCGAGCGAGACGAGATACACGTCGGTGGACGGCGGCGCAGGCTGCGCTGGCGGTGCGGTCTGCGGCGGCGGGGCCGCCTGAACGAGCGCCGCGATGAGGGCTAAGATCGCGCGAGTCATGCACAGGATCCTAGACGATCCGGCCCTTGCGCCGTACCGCCTCATCGACAAGCCGGATGCGCTGCGCCGGGAAGGATTGTTTGCTGTGGAGGGGCGGCTCGTGCTGCCGCGGCTGCTCGACTCGCGCTATCGGGTGCACTCGGTGCTCGCGTCGGAGCCGGCGCGCGATGCGCTCGCGCCGCTGCTCGAGGCGCATCCGGATCTGACTGTGCACGTCGCGCCCGCCGACGTCATCACCAGCCTGACCGGGTACGACTTCCATCGCGGCTGCCTGGCGCTCGGCTATCGGGAAGAATTCGACCAGGTTGGACCTTCCCGGTTGGCCCTGTTGGACGAGGCCGAACCGGGAAAATCCAACCCGGTCGCTGTGGTTCTCGAAGCCGTCAGCAATCCCGACAACATCGGCGGCATCTTCCGGTCCGCGCACGCGTTCGGCGCGCGCGCGGTGCTGCTCGGGTCCGCGTGCGGCGATCCGCTGTATCGCAAAGCCATTCGCACGTCGATGGGCGCGACCCTGCAGGTGCCGTGGACAGAACTTGCCGCATGGCCGGACGATCTGCGCGCGCTGCGTGAGCGCGGCTACCGGCTCGTCGCGCTGACTCCCGATCCCGCTGCGCCGCTGCTGCGCGACGTGATCGCGCAGGCGCCTGGGCCCGTCGCATTTCTCCTCGGCTCGGAAGGACACGGTCTGTCGCCGGCCGCGCTCGCCTATGCAGACATCACCGCGCGCATCCCGATGGCGCGCGAAGACGCCGACTCGCTCAACGTCGCCGCGGCGGCGTCGATTGCGCTGTACGAAGCCGGCAACCGGTAGCCAGTTGCCGGTTGCCGGTCTGAGCGGCGCGAGACAACGCTCGCGCCGCTAATCTAGTTTAGCCGGTAGGGCTTTGTCCCTGCCGGCTCGCACCGACAACCGGTAACCGACAACCGGCTGCTAGTTCCGCGAGAGCTTGCGCGGCGAGCGGTGGTTGTCGCGCACGCGCTCGGTGAGCCGCTTGCGCATGTAGACCTTCGATTCCTGGTTGTCTTCGGGGTACGGCTCGAACTTGATCACGTCGTAGCGCAGGTGATCGAGCGTGCCGCGCATGTCGTAGTACCGGTTCTTGGTCTTGACGACAATCTCGTCGAAGCCCTCGTCGAGCGCCCATTCCTCCTGCTGCGCGCTGAGCGCGCGGAAGAAGCCCTGGCCGCGCCAGTCGCGGCGCGTCGCGCCCAGCCAGTTATAGAGGACCTTCTTGCTCGAGAAATCGACGACATCCTTGATGCGATCGACGAGGTCGAACATCTTCGGATCCGACTCGTTCTCGCGCAGCTCGTGCAGCACCTTGAACGAGACCGGCACGACCATGCCGGGATCCTCGGGCAGCGGCGCCTCGGCCATCAGGATCAGACAGGTACGGTCCTCCAGGCGGTCGAGGATTTCCGTCGCGCTCTTCTTGCGCGGAAACTCCGTGAAATATTCCTCGATGTATTGAATCTCGAGCGCCCCCTGCTGCAGGGGATACTCTTTAATCTGATATTCCAACCGGAGCATTTTACTGCCATGACGCCCGCCAGACCGCTGATCGCCATCGGACTCATCCTTGCGGCCGTCTCGCGAGCTGACACCGGCAAGGTGATGAATCGCCAAGTCGCGACGGCATCCGCCGCGTGTTCAGCAGGTTCATCGGCGGCTGCTGATATGACTCTTTCGACGCTGAAAATAAGCCGGGTAGAATTTCCGCGTTATTCCGATCGCAGCTCGCCGAGGAGGGGCTGCCGCAACGCGACGCGCGCGGCGATCGCGGTGACCGCGGCGCCAATGACGAAAATCACGACGAGCCAGGCCGGCAGCGTCCATCCGCCGGCAAATCCGCGCTCGCTGATCGCGGGAAGAATCGCGATGGCCGCGGTGACGGCGCCCGCGAGCATGCCGGCAAGCAGCAGCGCGAGATGCTCGGAGAGCACGATCCAGCCGACGGCGCGGCGCTCGAATCCAACCGCGCGCAGCAGCGCGAGCTCGCGGCGGCGCTCGAGCACATTGCGCGCAAGCACGGTCGCCAGACCGAGCGTGCCCAGCAGCAGTCCGAGCGCGCCCAGGCCTTGAAAGGTCGTCAGATACGTGTTCTCGACGCGGTGATACGCGGCGAGGCGATCGCTGGTCAGCTGCGCATCGAAGCCGACCTGATCGAGCGCGCCTTCGAGCTGGCCGGCGACGTCGGTGAGTCGCGCGTGGGAGAAGCCGGCCTCGCCGGCGCGAAGACCGTCGACATCGATCAGCGCCATGCGATAGCCGGATTCGTGAGGGAACATCCGCTTGAAGGATGCGTCGCTCACGAGAATCTCGGCCTGCAGCGCGCTGTCGCGAAGCGAGCCTACGATTCTCAGGCGCAGCGGCCGCGCCGAATCTTCGTCGATCACAATCTCATCGCCGACCGAGGCGTGCAGCACGTACTGCAGTGATGTAGCGTCGACGACGGCGGCAAATGGCTCTGCATCAGCGCGGAGCAGCGTCCAGGGGTTCGCGCGTCCTTCGGGTGTGCCGGCAAGTGACGACGCGAAAGTGAAACGGTTCGCGTCGATGAAGGCGTCACTGACGCCGACGACGCGCGGCCGCTTTGGCTTGTAGAGGTTCACACAACTCGTATCGTCGCCTGGCCTCACGCGGAGTTGATAGAACCGAAGCGCCGACGAGACGCTGTCATCGAGAATCAGTCCCGCATTCTCGCGGCCTTCCGGCGTGTTCAGGTCGTGCACGATCGGCACGACCGACTCGCCGATCAGCGCGAACCCGCCCGCGCCGCCGTGTGGCTCGAGTGTCTCGTCACCGCCGCGTCTGAAGGCGTCGACCGAGACAATCAGAAATACGGCCGCGGCCACGAGCGACGCGGACAACACGCTGCGCCCCGGCCGCCACGACGCGTTGCGGATGCCAAACCGTGCGAGGCCAGCCTGGCCGGCGCCCTCGAGCGCGAATCCTCCGCGGCGCCGCAGCACCAGGTTGAAGACCGCGAGCACCGCAATCAGCAGCAGCATCCCGGCGCCGAAGAACGCGCCCGCGCCGGGAACGACGTTCATGAAGCTGAGCGCGATCAGCACGAGCGCCAGAGCGCCCGCGACTGCCGCGATGACTTTCAGCCGTGCGGTCGACGTCTTCACATCCGCAAGGGCATCGATCGAATGCCCTGCGAGCAGACTGCGCGGCGAGAGCGCGCGGAGTCCGCGAATCGACAGCAGGATGCAGAGCCAGGCGATCGCGATGCCGGCAACGGCGCCGATCACGAGTGGCGTGGCGGCAATGTGCAGCTCGAGCGCGGTCGTGTTCACAGCGCCCTGCCACCAGGTGCGAAGGCCGTAGAGGACGACCGCCGCATAGCCAATTGCGCCCAGCACGCCCAGCAGGCTGCCAGCCACGGCGAGCGCGATTCCCTCGAGCAGAAAGATGCGCCGGATGCCGGCGCGCATAAAGCCAATCGCCGTCAGCAGTCCGATCTCGCGCAGCCGCTGCTCAATGCCCAACCGGAAGAACAGGCCGGCCAGCAGCAGCGCCGACACGACGAGAAAATAGCTGAAGCCGAGAAAATACAGACCGAAGTCGGCCGAGCCCTGCGCAGCGTCGGCACTTTCGGCGCGGACGTCAATCACGCGCAGGCCGTGCGCGAGCGGATCGATCGTTGCGCGCAGCCGCGATTCGAGGCCCGCCTTCTGCGCCTCGCCGCCACGCGCGCGCAGCGACGTCACGGTGCCCCATCGTGAGTGCCAGAGCCGCTCTCCAACCGCAATCGGAATGAATGCCTTCGGCGTTGTGCGGTATCGATCCCAGTAGTCCTCGTCGATGTCACGCACGAGACTGAGGTCGACTGGAAACGGCGGGTCCCAGTCCGAGAGGTTGTCGGTGTCGCTGATGCCCGGATAATCAGGCGCGAGGTCGCGATCGGCCGCGAAACCCTCAATCGGCGTGATGGCTGTGACGGTGAACGGCGCGCGCTCGGTTGCCAGCGTTCCGGAATCCAGCCAGCGGTAATACGACACCTCGATCCAATCGCCGGCTTTCACGCCGAGATCCCGCGCCGCCCAGTCGTTCAGCACGATAGGATTTTCGACGGGCCTCGACAGCGCGTCGCGCAGCAGCGGATCGTCGAGCGCCGACGGATCCACGGCCGTCACCAGCGAGTACGGCACCGCGCGATCCGCCGACGTCATCTCGTTTGCGAGATACGTCAGCACAGGCATCGCCCGCAGCCCCGCACCTGACGCAGCGGCATCGATGTCGCGCGTGAGGAGCTCGGTGATCAGCCCGGCGTCGCGTTCGATGGAGATATCGCCAGCGAGCACCTCCACACGCAGGCCGAGATCCGCCGGCGTTGCCGCCGCACGCACGGCAACCAGCATGGCTTCCGTCGCCATTCCTTCAGACCGATCCACCAGGATCGCGTTGACCCGTCCGTCGGCCTCCAACTCCTTCTGGAGCCGCGAGAGCAACAGAAAAATCGAAAGCTGCGCGCCCTGCGACGATGACACGGCGAAGTCGCCCATCGAAGCGGCACCGAGCGCGCCCGCCGACGCTCTGCGGATCGCCCGGCCTCCCTCATCGCGGCGGCCATGCAGCGATTCGAGCGGGATGTCGGACGGCCGCGCGACGCGGATCAGCAGACTGTCGTCATTCGCCGCGCCAAGCTCGCGCGCGAGCGCGGCACTCAGCAAGGCGGTGTCAGCTGAAGGCGGAAACGACCGGCCTGGGGTCACGCCGTGAAACGCGAAGAAGCGATCGTCGACGCCATACACCGTCACGCGCGATGCGCGCCGGCCGCTCGGCTCGTGCGTGACGTTGCCTTCGAGGATGATGATCGGGACCGGTTGCTGGTTGCTGGTTCCTGGTTGCTGGTCTGTCGCCGCACCGAGATCGGCCGCCAGCTGCTCTCTGAAAAAGGTCTCCGCGGTGACGATGATGTCGGCGTGACCGAGCCGCGCATTGGACATGGCGCGCAGGCTGGCACGCACCGACTCGCCGACGAGGAGCGCGCCCGACAGCACGGTCACGGCGCACGCAACCCCCAGCACCACCGCGATGTTCGTGCGGCGATAGTGGCGCAGGCTGCGAGCCGCGAGAAACCGCGCGTTCATGTTTTATGCGGGAACCAGCCGTCTTGCATCGAGCTCATATCGCTGCTCGAACCGCTCGGCCAGCGCCACCGTATGCGTCACCACCACCAGCATCGTCCCCCCGCGCGAATGCAGATCGACGAGCGTGTCGGCCACGCCGGCCGCGGAGGATCGATCCAGGTTGCCCGTGGGTTCGTCGCAGAGCACCAGCGCGGGCTCGCCGACAAGCGCACGCGCGATGGCGACACGCTGGCGCTCGCCGCCCGAGAGCTCGGCGGGGCGATGGTGTGTGCGCTCGCCGAGCCCGACCTGCTCGAGCAGCGATGCCGCGCGCGATGTGACGGCTGCCGTCACGCCGCACGCGGTGGCCATGGCCGGCGCGAGGACATTCTCCAAAGCCGTGAGCTGGGGCAGCAGGAGGTGATCCTGAAAGACAAATCCAACGCGGCGGCTGCGAAAGGCGGCCTGCGCCTGCTCGGTCATCTTCCACGGATCGTCGCCATCGAGCGAGACCGTGCCCGCCGACGGCGGCTCGAGCGCGCCAATGATGTACAGCAGCGTGCTTTTGCCGCTCCCCGAAGGGCCCATGATGGCGGCGGATTGACCCCGATCGAGCGACAGCGAGATCTCGTCGAGGATTGGCAGCGGACCGCGCGGCGTGTCGAACGACTTCGAGACGCGATCAACGCGCAGCATGCAGGCTCCCGTAGGCCGCTTCTGCGGCGTCGGCCATCACATCCACACTGTAGTGGGCGCGCACGCCGAATGCGCCGCGCTGCGACAATGCCTGCGCGAGATCAGCATCGGTGAGCACCCGCAGCAGGCCTTGCGCGAGCGCCTCCGGATCGTCGGGCGGCACCAGCAGGCCGCCGCCTGTCTTCTCGATGAGCTCCGTGAAGCTGCCTCGTGCCGGCTGAACGACCGGCACGCCGCCCGCCATCGCCTCGAGCAGCGTCAGGCCTTTCGGTTCGTCGTACGTCGCGGGCATCGACATCACGGCGAACGACCTCAACAACGCTTGCTTGCCCGCCCGATCCGGCGAGCCGGCATAACTGAACTCGTTCTCGATGCCGAGCGCATGCACGCGTTTCAGCACGCCCTTGAAATAGTCCATGTGCTCAGCGCCGAGGTAACCGCCCGCCACGAGCTGCAGCGGCATCGCTGTCCTCTGTCGCAACAGGTGATAGGCCTCGACGAGCACGTGCAGACCTTTTTCCGGCGCGATGCGGCCAAAGAAGCCCACCGTGGCACGATCGCGAGCCCTGGGAGTGTCGGCCAGGTCGTGCTCTGGCTGCGCCACCACCGGCGCCGTCTCATAGCCGCCAAGCGAAATGCCGAGCGGCACGACCTTCATGCGCGATGCGGGAATGCCGAGATAGCGGCCCATGAACTCGCGGTAGTACTCGCTGACAGGAAGAAACAGGTCAACATGCTGAAGCTGCGACCGAATCAACTCGCGCGACTCGCTCTTCCACGGCTCCTGAAGATTTTCGAGAAACAAATCCTCGCCCTGCATCGTGCACGCGATCGGCACGCCCAGCGCCTCGCGCAGCGGCTGTGCAAGACCAATGAGCAGGGTAAACGGCAGGTTGATCGCGTCGAACCGCGGCTCGCTGCGCAGCCAATGCAGCAGCTTGTCGATCTCTTTCCGCTGATAGCCATCGGTGCCGCGCAGCATCGACACGGTCATACCACCCAGCAGGGCGGGATCGACCTTGATCTGGCGCTTCGACGCGAGCTTCAAGATCGGCGCCCAGTCCCAGACCCGATCCAGAAGCCACGGCGTGCGGCGGAAGATCGGGACGTGCTGTTCGAGATACACGCTGATGCCGCCAAAGAACACGCGGCTGCGGCTGACGTTGCGCTCGTCGGTCAGCGTCGGCGTGTAGACGGGCGCGAGCACCACGTCGTGGCCGCGCGCGAGCAGCGCCGCCGCCAGTGCGTTGTCGCGTAGACAGCTCCCGCAGTACATATCCGCTGCGCCTGCCGTGAGATACAGAAGACGCATCAGGTCACCCTGTCGACGGCTTCAAGGATAGCCTGTGCGGAGCGCTCGATGTCGGCCGTGGATGTCGACCAGTTGCTCACCGAGATGCGCATGGCCGCCACGCCGTGCCAGGTGGTGCCGCCCAGCCAGCACGTGCCGTCCTTCTGCACGGCCGCAATCACCGCGCGAGTGACCTCATCCGAGTCGGCGGATCTGGTGATCTGGTGATCTGGCTGGATCCTGACAAGCACCTGATTGAGGACAACGTCGCTGAGAATGCGCACCTTCGGGTGCGCCGAGAGCAGCGCGGCCATGTGTTGTGCGTGATCCGAGCAGCGGTCGACGAGCTCGCCGAGGCCCTGGCGCCCGAGCGAAGCGAGCGATGCATACACGGTCACCGCTCGTCCTCGCCGCGACTCCTCGGGAACGTACTCGTGCGGATCGCGTTCGGCGTCGGACGAGACGATGTACGCCGCGTGCAGCGTCATGGCCGCGCGGTGGGCCTCGCGATGGCGCGTCATGACGATGCCGCAGTCGTAGGGAACGTTGAGCCACTTGTGCGCGTCGGTGGCGATCGAATCGGCGCGCGCGATGCCGGCCGCCAGATGCGCGCGCGAGGGGCTGGCCACCGCCCAGAGACCAAACGCGCCGTCGACATGCAGCCACGCGCCGCGTTTTTCGCAGGCGTCGGCAATCGGCTCGAGCGGATCGAACGCGCCGGTGTTCACGTTGCCGGCCTGCGCGGTGACGATGCATGGACCTGACGTCTGCGCAAGCGTTGCGATGAGCGCGTCGGCGCGCATGCGTCCCTGATCGTCGGTCGGCACGCGGCGCACGCGCGCGGAGCCCAGGCCGAGATACCGCAGCGCGTTGAAGATCGTGTAGTGCGACTCATCGCTGACGACCACGTCAATCGGCGGCGCGCCGATCAGACCGTCGGCTTCGACATCCCACCCGGCCCGTGCGAGCACGTGGTGGCGCGCGACCGCCAGCGATGTGAAGTTCGCCATCTGGCAGCCCGTCACGAAACCAACCGAAAATGACACCGCCGAATCCGGCAGATCGAGGAGATCGCGAAGCCAGCCGGCGACGATCTCCTCGACTACGGCGACGAGCGGCGAGAGCACATAGATGCCGCCGTTCTGATCCCAGGCCGAGAGAAGCCAGTCGGCGCCGACCGCCGCGGGCAGGCTGCCGCCTGTCACGAAACCGAAGTAGCGCGGACCCTGACTTCCGACGGTGCCGGTGCGGGCCGCATGCGCGAGACGATCGACGATGTCGGCCGGCGCCTGGCCCGTTGCCGGCATCGGTCCGCCGAGGGCTTGACGAAGTTCAGCGGCCGAGGCGGTTGCGCCGACGTGGCGGCCGGCCACGGTCTCGAGATACTCCGCGGCATGGCCTGCGGCCGTCTCGAGGGCGTCGCGATAATTGGGGACGGGTCTCATTTATTCATTCTCTCGGCACGTTTCTATTCAAAATGAATAAATGAGACCCGTCCCCAATTATCTATATCCCCGCCGGGCGCGGACGGTGTAGGTGCCCGGCTTCGCGACGTCGACCTTCAGCTCGTGCCAGCCGCCGCGCGCGACGCCCTTCGCCGAATAGCGCAGCACGTAACTCTGGCGGAAGTCGTCGAAGGCCTTCTTGAATGACGACACGACGTGATTGCGGAAGATCGGCTCGTCGTGCACGACGCCGCCGGTGTGCGGGACAATCTTCTCGACCATCTGCACTTCGGTGCGTGCCGCGCGCGTGGGATTCCACTGGCGGATCACGCCGCGCAGGCCTTCCTGAGTGCGCGCCTCGTCGAGCGAGACAAGGTGCAGGACCGCCTCGGAGCGATCGGCCACCGCGGCCAGCGTTTCGATCGAGATGACGCCGCCGGCGTCTTCGGCGTCGGTGAGCGCGAGCACCATGTGGCGGCGGCCGGTCTCCGGCTTGTGCAGCAGCGCTGCGAACAGCGCGTCGTAGACAGGCGAGATGCGTCCCATCTTCACGCGCGACACGTCGGGCTTCGACCCGGCCGGCTGCCATCCGAAGGCGTCCTGCACCTGATCGTCGAACGTGAGCAGCCGGATGCGGTCGCCCGGACGCAGCAGTCCGGCCACCGTAATGATGTCGCGCTTGAGCGAGTCAACACGGGCGCTCTGGCTCACGCTCGTGTCGTGAAAGATCGTGACGTCGATCGGCACGTCTTCGATCGCGACGGCTTCGACCTGCTGCAGCACGCCATTGTCATAGAGCCGGAAGTCCGCAGCCGTCAGGCCGGTGACAACTCTATTGCCCGACTTCACGGAGACGTCGACCGACACGAGATCGATCCCGCTGCGGAACACCTGCGCCCGCGCGGGCGGGATCGATGCAGTGATGCCAACGGCCGTGAGGATCAGACCGGCGGTTGCGAGACGTGGCATGCGTGTCATCGCGCGGCCTCTCGCATTTGATCGCGGTATCGAGTCCAGTGACGGAACTGGCCGAAGCCGTATTCGCGCCAGGGATCCTCGGCCGGCCTCGCGGCAAACGACTTCGTCATGATGTCGATGGCGGGATCGGGCTGGTCGGCGGCATGCAGCATCGCTGCAAGCGCGATCGATGCGGACTGCGCGTTGGGAATGACGGCCAGCGCCGCGCGATAGGCCGCCATGGCTTCGTCGACGCCGCCCAGCTGCGCGAGGGTGCGGCCGCGAAACAGGTGCGCGAGATAGCGCACGAACGGGTCGGTGCTCTCGGCCGCCACTGCCAGCTCCGGCAGCACGGCGTCGAGCCGCTTCATGCGCAGCTGGATGTAGCCGATGGCGAGCGCGGATTCGTGCCTGAACGCAGGGTCCTCGCCGGCGCGGCGGTAGAACTCAATCGCGCGCGCAGCCGCGCGATCGGCCGTGTCGACGTCGATGGTGCGCATGCGGCCTTCGACCGGCACCTGAAACTCGGCGAAGAAGCCCTGCGCGAACAGCACGGCGGGATCGGATGGAAATCTCAACGCGGCATGCGCGACGTGGTCGGCCGAAAACGGCGCATCGGGCCGTTCAGCCGATACGGGCGGGCGGCGCGCGAAGGCGTCATCGCGCGCGCCTTGAATGGCCGCCAGCGAGGCGCGCTGCCACGCCAGCTCGCGGTCGCCGGGCGGACCCTTCACCAGCTGCACGCATCCCCACTCGATCAGCGGACGCAGGATGTACCACTCGTCTTCCATCCGCAGCACCGTGAACTCGAGCGCCAGCGCCGCGGCAACGAGCCTTCGGCGCTCGATCTCGGCTGGCGACGCACCCTCCTCGATCCACTCCTCGCCCTCCGATACCATGTCGCGCGCGATCGAGGCCACGTTGCGCGCCGTCCCCAGCGGCGCCACGGCTGCTGCGTGATCACCTTTTAGATAGAGCTCGAAGAGCTGCCTGGCCGGCGGCACCCGCTGCGGGGGCGTCATGGGCTCGGCTGTGCCGAGCACCAGCAGAAAAACGGGGACGGGTCTGAATATTCTCATCGCCGGCATCAATAATTAAGACCCGTCCCCGTTTTTTGAAACGCGCGGCGGCCATACATGTGCTCGAAGAGATTGCCCTCATGCGGCTGATCCCACACGATCCGGTTGGTCTGGATCGGCCCGAGGTTCAGACGGCCGACCAGATCCGAGGCCAGCAGACGATCGATCGCCGCGCGATCCCCGGTCAGCGCCGTCACCACGAGCGTGGGACCGAAGCAGGCCGGTGCCGCCGCCGTCTGTTCGTCCGTCATCTGCACAACCGACACGAACGGAAAGAGGAACTCGCGGTTCGCCAGCGGATGCGAGCTGCTGTCGCAGCGCACGACCGTGGGCAGCAGGAACGTGGCGCCGTCGTGTTCCACGAGGCGGCTTCCCTTCCGGTACTTCGCCGTCACGTCTTCGGCCCCCGCCTCATGGAGTCCCGCATCGATCTGCTCCGAAATCCGCCGCGCCACCGCCGGATCCACAAACGGCGCAATCTCCGCCCGCTCATCGTCGGCCCCGCGCGGCTGGATCGCCGCAAGCCGCTCGGCGAGCGCGTCGGCGATGTCATGCGCGTGCGCTGGCACCCAGACGCCGCTGGCGTTGACGCAGGACCGTCCGCCGTTTTCGACGACCGATGCCGCGATCAGATCCAGATACTCGCTCCAGCTGCCGATGCGATCGGACCCGATGAAGATTTTGCTGTAGCCCGGCCCGTGCAGCTCGACGCGCGGATCGCCCGCGACCGTTCCGACCGCGGCAAGATCGCCAAAGAACATGCTGCGGCCGGTGGCGCGTACGATCTCGCCGGCGCCGGCATGGCCGCTCGGATAAAAACAGAACGCGTCGCGCGGCACGCCCGCCTTGATGAGCGATTGAATCAGGCGGTACGGCGTCCATGGCTCGGCGCTGCCGGGACGCAGCACGAGCGGCATCTTCAATGGAATCGCGGGCAGCCAGAGCCCGTGCACGCCCGGTGAGTTGTTCGGCAGCACGACGCCGAGCGACTGCGCGCGGGGGAAAAAGCTGATTGAGGGCTCGCCGTATCCGCGATCCAGCACGCGCAGATCGAGACCGCGCGTCAGGCCGCGCAGGATGCTCTCCATGTTCTCGAGCACCGCCGCGACGCGCGCCATATTGCGCCGCCCCATGACGAACGGCATGCCTGTGGTCGCGTTCAGCTGCTCGAGATAATCCTGCGGCGTCTGATCCACATCGCCAACGTTGAGCGTCTCGGTGAGAAAGATGGGCGCGGCGGACTTGCACATCGCGATCAACTCTTCCGCGGCGAAGCGCTGCAGCGCCGCGCGTGCTTCACCCTGTCGCAGCAGATCGCGGCTGATCAGTCCAACGTTCGCCTGACTGAGCTCCACGAATGGCCTGCGCGTGCGATGGTGCGGCGCGGTAACCACGTCGAGGCTTTTGTAGGGAAGGCCGAAGCGCAGCAACGGTATATGCAACATGCGTGGTGAGCAGCCTCTGGCAATAGCCCAATAGACAATGCTATTTACGATTTACAATTTACATTTCCGCGATCAGTACAGTTACCACTGCCAGAATCTCAGGTGCGTCTGATCCCGCACGAGCACGCCACCCGGCGTGAGCACGGGATGCGTGTAGGTCGCGCTTTTGCCAACGGTATAGCGGCGCGCGGGCGTGAAGCCGGTCTTCGACACCGGCGCGACGATCATGTCGCCGGTGTCGAGCTGCACGACGAGATTCGACCCCGCCGCCACGAGATGCGCGTTGCCCGCTTCGCGCCCCTCCGTCATCCACAACGTCTTGCCGGTGGCCGGATCGAGCGCGAAGAACTGGCCCTTACGCCGTGTCGACATGCCATAGAGCACGCCGCCCTGCAGTACGGGGGTACTCATGTACATTGCCGTCTCGGGCGAGTGCCACAGTTCGGTGGCCTCGAAGGCCGCGCCCTTCGGGGCGACGCGGAGCGCGCGCGTGCCCTGCCGCGTGCCTGACACGATCACCGTGTCGCCGATGACGATGGGCGTGACGATGTTTTCGTTCCATTCGTCGGGGAATGGGAAACTCCAGAGAATGCCGCCGTCGGATGTCGAGACGCCCACTACCGACTTGTCGGTGAGCATCACGACTTGTTTTGCGCCTGCCATCGTCGCCAGCACGGGCGATGCGTAGCCCGGGCCGGGCGCTTTCTGCTCCCACCGCATCTTGCCGGTCACGGCATCGAAGGCGCGAAAGACGCCGCCGCGATCGTCGCCGACGTGCACGATGATGGCCTCGTCGACAAGGATGGGCGACATCGCGGTACCGCAGAACAGCTTCGACGAGTCGATGTCTTTCGTGTAGTCGTGGCGCCAGAGCACCTTGCCGCCGGCGGCGTCATACGCGGTGAGCACCGCGGTCACGCCGAACGTATAGAGACGGCCGTTGGCCACGAGCGGCGTGGCATTGGGTCCCTTGGCCATCGCGTTGGCATACTGATTTTTCGTGAACGGCGCCTGATGCGTGTCGCTCCAGACCTGCCTGCCGGTGGCGAGATCGAACGCCATGACGACCTCGTCGGGATCGCGCCGCGCGTGCACATACACGCGGCCATTCGCGACAACCGGCGTCGAGTAGCCCTCGCCCGCTTCAACCGCCCATGCTTCCTGCAGCTTCTCGGGCCAGGCCTTCGGCACCGACGCCGCCGGAACCGCGCCATCACGCGCAGGACCCCGCCATTGCGGCCATTGGGCGAACGTCGTCACGGACAAGGGCAGAGACAGCGCCAGTGCTAATGCGAGGGTTCTTGGTGATGTCATGGCTCAGGCTCGCGAAATGTAAATGGTAAATTGTAAATAGCATTGTCTATGGGGTCATTGCTGCCGCTTCAGTGCAGCCAATAGCTCAGTAGACAATGCTATTTACGATTTACAATTTACATTGGGCTGTCAGTACACCCCCTCTACTACTGACGCTCCAAGCTTGGAGAATGGTCTGACATTTCTGACCCCATCCCACGGGTACGGCTCGCAGGGCGCTTCGCGCTCGGCTTCATCGCGCTCGAGGAAGCGCGGCATGAAAAACTCCTTTGTCAGGGTTGTCAGCCTGACCCGGCCCGTTCTTCCATAACCGACGACCTTCGACGGATTGTCGGGATCGACCACCTCGATGACGGCGCGCGGCAGCGGCGGGTAATAGATGATGGCGTGGTTGTCGTTCGGGTCGAACGGCTTGTGCACGGCCAGGCCCATCAGCGTATTGCCGTAGGTGGGCGCGAAATAGACGCCGTCGAGCAGCTCCTCGCGCGCGAAGCGGTGAAACTGTGGCGTCATCTCGGTGCCGCCGCAGAAGACGCCCGTGATGCCGGCTTTCTTCAACGCGATCTTCTCGGAGAGCGCTTCGAGCAGCTTCGGCGTCGTGAAGAGGCACTGAATGTTCGGGTGCGCCTTGAGCAGGATCAGCGCCTGATCCACGACGTGCCGCTTGTAGGCCTCGACCTGATCCATCTGGCGCGCCTTGATCAGTTTGATGACCCAGCGCGGATCGAGATCGACCATGAAGCAGATGCCGCCGCGGTGCTGCGCGAGATGTTCGATCGCAAGGCGCAGACGCCGCGGGCCCGACGGCCCCACCATCAGCCAGTCGCTGCCCTTCGGAAAGAACTCGTCTGGCAGCGTGTCGCTGAAGGTCGAATAATCGATGCGGAAGTCGTCGATGTTGATGCGCGACTTCGGCACGCCCGTGCTGCCGCCGGTTTCAAAGACATACACCGGCTTGTGCGCCAGACCCTTCGGCACCCATCGCCGCACCGGCCCGCCGCGCAGCCATTCATCCTGGAAGAAGCCGAAGCGATCGAGATCTTCGTACCGCCGAATCTCCTTGCGCGGATCCCAATCGAGACGGCTCGCGAAATCGAGCCAGAACGGACTGCCGGTTTCGGGATCGAAATGCCACGCAACGGTCTCCCGCACGTGCGCGTCGAGCGCGTCCTTGCTGTAGGTCGATTTCGTGAACATGGTCGGTTGTCGGTTGCTGGTTGTTGGTTGTCGGTGCCAGCCGTCCGGGACAAAGCCCGGCCGGCTAATCTAGATTAGCCGCGCGAGCGTTGTCTCGCGCGGCTCAGACCAGCAACCAGCAACCTAGAGTCTACCTGTCTCCTCCGCCAGCGCATGCAGCTCGCGCGCGCGGTCGGCTGCCACGGGAATCGACGGCAGGCGATCGACCGGCCACGGCAGCGTCCAGCGCCAGTTGGCGTCGCCGACGGTGGCCGGCGTGTTGACGCGATCGCGCCAGCCGAACAGATCCTGGAACGGCAGAATCAGCAGGTTCGACGGCGAGTCATAGAGCGCCGCAAGCAGCGCGTCGCGGACGCGCGGGGTGAGGGTTGGATGGTCCTCCGTGCCGAGCGCGCGGGCCACGTCTGGAATGGCCTGCACCAGGCGCCGCTCCTCAACGGCCGCGTGCTCCCACCACTCGGCGAGCGACTCGGTGTCGTGCGTGCCGGTGGTGGCGACGGCATTGGCCGGCCATTCGGCCGGGTCGCGAAACGGCTGTCCCTCCTGATGCCAGTGCCGCTCCCATCGCAGGATGCGATAGCCGGGGAGGCCGAGACGGCCGAGCGACTCGCGCACGTAATCCGGCACTGTGCCGAGATCCTCGGCGGTGACGGCCGCGCCGGTCTCGAGAAACAGCCGCATGATGCGCTCGCCCTGCGCGATCTGCTCGGGCGGCGCGTCCGGCAGAAAGTACGGCTCGCCGGGCAGAAAGGACGGCGCGCCGCGCCGGGGCCGCACGAACGTGCGATAGAAGCCGACCAGATGATCGACGCGGAAGCCGTCGAAGAGCGACGCGGCGCGGCGGCCGCGCATCCGCAGCCAGGCATCGCCGCCTGCGGCAATCTCGGGCCAGCGATAGACGGGCACGCCCCAATCCTGGCCCGCGTCGCTGAAGGCGTCGGGCGGCGTGCCGACGGTGGCATCGAGCATGAAATCCTGCTGCCTCCCCCAGACATCAGCGCTCGCGGTGCTCACCATGAACGGCAGGTCACCGAACACGTCGACGCCGTTCTCGCGCGCATCGGCGCGCGCGCTGCCCCACTGCGCATCGGCAATCCACTGCAGCCAGCCGTGGAAACGGATCGGCCGCGCCAGCGCGGTCCGCGCGCGGGCCATCGCGTCGGGCTCTCGATGGCGAAGCGCGTCGGGCCAGCGCGTCCAGTCGCCGCCGTGCTCGTCCGTCAGCGCGCGATACAGCGTGTAGTCATCGAGCCAGTACTGCTCGCGCTCGACGAACGCGTCCAACGCCTCGGCGTCGGCGTCCCCGAATGCCTGCCACGCGAGATCGAATGCGGCGCCCTTGGCCGCACGCACCGCATCAGAATCCACCCTCGTCGCGTGACGCGCAGCCTCGAGCGCGTCGCGCGCGTCTTTCGGCAGCGCGGATATGCCGCCCGCACGCGTGAAGCTGGCCACCGCTTCAGGCGCGATGAAGATTGGATCGAGCGCGGCCGACGACAGCGCGGAGTACGGCGAGTTCTGCCCCGGCGACATCGCGTTGATGGGCAGCAGCTGCAGCAGCGAGAGCCCCGCCCCGTGCATCCATTCAGAGAATGGACGCACATCGGCAAACTCGCCGATGCCCCAGCTGGTACTCGATCGCATGGAAAACAGAGGAAGCAGAACGCCGGCCGTGCGGCGGTACGGGGTTGCTGGCATCAGACCGAACGCGAGCCACCGCCGCTAGAGACTGCGCCACCCGCGACGCGACGAAGCACGCGCGCGAGTGCCTCGTCGAAATCAGCGGGCGGGACGATCAGACTGATGACGATAAAGGCCTCCTGCTCGAAGTCGAAAAAATAGCCAGGGTGGACCAGCACGCCATCTTCTTCGGCCAGCGCCACGGCCAGATCTTCCTCGGTGGTGGTCGCGGGCACCCGGACGATCGCGGACCAGCCCCCTTCCGGCTTGAGCAAATTCAGGGCCGGATGCTGCTCGACCGCGACGGCCAGCGCCGAAAGATTTCGCGCAGTTCGCGCCGAGATCTGGTCGCGAAGCGCCGGCCCGGCCGCAATCAGCGTGGCCGCGGCGGTCTGCACGGGTGTCGATACCGACAGATAGGCGTCCGCGATGAGCTCCAGCCTCTCGCGAGCGGCGGCAACGTTCGCGTCCGTACCGCCAATGGCGATCCATCCCAGCTTCAATTGCGGAAGCGCGGCCGACTTCGACAGGCCTCCCAGCGAAAAGACCAGCTCGCCGCCGCTCTCGAGCACGCTTGCGCGATCGCGCGGCGCATCGGGAAGAGGGAAATCCCAGAACACCTCATCGCCGACCAACGGCAGACCCGGCGCCGTCTGCGCCAGCGCCGCGACATCAGCGCGCGTGAAGTACGAGCCTGTCGGATTGTTCGGATTCACCGCCAGAATGGCTTTCGTGCGAGGGGTGCGCGCGGCGGCGATCGCGGCTGCATCAACTCTCCAGCGGCCGTGATACTCGAGCCGGTACGGCACGGCACCGACACCCTCGAACCGCGTCAGCCATTCGAACAACGGGTAGCTGGGCTGCGGCACCAGCACGTCATCACCGGGGTCGCAGAGCAGCTTGAAGATGTAGCTGTAGGCCTCGCTCGTGCTCGCCGTCAGAACAATGCGCCCGGGCGACACGCGCGTGCCGCGCCGCGCAAACTCGTCGGCGACAGCCGCTCGCGCCTCCTCGATGCCCGACGGGTCGGGCGCGTATTCAAGGTTGCGCTCCGCCGCCAGCGCGTCGAGCAATCCATCGGGATAACGAAACCCGGCCGCCGTAGGGTTCGACGCCGTCAAATCGATCAAGCCGCGCCCGGATGCCCGGCGCCGCGCCACGGCCTGCGCGAGCCGGTTGGGCGGCAGCGACGAGGGCACGCGCGATGAGAACGAAGGGATAATCATTGTCTATGCGATTCAGAATGCTGCTCGCGGTGCTCGCGATTCTGGCGTCGGCCGAATCGGCGAATCAGGCTCAGGCCATCGCCGTCCCCTACACACACTTCACGCTGCCGAACGGCCTCGACGTGATTCTGCACGAGGATCACAGCGTGCCGGTGGTGTCGATCAACATGTGGTACCACGTCGGATCCGGCAGCGAAAAGCCGGGCCGCACGGGTTTCGCGCACCTGTTCGAGCATCTGATGTTCGAAGGCTCGAAGCATGTGCCTGAAGGCGCCTTCGACACCTGGCTCGAAGCGGCCGGCGCCAACAACAACGGCTCGACCAACCGCGACCGCACCAACTATTACATCGACATGCCGTCGAACGCGCTCGATCTCGGATTGTTCCTCGAATCCGATCGCATGGGCTATCTGCTCGACATCGTCACGCCGGAGCTGGTCAACGGCCAGCGCGACGTCGTGAAGAACGAGCGCCGGTCAGGCGTCGAGAACGCGCCGTACGGGCTGGCCGACGTCAAGCTCGATGAGCTGCTCTATCCGAAGGGCCATCCTTACAGCTGGCCCACGATCGGCCACATGGAGGATCTCACCGCGGCAAGCGCCGAGGACGTGCGTGACTTCTTCCGCACATACTACGCGCCGGGCAACGCGAGCCTCTCGATCGCCGGCGACATCAACATCGCCGAGGCGCGCAAGAAGATTGAAACCTGGTTCGGCGACGTGAAGCCCGGGGCCGACGTGCCGCCGAACGAGTATCCGCCCGCCATCCTCACCGGCGTCACGAAAGAGCGGATGACCGACAAGGTGCAGCTGCCGCGCCTCACGCTGGCCTGGCTGACGCCGCCTCTGTTTGCGCCCGGCGATGCGGAGCTGGATCTGACCGCCTCGGTGCTGGCCGGCGGCAAGAATTCGCGGCTCTTCAAACGGCTCGTGTACGACATGCAGATTGCGCAAAGCGTGTCGGCGTTCCAGTCGTCAGGCAAACTCCGCTCCGAGTTCTATATCGTCGTCATGGCCCGCCCATCGGCCGAGAAGACGCCCGACCAGATCACCGAAGACATCAAGCGCATTGTCGACGAAGAAATCGAGAAGCTGCGGCAGACGGCGCCCGACGCGCGCGAAGTGGCGCGCGCAATCAACAAGGCCGAAGCCGGTTTCTTCGCGCGCATGGAGCGCGTCGGCGGATTCGGCGGCAAGGCGGATCAGCTGAACGGCTATTTCGTGGCGACGGGCAATCCCGATTATTTCAACGAAGACCTGGCGCGCTATCGCGCGATTACGCCCGACGACATTCGCGCGGCGGTGCGGCGGTTCCTGCCCGCCGACAAGCGCGTGGAGCTGACGGTGGTGCCCGAAGGAGGTGCCAAGTGAATCGGGGGATTGCACGAGTGCGTGATCGGCTGATTGTTGGCGGATTCGCGATTCTTGGATTGGCGATTCCTGTCACGGCTGCCACGCAGACCCCGCCCGATCGCTCTGCCCCACCGAAGCTCGCGCCGCCGCGCGACCTGAAGCTGCCGCCGATCGTCAAGCGCACCCTCTCGAACGGTATGCCTGTGTGGATCGTGGAGCAGCACGAAGTGCCGGTCGCAAGCGTGTCGCTCGTCATCAGGAGCGGCGCGACGGCCGATCCGGCGGGCAAGTTCGGTCTCGCGAGCCTGACGGCGGCAATGCTCGACGAAGGTGCGGGCACTCGCGATGCGCTCGCGCTTGCCGACGCGATTGATTTTCTCGGCGCGTCAATCGGCACGGGGGCCGGATTCGACGCGGGCAGCGTGTCGCTCTACACGCCCGTCGCGCGCCTTGGCGATGCACTCGCACTCATGGCGGATGTCGCGATCCGTCCGACGTTTGCCTCCAATGAGCTCGAGCGGCTGCGCAAGGAGCGGCTTACGAGCCTGCTGCAAATCAAGGACAACCCGCCGGCCATCGGCGCGACAGCCTTTCCGCGTCTGATCTACGGCGATACGCACCGCTACGGCACGGGCCTGGCCGGCACCGCGGCGTCGGTCGGCGCGTTCACGGCCGCCGACCTGCGCGCGTTTCACAGGCAGCACTATCAGCCCTCGAACGCCCATCTGATCGTCGCCGGCGACGTGCAGCCGGATGCTGCCCTCGCGATGCTCGAAAAGAGCTTTGGATCGTGGGCAGGCAGCGGCGCTGCGGCGGCGCGATCCGCGGCGATGCTTGGCACGCCCGAGCCGCGCGCGCGGACGGTGTTTCTCATCGACAAGCCTGGCGCCGCGCAGTCGGTGATTCGCATCGGCTGGACGGGCGTGCCGCGCTCGACGCCCGACTATTACGCGATTCAGGTGCTCAACACGATCCTTGGCGGCTCGTTCACGTCGCGGCTCAACACGAACCTGCGCGAGACGCACGGCTATGCCTACGGCGCGGGCTCCGGCTTCGACATGCGCCTCGGCGCAGGCCCGTTCGTCGCAACGGCCAACGTGCAGACCGACAAGACATCGGAGTCGCTCACCGAGTTCTTCAAGGAGCTCGCGAACATCGGCAAGCCGGTATCGGCCGAGGAGCTCGAGAAGGCGAAGAACTATCTCGCGCTCGGCTACCCGCAAGACTTCGAAACGTCGCAGGACATTGCGTCGAAGCTGACCGAGCTGGTGATCTACAGCCTGCCCGAGGGCACGTTCACCGAGTACGTCTCGAAGGTCCAGGCCGTGACGGCCGCCGACGTCGAGCGCGTGGCGAAGAAATATGTGGCGCCCGAGAGGTTCGCGGTGGTCGTCGTCGGCGATCTGAAGACGATTGACGCGGGCATCAGGAAACTGAACCTCGGAACGGTGCGCGTGGTGCCGATTGACGAGATACTGAAGTAGGTGTCTTACAGGCGCATCGAAGACTACGCGGTCATCGGGGACGGCCTGACGGCGGCGCTGGTCTCGCGCGACGGCTCGATCGACTGGGCCTGCTTTCCGCGGTTCGATGCGCCATCGATCTTCGGACGCATTCTCGACAGCAGCCGGGGCGGCTTCTTTCAAGTCGCCCCGGCGGGTCCCTTCAAGGTCTCACGGCGGTATCTCGAAGACACGAACGTGCTCGAGACCCGCTTCCTCACAGACGGCGGCGAAGTCGAGCTCGTTGACTTCATGCCCGTGGATCACGCGACACGCCATCCGCAAACGAACCGGATCCTCAGGCGGCTGCGCGGCCGGCGCGGCAGCATCCGGTTCTCGCTCACGCTCGATCCCCGGTTCGATTACGGGCGCCGCGATGCGGCGTGGGAGACGCGCGAGGGCCACGGCGCCCGCGCCATGGCCGGTGGCGAGTCGATCACGCTCTATACAGAGCTTCCGCTCGCCATCAATGCGACGGCTGCCTCCGCGTCATTCGAGATTGCCGCGGGCGAGGTGAAATGGCTCACGCTCGAGTACCGCGAGAAGCCGCTGCTCTGGCACACACCCTCTCAGACGGATCTCACAAGTGCGTTCGACGAAACATGCGAATACTGGAGGCGCTGGGTCAGCCGTTGCCGTATCGGTATGTACAACGACGCCGTGCGCCGCAGCGCGCTCGTGTTGAAGCTGCTCGGCTACGCGCCCACCGGCGCCATTATCGCGGCGCCGACGACGTCGCTGCCGGAGCGCATCGGCGGCGTGCGCAACTGGGATTACCGGTACGCCTGGGTGCGCGATTCCGCATTCGTGCTCTACGCGCACTATCTGCTCGGGCATTTTGACGAGGGCGCGGCCTACTTCGAATGGCTGCTCAGCATCGTGCCCGACGGTCCCGAGAGTCTGCAGGTGTTGTACGGCGTTGACGGCGAGACGCAGCTCGACGAGCAGGTGCTCGATCATCTCGAGGGCTACGAGCGCTCCTCGCCGGTGCGCATCGGCAACGCCGCGTACTCACAGCATCAACTGGATCTGTTCGGCGATCTGATCGACTGCGCCTATCTGCTCAACAAGTTGGGCCGGCCGGTCTCGCGAGACGTCTGGCCGTTCCTGCGCGCCAGCGCCAATCACGTGCTCGAGATCTGGCGTCAGCCGGATCTCGGGATCTGGGAGATGCGCAGCGATCCGCAGCATTTCGTGTATTCCAAGGCCCAGGCGTGGGTTGCGCTGACGCGCGCCTCACAACTCGTGCGGAAGACCGGTTTCGACGGGGACATCGGCGCCTGGGAAGCCGGCGCCGACGCGATCATGCGCGAGATTCTCGCGAAGGGCGTGGACCCCGCGACCGGGTCGTTCGTGCAGGCCTACGGATCCGATCAGGTCGATGCGAGCCTGCTGTGCCTGCAGCTGCGGAAGGTCATCAAGCCGAACGATCCCCGCATGCTCGCCACCATCGATCGCATCACGCGCGAGCTCGACGCGGCCGGCCCGCACGCAGACGACCCGATCGGCCTCATTCGACGCTATCGCACCAGCAAGGTGGACGATGGGCTGCCGCCTGGCGAAGGATTGTTTCTCATGTGCTCGTTCTGGCTCGTCGACTGCTACGCCGAGATGGGGCGCGTGGACCAGGCGCAGCGGCTGTTCGAGCGGCTGCTCGGGTTCGCGAACGACGTCGGGTTGTATGCGGAGGAATTCGATCCGAAGACGAACCGGCATCTCGGCAACTTTCCACAGGCCTTCACGCACGTCGCGCTGATCAATGCCGCGGCGGGCATCGAGGAGGCGTTACGGAAGTAGTCGTGCTCGGGGCCGGGGCGGCGGGCCTGATGGCAGCCATCCATGCCGCCCGCGCGGCCGCGCGCGTGGTCGTGATCGAAAAGACGGCAGACGGAGGCCGGAAGATTCTCATCAGCGGCGGCGAACGGTGCAACGTGCTGCCGTCGATGTCGGCGCCCGAACGGTTTGTCACGGCCGGGCCGGCACATCTCCTCAAACGGCTGCTGCGATCGTTCCCGCTTCACGAGCAGCGGGGGTTCTTCGAGCAGGATGCCGGCATTCCGCTCGAGCTCGAGGAGGAGTCGGGCAAGCTGTTCCCGCAATCGAATCGCGCGCGCGATGTGCGCGACGTGCTGGTGCGGCTGGCCGCTGACGCGGGCGCCGAATTCCGATGGAAGACGGCGGTGACCGGCGTGGAGCGTGTCGATGACTCTTGGCGCGTGAGTGTCGATGCGGGCGATGCGATCACCGCGCGGGCGGTCATCGTGGCGACCGGCGGGCTCTCGGTGCCGGCCACGGGCAGCGACGGCGCCGGGCTCGAGATGGCCCGCGCGCTCGGCCATCGGATGATTCCCACGTATGCGGCGCTGACGCCGCTGTTGACGAACGACGCGGCGCACACAGCGCTGTCGGGTCTGAGTCTCACGGCGGCCGTGCGGTCGCCCGCCGCGGGCAAGCAGGCCCGCTCGACGGCCGGATTTCTCTTCACGCATCGCGGGTACAGCGGCCCGTCAGTGCTCGATGTCTCGCACGGCTATACGCGCGATCGCGGCGATGTGCTCGCGGCATGGAATGACATCCCGCGTGCCGAGTGGGAAGAAGCGCTGCAGGAACGAACCGGGCTCGTCGCAACGCGCGTGGCGTCGCGCGTGCCGGCGCGCCTCGCCGACATGCTGGTGGCGTCTGCCGGCATTCCAGCTGACCGGCGGCTCGCCGAGCTCAGGCGCGACGAGCGAAGCCGGCTTCTGACGCAGTTGGTCGATTACCGATTGCCCGTCAGCGGCGACGAGGGCTACAAGAAAGCCGAGGTCACCGGCGGGGGCGTGGCGCTCGACGCGGTGGATCCGCTGACGCTCGAAAGCCGACGGCATCCCAGCCTGTATTTCTGCGGCGAAGTGCTCGACGCGTTCGGCCCGATCGGCGGCCACAACTTCCAGTGGGCCTGGTCGACCGGGCGTGCCGCCGGACTCGCTGCCGCGGGAGTATGATCGGCCCCCTATGGCGCTTACACGACGAGGCTTTCTCGCAACCTCCACGGCGGCCGTGGCCGCCGGCACCTTTGGCGGCGTCCGGCTGTTCGGCCAGCAGACGCCGCAGCCGATCACACCCGAGTTCAAGGCACTGCGCGGCGATGCCGGCTACTGGACGGCGCGCGGCGGCACGATTGGCTGGCTGATCAACGCGGACGGCGCCGTTGCCGTCGACAGCCAGTTCCCCGACACCGCGGCGCTCTGCCTCGAGCAGCTGCTGAAGACATCGGGCAAGACTGAGATCACCGCGCTCATCAACACGCATCATCACGGCGACCACACGGCCGGCAACGGCGTGTTCCGCCCGAAAACGAAGCGGATTGTCGGTCACGTGAACGTGCCGAAGTACATGGCGGCGACGCACAAGCAGAACCTCGACCGCCGCGCGCAGCAGAATCCGCCGCCCACAACACCCGCGCCGGCGGAGCCGGTCGTTCCCGACACCACCGTCACCGACCGCTGGTCGATGACACATGGCGGCGAGACGATCATGACGCGTCATTACGGCCCCGCCCACACCGGCGGCGACATCGTCATCGTCTTCGAGAAGGCGAACGTCGCGCATATGGGCGATCTGATGTTCAACCGCATGCATCCGGTCATCGATCGCGCGAATGGTGCGTCGATCGCGAACTGGATTGTGACCCTGGGCAAAGCAGCTAACGAGCTTCCTGCAGATGCGATCTACATCTTCGGCCACGCCGGCACCGGCCATCCCGTGACGGGAAACCGCTCGGATCTGCAGCGCCACGCGGACTACCTTGGCGCCCTGCTCGAGTACGTGCGCGAGCAAGTGAAGGCGGGCAAGACCCGTGAGCAGGTTGTGGCACTGCGCGAGGTCATCAAAGGTTTCGAGGACTATGGGCCGCTGACCGCTCGTCCGCTGCCGGCGGCCTTCGACGAAGTGACGGCGGTCCGCTAACACCTCGTCAGGCTGCCGGCCCGGTCGGCGGGCCGGCAGCCAACCTTGCCGGCGCGATCGCAGGCCTGAAGGCCTGCGCTACCTACGCGACTCGTCGTTTCACGTCAGTCGTCTGCGTGGCGTAGGCGTCTACCGCCGGCGTGCGGCGGCGCCGCGCGATCAGCGCGTCGAGCGAGAACAGACCCGGGCCGGTGAGTGCGAGGCCGAGCGATGCTGCGGCGAGGGTCAGCGTGAACTCATAGCCGTTCGGCAGAAAAAAGCCGGCGGCCCAGTGCACCTGCGTCATGGCCACGAGCATGGCGAACGCGAAGGCCGCCGCGGCGAAGCGCGTGAAGAGTCCGGCCAGCATGAGCAATCCACCGCCGAACTCCGCGGCGATGATGAGCGCGGCCGAGATCTCCGGCAGCGGCAACCCCATCTGCGTGAAGCCGCCGACGACGCCGCCGTAGCCGAAGGTGAAGAGCTTCTGCGCGCCGTGCGCGACCATCACGATGCCGACGGCGAGGCGCATGAGCAGAAGTCCGTAGTCGAGTGTCTTTGCGGTCACTGTTTTTTCTCCTGAGCCGGCACTTGAGCGGTATCGCGGCTCTCGAATCTGGATTCCAAAAGGCGGACCAACCGCGCCACCTCGGCGGGCGGCACGCGCCTCAGGAGTTCCTGCCGCCGGCCGTCGTCCCGATCTTCCATGTCCACACGATAAGTGTTTTCACATCTATTGTCAAGCCATCTAGTTGAGCTTGGCCCGGCGGCTCCCGGAACCGGATGACACGAATGCCCGCGCCGGGTGTTCTAGTAAGTGACGGCCAGATGCCCGAGACTCCGCACGCCGAGCGTCTTTACCTGGAATGCCAACCGCGTGTGGTGCGGTACCTCACCCGTCTGGTCGGGCATGCCGACACCGCGCGCGATCTGGCGCAGGAGACGTTTCTGCACGCCGCGCGATCGCCGCTGCCCGAGAGCGAGCCGGGCCAGCGCGCGTGGGTGTTCCGGATTGCGCGCAACCTGGGCCTGAACCATCTGCGCGACACCGCCCAGCACGCGAGGATGGCGCCAGATCTGGACGGGGGCACAGGCCCCGCCCAGGAGACCACCCTGCTCGTGCGCGAAGCGCTTGCGCAGCTCGCGCCGCTCGATCGCGACATCTTTCTGCTGCGGGAAGCGGCAGGACTCAGCTACGCGGAAATCGCCGAGGCCTGTGCCGTGACCGAAGACGCCGTGCGATCGCGGCTACAGCGCGCGCGTCAGGCGCTGCGCGTGCTGCTGCATGGCACGCTCGCAACGGAGCGAGCGCGCGGCGTCAGATTTTCAGGAAGGAACGACGAATGACCATCGAAAACACGATTGATGCCTTCGTGGACGGCGCAATCGTCGACACCACGGCGCTCGATGCGGCACTTGCGTCTTCGGACGGACGCGCATATTTGTTCGACGTGCTCGCCCTGCGGCAAACGATGCAGACCAGCATGCCGGCTGCTGCGGTGCGAGTGACTCGAATCAGGCGTCCGTTTCTAAGGTACGCGAGCGCCGCGGTCGTTGCGCTCGCGCTCGTCGGCGCCGGCTACGCCGCGGGTCTGCGGCAGGCACCGGCTGCGGAAGTGACGGCCGCCAACACCAGCGATGGCGCCCGTCCGCCGGAACCCACACGCGTAATCGAGCTCACGCCAGGCGTGAACTGGCATGAATCCAGAGGAGGCGACTGATGGTTGCAGCACTCATGATCGTAGCGGTCCTCGCGCAGACTGGCGGCATGCGCGCCGGACGCGCCGGCGGATCCGGAGGCGCGCCGCGTCCGGCAGCCGCGCCCGAAAACGTGACCAACCCCGCGGGCAGCACGATCGAGATCGTGACGCATGCGATTCTCGCGGACGGCGACAAGCGCGAGACCGGCAGGTTCACGCTCGATGCCTCCCGCGGAAAACACGAGGCCTTCGTGTACGTGCCGGCCTCGGTGTGCGATCGCGCACAGATCTCAGACGTCATGCCCGCGCAGGCCGCCTATGGCTGGAAGGTCAGCGTGACGCCGACACGGCGAGGAATCCCGCAGGACGTGAAGGCCGCGGTTGCAGTCGGCTGGCAGCGTTCCTGGTACAACGGCGTCCTCGGTCGATCGGCGAACGGGATTAACGTGCTGCAGGTTGGTGCCACCAAGTCCCATGCGGCCACGACGCTGGACCAGCTCTCAGGCAATCCCAGGATGTGGCGGATTCTCACCGCGCGCCGCGCTGGCGCGCAGGGCGAGGGCACTCTGCGCGGGGGCGGCGGGAGCGGAGGCGGCCAAGGCCAGCCCAAACTGCTGACGCCGACCGCGACCTGTTCCGGCGTGGATATGTCTATCGACGCGCGCCTGCTCGACGGTCCCGGACAGCCCGTCATGGAAGCGGAGCTCTGGTTCGTGCACAACGCGCCTGATGGAAAGGAAACGACGCAGCGGCAGACCGTACGAATGCGCGATGGGGGACGGGGAGAGTTTTATTTCGATGACCTGAGTCTCACGGGGAACGTCTACGGACGGCTGGAGCCAATCACGCTGGAGGTGTTCGGCAAGATCCAGAACATGTCACTGACAAGCGACGACGACATGGAGATGAAGCTCGAGCTCACACGCCGCTTCATCAACCCGAAGGCCGCGGGCCTGGGAATCCCTCCGCGTGTTGGCCGGGGCGAGTATCCGATCAGCATCAGCGCCGGCGAGGTCGTCTCATTCGTACTCCCGCCCCTCGAAGACGATCGCGGCAGCTTCCTGGGACACCGGTTCTCGGTGCGGATGCGGATCTCGCCGGTGAAGGAAGAGCCTGAAGCTCCGGCCTACCGGACCTTCAACAGAGACGGCGCAAGCACGGCACCTGGCCGCTCGGCCGTCTGTGCGCCGTTGCGCACCACGAACATGCCGTTCACCAGCACGTGTGGAATGCCTTCGGCATAGCCGTGCGGCGCATCGAACGTCGCCACGTCGCGCACGCGAGCGGGATCGAACACGACGATGTCGGCGGCGGCACCGGCGGCAAGGCGGCCGCGGCCCGTGAGCCGGAAATGATCGGCCGGCAGCGACGTCATCTTGCGGATGGCCTCTTCGACAGGAATGATCTTGCGCTCGCGCACGTAGCGCGCGAGCACGCGCGCGTTGTTGCCATAGCCGCGCGGATGCGGGCGCGTCGTGCCATTGGGCTCGAGCACGCCGCTGTCGGCCGCCACCGACACCGACGGATGGCGCATGATGCGCTCGACGTCTCCCTCGTCCATGAAGTGATACACCATCGACGGCGCGCCGCCCAGCATCAGCGTGCGCGCGGCCTCGAACTGCGCATCGGCCGTCCGCGCGCCGTGCAGCCGCTGCGCGACGTCGGCCATCGAGAGGCCATTGAGCGACGGATCGGCCTGATAGCTGGCGACCGTCGCCCACGACAAATCCTCGAACCCACGCTCCTGCACGAGACCCAGCATCTCTTTCTTGATGCGCGCCCACGTGGCGGCGTCGTTCAACCGCTCCCGAATCTTCTCGCGGCCGCCCTCGAGCGCCCACGATGGAAACCGGATACCGAGTCCGGATCCGGCGGCGGTGTACGCGTACTGATCCGCCCGCACGTCCTGCCCTGCCGCGCGCGCCGCATCGATCATCGCGAGGGCATCGCGGCTGGCGCCCCAGCGGCTCCTGGCATCCACCTTCAAATGGGAGATCTGCACGCGCGCGCCGCTCATGCGGCCGACCTGCAGCGTCTCGCGAATCGCGGCCTCCAGCGCCGTGCCCTCATTGCGCATGTGTGACGTATAGAGGCCGCCCGCATTCGCCGCGACCCGCGCCAGCTCGATGATCTCCGGCGTCGACGCATACGTGCCCGGCACGTACTGCAATCCGGTCGAGAGCCCCACCGCGCCGTCGGCCATCGCCTTGAAGACAAGCCCCTTCATCCGCTCGAGCTCGGGGAGCGTCGGGTCGCGACGGACGCTGCCCATGACCGCCGAGCGAACGGAATTGTGACCCACCAGGGTGGCGAAGTTCACCGCCACGCGGGCCGCGCGAATCTCGTCGAGCGCGTTCGCGACGTCCACCGGCGACGACCCGCAATTTCCCGCCACGACGGTCGTCACGCCCATCCGCACGAAGTTGCCGGCAGCGGGACGCGACGCGATGTTGTCGGCGTGGGTGTGCACGTCGATGAAGCCGGGCGCCACCGACAGGCCCGCGACATCGACGCGCTCGCGCGCCGCCGCACGCGACAGGTTGCCGATCGCGGCAATGCGTCCGTCACGAACGCCAACGTCGGCGATTCGCGCAGGAGCGCCCGATCCGTCGATCACGCTGCCGCCCGCCAGAATCAGATCGAAAGGCGCCGCGGTTTGCGCGGCGGCCGCAGCGACGCCGAGCAAGAGGACAGCCAGCAGACGCTTCATACCGCCTTCGCCTTTTCTGGAAGCACATAGCTGAGCGCGACGCCGACGGTCGTCACCACCACCGTGCCAACCACGTTCTGCCACAACCACGAGACGCTCGTAGACAGTCCCACGATCGCTACGGTGACCATACCGGCAATGAGCGCGAGAAAAGCCGCGTTGGCGCCGACCCGCTTCGTCACGATGGCAAGCACGAAGATACCGAACAGCGACCCATAGAAGAACGATCCGACTTTGTTCACCACCACGATGAGCGACCCGAGACTGGTGGCATAGCTCGCCACAATGGTCGCGAACGCGCCCCAGATGGCGGTGGCCGCCCATGACGCGCGCAGATAGTGACGCTCGGTCGCGTCTTTCCTGAAATGGCGCTTGTAGAAATCGATGATGGTCGCGGTCGACAGCGAGTTCAGTTCCGCCGCGACCGTCGACATCACTGCCGCGAGAATCGCCGCGATCATCAGACCTGCCAGCCCAACTGGCAACTGCGTGGTAATGAACGTCGGGAACACGTAGTTCACGTCGCTATAAGCGGCGTCGCCCGTGGTCTCGCGCACGAGACGCATGGCGCGATCGCGGATGCTCCTCACCGCCGCCTCCGCATTGCCGAATGCGGCCCGCGATGCATCGTCTCCCCCCGTCGCTGACACGGCGCGCGCGGCGTCCTGGCGAAGCGCAAACGCCGCATCGAACTCGGTCTGCAGCGCCTGGTATTGAGCCGCGGCAGGCCCTGTTCGCAGGACCTGTTCGTGCTTCGGGTTGAACAGCATCGGCGGCGGCGTGTAGAGATAGAAGCAGAACACCAGCACGCCGGTAAGCAGGATCAGCACCTGCAGCGGAATCTTCACGAAGGCGCTCATCAGCAGCGACGAACGTCCCTCGTCGACCGACTTCGCCGTCAGATAGCGCTGCACCTGGCTCTGATCGGCACCGAAGTAGCCCATCGCGAGGAACATGCCGCCGATCAGGCCCGACCAGAACGTGAACTCCGTCGTGACGTCGAACGTGAAATCGATGGCGCGCATGCGGCCCACGGCGCCCGCCGCGTGCAGCGCGCCCGTGACGGTCACATCATCGGGCAGGCCGAGAATCAGCACGACGACCGACGCCAGCACGCCGCCGACGATGATGGCCATCTGCTTGACGTCGGCCCAGGTCACCGCCTGCACGCCGCCAAGCATCGTGTAGAGCGTCGTCGGCACGCCGATGACCATCACGGTCAGCGTCAGGCTCCAGCCCAGGATGATCGAGAGAATGACGGCCGGCGCCGAAATCACGACGCCGCACGCGAGGCAGCGTGAAACGAGGAAGAGCAGGCTGGCAAACGACCGTGTCTTGGCGTCGAAGCGGCGCTCGAGATATTCGTACGCCGTAAAGACCTTCGCGCGGTGGAAGAACGGCACCACCGTGAGGCACAACACGATCATCGCGAGCGGCAGGCCGAAATAGAACTGCACGAAGCGCAGGCCATCGGCGTAGCCCTGCCCGGTCGTGCCCACGAGGGTGATGGCGCTCAGCTGCGTCGCCATCACCGACAGCCCGACCGCCCACCAGGGGAGCGACCGGTTTGCGAGAAAGTAGCCCTCTATCTCTCTGGCGTTCTTCGTGCGGCGGATGCCGTCCGACACGACCCACGCGAGATAGACGATGACGACGGCCCAGTCGACGTAGTGCATGGACTAGCCGAAGTACCGGCCGAGCAGCCAGAGGCCGGTGATGACGGCGGCCTCCACAAGCACGACGAGGGAATAGTCGCGGGCGCCACGCTCGCGCATAGGGCATCAAGCATACCGGAAGGGAACTAAACCAGGGGGGCGCGCGAGCGGAGTGGGGGCTGATAGATGCGATCCGAGGAGGAACGTCTCACACCAATGCGGAGGTCGACGTCGTGCTGCAGCTCGCTGCGGCCGACGGTGAATGTGCCCTCGTCTTTGACGATGGCTTCGCCGGCGGCGAGTTCGACTTCCATCCGGTACCGGCCTGGGGCGACCTTGAGTGTGTAACCGCCCGTTTCGCTGGTGACGGCCACCAGGCGCGCGCCGGTCGTGACATTGACGGCCGTGATTTTGCGGCCTGCAATGCCGCTCTTGCCGTCTTCGCTGCTCAGCGTGCCGGTGATGGTGCCGGTGACTGATGGCGGACCTGGATGCGGATCGAGCGGCACGACCGCACGACAGGCGGCGAGCACCAGCACGGCGCACAGTGACGCTGTGACCAGCATGAAACCGTGGCGTGTGGCGCTCGCGAGCATGAGAACGTACGGCCCTATTCGGCGATCGGGTGATTGTCGTAAATCGTCACGCCGCGATCGGTCGCGGGCGGCGAGGACATGCCGCGCAGACGGCCGCGCAGCGCGCTGCGATTGCGCCACAGATAACCGGCGCCGGCGGCAGCCGCGGTCACAATGAAACTTCTCATCAGTGAAGACATCTTCGGAACCTCCGCTGAAGATGCTCGCAATCGAAGTGCCAGCGGGTGTTGAATCAGCTCTGCCGCGACAGGCCAATCGCCCGCAGCAGTGCGAGGGCGTTGGTGCTGCTTGCGAGGCCGGGACGGAGAACATAATCAAAGGTCATGCGAGCGGGAAGCCCCGCTGCGGGGTCTGCGGGCTCAACGGTTTCGCGGAAATGCACGCGGACCGCCGCCCCCTGCAACGTCGGCTCATCCGCGAGGGCGAGATCGTGCGTCGTCAAGGCCCCTACGGCGTGAGACTCGAGCAAATGTCGCGCGATCTCGCGCACCGCGATGCGGCGCTCCTCACTGTTGGTGCCGCCCAGAATTTCATCGAGCAGGTACAGCGCGGCGGGAGGAGGCGTGCTGGCCGCATCGGCCGGTTCTCGCCGCCACGCGCTGGCCGCGTCGACCTCGTCGAGGATCTGTTTCAAACGCAGGAGCCCGGCCATATATCCCGAGACGCCGTGCGCCAGCGAATCGCCGGTGCGCAGACTCGTCGCGATCGTGAGGCGCGACAGTGTCATGTCGCGCGCGCACACCGGCGCGCCTGCATTCGCGAGCATCACATTGGTGCCGATAGCGCGCAGCAAGGTGCTCTTGCCCGCCATGTTCGATCCGGTGACGAGCAGAACCGTGCGGGGCGGCCCGACCTCGACGTCGTTGGCGACGCGCCGATCGGGAGGCAGCAGGGGATGTCCGAGCCCGGACGCCGCGACGCCGACCTGCGCCTCATCTATTAAAGGGAACGTCCAGCCTGGCTCATCATGGGCAAGCGTGCCCAACGCGACAAGCGCGTCGAGCTCAGCGACCGCATCGAGCCAGCCTGCCGCATGCGCACCATGCCTGGCGCGCCAGTCATCGAGCGCAAACAGCACGTGGAAATCCCAGAGCGACAGCGCCTGCAGCGGAAGGTGCAGGATCGGCGCACCCCGCCGAAGCTCGCTCCAACCGACGCGACGGTCGAGCGATTCAAACGCGGTCGATGCGGATACCGGCGTCGAGAGCGACGTTCGAATGGCGTCGAGAACGACGGCGTGCGCCGGAAGGGCTTCCGCGAGGTTCACGAGCGACGCGATATTGGACAGCGCCGACGGTCCGAGTGACGCGGCGTCGAGCTCGCCGTGGATGCGGCGCGCGGCCGCCAGCGACACGACTAGTCCCGCAAGCGCGAGCGGGGCCCACAGCCACGTCCACGCTGCATCTGTGGCGATGGCGCCTGCGACGCAGACGACGGTGGCTGCGGTCCATGCTCGCGCCGACCATCGGATCGCCGTCGCGCTGAAGGCTGACGCCGGCGCAACCGTCCACTCCAGAAACCTGTCGCGCGCGCGCACATCGTCACGCTGCGACATATACACGCGCACGTCGGCGGTGAACGCTTCGCGGAAATCGGCGCTGCGCGCGAGCGCCTTCGCGGCTTCCTGGCGGGCACGGATGCGATCGACGCTGCCGGGAGGATCGACGAGCCATTGTCTGAGCATGCGCTGTCCGGCACGGCTGGTCAGCGATCCGGCCAGCGACATGAGCGAGGCGGCACCGTCGAGATCGAGATCGGCCGCGCGCGCCATCGCCAGCGGCGGCGATTCGGTGTCTGTGGGATCGAGCGGGACCTCCGGCACGTTCTCCCAGTCACGCGCCATGCGCGCAAGGGCGATGGCCGCACACTCGCCGCGCGCGACGGCGCGGCGGCGTTCGGTTTCGACGCGCTCGTGCGCAAACACGGCTGCGCCGAACATCGCGAAACCGGCGATCGCGGCGGCCACCATCGGACCCGAGATCTCCCGGCGCCCGAGCGTGCCGGCCAGCAGCAGGCCCAGCGCCGCAAGAACGATCGCGAGCCGGAAGCGCGAGTAGCGGCGCGATCGCGCGGCATGCGCCGCCTCGTCGCGCGCGGCGGCATCGGCCAGACGCTGATAGTGCCGCTCGCGCTCCGCTCGTTCTGCCACAAGGTATTATCTCGATTCGCCATGCGCGCCGTCATCGACGTGCTCGACGAGGACGGATTCAACGCGCTCATGAAGGAACAACAATGAAGCAGGCAATTGCCGCCCTCATGCTGCTCGCGGGAACCCCAGGGATGCCAGGGCAGGAGCCGCGGTTCGACATTCTCATCGCCGGCGGCACGGTGTATGACGGCACCGGCGGCGCTCCCGTGCGCGCCGATGTTGGCATCACCGGCGATCGCATCACCGCCATCGCGCCGTCCCTTCCGCGCGCGAATGCCGCCACCGTCATCGACGCATCAGGCCTCGCCGTGGCGCCCGGCTTCATCAACATGCTCTCGTGGGCCACCGAGTCGCTGATCGTCGACGGCCGCTCGCAGAGCGATATCCGCCAGGGTGTGACGACCGAGATCTTTGGTGAAGGCTCGTCGATGGGGCCGCTCACCGAAGAGATGCGCGCGCGGTGGACGCGCGAGCAGGGCGCCGTCACATTTCCGATCACGTGGACCACGCTGGCGGAGTACCTGCAGTTTCTCGAGAAGAAGGGCGTCTCGCCAAACGTGGCGTCGTTCATCGGCGCGACGACAATCCGCGAGTACGTCGTCGGTCTCGAGGATCGGAAGCCCACGGCGTGGGAGCTCGAGCTGATGCAGGAGCTCGTCAAGCAGGCCATGGCGGATGGCGCGCTCGGCATCGGGTCGTCGCTGATCTACGCGCCGGCGTTTTATGCGACGACGGACGAGCTCATCGCGCTGGCGAAAGCCGCGGCGCCGTATCAGGGCAAGTACATCTCGCACATGCGCAGCGAAGGCAACCGGTTGATCGAAGCGGTCACCGAGTTGATTCGCATCAGCCGCGAGGCCGGCGTGCCGGCGGAGATCTATCACCTGAAGGCGGCGGGCCAGACCAACTGGCCGAAGATGGATCAGGTGCTCGCGATGGTCGAAGCCGCGCGCGCGGAGGGACTGAAGATCACCGCGGACATGTACATGTATACCGCGGGGGCGACAGGGCTCGATGCGGCGCTGCCGCCATCAGCGTTGAGCGGCGGCTGGGACGAGCTCTACAAGCGCATCCGGAATCCTGACGAACGCGAGAAGATCCGGCGCGCGATCGTGACGCCGACAGACGAGTGGGAGAATCTCTATCTCGCGACCGGATCGCCCGAGCGCGTGCTGCTTGTCGAGTTCAAGGATGAGAAGCTGCGGCATCTCACGGGCCGCACGCTGGCGTCTGTAGCGGCTGAACGGAAGAAGAGTCCTGAAGACACCATCCTGGATCTGATCCTCGAGGATCAATCGCGCGTCGGCACGGTGTACTTCCTGATGTCGGAAGAGAACATCGCAAAGCAGCTGAAGAAGCCGTGGGTGTCGCTCGGATCCGACGGCGCGTCGCTTGCGCCCGAGGGCGTGTTCCTGCAATCGAACCCGCATCCGCGCGCGTACGGCAATTTCGCGAGACTGCTCGGCAAGTACGTGCGCGACGACAAAGTCATCACGCTCGAGGATGCCGTGCGCCGCCTGTCGGGCCTGCCCGCCGAAAATCTCGGTCTCGATCGGCGCGGACTCCTGAAGGCCGGGTACTTCGCCGACGTCGCGATTTTCGATCCCGCGACGATCGCGGATCGGGCGACGTTCGAGAAGCCGCATCAATACGCCGTCGGCATGAAACATGTGCTCGTCAACGGCCAGATTGTGCTGAAGAACGGCGAGCACACCGGCGCGACGCCAGGACGCGCGTTGAAGGGCCCTGGCGCGGTCGCCGCGAAGCCGGGCGATCAACTCTGGACGGCGCTGTCGACATTGTGCGGAAAGGCGTTCGAGGGACGGCTCGCCGAAGGCACTGAAGCCTCGGACCAAGACATGGGCGCCCAACGGCTCGTGATGCACGTGCGCGCATGCTCGCCATCAGAGGTTCGTATTCCGTTTCATGTTGGTACGAACCGATCGCGCACCTGGGTGATCACGCGCACGCCTGGCGGCCTGCGCCTGAAGCACGACCATCGTCACGAAGACGGCTCCGAAGACACGATCACGCAGTATGGTGGAGACAGTCGCGGCGCGGCCGCCAGCACCAGCGTTGACTTCTTCGCCGATGCGCATACGGCGTCACTCATTCCGGCAGCGGCGACGAACATCTGGACGATCGGAATCGATCCGGGCCGGACTTTCACGTATGGCCTGCGCCGTGAGGCCCAGGGCCGCCGTTTTCGTGTTGCGTTCGATCTTATGAAACCGGTGCCGCCGCCGCCCGCACCCTGGTAGAACGAAGGAGAGTTCTCATGAAGCTACAACGCGCAGCGCTGGCGCTGACTGTCGTCAACCTCGTGCTGCTGGTGCTGATCCTGGCGGGACGGCTCCCAACGGCGGCCGCCGCCGCCCCATCGCAGGACGTGGTGCCAGTCGTCCGGACGCACAGACTGGAACTTGTTGACGAGCGCGGTCAGATTCGGTCGCGCCTCAACGTCGAGCCCGAAGGCGAAGTGGTGTTCAGGCTCGTCGACCGGACGGGCACGATTCGTGTGAAGCTTGGCGCCGACCAGCGCGGCTCCGGGCTGTTGCTGCTCGACGAGGCCACCGAACCGGGCGTGCACATCATCGCCCGCAGGACCGGCACCACCGAACGGCAGACGACCACGAGCGTGACACTGCGAGGCGCGGACGGCCAGCAACGAGTCATCAAGCCGTAGCAGCGGACGCCTGGCGCGTATCGCAGCCGGATCATGCCGCCGACCCATCGCATCATCGCCCGGGACGCCGCGGGGTCATCCCACGCGTCGCTGGAACAAGAGCCGGCCATCGTCGACGGGTTCCTTCGCGACGCCGCCCACTTCCCCGGCGGTCATGCCGACGGCGTGGCGCGGCCACACTCAGAGGCCGCGGTCGCGGCACTCCTCACATCACACGCGCCGATTCTGATCGCGGGCGCACAGTCTTCACTCACCGGCGGCGCCACGCCTCACGGCGGCATCGTCCTCAGCACGCACAAGCTGATCGGGATCGAACGCGCGAGCGCGGATCACGTGCGCGCCGGCGCGGGCGTGCCGCTCGCGAGCCTGCAGGAAGCGCTCGACACGTGGGGTGCCTGGTTTCCGCCCGTGCCAACGTTCATGGGTGCGTTCGCGGGCGGTGTTGTCGCGACCAACGCCGCGGGCGCTGCCACATTCAAGTACGGCACGACGCGCGCGTGGGTGGATGCGCTCACCTGCATGCTGACGTGCGGATGCGCGCTCGACATCGAGCGCGGCGTGACGAAAGCCGAACCGCATCTCGAGATCGTATGCGCTCATGGCACGCGAAAGGTCGTTCCGGGCAGCTATCAGATGCCCGACGTGCCCAAAGTATCGGCCGGCTACTTCGCCGCGCCAGAAATGGATCTCATCGATCTGTTCATTGGATCCGAAGGCACGCTTGCGGTGATCACAAGCGTGACCTTCCGCGTGCTGCCCGTGAAACCCAGGCAGGCGCTCGCGCTGCTGACGCTGACCGATGAGGCCGAGGCCCTGCGGCTTGTCGCCGCCCTTCGCGCGATGCCCGCAGTGGCCGCCATCGAGCATCTCGATCGGCGCTGCATTCACATCGTCCGGGAAGACGGCGAGGATGTGAAGAACGGCGTGACTATTCCGTCAGACGCCGTGATTCTGCTCATCGTGCAGCTCGAGCTGCCAGCCGACTTGTCGGATGCGGAGGGTCTCGATCAGATCGCCGGCGCGCTGGAGGCCGACGCACGCGACACCGAGCTCGCGCGATTCACCCGGCTGCTCGACACGTATGGCGTCCTCGAGCGCACCGAGATCGCGATGCCCGGCAACGAGCGCCGCGCGAAACAGATTCTTGCCGTGCGTGAGGCGGCGCCGACCGGCGTCAACCGGCGCGTTGGCGAGGCCAAGCATCAGGACGAGCGCATCTCGAAGACCGCCGCTGACATGATCGTGCCGTTCGAGCGCTTCGCCGACATGATGGAGATCTATCGACGCGGCTTCGGCGCGCGCGGCCTCGACTTCGCAATCTGGGGACACATTTCTGACGGCAACGTCCACCCCAACGTCATCCCCCGCTCCTATGCCGATGTCGAAACGGGCAAGGAGGCGATCCTCGAGTTCGGAGTTGAGGTGGCCCGCCTCGGCGGATGTCCGCTCGCCGAGCATGGCGTGGGCCGCCATCCGGTGAAACAGGCGCTGCTGCGCCAGCTGTATGGTGACGAGGGCATCGAGAGCATGCGCGCGATCAAGCGCGTGCTCGATCCAGACTGGAAGCTCGCGCCCGGAGTATTGTTCTCGTGATGTGGCCTGTCTTCGAGCAGCTCAAAGGCTGGACCAGCGGCACCGGCACCGATGCGATGACGGATCGCACGCGCGATCTCACACCGAAGAATGCCGGCGCGCGCGTGGCGCGCTCGGTCTGCCCGTACTGCGCGGTCGGCTGCGGCCAGCTGATCTTCCATCGCGGCAATCAAATCATCTCGATCGAAGGCGATCCCGCCTCGCCGATCTCCGAGGGACATCTCTGTCCGAAGGGTGCCGCCAGCCACGAGCTGCTGACGCATGCAGGACGGCAGACGAAGGTCCGCTACCGCGCGCCTCGCGGCCGCGAATGGCAGGAGCTGGATCTCGAGACCGCCATGGACATGGTTGCGGATCGCATCTGGGAGTCGCGGGAGCGCGGCTTCGAGACCGAACGCAACGGCCGGGCGCTGATGCAGTGCCGCTCGATCGCGCACCTTGGCGGCGCGACGCTCGACAACGAAGAGAACTATCTGATCAAGAAGCTCTTCACCGGCGGGCTCGGCATGGTCGCCGTCAGCAATCAGGCGCGCATATGACACAGCTCCACGGTGCCCGGTCTGGGCACCTCGTTCGGACGCGGCGGCGCCACCACGACGCAGCAGGATCTCGTCAACGCTGACGCGATTCTCATCATCGGCTCGTCGATGGCCGAAGCGCACCCGGTGGGATTCCGCTGGGTCGTCCGCGCGCGCGAACAAGGCACGACCGTCATTCATGTCGATCCGCGTTTTACGCGCACATCTGCGATGGCCGACGTGTGGGTGCCGTTGCGTGCGGGCAGCGATGTCGTCTTGCTCGGTGGCCTGATCCACTACGTGCTCGATCGCGGGCTCGAGTTCCGCGAGTATGTCGAGGCCTACACGAACGCGTCGGTGCTGATTGACGAGCGCTACCAAGGCCCCGAGGATCTCGATGGGTTCTTCTCGGGATGGGATGGCGAGCGAAACGCGTACGACCCATCAACGTGGGCCTATGAAGGACAGAACGCCCGCATGAGCAACGCCGGTGAAATTCGCGGCGCCCACGCGCGGGAGCAGGCTGACGCCGAAACAGGAGGTGAGCCGAAGCGCGATCCGACGCTCACTCATCCTCGCTGTGTCTTCCAGCACCTGAAGCGGCACTTCGCGCGCTACACGCCGGAGATGGTCGAGCGCGCGTGCGGCA
>JBBDWL010000141.1:7037-26568 GCA_040902895.1 Vicinamibacterales bacterium | reverse complement strand
CTGAAGCGGCACTTCGCGCGCTACACGCCGGAGATGGTCGAGCGCGCGTGCGGCATACCCGCGAAAGACTTTCTCGACATTGCCGCGCGCTACACTGCGGCGTCGGGACCCGATCGCACGGGCACGATCTGTTATGCCGTCGGCCTGACGCAGCATTCAACCGGCGTGCAGATCATCAGGGCCGCGGCGATCCTGCAGCTGCTGCTCGGCAACGTCGGCCGGCCGGGCGGCGGCATTCTCGCGCTGCGCGGTCACGCGTCGATCCAGGGATCGACCGACATCCCGACGCTGTACGACATCCTGCCGGGCTATATTCCGATGCCGGTCTTTGGCGACGACAGCGCTTCGCTCCAGCGATTCATCGCGCGCTATCGCACGAAGCGCGGCTGGTGGGCCTATCTCGATCGCTATCTCGTGAGCCTGCTGAAGGCCTGGTACGGCGAGGCGGCCACGCGCGAGAACGATTTCGGGTTCAACTTCGTGCCGCGGCTCACGGGCAATCACTCGTTCATGGGCTACTGGCTCGAGATGGCCGATGGCGGTCTCGAAGGCCTGTTCGTCATGGGGCAGAATCCGGCGGTAGGCGGGCCGAATGCCGCGCTCGAACGAAAGGCGCTCGGCCGATTGAAGTGGGCGGTGGTCCGCGATCTCGTGCTGACCGAGACGGCGGAGTTCTGGCAGGAACAACCGGAGTGCGACACGGAAGTCTTCTTTTTCCCCGCGGCGGGCCATGCAGAGAAAGATGGCTGCTTCACCAACACGCAGCGCCTGCTCCAGTGGCACGACCGGGCCGTCGATCCGCCTGGTGAGGCGCGAAGTGAAGCCTGGTTCGTGCACGGACTCGCGAAGCGTCTGAAGGCACGCGCCGCGCGCGACGCGCGGCCGACGAACGCCGCCCTCAACGCGCTCGAGTGGAAGTATCCCGAAACCGCCGCCGGCGAGCCGGTCATCGAACACGTGCTCGCGGAAATCAACGGCACTGGCGCCGACGGCCGCCATCTTTCTGGATTCTCAGAGCTGCAGGCCGACGGCTCCACGCGCTGCGGCTGCTGGATTTACTCAGGCGTGTTTCCATCTGCCGATCGCAACCGCGCGCGCGAGCGCGAAGCGTCAGGCACATACGGCCACGGCTGGGGATGGGCATGGCCCGCCGATCGCCGCATCCTCTATAACCGCGCCTCGGCACGTCCCGATGGGCACCCGTGGAGCGATCGCAAGGCGCTTGTCTGGTGGGACGCGGCGGCGCGCGAATGGACAGGCCTCGACACGCCCGACTTCAATCGCACCAAGCCTCCCGATTACGTTCCGCCGCGCGGCGCCGAGGGCGACGCCGGCATCGGCGGCACGCATCCGTTCATCATGCATGACGATGGGGTGGGGTGGCTGTGGGTGGCGTCGGGCCTCAAGGACGGGCCACTGCCCGTGCATTACGAGCCGCTGGAGTCGCCGGTAGCCAACGTCATGTATCGGCAGGAGACGAATCCTGCGGCGAACAAACATCAGCGCGCCGACAACGTCTATGCGCGGCAGGCGGATGACGACTATCCGCACGTGCTGACCACTTATCGGCTGACCGAGCACCATACTGCCGGCGGCATGAGCCGCACGCTGTCGCATCTCGCCGAGTTGCAGCCAGAGTTGTTCTGCGAGATCTCGCCGGAGCTCGCGGCCGCCAGCGGCATCGCGAACGGCGCGATGGTGCGCGTGATCACACCGCGCAGCGCCATCCACGCACGGGCGCTCGTCACGGGACGCATGCGGCCGCTCGTCATCGACGGCCGCACCGTGCACCAGGTAGGACTTCCCTATCACTGGGGCAGCCGCGGCCTCGTCACCGGCGACATCGTCAACGATCTGATCCCGATGTCGGAAGAACCCAACGTGCGCATCATGGAATCGAAGGCGCTCGTCTGCCGCGTGGAACCACGATGATCACGGCATTTCTCACGGACAGTACGCTGTGCATCGGCTGTAAGGCATGTGAAGTCGCCTGCAAGGAATGGAACGACGTGCCCGCCGACGGCTACGCCTGGAGCGGCCACTCGTACGACAACACCGGCACTTTGGGGCACTCGACATGGAGACACGTCAAATTCGTTGAGTCGTCGTGCACCAGCAACCAGCAACCCGCCTTCGCCGAGGCTTCGGCGGGCAAGCCAGGCAACCCCGACTGGCAGTTTTCATCGGACGTGTGCAAACACTGCGAAAACGCCGGCTGCCTCGAGGGCTGCCCCACCGGCGCAATCGTGCGCACCGAATTCGGCGGCGTGTTCGTGCAGGAAGACGTCTGCAACGGCTGCGGCTACTGTGTGGTGACGTGTCCGTTCGGTGTGATCGACAGGCGGCCCGGCGACGGGCGCGCGTTCAAGTGCACATTCTGTTACGACCGTCAGAAAGCCGGACTCACGCCCGCGTGCGCAACTGCGTGTCCGACCGAATCGATTCTGTTTGGACCGCTGGCCGAGATGCAGGCGAAGGCAGCCGCGCGCGTTCAGACGCTCCAGGCACGCGGCGTCGTTGATGCGACGCTCTATGACGCGTCGAACACGAGCGTCGGCGGCATTCATGCACTCTTCGTGCTTCGCGGCGATCCCGACGCGTTCAACCTTCCAGTGAATCCGGTGATGCCGGCAGTGCACCTGCGGGCCGGATGGACCTCGGCGCTGGCCGCGTCGGCGGGCCTCATCGCAAGCGCATTCGTCGCGCTGCGCTATTTCTCGTCATAGCCTGTGCCGGTGAACTACCGCGGGGCGCCGCTCCTCAAGCCGCCTGTGTGGACGTGGGAGGTGCCGCTGTATTTCTTCATCGGAGGCCTCGCCGGCGCAGCGGCGGTGATCGCGGCGACGGCGCAATTTGCCGGCGTCGCGCCAGACTCGCTGGTGCGCGATGCGAAGTGGATTGCGGCTATCGGCGGCGGCATCTCGCCGCTGCTGTTGATCTCCGATCTCGGACGCCCCGCACGTTTTCTCAACATGCTCCGCGTCTTCAAGCTGCGAAGTCCGATGTCGGTCGGCGCGTGGACGCTGGTGATCTTCTCCAACGCCGCCATCGTCGCACTGCTGCCGCTCGGGGTGCTTGCGGACGTCGCGACCGCGATCGCGGCGCTGACCGGCGCCATCCTCGCGACCTACACGGGCGTCCTCATCGGAGCAACCGCGATACCGGTGTGGGCGCGCAACGTCGATGTGCTGCCGATCCACTTTGGCGCGTCAGGTCTGGGCGCCGCCGTGTCGATGCTCGAGTTGCTCGGACATCGCACGGCCGCGATGAACGCACTCGGCATCCTGGCCAGTGCGGTGGAAACACTACTGATCGTCGTATTTATCCGACGCGGGTCGTCGGCAGGCCGGCTGATGCACAGCGCCGGGATCCTGTCGGGCCCGCTGCCGTTGGCACTGCGGCTGCTCGGTGCGGCTGTCACAGGGATGCGCATCGCGGCGGCGATCGTCACGCTTGCAGGATCGCTGCTCACGCGGCTTGCCTGGCTCGAAGCAGGACGCCGGTCGGCGGCGCCGGTCAGTCCTGCCTGAGCGTGGCGACCGGATCGATGCGGGCAGCGCGCATCGCGGGAACCCAGGCGGCCAGCGCACAGGCGGCCACGATGCAGAACAGGCTGGCCGCGTACGCCACCGCATCGAACGTGTGCACGATCTCGGCGATGCCAGAGGCCGCCCGCGTTGCCATCAGGACGGTCGCGACTGACCCGGCCAGCAGGGCTCCCACGGCGAGTCCCGCGCCGACCGGCCGAGCCGACTGCGACAACACGAGCCGCGCGATGTCACGCGGCCTTGCGCCGAGCGCCATCCGGACGCCGATCTCCTTTGAGCGCTGCGCGACAACATATGACAGGACGCTGAACAGGCCCGACACCGTTAGCACCAGCGCCAGAATCCCCAACACGGCCGTCAGCCAGAAGACAGTCTGCAGGATGAAGGCAGCCCTGCCCGCGATCGCACGCATCGTCCCGATTCCGCCGATCGCGGGATCGACCTTCGCGAGGCGCTCCATCAATCCACGGCTCGCCTGATCCGGATCGCCATGCACGCGAAGCGTCAGCGACGTGCCAGGACTTTGTGCGCTAATGGGCAGATAGACGCCGGCGTCAATCCGCTCGAACATGCCGAGGCCGATCCACGCGTCCCGCACGACGCCGACAACCGTGAAAGCACGGAACGGCAGCTGCGGCGTCGAGGCTTCGTCTCCAGGCCGAGCCGGGCCGCGCCGCTCGAACGCTTCGAGCTCCATGACCTGCCCGACGGCGTTCCGATCCGGCCACAACCGGCGCGCTTCTCTTTGAGACACGACGGCGACCCCCGCTCCTGGGCTCCGCTCCTGCGGGGTGAACACGCGGCCCTGCACGACGTGGATGTCGAGCAGTCCGAAATATTCCGGCGACACGAATTTGTGCTCCACCGGCAGCGTGGCCCAGCCTTTCGCGACCGCGTTCTCGCCGCCGACCCCGTGCGGCCATGACGCCGCGACGGCCGCGACAGCGGGGTCGGTGTTCACGGCCTGCAGCATCGCAGCGCGCGTCGACTCGTTCGCGATCTCGACCAGCACCGTGTCCGATGTCCGCAGCCCGGGCTCGACACTCGCGGCAGCAAGCGCGCTACGGAGAAACACGGCCGCGCAAATGCACAGCGCGGCTGACGCGCCGACCTGCACGGCGATGAGCGCGTTTCGAGCGCGGCTCGGGCGCGCATCTCTCGTGACCTCTCCCCGCATCGTCCGCACCAGCTCCGGACGAGTGGCCTGAAGCGCCGGAACGAGGCCGAAGAAGGCCGTCGAGACGATGGCGCCGCACAACAGGAAGACACCGACGCGCCAGTCGGCCGCCGAGGCCGCGACACTGACCTGCTCGGCCAGCGCCGGGGCCAGCGTATTGACCGCTGCATAGGTGCCGGCGTTGAGTGCGAGGCGCAAGATCACGAACCCGCAGACCGCGGCCGCCAGCGCGAGCAGCAGACTTTCGGTGAGGAGCTGCCTGATGATGCGCATGCGCGAGGCTCCGAGCGACAGCCGGACGCCGATCTCACGCTGGCGGGCGATGCCGCGGGCGAGCAGCAGGTTGGCCACGTTGGCGCAGCCAATCAGAAGGATTAATCCGAAGGCGAAGAAGAGGGGCGCCAACCGCCGCAGGCCATCGAGCAGATCGACGGACGCGGTGCCCTGTCTGGGTTTCAGGAACATCGATTTGGGACGGCCGTTCACCTCCTGCATCGCGGGGTTTGCCGACGCCCACGCCGTCAGGCGTGCTGTCGCGGCCTCGCTCGACACGCCGGGCTTCAGCCGTCCGACAACCTCAATCGCGACCGCATCTTCTTTCCCTGCCATCGCCTGGCGAAACTGATCGAGCAGGTCGAGCGGCGCCCAGAAGTCCGGAGGCGAGACGGCCAACCCGCGAAAGCCGGGCGGCATGACGCCGATGATCTCGGTCCGCACGCCGTTCAGAACCAGCGGCCGGCCTATCACCGCCGAATCGTTGCCGAACAGCTTGGTCCAACCCCGGTGACTGAGCACGACGACCGGACGCCCGGCGTGCCGCTCGTCATCAGCCGCCTGCAGCGGGCGTCCCAGCGCCGCGCCGGCGCCCACCATCTGAAAGAAATTGCGGGTGACGAGGGTACCGTCGAGCGCGCGCCCCTCGATACGCGCCTCGATGCCCGGAAGCATTGCCGCGGCATGCGTGAACACGTCGGTATCGCTCCGGAGCGCGTCGTAGTCGTGCCGCGTCAGCGTGACCCACACACGGGTAACGCCCGGAGAGACCGCACGCCGGGCTTCGAACAACTCGGCGGGGTTCCGCACGGCATCCGCGCGCAGGAAGATCGCGTTATAGAACGTGAAGACGACGGCGACCAGACCGAGGCCGAGGCCCAGGGTGACGATGATGGTGAGAGCGGCGAGCGGCGCGCGCCGGAGCGCGCGGAACGCGTAGAGGACATCGCGCGCAGAGGAATCGACGAAGGCCGTTCCGCGCGCGTCGCGGCACTCGTCGGCCACCAAAGCAGGCGATCCGAAGCGCGCGCGGGCGCGGGCGCGCGCTTCCGCCGGATCCACACCGGCGGCGATGTGCTTCCGTGTCTCGCACTCGATGTGAAACGCGAGCTCGTCATCGAGCTCGCGCTCGACGCGCCGCCTCGCGATGAGCGCGCGCAGGCGAAGTTTCAGGTCGCTGAGATTCATGGTCACGCAAGTTTCATGACGCGGCCGATGGCGCCGGCCATGCGTTCCCACTCGCCCGCTTCGACCGCGAGCTGACGCCGGCCTGTGGCGGTGAGACGGTAGTACTTCGCACGGCGCCCGAGCTCCGACACTTTCCACTCGGCTTCGATCCAGCCCTGATGCTCGAGGCGGTGAAGCGCCGGGTAAAGCGATCCCTGCGTAATTTGAAGCACGTCCTCGGAGATCTGCTGGATGCGTTCTGAAATGGCCCAGCCATGCATGGGCTCGGTCTGGAGCGTGCGGAGGATCAACAGGTCGAGCGTACCGGGCAGCAGATCGGGAACGGCGTGTCTAGCCATAGTGTCGTCTGTCGACACTACGCCGTCATGGTGTCGACTGTCAACAACAAGCCGCTGACGCAGGGACTGAAGTCGCGGCCTACTATGGGCGCAGAAGGTTTGCGCTCCCACGGGGGAGTACATAAGCTAAGCCGGGATGGGTTGTCTGGCCGCGTTTCGTACGAGGAACAAGAAAGAGCTGAGCGAGCGTGCCGCCACCTGAGCAGCCTAAGATCTACCACATCATCCACGTTGACCGGCTGCCTTCGGTATTGTCTGCCGGTTGTCTCTGGGCCGATGCTGAAATGCTCAACCGGCCCAACACCGGCACGATCATCGGCATGGACGAGATTAAGCAGCGCCGGCTGACGGAATTGAGTCTCGCCTCACATCCCGAGCTGTACGTTGGAGAGTGCGTTCCGTTTTACTTCTGTCCCCGGTCCGTGATGCTTTATTTGATCTGGCAGCGCAATCACCCGAACCTAGCGTATCGAGGCGGCGAAGGCCCTATTGTGCATCTAGAGGCCGACCTGCGGAGTGCGATCAACTGGGCAGATCAAGCTGGCCACCGGTGGGCGTTTACTTTGTCGAACGCGGGCGCACGATACTTCGAAGATCGAAACTCCGTCGAAGCCCTCCAGGAAATAAATTGGGCCGCAGTCGCTGCGGCCAAATGGTCCGGGCCGGGGGTTCCGCTCTCGGTGAAGGACGGCAAACAAGCCGAGTTCCTGATCGAAAGGCATTTCCCCTGGGAGTTGGTGTACCGAATCGGCGTCCGATCGTTAGAGATAGCTCAACGCGTCGCGGCGGCCCTAGAAGGGGCAGGTCATCGACCCGAGGTGGAGCTGCGGAAAGACTGGTACTATGGGGGCTGACAGCACCATGCTCGAATTCAGAACGGGCGACATACTCAGGACGGACGCTGAGGCCTTGGTGAACACGGTCAACTGCGTCGGGATCATGGGGCGCGGCGTCGCACTACAATTCAAGAAAGCCTTCCCGGAGAACTTCAGGGCCTACAAGAGCGCTTGCTCAGTTCACGAAGTACAGCCCGGGGAGATGTTCGTCTTCGAAACCGGTTACGTTGACAATCCCAAGTTCATCATCAACTTTCCTACCAAGCGCCATTGGAAGGGTAAGAGTCGGATCGAGGATATCGAGGCTGGATTGCGCGCCCTCGTAGGGGTGATTCGTGAGCGGGGGATCCGGTCGGTCGCGATGCCTCCACTAGGGAGCGGCCTTGGCGGACTTCGTTGGCCCGACGTAAAGCTGCAGATCGAGGAGGCTGTTCGCTCACTTCCCAATGTCTCGTTCATCGTCTTCGAGCCCAGTCATGTTGCGCCGGCTGGGCCCTTGAACTTCCGACGACCACCAAGGATGACCGCCGGCCGAGCCGCACTCATCGGCCTGATGCAACAATATCTGCGCGGCCTTCTGGATCCGTTCGTGACTCTGCTCGAAGTTCACAAACTGATGTACTTCATGCAGGAGACTGGGCAACAGCTGCGGCTTAATTATGTGAAGGCGCCGTACGGCCCCTATGCTGAAAACCTGCGGCACGTCTTAACCACGATCGACGGCTATTTTCTCGCTGGTTACGGGCATGAGGGCGAGGCCCCAGACAAGGAACTGAGCCTCGTCCCGGGTGCAGTCGAAGAGGCTGGGAAATTCCTCTTCGACCATCCTGACGTGCAATCACGATTCGCCAAGGTCGCTGACCTTGTTGAGGGCTTCGAAACACCCGTGGGCTTGGAACTCCTGTCAACTGTCCACTGGGTCATGTCTCGTGAACTCGCTCAATCCGAGGACGACGTCGTTCGCGCCGTCTATTCTTGGGGCGATCGCAAAAAACAGTTCACGCGAAGGCAAATCGTTCTGGCGTCTCAAGTTCTTGTGCAGAAGGGCTGGCTCCCCACACCCTCCGAAAGCTCGATGCCCTCGTCCAAGTTGGCTTCCTCATAAAGGTGCGCCGTCGCCGTCGGAACGATGCCACGCCAAGAGACCGCGCCAAGGAAGAAGAACGAATCTCGCTCTGACTCCTAGAACGGTATGTCCGCGTCGAGCAGATCGTCGGATTCTCGCGTCTTGTGAGGCTTGTGCAGTACCAATTTGTCCTGATGATCCAATAGCCACTGCAAACCGAGCGGAGTGGGTCTATAGCTAGCCTCTGGATTGCCATTGATATCCACTTCACGAATCGCCTCGAGCATTCCCTTTCGAATCAACGAGGTTAGACCGATAGTAGTACCAATCTTGGTATAGCCGGACCTTTCCATGTCATGCCGAATGGTCCAAGCAGAAACAGGATAATCGGGCGCATCAGAATTCTCAGTTGCGGCCACAAGCGCCACAATCTCGAGCGAACTTAGTCCCTCAACTTCTGCCACGACCGCCGATTCTGCCAATCGCTCTAGTCGCTCTTCCTTTAGTAATGCGGCTGAGAGTCGAGCTGTAATCTGTTGCGACAGGTTCGTGAAGTCGCTAGGAGACTCCGTTCGGTACGTCACAACCGCGCGATGTTGAATGTCGAAGGGAAACCTCTTGTCCTTTTCGAATTCACAAACAAGGACCACAGGCTTGCCCGCGGCTATCGCATATCCGAGCTCGAACCAGACATTCGGATTGGCGGTAGAAATGTCGGCCAAACAGACGTCCGCCCCTCGAATGCCTTTCTCGATTTGATCGATAGGAATTACGACAGTGGGATCGCGATCAACTCGGTACGGTTCCAGGCCGGCAGCTGAAATGGCTGGCACAAAGACATCCTCGAACCGCTTGTCAAAAGGGCCGCCGTCGAACGGCTGGATCACAAAGCAGGTAGCCATAGAATCCGCCAACGAAATCCGTCGCGAGAACGGGTTGGAAACTCAGGAATCTTATGGCCTTTCTGCGAGAACCTTAGGGCACCATAGTCGCGGCGACGTCAACCACTCGGACAAATGTGTCCACGACAGAACCATAAGCTCAATGGAATCAACAGTTTGAAGTAGATTGGTGTATTGACGTGGCTTGACTGGCTTGAACTGGCTTGGTTGTATTGACTGGTTTGAACAATAGGGTGGGCTAGGGAGGGAGAACTCGTACCCTGTCACGCCTGCATGATTTGGCGGGGCTCATTTTATGGCTAAAAGACCGAGCAGTTCCCGACCTTCCCGTGACGAACGAATTCGAGGCGAGCTATTTCCTGATGCTGAGATTTTCGACACCGGCACAAAAGGCTTCGTGCCCGTGCCGATCGATTACAGACGCTTGTTGCGGCATATGACGCCGCCACAAATAAGAGTATGGCTTTACTTGCAGCTTCGAAGCAGCAAACACGGTATTTGCTTTCCGACGGTGGATGAAATTGCCGACGAGATCGGCGTAAAGACATCGAAACACATCCGGCCGCAGCTGCGTGAGCTTGAACGAAAGGGTTTTATTAGGAGTGCTAAGAAAAGCGGGCGCACGTACTACCTGCTTCAGGATCCTGCGGCAGCGGTTCGACGGTTAATGCATCTAAGAGACATGAGTCTCGAAGAACTCCGCGAAATGAACGGGCTTCGGGAGGATATCGGGCACCAGCCAATCGAACTCAGTTAGGTCGATGTGATGATACGAATCAAGTATCGCTGTCGGGGAAAGCGCGCTTCAGAAACACTGGTCATCACCGCCGACCGGGACATCTTGACGGTTGCGATTGCAGCGGTCGCCTTTCTGGGTATGAAAGACGGCGAGGCCCTCTCGACCATCCTTGGGTGGGTACTGTCTTTCCTTCGGTAGGCCCTACCGGATCACGAACGGCAACCCCAGCGTCGCCGCGAGAGCATTGATGGCCGCGACGTCTCTCTCGAGAATCGTCTTTGCTTCTGCCTCGAAGCCCTCCAGCTCTTTCTGTTGCCCGGCGAACACTTCCCGCACGCCCTGCGTAGGCGCGCCGTCGCCCCACATCGCAAATCCAATCAGCGGCGAGAGTCGCGAATACAGACGCGAGCCGCCGCGCATGGCCAGGATGTCGTAGCTGACTTCGGCCGTCGGGTTGTGCATACGGCCTTCCAGGTCATTGATCTTCGCGACGGCCCCGTTGATGGCTTTGATCAGCTCGCCCGTATTCGGCAACGGCTGCGACGCCTTCGCGCGCGCTTCGAGCTGCGTCCGAACATCGCGCAGCCTGTTGACGATGCTGGTGAGGCGCGAGAAGGCATCGCGCACCTGCAGCGCCATGGCGAGCTGCGCGTCGAGATCCGGCTGTGTCGCGGACGATCGCGGATCGTTCTTCAGCACCAGCGGCTGCGACAGATCGATCCCCTCGCCGCGAAGCCGCACCGTGTATGCGCCCGGTACTGCGACCGGACCACGCATCGGATTGCCCCAATCGATCTTCGCGCCATGTATCGGCTCGGCGCCCTCGTGATGCAGGTCCCACACAGCGCGCCGCACACCCGCGCCCTTCGATACCGCTCCTTCCGGCTTCTCCTCCGGTTCGAAGTCGTCGACAGCGTTCCACGGTTTCGGTTCGCTCGAGAGCGTGCGGATGACTTTGCCGCCTGCATCCACAATCTCGATTCTGAGCGGAGTCTTCAGTTCGTCCTTCAGCCAGTAATGAATCATCGCGCCGCGCGGCGGATTCTGCCCGGCGGGCCGCTCGCGATTGCCCGACTCATAGGTCCACCGCGTGGCCACGGCCGGCACGAACAGATGCGCCGGCTTCGCTTCAATCGCGGTCGACAACTCACGCAACGGCTGCAAATCGTCGAGCACCCAGATCGATCGGCCATGCGTGCCCACCACAAGGCTGTCGTCTTTGACGACGAGATCGTGCACAGGCACGGCTGCCGGCAGGTTCAGCCGCAGCGATCGCCACGTCTTCCCATCGTCGAACGACATCATCACGCCGCGCTCGGTGCCGAGATAGAGCATCCCGCGGCGCTTCGGATCTTCCCGCACCGCGTGCAGATACACGTCTTTCGCGAGCTCGCCGTCGAGCCGGCGCCACGACTGGCCGAAGTCGGATGTCTTGAACAGATAGGGACGCATGTCGTCGAGGCGATGCGCGTCGACCACGACATACGCGGTGCCGGCATCGTGCGGCGACGGCTCGATGAGACTCACGGTGCCGTCTTTCGGCATCCCCGCGATCTTCGACGTGAGATTCGTCCAGTTCGCGCCGCCATCCCGTGTGACATGCACCAGGCCATCGTCACTGCCCACCCAGATGAGACCCTTGGCGCGCGGCGATTCCGCGACCGCGAAAATCGTCGTCCACGTCTCGACGCCGGTGTTGTCGCCAGTGATGGGACCGCCCGACCAGCGCTGGCGCTCCCTGTCATTCGTCGTCAGGTCAGGACTGATGACGGACCATGACTGCCCGCCGTCCGACGAACGGAACAGCACCTGCGCCGCGTGATAGATCACGTTCGGATCGTGGGGCGAGCTGGCAATCGGCGCGGTCCACTGAAAGCGATACCGCATGTCTTCGCCGCCATGACCCGACGGATTCTCGGGCCATGCGCTGACATGACGCGCCTGCTTCGTGCGGTGGTCGTAGCGCGTGATGACGCCGAGGTATTCGCCGGCATAGACGATGTCGGGATCGTCGGGCTTCGACACGACATGGCCGGCCTCGCCGCCGCCGACGTCGTACCAATGCGCGCCGGTGATGCCGGCGGTGTCGAGGCTGTTGCTGGGCAGCTGCGCGGTGCCGAGATCCTGCATCGCGCCGCTGATGCGGAACGGGACGCGGTTGTCGACCGACACGTGGTAGAACTGCGAAATCGGCAGCTTTGGCGCGAACCATGTGGCGCCGCCATCGGTCGACACGTCGACGCCGCCATCGTTGCCGCTGATCATCCGCTTCGGATTCAGCGGATCGATCCAGAGGTCGTGATGATCGCCGTGGTGAAAACCGCCGACCTCTTTAATTGTCTTTCCACCATCGATCGACCGCAGCATCGGCACCTGCGGGAACCACACGTCATTCGGGTTCTGCGGATTCACCGTGATGGTCGTGTAATACCAGGCGCGCTGCCGCAGCGCGCGATGGCCGCTCGCGCGCGTCCAGGTCGACCCGCCGTCGTCCGATCGATACAGTCCGCCCTGCTCTGCCTCGATGAGCGCATAAACGCGGTTACCGTCCGATGGCGCAACAGCAACACCCACCTTGCCCCATGGGCCTTCAGGCAGGCCGGATCCAGTGAGCTGCTTCCAGGTGTCACCACCGTCACGCGATACATAGAGGCCGCTGCCCGGGCCGCCGCTGGTCATGTCCCACGGCGTGCGGCGCGCCTGCCAGAATCCGGCAAAGACGATGTTGGGGTTCGAGGGATCGAGCGCAACATCCGACGCGCCGGTGTCGGCGTTTTTCTTCAGCACCTGCGTCCACGTCTTGCCGCCATCGGTGGTGCGGTACACGCCGCGCTCCGGGTTCGGCCCGAACGCATGGCCCAGCACCGCGGCGAAGGCGATATCGGCATTCCTCGGATGCGCGGCCATCGTGCCGATCTGACCTTCCTGCTTCCACACGTGCGTCCAGGTCTTGCCGGCGTCGATGGACTTATAGATGCCGTTGCCTGCCGCGACGTTGCCGCGGATGTTGGCTTCGCCCGAACCGACATACACCACGTTCGGATCGCTGGCCGCTACGGCGATCGATCCGATCGAGGAGATCGGCTGACTGTCGAAGATCGGCGCCCAGGTGATGCCGCCGTTCACCGATTGCCAGACGCCGCCGTTCGCCGTGGCCGCGTAGTAGATCGACGGATCGCCGGGGATGCCTGCCACGCGCGACACGCGCCCGCCGGCGTACGGTCCGACGAGGCGGTACTTGAGCGCGGCAAACGGGTCTTTCGGCGCGGGCTGCTTGCCGGACTGGGCAGACGGCGAAATTGCGAGCGCGGCAAGCGCGCACATCAGCGCGAAGATCTTCTTCATGAGGTGAGAGCTTCCTTGATCAGATCCTGATTGATCGAATACGCCGCCTCTGCGCCTTCGGCGGCAGCCACGACGATCCATTGCACGGCACGCGATGCGTCACCCGCGACGTAGAGTCCTTTCAAATGCGTCGTCTCGTACGCTCCGGTGCGCACTGTGCCCTTGTCGTTGAAGTGGCATCCGAGAATATCTGCGAGAGGCGAGCGTTGTGCCTGGCCGGTCGTGAAGAACACGGCGTCACGCTCCAGCGGCTCGCCGGTTTCGAAGAAGATGCGCTCGAGGCGTCCTTCCTTTCCCTCGAGCCGAGTGACTTTCTCTTCGCGCACGTTGATGTGTCGGCTCGCAAGCCGCGCGAGATCCTTGGCGTCGAGACCGCAGGGGCCATCGCTGACCAGCACGACATCCTTCGACCACCCGAGCAGCTCGAGCGCCAGACCGTACCCGCGCTCATCGCATCCGTAGACCGCGAGACGCTTCCCCCGGAACTCATAACCGTCGCAGTACGGGCAATGGAACACGGTTGTGCCGTACATCTCGCGGAGGCCTGGCACTTCGGGAAGGTGATCGACGACGCCGGTGGCGAGCAGCAGCTTCTTTGCGGAGAAGTGCTGATTGTCGATCGTCGTCACATGGAACGCACCCGCGTCGCAGTCCGCGTCGGTGACTTCGAGATCGACGATGCGAACGCTGTCGTAGCGCGCAAGCTCATCGCGCGCCATGGCCCGCAGATCGTGCGGCGAAACGCCATCGCGCGTCAGAAAGCCGTGAGTGGCTGTGGCCGCGGCGTTGCGCGGATGTCCATGATCGAACAGGAGCACCTGCCGGCAGGCGCGCGCGAGCACGAGAGCCGCGCTGAGCCCGGCCGGACCCGCGCCGACGATGATGACGTCTGCATCCATCTGGCGAACGAGTATATTGAAAGCGTGAGACGCGCGACGGTCACTCGCCGCAAGCCCGGCGGCCGTTGTGCTACATTTCGGCGCCGCCGGCCCTCGTTCGTCAGCGGCGGAAAGATCCTGCATGCCGTTGTTCTCACGGAAGGCCCGGGCCGTTGTCCCGACAATAGCCAGCAAGGCGGTGGCGGAAGCCATAAAGACGGCCGTCAGTGCGGTCGCCGCCGCGACCCTCACGGGACCTGCGGTCGCTCTTCTGATCGGCACCGTCTCCAAGGATCTCGTCGACGTCTTGCTGGCGCGCGGCGGTCAACGGCCTGCTTCAACACGCGCATGTGTCGCTCACGCGCGCGCTGGCCATGTGCGGTGACTCACGCGAAGATTCACTTCTCGTAAGGGGCATCGATTGCATCGCGCTGGCCGCGCACTCCGGACATCAGCAGCTCGCGAGAAGTGTCTTGAATGTGATGCGCTCGGACCTGCAATCGGAGCGTGCGCGAGTCAGCGCCCTGCAGAAGACGGCAGCCGACGCCATGACGAATGCACGGGATTTCGACGAGTTTCTGATCGGCGAAGATCCATGGCGGGATAAACCCCACGGCTATGGAGAACAACGTGGCCTGGCAAAACAGATGCGAGCGACTGCCGAGGCTTTGAGCATCAAGGCCGACGAAGCCCACAGCCGCTGCGAGATCCTGGAAGGATTGGCGGCCCTTGCGGAGCGCCGGCTCGACGCGACGGCGGTCGCGTGCTAGCAACGACCCTTAGCGCACGCCGAGCCAGGATTCGCGAAATGCCTTCTGCGCGGCAGTCGGCGTGCCGCCCGTGGCTTCGATCGGTACGATTTCGATGTGAGGATCCGGCTTCACGGTGATGTCGCGGACGCTTTCTTTTCCATCGCGCGATCGCACCGTGAGTTTGACGACCGCGCCGGGCTTCATCGCGCGCACCACCTGCTGGAGCGCACCGGCCGGCTTCTGGCCGTTCACAGCGGTAATCAGGTCGTCCTGATCGATGCCGGCCTCGTACGCCGGCGTCGCGAACGGCACGAGTGTGGTGACGCGCAGGCCGTCGGGCACGGCTTCGGTGCCGAAATCGCCGACCCATCCAGCGCCTGCACGCGCTGGCCGCAGCATGAGTCCGGCCTGTGCCATGAGGCTGCCGTAATCGATCGCCTCACGGCCTTCGATGTACCGCGCGAAGAAGTCGTTGGCGAACGCCTGGTCATCAGCAACCTCGCCGAGCGTCAGGCGCAGATCGGCCAGGGAGTACGGCCGCGCGACCAGTCCCGGCGCCTTTCCTCTGACCTTGCCGTACTTCGTCCACAACCGGCGCACATAGTCGTCCAGCGTGACCTTGTTGCCGGTTCGCTGGCGCAACGTGAGATCGAGGCCGAGCGCAATGCCGGCGCCGTAGGTGTAGTACGAGATGAACGAACGGCCGAAGTCGGTTCGATCGATGGCCTGCGCGGCATCGACGAACGGCGCATGCTGGCTCATCTCGACGGCCGAGCGCACGTTCCTGCCGCTGCCGTTGACGATGGCGTCGGCCGTGCGGCCGAATCCTGCAGCGGTCTGGGCGAAGTCGGCAAGTCCCGCCCTCGCAAGCGTCAGGGGGCCGTAGTACTGCGTAAAGCCTTCGGCGAGCCAGAGCGAGTCGGAAACGTTGGCGTCACCGAAGTTGAACGGCTCGAGATCGTCCGGCCGAATCCGCTCGACGTTCCAGGCGTGAAAGAACTCGTGCGACGCGGTCCCGATGCCCTGCGTCAGGGATCGCCCGCTGACGATGGTGCTGTTGCGGTGTTCCATGCCGTCGCCGCTGGCCCATGGCAGATAGTCGGCAAGGAACGTGTAGTGTCCGGGCTCGAAGTCCGGGAGCTCGCCGAAGATCATCGCCTGCACGCGTGCGATCCCCTGAAGAGCGCTCATGTACGTCTCGACGTCCGCATCCGTGCCCGCGTGATGAATCGCCGCGCGAATCGTTTCTTCCCGCCCATCGGGCCCCCTGGCGGTGAAGGTCTTCAGCAGGTGATCGGAGAACTCGGTCGGGCTGTCCATCAGGTACTGCAGGTTCGGCGCCGTGAACGTCAGAGGATCGGACGTCGAGAACAGCTGCGACGCAATGCGCCACGCGCGACCCGGCGGCGGCACGAACGTCACGCGCACGGGGCGCATCTCGAGCCCCTCCGCCCACGCAAGCGTCGCGGGCATGTTCATGTGGGCGTGCGTGGCATCGACGCCGAGGTACGTGCCGTCAATGCGATCGCCATAGATCTTGTAGACGATGCGGACGGTGCCGTCGTGCTGCGCGATGCGCCACTGATTCACGGTCGGCCGCGCGAAAGGAATCCGGCGTCCGGCGCCGTCGAATGCCGTGAACTCGAAGATGTTTTTGCTGAACTCATGCACGGCGTAGCGGCCCGGCGACGAGCGGCTCATGTTGATCACGAGCGGCCCGCTGCCGCCCGCCGGAAACGTGGTCTCGACCTGCAGCCAGTGGTGCTGCGGTTCGGGCACCGACACCCGATAGATCACCGGCGTCTGCGCCGCCGCGGCGGTTGCGCAGAGTTGCAGCAGCATGGCCGCGACCGCGGCGCGCATCATCGTCTTCATAGCATCACCATTCTGGCGGCATTACCGCGCCGTCATCAACCGCCAGATGCCGCGCACGGAGAAGACTCTGGTCGGCAAGTCCGTTTCCGAGAGGAATTCAGAGAGGCGATGCCTGATGTAAGGACTTTGGCCGGCCCGCGCGACGACATAGTCGACGAACGGCGGGAACGAGACCCAGCGCTCGGCGACGTCGTAGGCGTGAAAGCGCCGGTGAAAGCGGGCGCGCACCACGTCGCCGTAGGTGAGACCCAGCGCCGGAAGGTCGGCTCCACCCGTGGCAGCCGCGAGCTCATCGAGCAGCAGACTGCTTTCCATGGCTTTGCCGATGCCCTCGCCGGTGGCCGCGTAGGTGGTGCCTGCCGCCTCACCGACGATGGCGAGGCCAGGCTGCCGCGACGCTGTGCCGGTCAGGCTGGTACGCAACGGTGCGCCGGCCATGGGCGTGACGCCGGTGAATGGGCCGAAGCGCCGGCCGATGGCGCCCTCGCCTGCGAGCAGGGCGTCGAGACTCGCGCGCAGATTCACGCCGGCCGCGCGCAGTCCGCTGCCGCGAAAGAGACCGACGCCGACGTTGAACATCCCGCCAGGCGCTGGAAACGCCCACGCATAACCAGGACGCAGCGCCTGGTCGAGTGCAATGACGCAGGCCGGGCCGGCGGCGCCGGCCTTGGCCGGGCTCGGGCGGGCGTACGCGCGCAACGCCGTGCCCGAAGCCTCGCTCCGCGCCTGCGGATCGAACGCGCGCAACACGCCGCCGCCGGCGCCCGTGGCGAGCACCGTGAGCGGCGCACGCAAGGCATGCACGCGGCCTGACGGATCCTTCGCCGAGACGCCTGCGACGCGCCCGTCTTCAATCAGCGGCGATTCGACCGTCAGCTGTCGGAACTCCGCTCCCTGGTTCAGGGCATGTTCGAGCAGCATCTGATCGAGCTCGCGCCGCGGCAGCACACGCAGGAGCCCGGTGATGGATACGGTTCCACCTCGCGGTGAGATGATGTCAAGCGCCCGGGAGGTCTGGGCGCGCGCCGCGACACGCGCCGCGAGGCCGATCCGCTCGAGCACCATCAGGGCGTCGGCAATCAGCGCGTCGCCGCAGGTCTTGTCCCGAGGGAAGGCGTAGCGATCGCACAACACGACGCGCAACCCGCGCGCCGCGAGCGACGCCGCCGCGACGGACCCGGCGGGCCCTGCGCCCGCGACTACGACATCGGCGTCATAGTTTCTCGGGGCTCCGCCCCGTTCCGCTTGCGGGGCGCTCATGGCTTTCTGGGCGCGGCTTCTGAGGCTCGCGGGCGATTCACCAGCCAAAGCGCGAGCGCCAATGCCGCGACGTTGGGCCAGAAGATGCGCGGGTCGCCCCATGACAGGCCGATGAAGTGCCAGTCCGATAACGGATAGAGCGGGCGTCCTTCGTAGCGCTCGTGCGTGGGCAGATCCATCAGGATGTGCAAGCCGTACGGCACGGCCAGCCAGCACCACCGGCGAAACCGCGTGAGCGCGACGGCGGCCGTTACCGCACCGAGCACGATCAGGCTGTGACTCCACACGTAGTAGCGCCAGTACGCCTCGACGAGATCCGGCGGCAGCGGCGGACCATCCATGCGCCAGATGCCCGGTTCGCTGCCGATGCGCAGGCCCGCCCAGCCATGTTCGACGACCTGCTCGATGCGCGACGGAACGAAGAACAGCAGATCCGGCATCGCGCCGGCCAACGCTCCCCACCACGCCATGCCTTTGTGTTTCGAAACGACGTATCCCCAGCCCGCGTGTGAGAAGGAATCCATCAGCGTTTTCGCACTGCCATCACACACAGCGTTTCGAACAGCAGGTTCGCCGCCAGCAGCGACGTGATCTGCCCGGGACCGTCGAATGGCGGCGACACTTCGACGAGATCGGCCGCCACGATGTCGAGGCCGGCGAGCCCCCGGACGAGCCGCTGCGCTTCGTGGCTCGTGAGGCCGCCGGCCTCCGGCGTGCCCGTCCCCGGCGCGTAGGCAGGATCGACGCTGTCGATGTCGAACGTGAGGTAGACCGGTCCGTCGAGCGCGCCGCGCATCTGATCGATCGTCCAGTCGATGCCTTCGCGCTTCACGGCGTCGATGTCGACGACGCGGATGCCGTGCTCGCGGTGAAAATCGAACTCGGCCTCGCCGTACATGGGCCCGCGAATGCCGACCTGGATGAAACGGTCTTTGCGGATCAGTCCTTCTTCGATGGCGCGCCGGAACGGCGAGCCATGAAAGTACTTGCCGCCGAAGTAGTCGTCCCAGGTGTCGATATGCGAGTCGAACTGCACGAGCGCGAGCGGGCCGTGCTGTTTCGCGGCGGCGCGCAGCAGCGGCAGCGAGATCGAATGATCGCCGCCCACGGCCAGCGGCGTGGCGCCGGCTGCGTGAATGGCCGCGGCGCCCTGTTCGATCACGTCGAGCGCGCGCTCGATCCCGATCGGCGGCACATCGATGTCGCCGTAATCGATCACGCGCAGGCGTTCGAACGGATGGACCTTGAGAAAGTAGCTCCAGGTGCGGATCAGCGACGACTGACTGCGAATCTCGCGCGGCCCAAGCCGCGCGCCCGGCCGATACGACGTGCCGCCGTCGTAGGGGACGCCCAC
>JBBDWL010000141.1:0-6937 GCA_040902895.1 Vicinamibacterales bacterium | reverse complement strand
GCCACGGCGGCGGCAACCTGCCACACGGGCGGGCCGGGCGGCATGGCCATGCGCATCATCATGATGAAGGGCGTCAAGGTTGGGAACATCGACATGCCCACCGCCAGCGACGAGTCGGGCGCGCGAATCACCATGAACGACGCCAGATACGGCAGCATGATCAGCAGGATGGCGGGCTGCATCATGCTCTGCGCGTCTTTCAGGTCGGAGCATGCCGACCCGAGCGCGAGAAAGATCGATCCGTACATCAGCACGGCGCAGATCAGGAACAGGAAGAACCACGCGAACAGATCGAAGCGCAGCAGATCCCACCGGCCGCTCTGGAAAATCGCGAAGATGCCTCCCGCGAAATAGATCGCGGCAAGCAGCACCGACACGCCGGCCACGCCAACCAGCTTGCCGAGCAGCAGCTTGAACGGCTCGATCGACCCGATCAACACCTCGCTGATCTTGCTCATCTTCTCTTCGACGATGGCATTGAGCAGGTGCTGGGCGCCGGTCATCACCGACATGAACATCAGGAACAGGAATATGAACGGCATCACGAACGTCGCGATGGCGTCGGTCTCGCGGGCTTCCGCAATCGTCCCGTCGACCTGCCGCTCCACCAGCCCAAAACTCGAAAGGTCAACACGCGCATTGAGCTTGGTGACCAACCCCGGATCGATGCCGGAGCGTGTGAAGCGCTGACGTGCGATCTCGTCGTTGAGCACGCGCTCGAGCCACTCGGGCAGCCGCTCGTAGGACGGCGTGCCGGTGTAGTAACGCACCGACCCCTTGTCGCGGGGCGCATCCAGAATGTCGGCAGGAATCTCGAGGAACGCAAACAGCTCCTCGGAGCGGATGCGATCGGAAAGCTCGAGCTTCGCAGCATCGGCAGACTGGCTGGAAAGGTCCACCCGCGACGGGATGAAGTGCGGCCCTTTCCGCGAGGCCGCCTCTCCTGCGTCTGCGTTGTGCCTGGCGGCCGCCGCGGCAACGGCGTCATACAGCGTGCCGCTGTGATCGATCACCGCGATCCTGCGATCCTGCGTGTCGACGTGGCGCTCGGCGTAGACCTGAAAAAGGATCGACACCCCGATCAACACCGGCATCATCAGAATGCCGATCAGAAACGCCTTGGTCCTGACCAGCGTCAGGAATTCCATCTGCGCCACGGTGAAGACGCGGTTCATTCCGACACCTCCAGCTTCGCGGCCATCTCGTCGGCCGCCGGATTCGCGATGCGCACGAAAATGTCATGCAGCGACGGCTTGGTCACTTCGAAGTGATAGACGGGCCCGAGCCGCACCAGCTCGTTCAGAAACAGCTGCGGATCGCCGGCAAGCCGCACGTCCTGATAGTTGCCGTGATCGTTGATGGACTGGATGGCCGGGAACCGAGAGAGCGCCGCGGCGCCGCCCGGGATCCGCACGCGCACCGTGTCGTGCCCGTACCGCGACTGCACATCCTCGAGACTGCCGTCGAGCACCTTGTTGCCCTTGTAGATCATGAAGATGCGATCGCAGAGCCGCTCGGCCGTCGCCATGTCGTGCGTGCTGAACACCACCGTCACGCCCTGCCGCCGCAGCTCGAGCACCGCATCCTTCAGCGCCTGCGCGTTGACCGGATCCAGACCCGAGAACGGCTCGTCGAGAATCACCAGCCGCGGCTTCACCACGATCGCCGAAATGAACTGGACCTTCTGGGCCATGCCCTTCGACAGGGTGTCGATTTTCTTGTCGGCCCACTCGGTCAGCCCAAGCCGCGCCAGCCATTCGTCGATCACCGGATCGAGCGCCGCCTTGCTGCGGCCTTTGAGCCCGCCGTAGTACCGCAGCAGGGCGCGCACCTGCATCTTCTTATAAAGGCCGCGCTCTTCGGGCAGAAAGCCGATGTCGTCGCGCGCCGCGCGCGTGTCGTCGCGCCCAAGCACCCTGATGCGGCCGGAGTCGGGCAGCAGGATGTGCATGATCATCCTGATCGTCGTCGTCTTCCCTGAGCCATTGGGGCCGATGAAGCCGTAAATGGATCCCTCGGGCACGTCGAGCGAAAGGTCGTTGACGGCCACGTGCGCGCCGAAGCGCTTGGTCACGCGGTCGAGTGAGATGGCGGACATGGGGATGGCAAGTCTATGACAGGCGGAAGGCCGGGTTTTATGTTGTGAAAGATTTCACACTATAATGGCGAGAGCCGGCGCGGCCGTGCATTTTTCGGCCGCGGCGCCTTAATTTCGGCTGGTATTTTCGATAGGCTACTCGGACGGCCGACGGGGCTCTCTTCTTTTATGAGTCAGATATTCAAGCGAAGCTCGAATGCCCTGGCCAAAGCGAGTCTCATCGGCGTCGTCGCCACACTCGCGTTTCTCGGATGGGTCGTCATGCTGCTCATGCGATCCTCCTTCGTGACAGGTCAGAACGCCTACGTCGACCAGCCCATTCAGTTCAGTCACGCGCACCACGTGGGCGGCATGGGCATCGACTGCCGCTATTGCCACACCACGGTCGAGACATCGGCCTTCGCGAACATTCCGCCGACCAAAACCTGCATGAACTGCCACTCACAGGTGTGGAATCAGGCGCCGATTCTCGAACCGGTCAGGGCCAGCTTCCGTGACAACACGCCTCTGGAATGGACGCGCGTGCACGATCTGCCCGATTTCGTGTATTTCAACCACCAGGTGCACGTCGCCAAGGGCGTCGGATGCGCAACCTGCCACGGGCGTGTGGACCAGATGCCGCTGATGCTGCAGCACGCGTCGCTGCAGATGGAGTGGTGCCTCGAATGCCACCGGGCGCCCGAAAAGTTCCTGAGACCGAAGGAAGAAGTGTTCAACATGGCGTACGAAGCCCCGGCAAATCAGCTGGAGCTCGGGAATCGCCTGAAGCAGCAGTACGGGATCGCGAGTGTCGAGCATCTGACCAGCTGCTCGACGTGCCACCGCTAAGGGGCGGGCGGCACGGTCCCACTTATCTCTATGAATTTCTCTGAGATTCGTACGCGTCTGGACGGACTCGACGGGCGCACTTACTGGCGCAGCCTCGACGAGCTGGCGGGGACTCCGGAGTTCCAGGACTTCCTGCACCGGGAATTCCCGTCGCAGGCATCGGAATTCACCGATCCCAAAGGACGCCGCGATTTCCTGCGGCTGATGGCCGCATCGATCGCCCTTGCAGGCGCCACGGCCTGCACACGCCAGCCGCCCGAAAAAATCATCCCGTACGTGCGGCAGCCGGAAGAACTGGTCCCCGGACGGCCGCTTTTCTACGCCACCGCAATGCCGCTCGGCGGCTACGGCATGCCGCTTCTGGCCGAAAGCCATATGGGGCGTCCGACCAAGACCGAGGGAAACCCAGAGCATCCCGCAAGTCTAGGCGCCACAGATATTTACGGGCAGGCGTCGATTCTCGACCTGTACGATCCGGATCGGTCGCGCACGATTCTGCACCGCGGGGAAGTGTCCACCTGGGACAGTTTCGTCACCGCGATGCGCGCCCAGCTCAATGCCCAGACAGCGACGCAGGGCGCAGGCTTCCGCATCCTGACCGAACCGATCACGTCGCCCACGCTGCTCGATCAGATAGAGACGCTGCTGCGCACGTTCCCCGGCGCCAAGTGGCATCAGTGGGATCCCGTTTTCGGCGTCATGCAGACGTCGGGTGCAGCTCCGGCCGCCGCGGCCGCGACCTATCGCCTCGAACAGGCCGACATCGTCGTCGCGCTCGACGCTGACATCTTTGGGATGGGCCCCGGAATGGTGCGGGCGCAGAAGGATTTCGCGAAGCGGCGCCGCGTCGATCATCCGGGCCAGGACATGAACCGCCTCTATGTCGCGGAACCGGCGCTGACCGTGACTGGCGCGAAGGCGGATCACCGCGTGGCGTTGCGCGCGCGCGACGTGCATGCCTTCGCGGCGGCGCTGGCCGGCGCGGTTGGCGCGGGATCGGCGGCCGGCGTGGCGGGCGACATTCCCGAGGATGTGCGCTCGACGTGGATTCCGGCGATTGCCAGGGATCTGCAGGCACATCGCGGACGCGCCGTGGTGATTGCGGGCGACACGCAGCCGCCCGCCGTGCATGCCCTGGCGCGCGCGATGAACGAGTCGCTCGGCAACGTCGGGGCCACGGTCATCTACGGTGAGCCACTCACCGGCACGAACCGTGACGGCATCGCGTCGCTCGGCGAGCTGGTCGGCGACATGGCGGCGGGCCGCGTCGAAGTGCTGCTCATGTTGGGCGGCAACCCCGTCTTCACTGCGCCGGGGCATCTTGGTTTTGCCCATCACCTCGATCGCGTGCCGTTGCGGGTGCATTTGAGCCAGGCGCTCGACGAAACGTCGACGCTTTGTCACTGGCATCTGAACGAAGCGCACTTTCTCGAGTCGTGGGGCGACATCCGCAGCTTCGATGGCGCCGTGACGATCATCCAGCCGCTGATCGCGCCGCTCTATGGCGGCAAGACCGCGCTCGACGTGATCGCGGCGTTGAACGGCCAGGGCGACAAGTCGGGCCTTGACCTCGTGCGCGACTACTGGACGCGCGCGATGGGCGGTGTGACCACGGCGGCGTGGAACATCGAATTTGGCGAGACGTTCGACAAGACCTGGCGCAAGGCGCTGCACGACGGCTTCATCGCAGGGACATCGTCGTTCGACGCGGCATCCACCGAACCCACGGCCCCCACTGAACCCACCGCCACCGGAACTACCGGAGCGACCCAACCCACCCAGCCCACCACGAACATGAGTGGGCTCGAGATCGTCTTCCGGCCCGATCCGACGATCCTCGACGGCCGCTTCGCGAACAACGCCTGGCTGCAGGAGCTGCCGAAGCCGCTCACGAAGATCACATGGGACGCCGTCGCATATGTGAGCCCGCGCACTGCGCAGCGGCTTGGCCTCGAGAGCCGCGATCTCGCGACGCTCACCTATCGCGGGGCCGCGCAGCAGATGCCGATCTGGGTGCAGCCCGGACACGCCGAGGAATCGGTGACCGTGCACTTCGGATACGGCCGCACGAAAGCGGGACGCGTCGGCAGCAACGTCGGCTTCAATGCCTTCACGCTGCGCCGCGCCGAGGCGCCCTGGTTCGACGGAGGCCTCGAGATCACGAAGGCCGGCACGTACGACATCTCGACGACGCAGGTTCATCACTCGATGGAGAGCCGCAATCTCGTGCGGGTCGTCACGAAGGAGCAGTACGCCGCGCATCCGTCGGTGGTCCACGAGATGGCGCACACGCCGGCGCCCGGCATGACGCTGTATCCGAAGTTCGAATACAACGGCTACAAGTGGGGCATGGCCATCGACACGAGCACCTGCACCGGCTGCAGCGTGTGCATCATCGCGTGCCAGTCCGAGAACAACATCGCCGTGGTCGGCAAGGAAGGGGTCGGGCGCGGCCGCGAAATGCACTGGCTGCGCGTCGACACCTACTACGCGGGCAACATCGATACGCCCGAGACGTACCACCAGCCCGTGCCGTGCATGCAGTGCGAGAACGCGCCGTGCGAGCAGGTCTGTCCAGTGGCGGCGACGACGCACAGCGCGGAAGGCCTGAACGACATGGTCTATAACCGCTGCGTCGGCACGCGGTACTGTTCGAACAACTGCCCGTACAAGGTGCGGCGCTTCAACTTCCTGCTCTACAGCGACTACACCACGCCCTCGTTCGACATGATGCGCAATCCCGACGTCACCGTGCGCAGCCGCGGCGTGATGGAGAAGTGCACGTACTGCGTCCAGCGCATCAACCACGCGCGGGGCGATGCGAAGACCGAAGGCCGCACGATCGCGGACGGTGAAATCAAGACGGCCTGCGAGCAGGCGTGTCCGTCAGACGCCATCGTCTTCGGCGATCTGAATGATCCGAACAGCCGCGTCTCGAAGCTGAAGGCGCAGGAACGCAATTACGGAATTCTCGAGGACCTCAACACACGGCCACGCACGACATATCTGGCCGCGGTGCGGAACCCGAATCCCGAGATCGAGCCGGCCGCGACGCACACGTCAGGGGCGATGGGGCACTAATGGCTGACGCGCCGTACGAGAGCAACAAGACGATTCCGTTGATCGCGCCGGGACATACGTTCCGCACGATCACCGACAAGATCAGCGCGGTCGTCCTGACGCCGCACACGCCGATGGCGTGGTTCATCGTCACGTTCATCAGCTTCAACCTGCTGCTGGTGCTCACGATCTCGCTTGTCTATCTGCTGCTCAAGGGCGTCGGCATCTGGGGCACCAACATTCCGGTCGGCTGGGCGTTTCCGATCATCAACTTCGTCTGGTGGATCGGCATCGGCCACGCCGGCACGCTGATTTCGGCGATTCTGCTGCTGCTCAAGCAGGACTGGCGCACGTCGATCAACCGGTTTGCCGAGGCGATGACGCTGTTCGCCGTGGCCTGCGCGGCGATCTTTCCGGTCATCCACACGGGCCGTCCGTGGCTCGCGGCCTACTGGCTGTTCCCGTATCCGAACACGATGGGCCTCTGGCCCAACTTCAAGAGCCCGCTGATCTGGGACGTCTTCGCGGTGTCGACCTACGCGACGGTGTCAGTGCTCTTCTGGTACACCGGGCTGATCCCGGACCTTGCGACGTTCCGCGACAAGGCGAAGCACGGCATCACGCGCAGGATTTATGGCGTGCTCGCGCTCGGCTGGCGCGGTTCGGCGCGCCATTGGGAACGCTACGAGAAAGCGTCGCTGCTGCTGGCGGGCCTGTCGACGCCTCTGGTGCTGTCGGTGCACACCGTGGTGAGCTTCGACTTCGCGACGTCGAACCTGCCAGGCTGGCACGCGACGATCTTCCCGCCCTATTTCGTCGCGGGCGCCGTCTACGCCGGCTTCGCGATGGTGCTCACCCTCGCCATTCCACTGCGCAAGCTGTACGGCCTCGAAGATTTCATCACGATGCGCCACATCGACAACATGGCCAAGGTCATGCTGACGACCGGCC
>JBBDWL010000140.1:0-1868 GCA_040902895.1 Vicinamibacterales bacterium | reverse complement strand
GACGAACAGCGTGACACGGACGCTTTCACGCCCGCATCGTCACGACGCACCATGATCTGATTTTACTCTACCAGCCGGCGCAGCAGGCCCGCAGCCAATGCGGCGCGACGCGGAAGTACGGCCAGCTCGAGATGTTCGTCAAGGGCGTGCGCGCCGCCGCCGGCCGCGCCCAGCCCGTCCAATGTTGGGACGCCGAGGGCGCCGGTGAAGTTCCCGTCGGATGCGCCACCCGTGGCGCCTTCCGCAAGCTCGAATCCGAGATCGGCGGCTACGCTTCGAGCCATCTCATACAACGCGACGACGCCCTTGGTGCGTTCGAACGGCGGCCGGTCGATCGAGCCGCTGACGCGCACGCTGATGCGCGGGTCATCCGATCCGATCGAGTGCAATGCGCCATCGAGAACGGGCGCATCCTCGGCGCGTACGACACGCACGTCCACCTCCGCTTCGGCGGTCTCGGCGACGACGTTGGAGCGGCTGCCGCCGCGAATCACGCCCACGTTGACCGACACGCCGCGCCCGGAATCGTTCAGCGCTTCGAGAGACGTGATGATGCGCGCGAGCGCGTGGACGGCGCTTGCGCCGGATCCGGGATCGATGCCGGAGTGCGCAGAGACACCTGTGACCGTGAGATCAAACTGGCCGACGCCCTTGCGTGCCGTCTTGACGCCGCCGTCAGCCAGCGCGGGCTCGAACACGAGGACGGCGCGCGACGCGAGCGCCTCGCGTTCGATCAGCTCCCGCGACGTGGCGCTTCCGGTCTCCTCGTCGCTCGTCCAGAGGCAGACGACCTCGAGGCCGGCCGGCCAGCCGGCTTGCTGCAGGGCCCTGATCGCCTGGAGCGCAATCGACAGCCCGCCCTTCATATCGAAGATTCCGGGCCCGTAGAGCTTGCCGGCGCGCTCGACCAGCGGCATTCGCGATAGCTGACCGAGCTCCCAGACCGTATCGAAATGACCGAGCAGCAGGACGCGGGACTTGCCGGCGCCGAACACGGCTCGCACGTGATCGCCCGCGGTCTGCTGCGGGATCACAGTCACCGCCCCGCCGATCTCGCGCATGACGTCCGCCACGCGGCTTCCGCAGCGATCGACGGCGGCCTTGTCCGTTGTCGGCGATTCGATGCGGACGAGCGACTCGATCGTCGATCGCAGCCACGCCTGCTCGGCTTCGCAGAAGGTTAGAAGGTCGCGCATCGGCTCTCTATAATAGGAGGTGATGAAGATGGTCCTCGTGCTGGCGGCTGCCTTGGCGTCGAGCGCCGCGGTTCTCGCGCAGAATCCGCCGCGGCCTCGTCCGTTTCCAGGCACGGTGCCGCCGGGCTCCCAGACCCGCGCAGAGACGCCGCAGGCCGGGAGTGTGGATCCAGCAACCGGTGTGGCGCTGTACCCGGGGGCGCAACTGCTGGACACGTTCAACGCCAGCCCGAATCAGCCGTTCTATCTCTATGGAACGAGCGCCGCGTACGCGACGGTTGTGGAGTTCTACCGCACCGCGCTGAGAGATCGGGGCCGGCAGTTGTTCGACGGGCCGATGCATCAATTCGATCTGGGGCGGTTCCGCCGCGAGACCATGACGCTGCAGCCGGCGGTGACGGTCAAGGATTTCACCTGGAACGGCCGTGAAGGCTACGTGCACGTGACCGGCCGCCAGATCGTGAAGTACCCGACGGTGATTCAGATTGTCCCGGCGCCGACGCCATAGCGTTAAGCGTCCTTGACGTAGACCTCCCCGCCTCTTTCGCGGAACTCCTTCGACTTCTCTTCCATTCCCTTGGCGGCGGCCGCCGCCTCGGGATTGCTCACCATGTCGCGCAGCTGCTGCGTCAGCTCCATCGAGCAGAACTTCGGGCCGCACATCGAGCAGAA
>JBBDWL010000139.1:0-12904 GCA_040902895.1 Vicinamibacterales bacterium | reverse complement strand
TCGAGGTCCCTCAACATCGACGCCATCAGGCGCAGCATCACGGCCACGTCCTCGCGGCTGCGATCCTTTTTTGGCGCGACGGAATGCAACGCCGCGGCGGCCTGCACGCGCGTTGGCGCGTCGGCCCGGCCCGACGTCTGCTGCAACACCCGAAACGTCAGATCGCGCAACGCGGTGAGATCGTTATCCGCGAGCGCCAGCGCCTGGCCGATGCTGCCGTCGGCGAGCGGGGCGGCCTCGCGCGCCTCGCGTTCCGATCGATCGTGGTCGCGCACCAGCGCGGCGGCCACCTCGGACGCGGTCAGCCGTCCAAACCGCAGCCGCATGCAACGCGAGCGTACGGTAGGCAGCAACGCTCCGGGAACGGCAGTCGTCAGGATGAAGCTCGTGCCCGGCGGCGGCTCTTCGAGCGACTTGAGCAGCGAATTCTGCGACTCCGGCTCGAGCGTGTCGGCCTCGCGGATCAACACGAAGCGGCGCTTGCCCTCGAACGGCCGAAACGACGTGTGGCTCAACACCTCACGGATCACGTCGATCTTGATCGACGCGCGCTCGTCGGGCTGGACGGCAAACACGTCCACGTGCACGCCGCGCGCCACACGGTCGCAGGCGCGGCACTTCCCGCAGGCATCGATCGCCAGAAGGTCGTTCGGCGATCGCACGGGTTCAACGCAATTCACGGCTTGCGCCGTGGCGCGCGCCACAGCCCATTTGCCCACCCCCGGCGGTCCCGCGAACAGCAGCGTCGGCGGCAACGACTCGCGCTCGATCGCCCGGGCGAGCAGCGTGGTCAGGCGCCGATGGCCGATGATGTCGCGGAGGAGCATGAGGGCTTCGCGATCATAGCGCGACGCGGTATGCGACTGAGGGGGTCACTTGGGCGGCCGCATGTTATACTGCGCATCCAAACTACGAAGTGTTCAAAATTGAACAGAAAGCACCAACGCCCGCTTCTAATATGGCCGAGCCATTCCGGCACCTGACTGTCGATATTTCTGCCTCAGAGGCGTTCGGAACAGGGAGATCAGTATGCTGCGTGAACCTTTGAGCTATGCAACGGCTGCGGGATTGGTGGCGTTTCTTTGCCTTGCCGTGCCCGCGACCGCGCAGGTATCCCCCGGTCTTGGAAACGCCACCTCGTACTCAATACTGGCCGGCTCAGAAGTGACGAATACCGGAGCCACGACGATCAGCGGCGATGTGGGCATCAGCCCCGGCATCGGTCCCGCGCCCCATTTCAGTGGGTTTGGGACGGTGACGCTCGGAGGCACGATTCATGACGCCGATGCCGCCGCGCTGAGTGCGCAGAACGACAAAAATGCGGCGTACGGCGCGCTCGATCAGGCTTGCACCTTTACCTATCCGGGAGCCTTTGGAGAACTGGCCGGCCAGACTCTTGTCCCGGGCGTGTACTGCGCGACTCAGTTTCGTTTGAGTGGTGGCACTCTCACACTCAGCGGCGCCGCAGGCGACACCTGGATTTTCAAATCCGCGAGCAGCCTGATTATTTCGGGGGGCGCCCCCGCCAGAGTCGTCAGCCCGTCCTGCAATATATGGTGGCGTATCGTGAGCTCCGCCACGTTCGACGCGAACAGCTCGCTGGCCGGAAATATTCTTGCGGACACGAGCATCACCATGGCTGCGGGCGCAAGCCTCGTCGGACGGGCGCTCGCACGCACGGCTGAAGTGACGCTGAGCAGCAACTCGATTACCGGCTGCGTCGCTCCCGTCCCGACGCTGTCCGAGTGGGGCATGATTGCGCTGAGTGTGCTTCTCGCGTTGGCCGCCTTTACCGCGATGCGGAGGCAACGCGCCTAGCGGCTCCAGCGTCCTTGCGGCGCTCTGGGCTGCGTACATCGTTGCCCTGCCCATTCACCGGGTGTGGAGCCTGCCGTGGCTCCACACCAAACTCCAGCCTCCGGAAATAATCTTCATCGCGATCGCCGGTGCCGCCGCCGTGCTGTGGCGGCAGCGCGGGCGGCCCCGTTGGCGGTTGACGCTCGCCGACACGGCGGTCGCCGCCTGGATCGCGGCGAACCTTATCGCTTTAGTCTGGTCGGGCGGACTACACAAACGAGAGGCGATCGTGGAGACGCTCGGCGCGGTCTATCTAGGCTGCGTCTATGTTGCAGTGCGAATGACCGCGACGCCGGATCTCCTCGACCGCTTCGGCGCCTGGTTCGGGTATTCAGCGGCGATCGCGGCGGCGCTGGGAATCGGCGGGGCCATTGTGTCGTGGATGGACAGTCCCACGCGCCTGGCGACGGTCGTGCTGACGCCAATCCCGTACCTCGGCCACGCGCCACGCGCCCAGGCCTTCACCGCCGGTCCGCAAATGCTGGCGAGCATTCTGCTGATGGCCGTCCCGCTCTTTGTTGGCAGCAGGATGGGCCGCTCCTGGAGGCCTCGCGACGTCGTGTGCGTGGGGCTGCTCGTCCTTGGGCTCATCGCCACAGTGTCGAAGACGGCGCTGTGCCTGGCCGCGGCCCTTACCGTGATGTGGGCTGTCGGCCAGCGGACCGGCAACAGCGTTCCATCGGGACGTTCGCGCATCCGACCATGGACGGCCGCTCTCGTGTCGCTAGGTGCGGCACTGATCATGACGATCGGATCGCACGTGATGGTGATGCCTCGAGCCGCCGTCGCGAATATGATTGCCGTGCAACTGGTCGCGGGCCGTCCTGCCGCGTCCTTTCAGTGGAATCAGGACCCGTGGGTCGTCATGCCCACCACCTACACGCACAACAACCGGGCCAGTCTGCGCGCCATCGTACATTCCTGGCCGATCGGCGTCGGTCCCGCGGGCCAACCAGCGTTCGCCACGGCGCTGCAGCGCGAAGGGCGATATCCGTGGTCAATCACGCTGACCACTCCGCATTCGACGTACTTGGGAACGGTGGCGCAGCTTGGCGCGGCCGGACTGGTGGCGCTCGTGTTGCTGCTGACCGCCGCCGGCCTCACGATCCGCCGGCTGCTTGCGGGTCCGCCACGATTTCGGTGGGAAGCCGCTGCCTATGCCGGCGTGAGTATCGGGTTCCTGATAGAAGCGATCTCGACCGATCTCCTCAATTGCCGCCACTACTGGATTCTGCTGGCCGTGATGACCGCCCGGATGCAAGCCATCTCCACAGAGAGTGAGGGCCGGATGGGGATTCGAATGATGCCCGACTGAGCTTCTGGTGAAGGGCCGTGACGATGAAGGCGAGCAGAGGCGCCGCGACCGCCCAGGCCCGTATGTCGCGCACGTGCGGCGCGAACCCAAGATCACGAGCGGCCACATGCAGCGCCGCCAAGAACGCGATCTGTGAGAGCACGAGCACGGCGAGAGCGGTTGCGAAAGGCCGCCAGTTGAACGCGCGCAGCGCCGCCAGAGACAGCGCGACATACATCCCGATTTGAAACGCCGGCAGCAGAGCGATGGCGCCCTGCGAATCCTCGAGCGGCGTGCGGCCGTCGAATGCCGATGCGAGTGCACGCGCGTACGAAGTCCCGAACAGGTACACGAACAACCCACCCACGGCTAACCCGAGAAGGGCGCGGCGCCGCGCCGTCGCGCCGGTGCCGTGGCACCAAACGGCGGCGATCACCACCACAACTGCGGCGAGCAGCAGCTGGTAAAACGCGTGAACGAGAAAGATGGGCGAACCAACCAGGGTGGCTGGGAGGGCGACGATGAGGAGCCGGGCGACACCCAGACCGACGAACACCGGCGCGGCCGCCAAGAGCCCCAGCGTCCGCGAGCGCCATGAATGGGCGTAGGCGCAGACGGCCGCGAGATATATAGGAATCAACGGCGTCGAGATGCACTCCTGCGTGACCAGGAATCCACCACGGGTGGTCGACAGCACGTTTGCCGAAGCGCTCGCATGAATACCGAGAGCTTCGAGGATAAAGGCTGCCGTGCGGGCGATCAACGCCGCCACACCGAGGACACCGGCGCTTTCGAGGTAGAGCGGGGATGAGGCGGTGAATATGACAAGAAAAGCCGCAGTCAACAACACGAAGCGCCCGTCGACGAAGCTCCGGGCACGTCCGTCGACAATGCTGACGGCGCGGCGCGGGGGATCACGATTGATCACTGCATTTGCGACGCCCACCGATTCGTCCGCAGCCCGACGCCGTCGGTCCACCCAACGCATCCACGTAAAGACGTAGGCGGCGACTGCGAGCGTGAGCAGCGCCGGCCAGACATAGAAATGGAGGAGGTTGAACCATGACGGCGAGTCGGCGACGCCGGCGAGTGTGGCGATGCGAAGCGTGTTCAGACACAGGATCAACGCGGCGCCCGCACCGGCGCCCGCGAGACGCAGCCGCCAGCGCGAGGGGTAAGCGAGGATCGCGCCGAGGCAGAGCGCCAGGACGTCGGTGCCGCTGCACGCGAGCGTCACGTCGACTGGGAGCACGGACACGCCGCTCAGTCGCGCGGCGAGCTGCCCCTGCAGACGCGTGACCGGTAACACCACGTAGGTCTCGACTGAAGCGAGCCGCAGGACACCAAACAGGCCAAGCGACCACGCGCCGAACCGCAGCGTGAAATTACCTGCGTGGGGCGAGGTCGGCACGATGTCCGTCCGCACGAAGGATCTCCTGGATTGCGATATGGCGCGCCCCGAACACTCGGCCGAGTTCGTCGATCGCCGCACGGCTCTTGAGTCTGGCCGAGCAGGAGAAGATGTCGATGTTCACAGTCCCGGTTTCCGGCCAGGTATGGAGAATCGCGTGCGACTCGGTCAGCACGAGCACGCACGTCAGCCCCCGGCCAGGATAGGCGTGATGGACTTCGTGCACGATCGTGGCGCCGGCATCCCGAAGGGCCGCGGCGAACGCGCGGGCGAGGCCTTCGGCATCGAACGCGTTCAGCGCATCGCAATTGCCGAAATCAACTGAATAGAGAATCGGCTGGACGTGGGTGATCATTCCCCGCTTACGACTATACCGGGCTGCCGGCCAGCCTCATGTTCAATTTTGGACAGACGGCTCCTGAGCTGACCTGTGCGCCCCGTTCGAGCGGACGTGAAGTTGTGAACATCTTCGGGTCGCCGCGGATAAGACGGCTGCCGACTGCGATTCTGGGGAAGTCAGCGGACAATGGCAAGGGAAAACGTCCGGCGGGGAAGCCGCGGCGCCCCGAACATGCGGGAAAAATCCTGACCGAACGCGCTCTGGTTCGTGTAGGATGCGACGGTTCAAGGGTCGTCGAATCGGAAATGTCGGCTAGGGAAATGTCGGCTAGATTTAGGGGAAAGCGACAGATGCAGCGCATCGGCGTGTTCTTGGGGGTAAGCGCGGGACTCGCCGTGCTTCTTTGCGGGGCCGTTCCTGCATCGGCGCAGGTCGCGCAGGCGCCAAATCTGGGTACGGCGGCGCCCTTCACGGTACTCGGTTTAAACGGCACCCCGATTCCGGGGACGGTCACCTGCACGGGACCCGGCACCATCAACGGAGACGTCGGCACCACCGCCGGGTCGATCACCAACACCTGCACGATTAACGGGGCGATCGTCTTTTCGGTCGGCGGGGGGGTGGTCAGCGACTTCAACGCCGCCTTTGCCGCGATCGATACCCAGAACCCGGTCTGCACCGGCGTCATTCCGACCGTCACCACCACGCTCACGCCCGGTGTCTACTGCTCCGCTGCCGGGACCACGCTCGGTGCCGGCGTCATTCTTACGCTCAGCGGGCTGGCGACCGACGTCTGGGTATTCAGGGTCGGGACCGGCGGGACGGGCGCCCTCACGCTCACCAGTGCGCAGGTGGTCATGGGCGGCACCGCGCAGGCGTGCAACGTGTATTGGAAGACCGCCGAGGGGGCCACGACCACCGATTCGACCTTCAACGGAACCGTTCTCTCGGGTGCCGCCGTCACCATGACCGATGGAAACTGGTCCGGTCGAGCCTTCGCGACGACCGATGCGGCGTTGACCCGCCCAGCGTCCTTAAACTTCGCGGGGTGCGCCGCCCCCCTGCCGCCGACGGTCAGCAAGGCGTTCCTGCCGACGAGCATCGCCCCGGGCGGCGTCTCGAGGCTCACGGTGACCCTGAACAACCCCAACGCCAGCGTGATCTCACTGGTGGCGGCGTTCACCGACACCTTGCCCGCTGGAGTGCTGGTCGCACCAACGCCCAACACGGCCACCACGTGTGGCGGCGCGGCGGCCGCCACGGCCGGCGGATCCACGGTGACGCTGGCGACGGGCAGCACGATCCCTGCCGGGTCCTGCACGATCGCGGTCGACGTGACCGCGGCGGCCGCAGGCACCTACGTCAACACGATTTCCGCGGGCGCCCTGCAGACCAACACCGGAAACAACGCCGCTGCAGCCAGCACGACCCTGACCGTCACTGCTGCTGTGCCGACCCTGCCTCAGGTCTTCGTCCTCTTGCTCGCCTTGGGGCTCACAGCGGCCGGATACTTCCGGCTGCGGCAGGCTCGAGCGGCGTAGTCGCGCGGCCGAGGTGAGCGAGCGGGCGAGGTTTCGACCCGGCCTGTCACCTCACGGTCGACCCGGGTGGGGAGACTCGAACAGCGTCGGGCGGAGCACAACTCGGGACCCGTTACACCTCGAGTTTCGCCAACTCATCGAAATGCGCGTCATCATGCGCGACCTCGAGCCCGTGGATCTTCGCACACGCGAAGATCACCAGGTCGGCGAGGGGAACGGTCACGCCAGCGTCCCGCCCGCGATCGGCGAGTCCGATCGCCCGCTCCCACACCTCAACCGAGATCTCATAATCGGGCAGCAGCGCCTCGTAGCGGCGAAGCGTCTTTCGTTCGGCATCGTTGGTGATCCCGCGCCACAGTTCGAGCCGCACGGCTGGACACCATGCGGCCTCGCCGTTCTGCAGCAACGTGTTCACGCGATCCCGCTTCGCCGGGTCACCGCGCTTGCGAAGCTGATGGACCCACAGAGAGCTATCGACGAGGACGGCCATGGAGTACGTCGTCGCGAACTGTGTCGACCGCCTCGATTTCGTCGTTGGTCGGGAACCTGTCGCTGAAGCTGCCGGCGTACTTGACCAGTTCCGCCATGCGTCGGCGGCGATTGAACTCTTCGAGGACCTTGACGACTGCCTCGCGTTTGGTTCTAGCCTGCGTAAAACGCATCGCGTCCTTCAGCTCGTTCTCGGGAATATCAACCGTGGTTTTCATGCTTCCATTCTCGTCCAATTTGGAATCCAAATCAACATATACAGGAATCTCACCATTGGGTTGTGTGAAGCTCACGTCCAGCCATACCGCAGCCTTCCGGGTCGGCGAGCCGAAATCTACCCCACGACATCGAGCGAACGAAGTAAGAGTGGTCCCTGGGGGTAGCTCGCCATGAGCGAGCCTTCGGCTCGCCGGAGGCGAGTCGAACGGCGGGGTGGACGGGACTCGCACTGTCTGGCGCGGCGCGAAGCGACGCGCCGATTGAGCCCGAGGCCGTCAACCCCGACACGAATGAGCTCGAAGAGCGAATGAGTGGCGGGGTGGACGGGACTCGAACCCGGAGCAGAGACTATTTCTAACTGGCTGATGGCGCGCGACTTCTGGTTTCAAGCGCTTGAGTCACGGGCGGTTACGTCGCTCGGTTTCGTTCACTGCCGTCCACCTGAATCCCGGTGATTCTTCCCCGGTCGTGGAGACATCTTGGAGACGGTGGGCTAGTGCAGACGGCTCGTGGGATACTGTTTGCGGTCATGGATACGGTGCCCGTTAAGCCGGAGCGGTTGGCGCAGCTCGAGGAATTCGCGCGACGCCGCGGCCGGAGTACTGCCGACGCGCTTGATGACGTTCTCGCCGAGTACCTCGAATGGGAGCGTCAGGATTACCAAGAAGCTGTTGAAGGTATTCGCCAAGGTTGCGAGGACGTGAAAGCCGGTCGCACGAAGTCCGCCGATCAATTCCTCGACGACTTCGCGCGGAAACATGGCCTTCCGCGTTGAGCTGTCCGATCGTGCTCAGGCCGACATCACCGCGATTCACACCTGGCTCCGTTCTGAGAAGGCAGGCGATGCCGGTGAGCGTTGGTTCGTCGCGCTCCGACAGGCGATCACGTCGCTATCGATCCTCCCCGCACGCTGTCCCGTGGCGCCAGAAAGTCGAGAATCTCCGGTGGAGGTTCGGCAGCTCCTGTATGGCCGCAAACCTCACGTCTACCGAATTCTCTTCGCGATAGAAGGCGACCTCGTGAGTGTGCTTCACATTCGGCATGGCCGGCGCCGGCCGGCAAGCCAGCCCTGAATTACCGCTTCTGTCCGTGGCTTCGCGGTCTTGAGCGATCCATTTCGCTTTGTGAGGTTCTGCTTCAGTAGCCAGGCTTGTACGAGACTGCCGCGAACCGCCGCGTCACGATACGCGCGGGTTGACGATTCTTAGCAGGTTGGTCGGAGCGGGCGCCCGGTGGCTGACGGCTCGCAAGATGCTGTCGAGGACCAGGTCGAGTTCCTTGCCAACGTCCTCGGCGAGGAATCGCAGCACCAGGTAGCCGTTCTCCTGCAACACCTGATCCTTGCGGCGATCGCGCCGATAGGCGATCGGATCGGCGAGGTGTTGAGCGCCATCCAGCTCCACTGCGACCCGCGCATCGGCGCAGAGCAGATCAACTTCCAGCCGTCCCAGACTATCGAAGGCGATCGGCAGAACGGCATTGAGTCGGAAGCGGTTCTTCGTCTCGGGTAGCGTCTGCAGGCGTTGGAACAGAAAGCGCTCGGTGGCGCTGTGCGCGCGCTCGGCCCCTTCAGCGAACGGAGGCAGCGGTTGCGCGACGTGGACGAAGAGCGTCGCGAGAGGCACATCAACGCCGTCGCGCACCAGCCGGCGAACGCTGGCGGCATAATCACGCTTCCAGAGTGGCTGCGATGGCAGTGCGACGTCCGCTGGCCACCCCGGAATCGCGCTGGCCGGAAGGAGCAGCGTGTAGCCGATGGCTTCGTAGCCGCGGCATCGCCGATCGAACATGCGCGCCAGCATCCGCACGTCGAGATCCGCGTAATCGTAGATCTGTACCTCGCGTTTCCCATCGTAGAGGCGGTGCAGACGTCCGGCATATTGCGCGACTGTCCCTCGCCATGACACCGGAAGTGTCAGGAACAACGTGTCCAGCCGCGCATCGTCGAAGCCTTCGCCGACGTACTTGCCCGTCGCGAGCAACACGCGCGGCTCGTCACGCGGGATGGCAGCCAGACGCTCGGCGACGACCTGTCGCTGCTTCTTTCCCATGCCAGCGCGCAATACAACCAGGTGCGATACCTTCGGGGCGAGCATCTGCTCGAGCCGATCCATGTGCTCGTTGCGTTCGGTGAGGACGAGCGGCGAGCGGCCCGCGCGGACCGCATCGACGACATCGTCAGAGATGCGACGGTTTCGCTGGTTGTTATCGACGAGTTCCTGATAAAGCGTCTGGAACTCGGCCCGCTTGTTGTCTGTGTCGGGTGCGCGAAGCGGCCGGAAGGACGTCGGCTGAACGAGGACAATATGTTCGAAAGGCCGAGTGGCAGCCTGCACCTTCGCCTCCACTCGATATCTCACCGGCCCGCACTGCATGAGAATGATCGGGTGGTGACCATCTTTGCGAGCGATGGTTGCCGACAGCCCAGTCACGAACCGAGCCTTGGCCTGACGAGCCACACGTTCGAAGCTCTGTGCCGAGAGATGGTGACACTCGTCAATGATAAGGTGACCGTACTCGCTGACGCGATCATCTACGACCCCCTTCCTCACCAGGCTCTGTATGATGGCGACGTCCACGTGCCCCGTCGGCCTCGTTCTGCCCCCGCCGATCCGGCCAATAGACGACGCCGGCAGATCTAGGAACGTGGAGAGTCGATCGATCCATTGATCGAGGAGCTGCCGGCGGTGCACCAGCACAAGTGTGTTCACGCCGCGCTGCGCGATAAGCCAAGCGGCGACGACTGTCTTGCCAAACGCCGTCGTCGCGGCCAGCACGCCGTTGTCGTGAGCGAGCATCGCTTTCGCGGCGGCATGTTGCTCCGTACGAAGCTCGCCTCGGAACGTCGCCTGCAATCGCTGTCCTGCGTTCCGTTCATCGCGAACTGTGACACCGATTCCCTGGCCGGACAGAATATCCTGGATCTCGTGGAGGCATCCGCGCGGAATGCCGATGTGGTGTGAGTGGTCCTCGGCACACGCGATCACGCGCGGCTTATCGTAGGTCGACAGCCGCATGGCTTGTGCCTTGTAGAACTCTGGATTCTGGAACGCGGCAACACGCAGCAGTCGGTTCCGAAGCTCTGGGGACAATCCTTCCTTGGCGATGTAGATCTGATTGCCGAGCACGAGATCGATCGACTTGGGTAATTCTCCGGTGAGCGCTGGCTCGCGGGAGCGACGAGACGGCGGCGAGGTCCAGGGCTCCTCGTCACCGTCTTCCTGCGGCGGCAACCGAACACCGAGGATTCGACCACGCCGTTCGGCGCCCTGCACGATGCGTTCGGCTTGCAAGCGGTCAATCCTCTGTAGTCCAGCAAGAAACGCCCACTGATCCGTCCACGGAATGAGACGTTCGTCGAGGAACACGCTGTTGCCCTTGTCGCGAGACGCCTTCTGCAACGGCAGCGCAATCAGATTCCCGAATCCGCCCTGGGGAAGGGTGTCTTGGCTCGGGAAGAGCCGGTCGTAGGAGTCGAAGCCGAGGTCAGGGCGTCGCTCCATGGTTTCTGTCAGCAGATGGGATCCGAGGCGGCGAGCCAGCGCTGCCGGAACAGCCTCCTCGAAGAAGAGCCACACGTGACCGCCGCGTCCGGATCGCGACCGCTCGAGAGCCGCGCTGACTTGCACCTGTGCGCACGTCTCGAGGAACGCCATCGCATCGTCGTGCCAGTTCGCCTTGTCGAAATCGATGGCCAGGAACCAGCACATTTCATCCTGCAGCAATGGGTACACACCCGCGACGAATGGTTGCCCGTCGGCATCGTGTCCCGAGAGGTGCCAGCGAATGACATCATCGGTGACGGGGAGGAACCGACGATGTTGACAGTCGGCACACTTGATGCGCGGCTTCTCGCAGATCCCGCGCACCCACTCGTTCGCACAGGCCGGGGCGTAGCCTGAGCGGCCCGTCTTCCGACTCTCGAACCGGCGGGGGTAGACGTCGACCCGCCCTCGGAAGAGCGACCGGAACAACGCAATCTTGGCCTCGACAGGTGACGAGTGGGTGACAGCCACGCGGTCCATCGTGTTGTCGATGCTATCAGCGAGAGTCCGAATTGGAGGCGCGCAAAGATTTCTGGACCGAACACGCCGGTTATCAAGCTGAGCCCAGTTTCGGCCGATCTCCTTGAAGATCTGGGCGGTGAAGGCTTCACCGTGAGTTGACCAGATGATCGGGCCAGGCTCTCAAGTCACCCGCTAGGCGGCCGTCCACGGTCCCAAATCAAACGTGGCGATCACCGTCGGCAGCGACCGAGGCCAGCCATCACGGTGTCGCTTGCCGAAAGGGTAGAGGCTCTCGCTCGGAAGTCCAGCCTTGCGCCGCTACGACGCCGAACAACTGGCGTCTGCGCGCAGCATAAGTTGAAGGCCGACAAGGGCTTAATAGACGTGAGTCGACGGGATTTTGCCCGGGACGTCAATTGGCTGTAAATTGTTGTCTTATAAGGAGATAATGGTGAGATTGGCGGGGTGGACGGGACTCGCACTGTCTGGCGCGGCGCGAAGCGACGCGCCGATTGAGCCCGAGGCCGTCAACCCCGACACGAATGAGCTCGAAGAGCAAATGAGTGGCGGGGTGGACGGGACTCGAACCCGCGGCCTCCGGCGTGACAGGCCGGCGTTCTAACCAGCTGAACTACCACCCCTAAATTGCGTCGTCCTGTCCGCTAACTTGCGTGAGGTCCACCTTCGCGCTCCGCGCTACGGTGGACAACCTTCGCATGGCTTGCCAACCGTAGCTCACGCGCCGTTGGCAAGCGTGAGCGAAGGTTGGTGGGCGATACAGGGCTCGAACCTGTGACAGCCGGCGTGTAAAGCCGGTGCTCTACCAACTGAGCTAACCGCCCGCCTCCGCTTGCCCAAATCTATCAGCTTCGGCGGGGCAAGCCCGACACCCGGTAAACATCAAATTGTAGTCAGTGCCCCACTAGGGCGTCAACACGTTTAGAAGTAGACCTTCGCGGCCAGAACCAGGAGACCCGCGATTAGGCCCACCATCGTGTGGTGTTCCCGGTTGTGCAGCGCCCGCTCCCAGCTGAACCGACGGTCCATCGGCGCCGAGCGCTTCTCGACATACGCATCGTAGGCATCGCCGAACTTCTCGCGCAGGTGCGCCTCCTCGCTCCGCATCGCCGCCGTCAGCGTCAGCAACAAGTACGCGATCACGATGATCGCGGCCACAAGGTGGTTGGCCGCAATCGCGAAGCCAATTCCGATCAGCGACGACCCGAGATACAGCGGATGCCTGGTGAACTGATACGGGCCGGAGCGCGTGACCTCTTTGCTCTTTTCCAGATGCCCTGCCGCCCAGAGTCGGATTGATTCGCCGAGCAGCGACACCGCCGCGCCGATCAGCAATGACAACGGCGTGGGCGTGGCGAGCCACAGCGCGATGGCCGCGAACACGAAGCCGAGAAACACGCGCCATCGCGCAAGGAATTTCATTGGCCTGCTCGGCCGTCTTGTCCGCCGTCTTGTCCGCCGTCTTGTCCGCCGTAGCCTTGGCGGAGGCGGAAGCCTTGGCGGAGGCGGAAGCCTTGGCGAAGGCGGGTCATGACCGGCCGGATCGCAGACGCCGCTCGGCAGCGGCAATCACCTGCTCAATGGTGATCTCGTTGATGCAGGGCGCGCCGCGAAGGCACTGTCGCTTGTGATGGCAGACGCACGTGTCGGACATGGAGATCACCTCATCTCGTGGTTCCCACGGACCGTTCCGCTCGGGCCGCGTCGGACCAAACAACCCGACGATCG
>JBBDWL010000138.1:225973-245534 GCA_040902895.1 Vicinamibacterales bacterium | reverse complement strand
CAGGTGGATCACTTTCCGAGCGGCGAATGGATCATTTTCCGAGCGGCGCGCCCAATAGCAGTATCAGCACCAGCAGAAACCTCGACGATGCCGTTGAAACGGCGAAAACAGAACTCAAGAGCACTCTCATCGGAGGGTTCCTCCCGCGTGTTCGGGTAAACGGATTCTTTCGCCTATCGGCAGGGGAGCGTCCGAAGTATAGCCCATCGTCTATGGCTACCCCCTCGACCGTTGCTCAGGATGCTTTTGAGTGCCAACCGATTTCCGTCCCGCGTTTGGAGAACGCGTCCGCGAGCGCCGGATGCGGCTCAAACTATCGCAGGAGGCACTTGCTGAGCGTGCGGAGCTACATTGGACGTACATATCGGGCATTGAACGGGGCGTTCGCAATCCGGGACTAAACGTGCTGATGCGGCTGGCAGCCGCGCTCGAAACTCCGCTGGCGGCATTGCTCTCGGACCTTGACCGGCATCCGCAGAGAAAATCCAGCCGGAAGCATTAAGCCACCGCTTCTAGCCCAAGTGGCTCCGCGTTTGAGCAGCACGAAGACAAACAAAAAGGGCGCCCCAACGCTGAGACGCCCTTTTTCGAATCGTTGCAAGTTCGTTGCAAGCGACGCGGCGAAATATTGGTCGGGGCGAGAGGATTCGAACCTCCGACCCCTCGGTCCCGAACCGAGTGCTCTACCAGGCTGAGCCACGCCCCGACCGGGTGTGGAACAGGTTATTTTACCTCAACTTCAGTCTCGACCGGCAACGATTCCACCGCTTTCATCGCGTCGTAATTGGTGAGATCGGGATGCAGCGGCGTGATCGAGACGAATCCGTCCTTCACGGCCTGATAGTCGGACCGATCGTGCGGCTCCCAGTCGTTTTGCCCTTCCTCAATCCAGTACCAGACGCGCTGGCGCGGATCGATCACATCCATAACCGACGTGACGTGATTGCGCTTGCCCTGCACGGTCACGCGATACCCGCGAATGGGACCTGTGGGAACGTTGATGTTGATCAAAGTCCGCGCGGGCAGTCCCCTGTCGAGAACGGCTTTCGCGTATTGCGCCGCAACCGTTGATGCCGGTCCAAAATCAAAGATCTCGCGCGTGTACTGCAGCGACACGGCAATACTGGGCACGCCCAGCAGCGCGCCTTCGAGCGCGCCTGAGACCGTGCCCGAATAGGTCACATCGTCCCCGATGTTCCAGCCCTTGTTGATGCCCGACACGATGAGGTCGGGCATGCCGTCGAGCACTTTGGTCACCGCGATGTTGACGCAATCGGTGGGCGTGCCGTCGACGGCGTAAATGCCTTCGCCGAACGGCTCGATGTGCAGCGGACGCCGAAGGGTCAGCGCGTGTCCGATGGCGCTGGCTTCGTTGAGGGGCGCAACGATCGTGACGTCACCAAGAGGTTTGAGCGCTTCAGCCAGGGCCAGGATGCCGTCGGAGCGCACCCCATCATCATTCGTGACCAGAATCCTCTTTCGCATTCTCCCTAATCATAAGCGCTAGCAGCAGGGCGGCCACTACCGCGATCGCGGCACCCGTGAGAAACGCTGCCGCGGGCGACACCGCCGTCCAGATCGCACCGAAGAGCAGGCTTGCCGCGAGCACGCCGACGCCTAGCGAGGCGTTGTAGAAACCGAATGCGGTCCCTCGCACTTCAGGTGCAGCCAGCTCCGCGACAAGCGCCTTCTCTGGACCTTCGGTGAGTCCGAAGAACAAGCCGTAGGCCAGAAACAATGCCACGACGGCTGAAGCGGACTGCGCGAACGCGAGGGCCGCATAGATCGCCGCGTACCAGAGCCATCCGGCCACGATCGGCGCGCGATAGCCGATGCGGTCGGCCAGCATGCCTCCCGCAACGGATGTCGCACTCTTCACGACGTGCAGCGCCGCCCACGCAAGTGGCAGCCATGTGACCTCGACGCCGGAGGCTTCGAGCTTCAAGAGCAGGAATGCATCGGTCGAGTTTCCGAGCGAGAACAGCAGCACGATCAGGATCACGCGGCGCGCGGCAGGCGGCAGTGCGTGCCAGGACAAATCAGCGGGTAGAGCCGGTAACAGAGGTGAAACAGGTGCTTTGGGTTCTGGTGTTGTCCACACCAGCGCGATGACGATGAGACCGGGAAGAATCGTGAGCGCAAACAGACCGCGATAGTCCTCGGGACGCCAGGCAAGGTAGGCGGTTGCGATGAGCGGCCCGACGATCGCGCCCGCGTGATCCATCGCGCGATGGAATCCAAAGACTTTGCCCTTCTGCCCCGCCGGGGCGATGGCCGCCAGCAGCGGGGCGCGCGGCGCGCCGCGCACGCCTTTGCCGAACCGATCGATGAACCGCAGGCCCAGAACCTGCCACCAGGACACCGCGACGGCGATGATCGGGCGCGCGAGTGACGACACGGTGTATCCGAACGCCACGAGCGGCTTGCGCGCTCCGGTGCGATCCGAGCGGCGGCCCGACAGCACCTTGAAGACGCTGTTGACCGCCTCTGCCACGCCTTCAATCAGGCCGACGACGAACGGTGTGCCCCCGCGAAGCTTGAGAATGAAGCCGGGCAGCAGCGGATACACCATCTCGCTGGCCGTGTCGGTGAAGAAGCTGACCCAACCCAGGCGCCAGACGCCGCCCGGCAGACCGAGCCGGCTCATACGCGGAAGTACCAGCGACGCCGGTGAAGCCACCAAAGCAGAACGAACAGCACCGCGAGGTTCGCGAAGGCAAAGAGCAGCGATGCCACTTTCGGCGCCGCGAATGGTGCGAACCATGACACGTACAGCCAGCGGCCAAGCGCCATCGTGCCGCTCTGCCCATTGTCGACCCGGATGAGCGCAAGGGTCTTCGCGAGCAGTCCCGAGACCACGAAGAGAAGCAGTGCGTTGCGTCCGAGGATGACGAACGGTTGGGCGAGCCGCGAACCGGAACTAAAGGGCGCGCCGGAGCTAAAGCTCCGGGCTACCCCGTCGAAGGCCCAATGCAATCCCGCGAGCGCGAGCGCCGCCAGGCCGCTCGTGACCAGCACGTAGGAGCTCGTCCAGAGGCTCTTGTTCAACGGAAAGATGGTGGACCATGCGAGGCCCGCGGCGATCGCGATGACCGCGGCAATGGACAGCGCGCGCAGTTTGTCGCGGCTCGGCCAATTGCCGATCACCACGTAACCCGCCGCAAGACCCGTCAGCGTCGTGCCGATCGCGGGCAGCGTCGAGAGCAGGCCTTCCGGATCCCACGTGCGGCCCTGCCGCCAGAGGTGCGGGCCGAAGATCGCGCGATCGATCGCGGCGCCAAGATTGCCGTCGGGCGTGAGGTCGCGCATCACGAGCAGCCAGTAGCCGATGAGGATGAGGGCGGTGGTGATGAGGGCGGGCAGGACAGGCTGAAGCGTGTCCCTACGCGAAATCGTTCGATGAAACAACGCAACGGCGAGGTAGCACAGCGCGATGCGCTGCAGCACGCCGGGGATGCGCACCGTCGCGAAATCGAATCGTGGGTAGAGCGCGAGCAGCATACCCAGCGCAAAGATCAGCAATGCGCGCTTCAGGATGGCGGAGACGCTGGCGTTCCGCCGCGAAAGCGGAATCGATACACCCACGATGAACAGGAAGAACGGAAAGATGAGATCGGTCGGCGTCAAGCCGTGCCAGGGCGCATGCAGCAGCGGCCAGTACACATTGCCCCAGTCGCCCGGATTGTTGACGATGACCATGGCGGCCATCGTGAGACCGCGAAAGGCGTCAATCGAGACGAGGCGAGCGGCGGTGGTCTGTGCGGGCAGCGTCGCGGCGGTCACCAAGACGCGGCCAGTATAATCTCGTGACGTGCGGGCCTTTCTTCCTCCGGCTGTCTGCGTCGCCGCCTTCATCGCTGCGGTCGGAGCGAGCGGCGCGCGGACGGCGCAGTCCCGGCCCGGCGGCCAGTCTGAGTCGTCGCTCCAGATCACCGCTGTCGACGGCATCAAAGTCGGCCATCACACACTGAGCGAGCGGCCCACCGGATGCACCGTGGTGCTGACCGAAGCGGGCGCAGTCGGCTCGGTAGAGGTGCTCGGCGGCGCGCCAGGCACCACGGAAACGGATTTGCTCGCGCCTGAGAATACCGTCGATCAGGTGCATGCGATTTTCATGTCGGGCGGCAGCGCGTTCGGCCTCGACGTCGCCGGCGGCGTGCGTCGCTATCTCTCGGAGAAAAAGATCGGATATCTGTTCGGCGGCAGCTACGTACCCATCGTGCCGGGCGCGATCATTTTCGATCTGCCTGTCGGCGGGCGTCCCGAGATTCGGCCCGGCGCCGAGTGCGGCTATGCCGCGGCGCGCGCAGCCGCGAATGGCGCGGTCGCGGAGGGCAACGTAGGTGCCGGCGCCGGCGCCACCGTCGGCAAAATGCTCGGCCGCGATCGCGCCATGAAGGGCGGGCTCGGCAGCGCCGCGCTGCGGCTACCCAGCGGCCTCGTCGTCGGCGCGATTGCCACGGTGAATGCCGCCGGCAGCATCATCGATCCGGCGACCGGCCGCATCATTGCCGGCGCCCGCACGGCTGACGGCAAACAGCTCGAAGATATGCGCGCTGTCATTCGCGGCGAACGCATGCCGCGCCGCGCGGCTCCGGAGAACACCACCGTCGTAGTTGTCGCCACGAACGCGCGCCTGACCAAAGCGCAGGCAACGCGCGTCGCCCAGATGGCGCAGGCCGGACTTGCCCGCGCGGTGCTGCCGGCTTTCACGCCGGGCGATGGCGACACGATCTTCGTGCTCGCCACGGGCGTGTGGAGCGGGCAGGCCGACGCCGGCACGATTGGCGCGCTTGGGGCCGAGGCCGTCGCCGATGCGATCCTCCGCGGCGTGCGCGCGGCGGCCGGCATTCCCGGCTTCCCCGCCGCGCGCGATATCCAGCCGCGCTGATGTCGATCTACGCGATCGTCCTCGCCATCTGGTGCGTGGCGCAGGTGGCCGTCGGCATCTGGATCGCGCGGCGCGTGCGCGGCAGCGCCGATTTCTTCGTCGCCGGCCGCAGCCTCTCGTCGAGCGGCATCTTCGCGACGTTCCTCGCGGCCAACATCGGCGCAGGCTCCACCGTCGGCGCGACGGCCTATGCGTATGAGCACGGCCTCGCCGCGTGGTGGTGGAACGGATCGGCCGGCATCGGCACCCTGATTCTGGCGCTGTGGGTCGGGCCGCGCCTCTGGCGTGTGGCGCGCGATCACAATCTGTTCACCGTCGGCGACTACCTCGCGCACCGGTACAGCGAAGGGGTCCGCGGCCTGACGGCCCTGCTGATCTGGCTGGGCAGCTTCTCGATTCTTTCCGGACAGCTGATCGGCGCGAGCGTCGTGCTGAACGTCGTCTTCGGATGGCCGGCATGGTTCGGCGGCCTCGTCGCGATTCTGATTGTCACCGTCTACTTCGGCACGGGCGGACTTCTGGGCTCGTCATGGGTCAACCGCGTGCAGATCGTCGTCATCCTGGCAGGATTTCTCGTGGCGGCCTTGCTCGGTTTGTCTGCGGCGGGAGGCTGGGATGTCGTGACGGCTGCCAATACCGACAGAATGAATTTCTGGCGAGGCCGGACCCCAGACATGGGATGGCCGCTGATCTTCCTGCTGGCGCCGTCGTTCTTTCTCTCGCCGGGGCTTGTACAGCGCGCGTTTGCAGCGCGCGATGAAAGGCACCTTCGGCGCGGCATCGCGATAAGCGGTGTCGCGCTCATGGCATTTGCCGCCCTCCCGGTGCTGATCGGCCTGACGGCGCGCGCGTATCTTCCGCCGCTGGCCGACGCGCAGACGGCGCTGCCCGAGATGCTCAGAACCGGCGTGACACCGTGGGTCGGCGCGCTCGCGCTGGCCGCCGTGTTCGCCGCCGAGATCAGCTCCGCCGACGCCGTGCTGTTCATGCTCTCGACCAGCGGCGCGCGCGATCTGTACAAACGGTTCGTCAACCGCAGCGCCACCGACGCGCAACTGCTCACGGCCGTGCGCCTCATCGTCGTGATTGCCGCCGTCGCCGGGTACGTCCTCACGTTCGCGGTGGCCACCGTCATCGGCGCGCTGAAAATCTTCTATTCGATCATGGTCGTCAGCCTGCTCGTGCCGATTCTGGGCACGCTGCTCATGAAACAGCCTCCGGTCTCAGCGGCGTACGCCAGCGTTATCGCAGGCATCGTGGCATTGTTCGTGGTCTCGTGGCTCACCGGGGGCCGGGGGTTCGGCTGGGCCCAGCCGGTATTCGTCGCGTCGCTGGTTTCGGCCGCGGCGTTCGGCGCGGCCGCCCTGGTCTGGCGCGGTCCCGCGCGGGCCGGGAACGTTTGACCTCGTGGCGGCATCTCATGGTCAGACACCGATGCCAGTAGTCTCCGCACCGCCCATTGACGGGCGATGCCCAGCTCTCCACCTGGCTGACGCGCATCGTCGTCAATCGCGCGCTCATGCGGCTGCGCAAAGAGAAGCGCCACCGCAACGTGCTGCCGATCGGCCGGCAGACCGCCGAGGAGGACTCGCCCGTGACCGACGTCGTCGATACCAGGGCCGAGTCGCCGCGCGACGCGACGTTGCGCGCCGAGGTGCGGCGCATGCTCGAGCGCCGCATCGACGAGCTGCCGCTGTCGTTCCGCTCGGTGTTCGTCATGCGCGACGTCGAAGACATGACGGTGCAGGAAACGGCGCAGTGCCTGTCGATTCCTGAAGCGACCGTACGCTCGCGGCTCTTTCGCGCCCGCGCACTGCTGCGCGAATCTCTCGAACGCGATCTCGACATGGCCTCGGCCGACGCGTTCGCATTTGCCGGCGGACGCTGCAATCGCATCGTCACCCGCGTGCTCGCTGCCCTCCCGAAACCGTAAACCGGAACGCGGCCCGCATCGCGCGCATCCAATGCGCATGATGAAGATTGCCACGCTCACACTCGCCGGCGCGCTCGCGTGCGCCGTTCCCGCCTCCGCCCAGAACATCACCGACGCCCAGATCGCCTCGATCGTCGTCACCGCCAACCAGGTCGACGTCGATGCCGGCAGGCTCGCGGCGTCGCGTGCCTCGGATGCCGACGTCCGTAAGTTCGGCGCACTGATGGTCGCCGACCACAGTGGCGTCAACAAGGCCGCGATCGATCTCGCGGCGCGGCTCGAGGTCACGCCCGAGGACAATCCCACCAGCCAGGCGCTGAAGACGGCCGGCGAAAAGAACATCGCGAAACTGAAAGCCCTCGAGGGCACGCGAAGCACCAGCAGGCCAAACTTCATACCGTCAAGATTGACGCGACTCGGTTCGAGCCGGCCACGCTCACCGTGGCGCCCGGCGATACCGTGGTCTGGGTCAACGCCGATCTCTTCCCACACACGGCGACGTCGACGATTGGGGCATTCGATTCGAAGGAGATCAAGCCCGGGCAGTCGTGGAAGTATGTCGTGCCCAAGAAGGGCCTGTTCGACTACGTCTGCACGCTGCACCCTTCGATGCGGGCGAGCCTCAGAGCGCGATAGGGCCGACGGGCAGGCTGCAGGGGGGGCTGAAGCCCGCCCCTACTTCTGTACCTTGATGTCCTGATCCAGGTCCGTGTCCTGCTCCTTGAGCAGCACCGCGGCGGCGTCTTCCTCGAGGTCGACATCCGCCGGACCCTGGCGCCGCGCCCAGAGGTAGGCGATGGTGAAGATCACCACGATGACGACGAGCGACAGGGTCTTGTCGATGTGGAAGTCGATGTAGCCAGCCTGCGACGCGTACTCGACGAACAATTTGATCGCCACCCAGCCGATGATGACGAACGCTCCGTCGACGAGCGCGGGGTACTTCCGGACGATGGCGAGCAGCTGCCCGATCACCATCCGCATCGCGATGATGCCGAGAATGCCGCCCGTGATGATCACCCACCGCTTGCTCGACATGGCCACGGCCACCAGAATCGAGTCGACGGCAAAGACGACGTCGGTGAGCTCGACCTTGATGACCGTCGCCCAGAATGCGCTGAGACCGAGCCAGGCGCGCGCCGGCTTGATCGCGCGCCGCTGTCCGGCGTCGTTGCCGTGCAGGAAAAAATGCGAGAAGGTCAGCCACATCAGATAGCCGCCGCCGACCAGCTTCACCCACGCGAACGCAATCAGCTGCGTGGCCGCGAGAATGGCGAGGATGCGGAACGCGAAGGCGCCGAGAATCCCGTAGCGCAGCGCCTTGCGCTGCTGATGTTTCGGAAGTCCCAGCACCAGAATGGCAAGGACGAGCGCGTTGTCGGCGCTGAGCAGGCCTTCGAGGATGACGAGAAGGCCGATGGTCAGCAGGTCTGTGTGCTGGTAGTCGATGCCCACGAACCTTTAACTATATCCGGCTCAGGTTGATGCGATCCGTATCAAGGTCTATAATCGGACCGTAGCAAGATGCGGGAATCCGATCTGTACCTGATTAGTGTGGCCGCCCGGATGCTCGACATGCACCCGCAGACGCTGCGCAAGTACGAGCGGCTCGGGCTGGTCCGGCCCTTGCGGACGCTCGGCAGCATGCGCGTGTATTCACGCGACGAGCTCGAGCGCCTGCGGGTGATCAAGCAGCTCGTCGACGAGGAAGGCATCAACCTCGCCGGCGTGCAGCGCCTGCTCGACATCGCCGAGGTCGTCCAAAAAGTGCGTCCGCTGCTCACCGACGAGACATCGCGGCGGCGCAGCGACGATTTGCGGCGTCAGATGTCGGAGCGCATGGACGAGATCGCGCACATTCTCGGCATGCGGGAGAAATAGCCGTGGCGGTCGAATTCAAGGACTACTACGCGACGCTCGGCGTGCCCAAGACCGCAACGGAAAAGGAGCTGAAAGGCGCCTACCGGAAGCTCGCGCGCAAGCACCATCCTGACGTGAATCCGGGCGATCCATCGGCCGAGAAGCGCTTCAAGGATCTGAACGAGGCGTACGAAGTGCTCGGCGATCCGGCGAAACGCCGGAAGTACGATGAGCTGGGCGCCAACTGGAAGCACTACGAGCAGGCGCAGTCGGCCGGCGGCGGATTCGGCGGCGGCCCCTTCGGCGGCGCCTGGAACATCAACATGGGCGGCCCCGGCGGCACCCGGACCATGACGCAGGAGGAAATGGAGGCGATGTTCGGGGATGGCGATCCATTTTCGGACTTCTTCACCACGTTTTTCGGCGGCGGCGGTGGCGGCGGCGAGACGCATCGCCGCACGCACCGGCCGCGCCATCGCAAGGGCCGCGACCTCGAACAGAACGTCGATCTCACGTTGGAAGAGGCCTTCGGCGGCGCGACGCGGCGGGTCGCGATTAGTCTTGGCGGCGACATCCGCAACGTGGACGTGCGCATCCCGGCCGGCGTCAAGGACGGCGCCCGGGTGCGCAAGCCGGGCGAAGGTGAAAGCGGCGCCCACGGCGGGGACTCAGGCGATCTGTATCTGCGCGTGCGGGTCCTTCCCCACCCGCTCTTCGAGCGGCGCGGCCAGGATCTGCACACGAAAGTGCCGGTGCCGGGCCACACCGCGGCCCTCGGCGGCGAGGTTGCCGTGCCGACGATTACCGGATCGACGCTCCGGCTCAAGGTGCCGGAGCTCACGCAGAACGGACAGGTCTTCAGACTGCGCGGCCATGGCATGCCCGCCCTGGGCAAGCCCGCGGAGCGCGGCGATCTCTACGCGACGGCGGAGATCGCGATGCCGAAGAAGCTGACGGACCAGCAGCGGAAGCTCTGGGAAGAGTTGAAGCAACTCGAGGAATAGGTTGTGAACATCAATCGTTACACGGAGAAGGCACAGGAAGCCGTTGTCGGCGCGCAGCAGCTGGCCGAGCGATCTGGACATCCGCAGATCGAGCCCGAACATCTGCTCTACACGCTGCTCACGCAGGAGGGCGGCATCGTGCCGTCGCTGGCCGGCAAGATGGGCAAAGACGAGGCCGCGCTCGCGCGCGATACACAGGCGCTGCTCGTGAAGCTGCCCAGCGCACAGGGCGGCGCGCAGCCAGGTCTGTCGCCCCGCCTGCGCGCGGTGACGGCGGCGGCCGAGCAGGAAGCCGAGCATCTCAAGGACGAGTACGTCAGCACCGAGCATCTGTTCGTGGCCATTGCGTCCGAGACGGGACGCACCGCGCCCGCCGCGAAGCTGCTGCAGCAGCAGGGCCTGACGCGCGATGCGATCTTCCAGGCGATGACGGCCGTCCGCGGCTCGCAGCGCGTGACCGACCAGAATCCCGAGGGCAAGTACGAAGCGCTCGAGCGCTACGGGCGCGATCTCACCGAGATGGCGCGCAAGGGCAAGCTCGATCCGGTCATCGGACGCGACGATGAGGTGCGCCGCGTGATTCAGGTGCTGTCGCGCCGCACGAAGAACAATCCCGTGCTGATTGGCGAGCCCGGCGTCGGCAAGACCGCCATTGTCGAAGGCCTCGCGCAGCGGATCGTGCGCGGCGACGTGCCCGAAGGCCTCAAGAACAAGAAGATCGTGGCGCTCGACATGGGCAGCCTGATCGCCGGCGCAAAATATCGCGGCGAGTTCGAGGAGCGGCTCAAGGCCGTTCTGAAGGAAATCGCCGATTCGCAGGGCCAGATCGTGCTCTTCATCGACGAGCTGCACACGGTTGTCGGCGCGGGCGCGTCCGAGGGGTCGATGGACGCCTCGAACATGCTCAAGCCGATGCTGGCGCGCGGCGAGCTGCACACCATCGGCGCCACCACGCTCGACGAGTACCGCAAATACATCGAGAAAGACGCCGCGCTCGAGCGGCGCTTTCAGACCGTCATGGTCGGCGAGCCGACCGTGGAAGACACCATCAGCATCCTTCGCGGCCTCCGCGAGCGCTACGAAGTGCATCACGGCGTGAAGTTCAAGGACGCGGCGCTCGTGGCCGCGGCGGTGCTGTCGCACCGGTACATCGCCGATCGTTTTCTTCCCGACAAGGCGATCGATCTCATGGACGAGGCCGCGTCGAAGCTGCGCATGGAGATCGACTCGATGCCGGCGGAGCTCGACGAGCTCACCCGGCGCATCATGCAGCTCGAGATCGAGCGCGAGGCCCTGCGCAAGGAGACAGACGCCGGGTCGAGGGATCGCCTCGCGAAACTCGAAGGCGAGCTCGCCAACCTCAAGGAAGAGCGTGATCAGCTGTCGTCGCACTGGCAGGCTGAAAAAGAGGCGATCCAGCGCTCGCGCAAACTCAAAGAGGAGCTCGAACAGCTGCGGGTCGCGATCGATCAGGTGCAGCGATCGGGCGACTACGCGAAAGCGTCAGAGCTTCAGTACGGCCGGCTGCCTGAGCTCGAGAAACAGATCAAGGAAGAAGAAGCGCGTCTCGCCGACCTTCAAAAGAGCCAGCGCATGCTGAAGGAAGACGTCGACGAGGAAGACATCGCCGGCATCGTCAGCCGCTGGACGCACATCCCGGTCAGCAGGCTGATGGAGGGCGAGATACAGAAGCTGATCCACATGGAAGAGCGCCTGCATCAGCGCGTCGTCGGGCAGGACGAAGCGATTCAGGCCGTGGCGAACGCGATCCGCCGCGCCCGCGCGGGGCTGCAGGATCCGAACCGTCCGCTCGGCAGCTTCATCTTTCTGGGGCCTACCGGCGTCGGCAAGACGGAGCTCGCGCGCGCGCTCGCGGCGTTCCTGTTCGACGATGAGCATGCAATGGTGCGCATCGACATGTCGGAGTATCAGGAGAAACACACCGTGTCGCGCCTGATCGGCGCGCCTCCGGGCTATGTCGGGTACGAGGAGGCGGGACAGCTTACCGAAGCCGTCAGACGACGGCCATACGCGGTCGTGCTCTTCGATGAGGTCGAAAAGGCGCACCCCGAAGTCCTCAACGTCATGCTGCAGCTGCTCGATGACGGCCGCCTGACCGACGGCAAGGGCCGGACGATCGACTTCAAGAATACCGTCGTGATCATGACGTCGAATGTCGGCAGCCACGACATTGCCGAGCAGGCGGTGCGCGGCGACACGGAGCTGAGCAAAGGCGTGAGGCGCGAGGTGCAGGAGGCGCTGCGGGCGCATTTCAAGCCCGAGTTCCTCAACCGCGTCGACGAGATCATCTTCTTCCACGCGCTCGGGAAAGAGCACGTGCGGGAGATCATTGACATTCAGCTGGCCGGCCTGATGAAGCGGCTCGAAGACCGGAAGATCACGATCGAGCTGTCAGAGGCGGCTAAAGACAAGCTGATCGAAGAAGGATACGATCCTGTGTATGGCGGCCGGCCGCTCAAGCGCACCTTGCAGCGGCGGGTGCTCGACCCGCTCGCCATGCGGGTGCTGCAGGGTGATTTCCGCGAAGGCGACACGGTTCACATCGACTCAGGCCACGAGGGATTGACGTTTGACAGACGAGTCACAGCCGAATCCACGCGGTGAACGCCGCAAGATCGAGCGCCGCAGGCCGCCGAGGCCTGCCGCGTCGGTCCTCATCTGGTACGTCCTCGGGTTTTTCGTGCTGCTGGCCGTGCTGCAGACGGTGTTCGCTTCGGTGTCGGCGGGCAAGACCATTCCGTACAGCGAGTTCAAGACGCTGCTGCGCGAGGGCCGCGTGGTCACGGCCGTGGTCGGCAAGGAACGGCTCCGCGGGACGATGAAGGCCGATGACGGTACGACGCAGCCGTTCGCGACGATCAGGGTCGACGACCCCAAGCTGGTCGAAGAGCTGAACGCCGCCAACATCCGCTACGACGGCGAGGTCCAGACGGAGTGGATGAACAGCCTGCTCGGCTGGATCCTGCCGTTCATGATCATCATCGCCATCTGGATGTTCTTCATCCGGCGCATGAGCGGCGCCGAAGGCGGCGTGATGTCGTTCGCCAAGAGCAAGGCGAAGATTTACGCCGAGGACGATGTGAAGGTGACGTTTGCCGACGTGGCGGGCGTCGACGAGGCGGCCGGCGAGCTGCGCGAGATCGTCGAGTTCCTGCGCACGCCGAAGAAGTACACCTCAATCGGCGGCCGGATCCCGAAAGGCGTGCTGCTGGTCGGACCCCCAGGCACCGGCAAGACGCTGCTGGCGCGCGCGGTGGCGGGCGAAGCGAAAGTGCCGTTCTTCAGTATGAGCGGCAGCGAGTTCGTCGAGATGTTCGTCGGCGTCGGCGCGGCGCGCGTGCGCGACCTGTTCCGCCAGGCCGAGGCGAAGGCGCCGTGCATCGTGTTCATCGACGAGCTCGACGCGCTCGGCAAGGTGCGCGTGCAGTCGCCGGTGGGCAGCCATGAAGAGCGCGAGCAGACCCTCAACCAGCTGCTCGCCGAAATGGACGGCTTCGACGCGCGCAAGGGCGTGATCATCATGGGCGCGACGAACCGTCCCGAGGTGCTCGACCCTGCCCTGCTGCGTCCGGGACGCTTCGACCGCCAGGTGGTCGTCGACAAGCCGGACGTGCGCGGGCGCGAAGAGATTCTGCGGATTCACGTCAAGCAGGTGACGCTCGACGAGGGCGTCGATCTGAAGAAGATCGCGGCACGGACGGCCGGGTTCGCCGGCGCGGATCTCGGCAATCTGATCAACGAGGCGGCGTTGCTCGCGGCGCGGCGCGACAAAACGGCCGTCGACATGGACGATCTCAACGAGGCGATCGACCGCCTCGTGGCGGGGCTCGAGCGCAAGCGCGTGATCAGTCCGAAGGAACGCCGCATCATCGCGTATCACGAGTCGGGCCACGCGATTGTCGCGAGCGTGCTGCCGAACCTCGATCCGGTGCACAAGATCTCCATCGTCGGCCGCGGCGTCGGCGCGCTCGGTTATACGATGCAGATGCCGACCGAGGATCGCTATCTGATGACACGCGGCGATCTTGGGAATCAGCTGGCGGTCCTGATGGGCGGGCGCAGCGCCGAAGAGATCGCGTTCGGCGAGATTTCGACCGGCGCGCACAACGATCTGCTGCGCGCGACCGACATCGCGCGGTCGATGGTCACCGAATACGGCATGAGCGACGAGCTCGGCACCGTGAACTACGACGGCCACCGGCGCGGCGCGTTCATCGATCCCGGCTTCTCGCCCGAGCGCGGCGCCTACGCCGAAGAAACCGCGAAGAAGATCGATGCCGAGATCAAGCGCATTCTCGACGCGGCCCACGAGGTCGCGCTGCGCGTGCTCAATGAGCGCCGCGACAAGCTCGACGAACTGTCGGAGCGGCTGCTCGATCAGGAAGTGATCGAGGGCGAAGCACTGCGCGAGCTGCTCGGCCCGATGCCCGACAAAGACCCTGACGGCACCGTGCCGGTCGAGATACCTCCGCCGGCGTAGGAGTGAGTCGAGTAAGCGAAGTAAGTCGAGTGAGAGTAAGGGCGCCTTACTTGCTTACTCCCCTTACTCCTCACTCGACTCACTCGACTCACTCGACTTACTCGACTTACTCTTTGCGCACAACCGCGCTCCTGGTGGCGCCGGCCACTTCGGCGCGAATCGTGTAGCGCCCCGCAGGCAGTGCCGCGAGGTTGAACTCCGCGTCGGCGCGGAACGAGGCCGGACCTGCCTGCGCGGCGACTTCCTGCTGGTCGACCGCCGCGGCCGCACCTTCGGGCGTCAGCGTCCAGCGCACAACCGGCGGCTCGCGCGTCAGGTCGCCATACAGTTCGAGCGACGCGCGCAGCGAGGACACGCCGTCAGGCACGTCTTCGAGCGCGAACAGCTGCGGCTTGTTCGCATCGTCGATATACCAGGTCAACACGTCGCTTGCGGTGAACGCGCCCATCGGCGTCAGCACGGCGCGCACCGGGAGCTCGATCGTGCCGAGCGCGCGGCCGGGATCGGCCGCGGCAAATCGGATGCGATAGTCACCCGCTTTCACACGTGTCGTGAATGTCGTGACGTACCCGGCAGGTCCGGGCGCGTCGAGCACGCGCGGCGCGCTGAGCACACCGACCGGATGCACGACGCCGAAGTACGTCGTGAGCGGTCCCTTGGCGCTTCCCGGAATCGCGACGTCCACGCGGATTTCGACCTCGTCACTCTGGGGGGCGCGCCGCACGTACGCCGCCATCCGGATAGGCACTGCGCCAGCGGCCGGATTCTCATTGAGGGCCGCCTTCAAGACGTCGTCGATAGGCACAGCCGCGGCCGGCGAAGGGGACGCGGCCGGTTTTTCAGGGGCTGGGACCGGCGCCGTCGCAGCCGGGGCCGCGGCGACCGAGAAGCGGTTGGCGCGGGCCTTTACACCCGGACGCTTCACCGACACGCTCACGTCGAACACATCGCCGGGCTTCGCGCCGGGCGGCAGCTCCACGCCAAGCCGGTAGACCGCCGAGCTTGCGACGAGCACGCGGTCGAAGAACGGGTCTGCCCTGCCAACGACGCGATAGAACGTGCCGCCGAGCATGTCGGTCATCGTCTGCAGTCCGTTGACCAGCAGCAGATCGTCCTCGCGCCGGCGCCGCGACACACCCGGATCCGTTTGCGGCTTCACGCCCGGCGCCAGCTCGCCGCCGCGCCCCTCGTCAGCCAGACTGATGTCCGGATCCTCGAGCAACACACTCAGCTGCACGCCGGCTTCGGCGGCGGCGCGCACGAGTGGATGCAAGTCGTTCACCTCGCGCGATACCGGCAGCCCGTCCGAGAGCAGCACGAGATGACGAATGCCGGCGACGCCCGCCATCGCGCGCATGACGGACTTCACACCTTCGATCTGGCGTCCCTTGTTCTGGCGCACAAGCCCCGCTACCTGCCGCGCTTCGCGCCGGACCTCCACGGCGCACTCGTTGTCGCGCAGCAGATCGGCCAGCGTCACACCGGCGACGGCAGTGCGATCGCCGTTGAAACACTCGCGGGCAATCACGTCCTTCAACAGCGCGTCGTCGCCGCGTTCGATGTCGAGCGACTCGCTGATGCCGAGCGGCGAATCAGTCCCGCCTCCCTGCCGTGCCGCACCCATCGCTCCGGACTTCCGCAGGCCGCGCGGATCGTTGAACTGCCCCATGACCTTCGACAGCGCGGCGCGCACCGCCGCCCGATCGCGCGTCGGATTGACGGCGCCGATGCCCGTTGTCGTCGTGAAGCCGACCGGATCGGAAGGCGGCACCCGGGCCAGGAACCGCTCCGCGGCGCTCAGCATCGCCTTGCCGCGCGTTGGCGCAAACGAAAGGTCGTCAACCACAAGCACGAAGAGGCGTGATTCGGCAGGCTCGGCGGGCTTCGCGGCCGTCGCGGGCGCGGAAGACGGTGCGGCGGGCGCCGAAGGGGCCGAGGAGTTGTCGATGGTGCGCCTGGGTGCGTCCGGGGCCGGGAAGGCGGCAGGCGCCGCGGGTTTCGCTACCGTCGCAGCCGGCGGCGCGGCAGCGGCCGCAGGTCGCGCGGGCGCGGACGGCGCCGCGGCCTGCACGAACGCGAAGGCGCGAATCGGCTGCGCCTTGCCGTCCAGTTTGATCTCGAGATCGGCAGGGGTCAGCCCTTGAACCGGGCGGCCCGAGTCGTCGAGAACGGTTACGTCGATCGTGACGAGCGAGACGCCGCCGCGGAACGTCGGCGGCTGCTGCACCTGTGCAGCCACGGCTGCGGCAAGCAGGCAAAGAACCGCCGCGGCGCCAGCGCGCAGATACATGCGCGCATGTTACTCCGATCGAAGCGCCTGAATCGGATCCACGCGCGTGGCGCGGCGGGCCGGGATGAAGGTCGCCAGTGCTGCGGCCGCAATGACCAGTCCCACCGCCACTGCATAGGCGCGCGGCTCGATAGCAGGCGTCTCGAACAACAGACTTGCGATCGTCTGGCTCAATGCCGCCGCGCCGGCGAGCCCGGCCACCGCGCCGGCCATCACGACCAGCATTCCCTCTTGCAGCACCTGCCGCATCAGAATCGCCGGCTGCGCGCCGAGCGCAAGCCGCACGCCGAACTCTCTCGTGCGCACGGCGACTAACCATGCCATGACGCCGTAGACGCCAATCGCCGCGAGCACCAGCGCGAGGCCGCCGAAGAGCGACGTCAGCATGGACAGGAAGCGCGGTTGCGCGAGCGAATCACGAAGGTGATCGGCCATCGGCATCATGCGCGCCACCGGCTGCAGAGGATCCAGGGCGCGGACCTCCGCACGAATGGACGGACCGAGCAGCGCGGGATCCCCATCCGTACGTACGAGCACTGACATGAACGAGAAGGAGCTCTGCGTGTATGACAGATAGAACTCCTGCCGCGGCGGCGCCGCCGGGCCGAAGTGGCGGATGTTGCCGACAACGCCGACGACTTCGAGCGGCGCCCTGCTTTGATCGCGGCCGATTCGGAAGCGCTTGCCTACGGCCGGCTCGCCCGGCCAGTGCTCGGCGGCGAACGCCCGATTGACGACAGCGACGGGCCGTCCGCCGCGCATGTCGGAGAGCGCGACGTCGCGTCCCTCGAGGACGGGCATCCCGGCGGCGGCGAAAAAGCCTGGGCTCAGCATCTGATACCCCGCAGAGGCTTCGCGCCCTTCCGGCGGCAGCGGGCGTCCGTCGATCGTCACCGGCGCGCGGAAGTCGTCGCCGCCAATCGGCAGCGTGACGGCCATGCCGGCTGCCGTGACTCCCGGGAGCGCGCGCACCCGTTCCAGCACGCGCTCGTAAAACGCGACCTGCTGGGCCTGATACTCGGCACGCTCCCCCGACAGATTCAGGTCGAACGTGAGCAGGCGGTCGACGTCGATGCCGACGTCGACGCGCTGCAGCGAGATGAAACTGCGGACCAGCAATGTCGCCCCAATGACCAGGGTGACGGCCACCGCCACTTCGGCCGCGACGATCAGGGTGCGGGAGCGGGCGCCTCCGCGCGCGCCGACGGTACGGCCGTCATCACGAAGCCCCTGTCGGCCCTCCAGGCGCGCGGCCTGCAGCGCCGGCAGAATTCCGAAGACCATGGCCATCATCGCGGAGAGCGCGAATGAGAAGGCGATCACCGGCGCGCTCAGTGATGTCTGTTCGAGCCGCAGCAGACCCTCGGGCACGGCGCTGACGAGGCCATCGAGTGCCCACCAGGCGAGCAGCAGGCCGAGCATGCCGCCCGCGAGCGCGATGACGCCGCTCTCGACCAGCAGTTGCTGAATGAGGCGCCTGCGGCCGGCACCGAGCGCGAGCCGCAGCTCGAACTCGCGGCGCCTCGACGCCGCGCGGCCCATCATCAGATTCGCGACGTTCGCGCACGCAATCGCCAGCACGAAAGCCACCGCGCCCAGCACGAGCATCAGCGGTTCGCGCGCGTTGCCGAGGAGGTGATTCCGCAGATCCACCACCGTGCCGCCGCGTTGCGCATCGGTCTGCGGATGTTCCTGTTGCAGGCTCGAGGCGATGGTACCGATCTCGGCTCGCGCCTCCTCGAGTGAGACCCCCGGGCGCAGCCGCGCCACCCCACGGAGGTACCCGATGCGCCGGTTTGTGGCTATTCCCTCGCCGCTGAGGGCTGGCGTATCCGGTACACCCGTGCGACCGGCGGCCACCCACAGCTCCGGGTCGAAGCCGGATGCCGCCCGTACCGTGATCGACGGCCACACGAACTCGCGCGGCATGACGCCGACGACGATGTGCGGGTTCCCATTCAGCACAATCGCGCGGCCGACGATGGCAGGGTCGGCGCCGAACGCGCGCATCCACAAGCCATGGCCAAGCACCGCGACACGAGCCGGTTCTCCCGCCGGGTTGAAAACGCGGCCGTGGAGCGGCTGCACGCCAAGCACGTGGAAGAAGGGCACCGACACGCTGGACCCCATGAGCCGCTCCGGCGTGCCGGCGCCAGTCAGTGTGAGCAGGATGTGCGAGATGCCGGCGAGGCTTTCGAAGCTCTTCGCGCGGTCGCGAAAGTCGACCAGGCGTCCCGGCGTCAGGTTGTCGAGCGGCCGCTCTGGCATCGTGTTCCAGACGAGGACGAGCCGGTCCGGCTCGTGAAATGGCAGCGGCTTCAGCAGCACGGCATGCACGACGCTGAAGATGGCGGTGTTGGCGCCGAGTCCGAGTGCGAGCGTGAGAATGGCGACGCTGGAGAACGCCGGCTTCGAGCGGAGCATGCGAAACGCCAGCCGGAGGTCCTGAAGCAGGTTCATGGCCTGCGTGAAGGCAAGCGGAGTGCCGCGGGAAAGGCCAGCATTTTCATGAGAGGAGGCCGCCGTTCTGTCCGGGCGTGGGACGTTCGGGTCCGTTTCCGCGCATAGTGATGATGATGACACCCTGGGTGTGGCCGCCCATCGTCTTCGCCGCCATTCTCTTCGTAACGGCCTTGTGGCGCCGCCGGCCGATGCTGGCGGCGTCGTTCGCGCTCTATGCCCTTGGTGCGGTCTTCCTGTCGAATGTCACCCAGACTCCTCTTCGATTCATCGCGCCGCTCATTGTGCTCGTCGCCGGCTACTGGCTGACCGCGCCGTTCTACACGCACCACTCGGGGCGGCTCGAAGCGTGGCTGATGCGGTACGACGACTGGATGCAGGTCGATCGCCTGGCGGCCGCGGCGCCGCGCTGGACACGGGCCGTGGTGGAGATGGCATACGCCGGCTGCTATCCCTTCATGATCGTCGCGGCGATTCCGGCCTTCCGGCACTCAGCGGGGGCCTACGCGTGGCACTGGACGCTCGTGCTCTCGGCGGAGCTGGTGTGCTACGTGACGCTGCCGTGGCTGCAGGCCCGGCCCCCGCGAGAGATTGTAAAAACTGGGGACGGGTCTCATTTTTT
>JBBDWL010000138.1:59033-225963 GCA_040902895.1 Vicinamibacterales bacterium | reverse complement strand
TCATTTTTTCGATTCGCGAAAAAATGAGACCCGTCCCCAGTTTTTGCGGCGCTTCAATGAATCGCTGCTCCAGAACTTCAGCGTGCGCGCGACCACCATCCCCAGTGGGCACGTCGCCGGGCCACTGGCCGCGGCGCTTTCAGCCTGGATGATTGCGCCCGAGTACGGCCCGTGGCTGCTCGCCGGCGCGGCCGTCATCACGGCGGCCACCGTGCTCGGCCGCTATCACTACGCCATCGATGCGGTGCTGGGGGCGCTGGTGGGAGTGCTTCCGCCGGCGATCAGAGCGTTCTGGTTCTGACGGCGTTGCGGCCCGCGTGCTTGGCTTCGTACAGCGCGGCGTCGGCCGCGGCCACGAGCGCCTGCGGCGTGAGATGGTCGGTCGCGGTCGTCGTGGCCACGCCAAAGCTGATCGTGACGCCGCGGCCCTGCATGTCGAGCGCCTCCACCGCGCGCCGCATCCGCTCGGCAATCCCGGCCGCGCCGGCCGCGTCGGTCTCGGGCAGCATCGCCGCGAATTCCTCGCCGCCATACCGCGCAACCTGATCGCCCGCGCGCTGGACAATCGCGTCCAGCAACGTCGCGACCTCGCGCAGACAGCTGTCGCCGGCCTGATGGCCGTGCGTGTCGTTGAACCTCTTGAAATGATCGATGTCGGCGATGATCAGCGACAGCGGCGACCCCGATCGCACCGCGCGGCGCCATTCCAGATCCAGAATCTGTTCGAACTGCCGCCGGTTCGCGATGTCGGTCAGGCTGTCCTGGAACGACAGCTCCTCGAGCCGGCGATTGGCTTCCTCGAGCTGCTGCGTGCGCTCGCGGACCAGTCGCATCAACTCTTCCTCGCGCTGCTTCGCGCGCCGCAGCCGCAGCGCATAGGCGATGGCGCCGGCCGCCACCACTACCGCCGCGCCTGCGACGACAGCTCCGCTCGGTTCCTGCCAGGCGTCGAAGGTCATCAGCCTTTCGTCATTGCGCTCAGAAAATCGGCGTTCGATTTCGTCTTGCCCATCTTGTCGAGCAGCAGCTCCATGGCTTCCACCGCCGACAGCGGATTGAGCACCTTCCGCAGCACCCAGATGCGGTTGAGATCTTCCTTCCCGATGAGCAGCTCTTCTTTGCGCGTGCCGCTCTTGAGGATGTCGATGGCCGGGAACACGCGCTTGTCGACCAGCTTGCGATCGAGATGGATCTCCATGTTGCCCGTGCCCTTGAACTCCTCGAAGATCACATCGTCCATGCGCGAGCCGGTGTCGACCAGCGCGGTGGCCATGATCGTCAGCGACCCGCCTTCCTCGATGTTCCGCGCCGCGCCGAAAAAGCGCTTCGGCTTCTGCAGCGCGTTCGAGTCGAGGCCGCCGGTCAGCACCTTCCCCGACGCCGGAATCACCGTGTTGTAGGCGCGCGCCAGGCGCGTAATCGAGTCGAGAAGGATGACGACGTCCTTTTTGTGCTCGACGAGACGCTTCGCCTTCTCGATCACCATTTCAGCGACCTGCACGTGACGCTGCGGCGGCTCGTCGAATGTCGACGACACGACTTCGCCCTTCACCGAGCGCTGCATGTCGGTGACTTCCTCGGGCCGCTCATCGATCAGCAGCACGATCAGAAACACCTCGGGATGATTGACGGCGATCGACTGCGCCAGCGCCTGCAGCAGCATCGTCTTGCCCGTGCGCGGCTGCGCGACGATGACGCCGCGCTGGCCTTTGCCGATCGGCGTCATCAGATCCATGACGCGCGGCGAGAGGTGGTCGCCGGTGGTTTCGAGCCTGAACTTTTCCTGTGGATAGAGCGGCGTGAGGTTCTCGAAGAAGACCTTGTCGCCCTGCCCCGGCGCTTCGAAATTGACCGCCTCGACCTTGATGAGCGCGAAATAGCGCTCCCCGTCCTTGGGCGGGCGGATCTGGCCCGATACCGTGTCACCGGTATGGAGATCGAACTTGCGGATCTGCGAGGGCGACACGTAGATGTCGTCGGGACCCGGCAGATAGTTGTAGTCGGGCGCGCGCAGGAATCCGAATCCGTCGGGCAGCACTTCGAGCACGCCCTCTGAAAAAATCATGCCGCTCTGTTCGGCCTGCGCCTTGAGAATCTGGAAGATCAGGTCCTGCTTGCGCAGCCCCGTCGCGCCGATCTGGAGCTCCTTCGCGACCTGCACGAGCTTCTGGATGCCCATGACCTTCAGGTCAGACAAGCGAAGCTCGGCCCGAGCGGCCGTCGCCGCGGGCGTTCCTCCGGGGGCTTCGCCGGCCGGGCCTGCGCCGGTTGGGCCTGCGCCGGTGTCATCGGTCACGGACGGCGACCTGTCGCCGCCCGACCTGCCGGTCTGCTCGCGATCGGGCCGTGGACGTTTCTGGTCGCGGGGGTCTCTAGGCATGGATGGGTCTGGAGAGATTGCGCGCGGTTGCGCGCCTGTTCATGGACGTACGGAAAGAAGAGCAGGGAAGTATAGCGCGGTGCTACACTTCGCGCCACAACCACATGCCCGGGCGGCCTGGCCGGCCCGGAGAGGAGTCTCGAATGACCACACGGACGTTCGCCCTCGTGCTCGGCGTCGGTTTCATCATCGCGGGTCTAGCCGGGTTCTTCCCCACTCCGGCCGATCCGCCCGCGGGCCTCACGCAAACCCACGGCTTCGGTCACGCACTGGGGATTCTGCCGGTCAACACGCTCCACAACATCGTGCACATCATCTTCGGCGTGCTGGGGATCCTGGCTTCGCGCGGGTCGATCATGAGCGCGCGCGGCTACGCGCAGTTCGTGGCGGTCGCGTACGGGCTGCTCGTGGTGCTCGGCCTGCTGCCGCAGACCAACACGACGTTCGGCCTGATCCCGATCTATGGCGCGGATGTGTGGCTGCACGCGATTATCGCGGCGGCGGCGGCGTACTTCGGCTTCGTCGCAAGAGACCCGGTTGCTGTTCGCATTTGAGTAAGTCGAGTCAGTCGAGTCAGACGAGTCAGTCGAGTGAGGCGTAAGGCTCGACTCACTCAGTAACGACTCGGCGAATCGCCGATGGCAATGATGCTGCACGCGCGAACGGCGTTGAGACCCAGCGCCTTCGCGCGTGCCACTACGTTCGCGCCGTCGGCGCCGGGATTCAGCCAGATTTTGCCGATGCCCTTCTGCGCAAGCTGATCGAGCACCTTCTCGCCCACCCTCGCATTCACATACATCGTCGCTTCGTCGATCGGCCCCTCGTAGTCGAGCACGGAGACATAGGCCGGCTCGCCTTCCACTTCCTTTTCGGTTGGATTGATCGGGATGACCTTGTAGCCGTTGTTGCGGAACGACCGCAGCGCCTTGTTGCCAAACTTCGATCGGTCGCTCGAGGCACCGATGACGGCGACGGTCTTCATCCATCGATAGTAAGACAAATCACGAGATCACCAGATCACCAGATCCCGCACGCGTTTGTCCTGCCCCGCCGCAATCGCGGACGCCATGACGATGCCGGCCAGCGCAGAAGCCGCGCGCACCGCGAGAGATTATAGTTTGCGCATGAAGGCCTTCCTTACGGCCGGGCTCGCCGTTCTGGCGGCAGCCGCGGCCGCCGCAGGCCAGCAGCCGCAGGTGCCCGGCGCGTTCCGCAGCCGCATTACGCTGGTGCCGATCGACGTGCGCGTGCTCGATCGCAAAGGCCATCCGGTCACCGATCTCACGCGCGAGGAATTTCGGATCTTCGAGGACGGCCGGCCGCAGGAAATCGGCACGTTCGAGCACGTTGCCTTCACGCCGGCGGCTCTTCCTCCCGAGACCGCCGACGCCCGCCCGGCGCTCAGGCGCGCCGTGGGTCCGGATCTCGCGGCGCCGTCCGGCCGTGTCTTTCTCTTCGTGCTCGGCCGCGGCCGGCTCCAGCATCCGACGCGCATCCTCGACGCGCTCATGGACTTCGTCGAGACGCGGCTGCTGCCGCAGGATCACGCCGCCGTCATCGCCTATAACCGCGCGACCGATTTCACGCGCGATCACCGGAGGCTCAAGACGGTCATCGAGGCGTTTCGCCAGAAGCACGAGCGCATCGAGGCCCGCATGACCGCGCGCCAGAGCGGACTCGTCGCGTCGTTCGGCAACAAGGCGGTGCCGCCCGAGCTCCAGGCCGACGTTGACGCCATCTTCAAGTCGCCCGGCGCACCAGGATTCCGCGAAATGCCTCCAGGGCGCGCGACCGACGCGGCGCGCATCGAGCAGGACATCCGCGACGTCGGCAATCTCCTGCGTCCAGTCGGCGTCAGCATGCCGGTGGCGGGCCTCGCCCCCGACACCCCCGACGAGCTCGCGTCGCTCGACGCGTACATGGAGGGCAACGTCAAGACACTGCAGGATCTCGGCGGACTGCTCGCCGGCATCGAGTACCTCCGTTATCTCGACGGCGAAAAACATCTGGTGTATGTGAGCGAATTCGGTCTGCAGCTGCCGCGCGGCGACTACGACGAAAGCATCGCGACGATTGCGAGCGACGCACGCGTGGTGGTCGACGTGATTCACACCGGCGGCGTCACGAGCACGTTCGTGCGCGGTCTGCCGCGCGCCAACTGGAGGCACACCTGGTCGCTGGCCGGCCTGCGCACGCTCGCCGAACGCACCGGCGGCCGCGCCGCGCTCTTCAAGCGCGGACATGAGGCGCTCGCTGACATCGATCGGGCATCGCGTTCGCAATACGTGGTCGGCTATTACCCCGATCGGAGCGAGCAGGACGGCCGCTACCGCCGCATCACTGTGAACGTGACGCGCCCCGGACTCACGGTGCTGTACCGCAACGGCTATTACGCGCGGCAGCAGCTGGTGCCGATCGACCGCCGCCAGTTCATGGCCCACAACCGCATCATCGCGGCCGGCAGCTACCCGGGGCCGATCGGCGACATCGGCGTCAAGGTCGACGCCGCGTTCGATCGCGCGACGCGCGACGTGCAGATCCGGCTGGCGATCGAGCCAGACACGCTGCGCGTCGTCCAGCAGGACGGCGTGCATCTGATCGAGCTCGATGTCGCCGTCTACAGCGGCGACCAGCGCGAGGGGCTGGTCAGCCAGCTGTGGCAGCGCATCGATCTCAGACTCACCGCCGAGGAGCTGGCCTCGGCACTCGCGCACGACATCCGCTATACCCTCACGTTCCGGTCGGAGCGCGTGCCCGCCCACGTCAAGGTGGTCGTCTATGATCACGCCGCCGACCTGACCGGCACGGCTGCCGCAACCGTAAGGTAAACTCCTGTGTCCTGGAGGCTTCTCGCATGACGCAGTTTCGATCTCTCGCCCTGGCTTCGGCTGTCGCTGCCGCGCTGGCCGGGCAGGCGCTCGTGGGTTCGGCGCAACAGACGGCCCCGGCCGCTTCGGCGAACCCGCTCGACTCGCTCTATTTCAGACCGATTGGCCCCGCGTCGATGTCGGGCCGTGTCGCCGATCTCGCGGTGTACGAGCTCAATCCGGCGATCTATTACGTCGGCACCGCGCACGGCGGCGTCTGGAAAACCACGAACAACGGCACGACGTTCGAGGCGCAGTTCCAGGATCAGGGCCTGATGTCGATCGGCGCCGTCACCGTCTCGCAGTCGAATGCCGATTTGATCTGGGTAGGCACGGGCGAATCCAACAACCGGCAGAGCACGTCGTGGGGGGATGGCGTTTACAAGTCAACCGACGGCGGCAAGACCTATACGCACATGGGTCTGCCCGCCTCGCGCCACATCAACCGCATTGTCATCGACCCGCGCGACAACAACACCGTCTTCGTGGCGGCCACGGGCAGTCTGTGGGGACCCGGCGGCGACCGCGGCGTGTACAAGACCACCGACGCCGGCAAGACATGGAAGCGCGTCCTCGAGGTGGACGACGACACGGGCGCCAACGATCTGGCGATGGATCCGACCGACAACCGCGTGCTGTACGCCTCGATGTATCAGCGGCGCCGCACCGCATGCTGCTTCAACGGCGGCGGGCCCGGCAGCGGCATCTGGAAATCTACCGACGGCGGCGAGACGTGGACGCGGCTCGAGGGCGGCGTGCTCGACGGACCGCTCGGCCGGATCGCGTTCGATGTGTATCGCAAGGATCCCAACATTCTCTATGCGCTGATCGAGGGACCGCAGCAGCAAGGCGGCGGACGCGAGGGGGGCGGACGTCAGGGCGGCGGCCGCGAGGGCGGCGCGGCCGGCGGCGGTCGCGAGGGCGGCGGCGGCCAGCCGGCCGTGAGTGCCAGTCCCACCGGACTGTACAAGTCCACCGACGCCGGAGCGACCTGGACCAAAGTCAACAACGCCAATCCGCGGCCGATGTACTTCAGCCAGGTTCGGATCGATCCGAACAACGCCGACGTCGTGTATCTCGGCGGCGTCGATCTGCATCAGACGCTCGACGGCGGCAAGACGATGGACACGTCGGCCGCGTCGCGAATCCACTCGGACCACCACGCCATCTGGGTCAATCCGACGAACTCGAGTCACGTGCTGATCGGCAACGACGGCGGCCTGGCCGTCTCGTACGACAAATCGAAGACATGGGTGTTCCTGCCGAACCTGCCGGTCGGGCTCTTCTATCACGTGAGCTACGACATGGCGATTCCCTACAACGTCTGCGGCGGCATGCAGGACAACTACAACTGGTGCGGACCGAGCGCCGTGCGCGGCTCCGCGGGCATCGCCGGCTTCCACTGGAAGACGCTGCAGGGCGGCGACGGTTTCCATGTGCTGCAGGATCCCACCGACTTCCGGATCGCCTACAGCGAATCGCAGAACGGCAACATGACGCGGGTCGACCGCGTGACCGGCGAGACGATCAGCATCCGGCCGCAGCCCGAGCAGGGCGAGGATCCGTACCGCTGGCACTGGGACACGCCGATGCTGCTGTCGCCGCACGATCACAAGACGCTCTACTCGGCCGCCAACAGGGTCTTCCGCTCGAACGACCGCGGCCTGTCATGGACGGTCATCTCTCCCGACCTCACCGAGAGCCCCGACCGCGACGACATCGTGACCATGGGTGTGAAAGGCAGCGAGATTCGATTCTCGCGGAACGACGGCATCTCATCGTGGCCCACCATCGTCTCGCTGGCGGAATCGGAAAAGCGTCCGGGGCTCATTTACGCAGGCACCGACGATGGCAACGTGTCGGTCACGCGAGACGGCGGCAAGAAGTGGGAGAACGTGACCTCGAAGATCCCGGGACTGCCGGCAGGTATCTACGTCTCGGAGGTCGTGCCGTCGCGGTTCACGGAAGGCGTGGTCTACGCGACCTTCGACGGACATCGCCAGAACGACTTCACGACGCACATCTACGCGAGCGCCGATTACGGACACACGTGGCGGCGCATCTCGGCGAATCTGTCGGACGAGGTCGCGCGCACGCTGACCGAAGACACGCGCAACGCCGACGTGCTGTATCTCGGCACCGAGACCGGACTGTTCGTGTCGCTCGATCGCGGGCGCAGCTGGCAGCGCATCAAGGCGAACCTGCCGACGGTGCGCATCGACGAGATCACGCTGCATCCGCGCGACAACGCGATGATCCTGGCCACGCATGGCCGCACGATCTGGATCCTCGATCATCTCGAGCCAATTCAGGAGATGGCGGCCGCGCTGGCGACATCGGCGGACGCCGATCTGTTCACGCCGCCGGCGTTTGCCTGGTATCAGCGGCCGGCACGCGATCGCAACTATGAGTTCTGGGGCGATCAGACGTTCTTCGGACAGAACCCGCCGCAGGCTGCGCGGGTGGCGTGGCACCTGAAGAAGCCGGCCGGCGCGGTGGCGCTGAAGATCACGGACGGGTCCGGGCGCGAGGTGCGCGAGATCTCGGGGCCCGTTCTGGACTCCGCGAGAAAAGCCGGCATCAATACGGCGTGCTGGGACCTGCGTGTACAGCCGGGGCCGGCGCCCGCGCCCAGCGGCGGCAGGCAGGGTGGCGGACGTCAGGGCGGCGGCGGCGATGATGACGACGATGACCCGCCCGTCAATCCGTTTGGCGCCGGATGCGGCGGCGGAGGCGGCGGGGGTGGTGGAGGGCGTGGCGGCGGCGCGGGCGGCAGCGCCGGACCGTTCGTTCTGCCGGGCGCGTACAACGTCTCGCTGATCGTCGACGGCAAGCCGGTCGAGACGAAACCGCTCAAGGTGATGGCGGATCCGGAAGTCGTGCTCACCGATGCCGAACGCAAGATGTTGTTCGATCGCGCGATGGAACTGCATGCCCTGCAGGCGCGCGCCACGGAGATTGCCAACAGGCTGTCGCCGCTCAATCAACAGAGGCTGGCCGCCGCGAAGGAGCTTGCGGGGCGCAGCGACGTGCCGGCCGATGTGCAGGCGCAGTTCGATGCGTTCAGCAAAGAGCTTGCGGCGGTGTTGCCGAAGTTCGTCACCCCACAGGGTGCCGGCGGCGGCGGCCGCGGCGGCGGTCCGCCGAGCCCGAACGTGCTGACGCGCATCGGCCAGGCCAAGGGCGGCCTGATGGGCGGCATGCTGCCAACCGAGGCCACGATGAAGGCCTATGCCGAGGCGAAGACGATGACGCCTGCGGCGATCAACGAGGCGAACGCGGTGCTTGCGAAGGTGCCGGCCGTCGGCGCCGCGCTCGGGAAGTACAACATCAAGCTCGGCTCGTAATTCGTAGGGACAGGCTTTAGCCTGTCCGAGAATGGGGGGCGCTTCGGCGCCCGCTTTTCTTTTAACCTTCCGCCAACGTTTTACCGCCGACTTCCGTCCTATGCATAGACGGGCTATGCTTGTCGCATCTATGCCAAGAGAGACACTGCTTCCAGGAACGCTCGAGATGTTGGTGCTGCGGACGCTGGCGATCGAGCCGATGCACGGCTACGCCATCGCGCAGCACATTCACAACATCTCGAAAGACGCCCTGAAGATCGAGGAGGGCTCGCTCTACCCGGCCCTCCAGCGGATCCTGCAGAAGAAATGGGCGAAGGCCGAGTGGCGCCAGTCGCCCGCGGGCCGGCGGGTGCGCGTATATACGCTGACGGCGGCGGGGCTGAAGCAACTGGGGCACGAAGCCGCGAAATTCAACGCGCTCTACGGCGCAATTGCCCGCGTCCTTAAAGGAGCGCGCTGATGCTCTTCCGCCGTGGCCGCTTCGACGCCGATCTCCACGCGGAGCTTGCCGGCCATATCGCCGAGCGCGAAGCCCACTACATCCGCGACGGGATGCCGCCCGCCGAGGCCTACACGCACGGCGTCACCGACATCACGAATCCCAATCTTCCGGCGGCGATGGGCGGAGCGCGCGGTCCCTTCCTTCAGGCGGTGGTTGCGTCCGGCCCGCTTGGCGCCAATGCAGGACTCTTCGCCGTGAGCACGATGAGGACGTTCGCCACTCGCTCGGGCGGCTTCTTCGCCACGACGCAGCCGGCGGCCAGGATCTTCGATCGCATCGATGCGTCCACACGCGCGCATTACGTGCTGGGGTACGTCGGCGAGACGTGGCAGAAGGTGTCGCTGACGCTCGGCGATGCCTCCTACCGGCGCGCCGTCGATGGCGGCGTTGCGGTAACGGTGCGCGTGCCCGTCAAAGGCGCACCACGCGACGTCAAGGCCATCGTCTACGACGACGCGACGGATCTCGTCGGCAGCGCAACGGTCAAGCTGCGCTGAAGGGAGGGGGCGAAATTCATCCCGGTTGATTTTCCCCGGTCGATCGAACCGGGGAAAATCAACCGGGAAGATTTTCGCTTTACCTGCTCGCCTGACTGTCCGTCGTCGCGCGGGCTGCGTTCGGGCCCGCGTTCTTCACATATTTATCAAGCCAGGCCGCCCATCGCGCCCACAGATCGAGCAGCGTCTCTTTCGACGCCGGGCCGTGATCCTCGAACGGATACAGGTACAGCGCAGTCGTCTTGCCAAGGCCGTTCAGCGCGTGGAACAAACGGGTCGAGTTGATGACGTCGGTGCCGACGTTCTGATCGTGCTGCCCGTGATACATCAACAGCGCGCCGGTCAGGTTGTTCGCGCGCATGAAGGGCGACATCTCGAGGTACACGTGCGGCGCCTCCCACAGATCGCGCCGCTCGCTCTGGAAGCCAATCGGCGTGAGCGTGCGGTTGTACGCGCCGTCTCCCGCGATGCCGGCTTTGAAGAACGGCGTGTGCACCATCGCGTTCACCGTTGAGAACGCGCCGTAGCTGTGGCCGCCGATGGCCAGCCGCGTGCGATCCGCGATCCCGCGGCGATCGAGCTCGTCGATCACCGCCGCCAGGTTGTTGCGCAGGTCGTGCACGTAGTTGTTGTTCATCATGCCCTGCGGGCCGAAGATCGGCGCGTCGGGCTCGACCACGGCATAGCCAAGGCGCACGAAATACTCCATCGACCGTGTGCCGAAGTTCGGGAACGTGTTCATGTTGAACGTTCGGTAGCCGCGGTCGTAGGCCTCCTGAGTGGCGTACTCACGCGGATAGAACCAGAACAGCGCGGGCAGCTTGTTGCCCTTGACGTGATCGGCCGGCAGATTGACGGTCACGCGGAAGGCCATGCCGTCGGGACGCTTCACCGTGAAGCGCTCGACCTTCGCCTTCGACAGATCCGGCGTCGGGTCCTCGTTGTGCGTCAGCTGCGTGCGCCTGTTGCCTGGCTCGACGCGGACGTTCTGCGCGATCTCGGTCGGGCTCTCGCGCGAGATGATGAACGACGGCGCGTCGGGATTCAGAATGCCGACGACCCGCTCGAAGGCGTTCCTGTTGTCGCCCTCGAAGATGCGCGTCTTCGCGCCGGTGCGAATCACGACCTTGTCGACGAACGTCTGAGGCGCGACCGCGTCGGGATCCTTGTCGTACTTCGTGCCCTGGTAGAACACGCTGCTGCCATCGCCGGAGAGCAGCACGGGGCCGCCGCCACCCCCACCGCCGCCACGTCCTCCGCCACCGCCACCGCCCCGCACGCCGGCCAGCGAACCCGGGCTGGTGTAGATATCGTTGCCGCGCGAGCGGGCAAGCGTGAACTTCTCCGACGTGTTGGCCAGATTCACGGCCACGTCGACGCTGTTGGCGGTCTCGCCGGTGCCCTGCCGCTCCTGGAAGAACAGCCACTTCATGTCGGGCGAGTACCGCACGCCGCTCATCCGCGTGTTCTGTTCGTAGATCACCTTCGCGCTCGCGGTGTCGAACGGCGCCTGCCACTGATACAGGCGATCGGGGCGGGCGGGGCCGCCGCCGCGGCGTCCACCTTGCGGCGCGTCAGCCGCGGGCGGATCGGCGGCGGGGGCCGCGTCTCGGTCGCTGCGGGGCGCGCGCGCCGGCGCGGGGGCCTGCTCGAGATAGCTCAGACCCTTGCCGTCAGGCCGCCATGTGATCTCACGCTTGCCCGTCTGCGCGCCGCCGCGCCCGCCGGCCGGCTGATCGTCATCGTCATCGCCGCCGCCCTGGACGCCGAGGTTGATCGGCCGCTCGCTCAACTTCGCGCGTACCTTGCCTCCGGCGTTCCACAGCTCTTCGACCTGCCCGAAGTTGCCGACGGGGACGATGTAGGAGAAGGGCCTGGTCATACGCGTGACGCGCAGATAGGCGCCATCGGGCGAGGGATCGAACGCGCGAATCATCGCCGGGTCGCCGACCTCCTTCACCGCGCCGGTTGCGGCATCGATGAGCGCGAGCTGGCCGGTGCCGTGCCACTCGAGCAGCGCGAAGTCGTGCTGCGTAGACATCAGGCTGCGATACGTGCGCAACCGGTTCTTGTCTGCCTCCTCGGCGAGGAGCACGGTCGGACCCGCGGGCGCGGCAGACGCCACCGGCATCGCGGGGCGCGCCTCCGGCACCATGACAGCCACCACGTGGCGGCTGTCCTCTGTGAAATCGAAGCGGGTGACGAGCGTCGCGAGCACCGGCGTCTTCGTGAGCTGCCGCGACTTCAGCGTGGCGACGTCCGCGATATAGATGTGCGTCGCCGTTTCCGAGTGGCCGAAGTAGGCGACCGATTTGCCGTCGGGAGACCAGGTCGCGTTCGACACGCGCAGGCCCGCCGGGATCTGGATCGCCTTCTTCGCGCCGTCCGCGGTCGAGATCAGCTGGATCCCGACGTTGTTGCGAGTCGTCAGCGCACGCGCGCGGTTGGCCCTCGGATCGATGAACACGCCGCCCAGCTCGTGGAACGGCTTCGAGAACGTGGCCATCGGTACCGGGCCGTCGCCAATCTCGTCGAGCGACCAGGTCTTATCGGCGTTCAGACTGCCGATCGAGACATTCAGATGCCGCGGCGCCAGCACCGCGCTGGCCAGCTCAGGCGGCGGCGTCGCATAGCCCTCCTGGGCAATGACCAGGTCCGCCCAGGTCTTCGCGGCCGGCGCCTTGGGCGCGGGATTGCGAGCTTGTTCCTGTGCGGCGATCGAGAACGGCAGCACGAGCGCCAGAACAAAGGGTGTAAAACGGGCGATTTTCATAAGACCTCGGTAGGCTGAAGGCTTTAGCTTTGGCTCGACGGTATGCGGTGGGCCGAAGCCTTGGCTTCGGCGGTGCATGCCGTCGCATCTTAACACGCGAGCGCCGGCTGTATTACGCGCATAGCCCGCAGGACGTTTCCCCGCGCCTGCTATTCCGCCTTCAGTACGACAATTGGATCGACGCGGCTCGCCTGGCGAGCGGGACCCAGCGCAGCGAGCGCCGACGCGACTGCGAGCAATCCTGCTGACACCACAAAGACAACCGGGTTGAGAACTTCAATGCCGAATACCAACGACTCGAGACCCCGCAGCAGAAGTACGCCCAGCCCGACGCCGGCGACTGATCCGGCTAAGACAGGTTTCAAGGCGTCGCTCAGTACCATGCGCGCGAGCGAACGCGGTTCTGCGCCGAGCGCGAGGCGTACGCCCATCTCGAACCGGCGGCGTTCGATGAGATAACGCTGAACGGCGTATATGCCGACCGCAGCCACCAGCAGCGCCACCCAGCCGAATCCTCCGAAGAGGGCTGCCTGAAACCGCAACAGTTCGGTCTGGCGGCCCAGCACGTCAGCGACCTCGATCGCGACGGCTCGCGCCCGGACGTCATGCCGCCGAGCGAGCGACGTCGCAAGGGCCGCAAGGTCGGTGCCGGGGCGCCGTGGTCTCACCACAAGATCGGCGAACCCACGATGGGCTCCGACGGCCGGAACGAACATATCCGGCTTCGGCTCGTCGAGCCGATCCTCCCGGATGTCGCCGACGATACCCACGATGAGACGTGGCACGTCGCGAGGCGAGGTGTAGTACTCGCCAAGCCGTGCCCCGTCTGCTGCAAGCTGCCGCGCCGCGGAGTGAGTGACGACGGCAACCGGCGCGTTCGCCTGCTGTTCATCTTCAGTGAACCATCTGCCCTCCAGCAGCGTCAGGCCCATCACGTCAGCAAAGTCGTGGCTCGCCTCCATTACGCCGCCGCGAATTTCGCGGTTGGTCGAAATGCCCCGGAACCTCGCAGCGTTGCCGAAGTGCGAGAAATCAATCGATGCGGCGCGGCCAACATCGGGGTGCTCGCGCAGCGTATTGAGGATCTCGGACGTTCTCGCGAAGCGTTGCGGGGGCGTCGATGCTCGATCCGCCCAGGAGATAGAGACGACTTTGAGACCGTCGGCGTCGTACCCGGTGTCGCGCGTCACCGCCTTGGCGAAGCTGGCGATCATCAGGGACGCTGCCGCGATCAGGACCAGGGCAACAGCGGCCTCCGACGCGAGCATCCAGCCTCCGCGACCCCGACGCAGGCTCGTCGATCCAGCTCCCGTTGCCGTTCGCGGCAAGACGGTTGCCGGCGCCTGCCGTGAGACTTGCAGCACGGCAACCGCTGCCAGGACCGGGAGCGTAACGGCTGCGACCGCGATCCCGAAGGCAAACCCTCTCCATCCGAATGTGGTTGGAACGAGCGCGGTCAATGTCGGCGGCACGTACCGGACGATCAAACGAAAAGCGAGCTGACACAGCGCGAGTCCGAGGACGGAGCTCGCCAGAACCAGCAGCGCACTTTCGGCGAACGTCTGTCGCGCCAGACGCCCAGACGAGGCGCCGAGCGATCGCTGAATGGCGAAAACGTGCTGCCGGCTCATGCCTCGCGCCAGCATCAGATTCGCGACATTGACCGTAGCCAGCAGAAGAAGCAGTCCGGATGCTCCGAACAGGGTGACGACTCCATCGCGTTGGAGTGCGAAGACGTCCTCCTGCAGCGGCCGCACCCGGATGAATGAACCCGAAGCGCGCTCGTTGCTTCCGAAAAGCCCGGTGGTCGTGACGGCGAGTTTCGCTTGCACGTCCTCGAACCGTGCGCCTGCAGCGAGGCGGCCGACCGGCGCGATGACGTTACGAGGGGCGGCGGAAGGCTGTGGGTTCTCGTAGATGAGGTCGAAACGCGCGACTGGTCCAGTGCCCGGAAGCACGATTCCCCTCTCCAGCACGCCCACGACCATCAGTTCCATGCGCTCGAACGTCAAAGTGCGCCCGATGATGTCGGAACCGCCGCCGAATCGCGTGATCCAGGTCTCGTATCGCAGTGCGGCTTCCCGCAACGACGGCGTCGTCGCAGCGGCAGGAAGGCGCCCTATCGCCAGCCGGGGCCGCAGAACCTCCATGCCGCCGAACCCCACAGACACACCGCTGAACACCTGGTCGGAATCGGTGGACAGCACGAGTGCCGACACAAAAGGTCCGACCGTGGTCACGCCGGCGACGTCACCCGTCGCGAGCGCCAGTTCGGGGACCGTTCCGGGCATCGACGTACCGGCGCCCCGCGACGACACGGTCATCATGCGGAACAGCCGTTCAGGTTCCTCGTAGGGCAGCGGTTTGAAGAGGATGCCATCGACGACGGCGAAGATGCCTGCGGTGAGCCCAATGCCCGTGCCGAGGGTTAGAACGGCAAGCAGGGCGAACGAGCGCGCGTGTAACAGGGAACGAAGCGCAAGACGTATCTCGGTCACCGTGCCTCCGATCGCGCGCACGATACCACGGTGCAGGCCGGAGGTTTAGCTCCGGCTTACCGCGCGACCGGAAATATCTTGCCTGGATTCAGCACGCCGTTCGGATCGAACGCCTGCTTCACGCGCTGCATCAGCGCGATTTCGTCGGGCGACAGCTCGATGCCCAGATACGGCGCCTTCGCGAAGCCAATCCCATGCTCTCCGCTGATCGAGCCTTCGAGCGCGACCACGCCTTCGAACAGCGCGCGTTCCGCGCGCGCGGATCGGCGCGCCTCGTCCTCGTCGCCGGGCGTGAGCATGAAGTTGACGTGGATGTTGCCGTCGCCGACGTGACCGAAGCACGGCATGCGAAGCCGGTACTCGTCGCGCAGCCGCGCCACCAGCTCGAACAGCTGCGGGACGCGACCCTTCGGCACGACGACATCATGATTGTGCTTGATCGGCGTGATCACCTTGAGCGACGGCGACAGCTCGCGGCGGACGCGCCACAATTCCTGCCGGTCGGCCTCGTTGGCCGCGCGCAGCAGCTCGGTCGCGCCGGCTTCCTTGCAGGCATCCGCCACGCGCTGTGCTTCGCCCGCGACGAGCTCCGACAACCCATCGACCTCAATCAGCAGCAGCGCGCCGGTTCCCTCGGGCGCGAGCGATCGCACGTTCAGATAGCGCGCGACGGCTTCGAGACACTCGCCGTCGATCAACTCGAGCGCCGCCGGAATCACGCGCGCGCGCAGCAGTCCGCTCACGGCGTTGACGGCACCCTGGACGTCAGGGAATGTCGCGCGCAGCGTGGCCTGCACCGGTGGTTTGGGAATCAGCTTCAGAATCACTTTCGTGATGATCGCGAGCGTGCCTTCCGATCCGACCAGCAGATGCGTCAGGTCGTAGCCCACCACATTTTTCACGACCTTGCCGCCCGTATTGATGATCTCGCCGGTCGGCAGCACCGCTTCGAGGCCGAGCACGTACTGCTTGGTGGTGCCGTACTTGAACGCGCGAGGACCGCCGGCGCATTCCGCGACATTGCCGCCAATCGCCGATTGCCGCAGGCTCGCAGGATCCGGCGGATAGAAGAGACCCACCTTCTCGACGGCATCCTGAATGTCGCCGGTGATGACGTTCGCCTCGGCGACCACGAGCAGATTCTCTTCGTCGATGTCGAGGATTCTGTTCAGCCGATCGAGCGCGATGACGACCCCGCCGCCGAGCGGCACCGCGCCGCCGGTGTAACCGCTGCCCGCGCCGCGCGGCACCATCGGCACCCGATGCTCATTGCACAGGCGCGCGATGGCCGCAATCTCGTCGGGCCCTGCCGGGAAGACCACGGCATCGGCCGCCGTGCCTTGCTTGAGCGCATCGGTGCCGTACGTCAGACATGTCTCAGCGTCGGTGCGGACGTGCGCGTCACCGCAGATGCCGCGAAGGTGCGTGAGGATGGACGGATCGATCACACCTGCGCCCGCGCTTCGTGCCGCCGCAGAAACTCGATCATCCGCGAGATCCCTTCCCGCAGCTTCTCGAGCGACGTGGCGTAGGAGATGCGGACGAATCCCGGCGCGTCGAAGGCTTCGCCCGGCGTGAGAATGACATGCGAATCGGCAAGCAGACGATCGGTGACCTCCTGCGACGTGCGCACGCCGGCGGGCGAAAGAAAGTCGAGCACCGACGGGAACAGATAGAACGCGCCCGGCGGCGTCTGGCACTGCAGCCGCTCGTCCTCACCGAGCCAGCGTACGACCTGATCCCTGCGGCGCTTGTACTCGTCGCGCATCTCGGCCACACAATCCTGGGGACCCGTCAAGGCGGCAACGGCCGCCAGCTGCGTGATTGAATTCACGTTGGAGGTGCTGTGGCTCTGCAAGGCATTACATGCCTGCACCACCGCGGTGGGCCCAATCGCCCACCCACACCGCCAACCCGTCATCGCGTAGGCCTTTGACACCGATCCGGTCAGCACGACGCGGTCGCGCGCACGCTCGGTCAGCGCCTTCGGAATGTTGTGCGGCTGGCCGTCGTAGATCAGCTTCTCGTAACAGAGATCCACAAGGATCCAGAAGCCATGTTTCGCGGCCGCGTCGCCGAGCGCCGCGGCATCGTCTTCCGAAATCAACGCGCCGGTCGGATTGCCCGGCGAATTGATGATGATACCTTTCGTGCGCGGCGTCACCGCCGCGAGCAGCCGGCCGGCCTCGAGACTGAAGCCGTTTTCCGCACGGGTCTGCACGATCACAGGCGTTGCGCCGGCAAGCTTGATCTGCTCCACCAACGTGGGCCATCCCGGCGCATGCGTGATCACGTCATCGCCGGGGCCGAACAGCGCCATCGCGGCGTTGAACAGCGCCTGCTTGCCGCCGGCCGAAAGAATCACGTCTTTCGCGTCATAACTCACGCCATAGTCGGTGCGGTATCGCGCGGCAACGGCTTCCCTCAGCTCGGCCACTCCCGCATTGGCGGTGTATTTCGTGAAATTGCGATCGAGCGCGGCATGCGCGGCCGCCGTGATGTGCGCCGGCGTCGGAAAGTCAGGCTCTCCTGCCCCGAGATCGACGACGTCGATGCCCTGCCGCCGCAGCTTCTCTGCCTCCATCGTCCCCTTCATCGTGGGCGAGAGGCCGATCTGTTTCATCCGTTCGGACAGCATCATCACACCTTCAGCGTCTTTTGCCCGAGGCGCCGCTCGATCAGCCGCGTGGCGACAACATCGGGAACAAGACCTTTGACGGAACCGCCGAGCGCGGCGACCTCCTTCACCAGTCGCGAGCTGACGTACGTGTACTGCTCGGCGGGCATCATGAACACGGTTTCGATCTCGCCCGAGAGATGCCGGTTCATCAACGCCATCTGCATCTCGTACTCGAAGTCCGACACGGCACGCAGGCCGCGCACGATCACGCTCGCCCCTTTCTGCTTCATGTAGTCGACGAGCAGACCGTCGAACGTGTCGGCTTCAACCGATGGGGTGTTGCGGAAGACCTCGCGGATGATCGCGACGCGATCGCCGGCTGAGAACAGCGCCGACTTGTCGGCGTTGAGCAGAATGGCGACGATGATGCGATCGAACATCCGGGCGCCGCGCTCGATGATGTCGACGTGACCGTTGGTCAGCGGATCGAAGGACCCTGGATACACGGCGATACGCATGGGTTATCTCTGCCTGTTGTAAAAACTCAGCGAGCTGTCGCCGGCCTTCACGGTTCTGAACGGCGTGCCGGGTGGCGCGACGCGGGTCGCATGCTCGAGCACCACCAGACCATCATCGCTCACAATTCGCTCTGCGGCGCCGAGCGCGGCCGCCAGCCCGGAATCGTCGTACGGCGGATCGAGAAGCACCAGATCGAACGGGACGCCCGCATACGACGCCGCCATGTCGACGAAGCCGGCGCGCACGATGGTACACGCGTTCCCGGCGCTTTTCATGCCCGCCCGCTCGAGATTCGCGGCAATCAGCCGAAGCGCGCGCGGATCGTTCTCGATGAAGGTCACATGCGCCGCGCCGCGGCTCAGCGCTTCGATGCCCAGCGCCCCCGTGCCCGCATAGCCATCGGTCACCCTCGCTCCGCTGACGCGAGGCGCCAGGATATTGAAGAGCGATTCACGCAGGCGGTCTGATGTCGGGCGCAGTCCGGTCCAGGACGGCGTCTCGAGCCGGCGGCCCTTCGCCGTGCCCGCGATCACGCGAATGCCGGCCATCATCCCACCTCCGCGAGACCAAATCGCGCCTTCCATTGATGACGCAGCCGCCCGGCCAGCTCCGCCACACCTGCGTCGGTGGCAATCCAGTCCGACGCCTCGCGCCGGGCATGCTCCATGATCGCGGCGTCGCGCGCGAGGTCCCCGACGCGGAACGTCGGCAGCCCCGACTGCCGCGTGCCGAAGAAGTCGCCCGGGCCGCGCAGCTCGAGATCGCGCTCGGCGATCACGAAGCCGTCGTCCGTCTCGACGAGGGCCTGCAGCCGCGCCTTACCCGAGTCGGTGAGCGGAGATTGGTACAGCAGGATGCACGTCGATTCGTGTCCGCTCCGGCCGACGCGGCCGCGCAGCTGGTGCAGCTGCGAGAGCCCGAACCGCTCCGCGTGCTCCACGATCATGACCGTCGCATTCGGCACGTCGACGCCGACTTCCACGACACTGGTCGAGACGAGCACGTCCGTCTCGCCGGCCGCAAAGCTCGCCATGACGCGATCCTTCTGATCCGGCTTGAGACGGCCGTGCAGCAGGGCCACGCGGTACTGCGGGAAGACCGCGGCGGCGAGGTGTTCGGCCATCGCCGTGGCGGCGCGAAGATCGATCTTCTCGGATTCTTCGACGAGCGGATAGATGATGTACGCTTGGCGTCCCGCGTCGACGGCGGCGCGCACGACGCGATATGCCTCTTCGCGCCGCGACTCGGCTTTGGCCATCGTCTTCACCGGCACGCGGCCCGGCGGCATTTCGCGGATCACCGACACGTCGAGGTCGCCGTACAGCGTCATCGACAGCGTGCGCGGAATCGGGGTCGCCGTCATGACGAGCACGTCGGGATTCACGCCTTTGCCGCGCAGCGCCGCGCGCTGCACGACGCCGAAACGATGCTGCTCGTCGATGATCACCAGCCCGAGCTCGCGGAACGCGACCGCGTCTTCCGCGAGCGCATGCGTGCCGACAACCAGATGGATCGATCCTGCCTGCAGCTCCGCGAGAATCTCGCGCCGCCGTTTCGCCGGCACGCTGCCGGTGAGCGACACGACGCGAAAGCGCGACGCTTCGAGCCGCCGCCGGATCGTCAGGACGTGCTGGTCCGCGAGGATCTCCGTCGGCGCCATGAAGGCCACCTGGAAGCCGTTCTCCATCGCGACAAGCGCCGCCAGCAGGCCCACCATCGTCTTGCCGGCGCCGACATCGCCCTGCAGCAGCCTGTTCATCGGCTCGGGCCGGGCCATGTCATCGACGATGTCTTTCACCGCGCGTTTCTGATCGCCGGTGAGCTTGAACGGCAGCACCGCGCGCGCGGCATCGCGCACGCGATCGTCGATGACGATCGATCGGCGCTTGCGATCGGCGCGCTGCCGCCGCCGCTTGAGCAGCAGGCCGGCCTGGAACAGAAAGAACTCCTCGAAGATCAGCCGCTGCTGCGCGGGCGTGCGAAACGCGTTGAGCTCGTCGAGGCGCGCGCCGGCTGGTGGAAAATGCGCCGCCTCGAAGGCCGAGCGCCGATCGGGAACATCGAGCGTTCGCCGCAACGCGGCAGGCAGTGGATCGTCGATGTCGCCGCCGGGCGGACCCACCAGCTGCAGCGCCTGATGCACCAGCATCCGCTGCAGCTTCGGCGTCATCGTGCCCGCCTTTTCGTAGACGGGAACGATGCGGCCGGTGTGGATCGTGTGATCGTCAGCCGGCTCACCTGCGTCACCGGCCTCACCTGAAAGAATCTCGTAGTCGGGGCTCGCGAGCTGCAGTCCGGTGCCTGGACGCACCTCCACCGCCCCGTACAGGATCACGCGCTGATGCGGCTTGAAGACGTCCTTGAGAAACGTCTGATTGGGAAAAACGGCGCGGATCGATCCTGACGGATCGCGCACGAGCATCTCGAAGATGCGGAAGCCGGGCCTGCGCGTCGGCCGCACGTGCGCGCTCAGCACTTCGCCCTGCACGGATGCACGCTGTCCTGGCCGCAGCGAGGCAATCGTGGCGAACTGGCCGCGATCTTCGTACCGGATCGGAAAGCGGCACAGTAGATCCTCGACGGTGACGAGCCCGATCTTCTCGAGATCGGCCGCGCGCCGCGGCCCAACGCCCTTCAGGAACTGAAGGGGCGTGCCGAGGACATCTGTAGGCACGCTTAAGAGTAACTGGAATTCAAAGTTGGTAAGTTGAAAATTGAAAATTACTTTTCAACTTTCAATTTACCAACTTTCAACTACTGGATCACGTATGCGACCGACTTCCCCACCTGAATCTCTCTGATCTTCGCGGGCAGCTCGAAGGTCTCGTCGAGATTGAGGCCGTCCGGATCGTCCGGCGAGCGGGAGTAGTACGTGAGCAGTTCCTGCAACACCGCCTTCGGCACCGTAAACCCTCCCACCGTCGCGGTCTCGAGCTCGAAACGGCCGATGCCGTCGCGCGTGTGCAGAATGCCGGCGGCCGTCACGGGAAGCTTCCCCGTCAGATACGCAGCAGGATCCAGCCATCCGCGCTGGCGCGAGGTGCGCACGCGATCGAGATCGACGATGGCGCGCCCGGCCACACGGCCGGCGCCAACGATGGTGATGTACGGCGCGACGACACCGTCGGGAAGGTCTTCGGCGGCGTGATGACGCAGGTAGCCGTTGACCTCATGCTCGGTGATGGTCGTGGAGTGGCGGCGCGGGCATGGACACTCTTCGCCGCGTGCGACGATCTGCACGAGTTTCGCCTGCATCACGTCGGCGTCGCGACGATTCTGGGGCTCGGATGCGCCGGCGATCACGCCCATGCTGAATAGTGGAGCAAGAACGGCGGTGAGCATGACGCGGCGGGGCACAAACCAGTGTAGCAGCTAGCGCCGGGGCCCTTGCTGGGCTCGAAGCAGCATCTCGAGCTTTTTCTGTTCGAGGTGATCCTCGAGCACGCGAAACCGCGCGCGCTGCCATGGTGTCAGCACCTCGTCGATCCCCGCATAGGCCTTCTCGAGGGCCGCCAGCCTGGTGCGCTCGTGCTCGTCGATGGCTCGGGTGGCCTCGACGAGACGCGTCTCGTCGGCCGTGCCGGCACGCAGCATCTGATTGAGTTGGCCGATCATCCGGTTGCGCTGCATGCGGGACGTGCGGCGTACGGTCTGCAGCGCACGCACGCGCCGAACGAACTGCGGATACTGCTCTTCGGAGATGCGGAGCACGGTTTCGGCCTGACCGATCACGTACGCGTCGAACTGGGCCTGAATCTCGCGGGGACCAAATTGGCGCGCCGCGGTCTGACCGCGGCCGCCGGGCCTGCCCTGCGCGACGCCGCGAGACTGGGCGTCGACCGGCATGGGCGCCAGTGACAGTATCAGCGCCGCGGCCGGCGCGAGCACGACGGCAAACGTTCTAAAGCCCACCTGCGTCGTCCCCCTTCATCTCGGCCCGGAGCAGCAACATCAGTTCCGCGCGCTCGGCGTCTGTCAGATCCTCGATGGCCGCATCGGCTCCGCCGGGGGCGACGCCGAATCCCGCTTCGCGCAGCCCTTCTACTCCCGCCGACTCCGCCACCGACGTCACGATGGCCCAGCCGCTCTCGGCGTCCAGATCGGACCAGTCGTCCACCGGGGCGCCGTTCACGACAATGACGGCCGGCGGCGCATCGTTCGTGTCGGATGTGTTGCGGACGTACGTCCATGACGCGACCGCCACGGCCACCGATGCCGACAGCGCGATGAGAACGGCACGCCGGTTCCACCATCCCAATCGCGCGCCGGCCGGCGCGGCCTGCACCGCCGCCCGTACGCGGCCCGGGAAATGATCCCAAAACAACGGCGACGGCTCGGGCACGTCAAGCGCCGTCGCCACGCGGTCGATCAAGTCGTCATGTTCCTGGTCGTTCATTTCGACAGCTGCTTTCTCAAATTCGCGAGTGCATGAAAGAAGTTCGCTTTGACCGCGCCCACCGAGCTGCCGAGGATCGCGGCGATCTCTTCGTGCGGCAGCTCGCGATACATGCGCAGCACCAGCGTCGCGCGCTGCCGCGGCGGAAGCCGCTTGATGGCATTGCGCACGCGAACGGCGTCCTCGCCGCGCATCAGGGCGGCATCGGGATGCTCGCCGCGCGTTTCCACGCGCGGCGCGGCGTCGAGCGGCTCCATGACGGGGCGCTTGATGGCGACCTTGTTGAGCGACGTGTTCACGGCCACGCGATACAGCCACGTGCCGAGCGCAGCGTCACCTTTGAATTTCCTGAGCCCGCGGTAGGCCCGCACGAACACATCCTGCGCGAGGTCGGCGGCGTCCTCGTGGTTGTTCACGAAGCGGTAGCAGATCTGGTACACGTGACGCTGATGGCGGCCCACGATGACGTCGAACGCCGCTTCGTGGCCCGCCTGAAACGCCGCGACGATGACGCGATCGTCCGCATCGGCAAGATCGGTGGAACCGGGCGCGTCGATCACACGGGCGGTTCCGGGTGTCGCGCCACCCCACTCGAGCGAGCGTGAGAGCTGAGCGATTTTGATCGGCACGGCGTAACCTGCTGCACTGACTGAGAATTTAGACCACACCACGCGTCAGTTGGTTAAGCCGATCAAATTTGTCGAGGTGGAACCACAATTGCGTACGCTCGGAAACCAATGCCTCCTCGCTCCCTGCGTCCACCACCCGTATCTTCACGGGAGGTACGCGCCCTTTTGCGCAAAGCCGACCGCCTGTTCGCGGAAGGCGCAAAGCTGCAAGCTCTTGCCAAACAAGCACTTATAGAACATTTCCGGCAGGGTGTGGCCGACCAGCCCACGGCCGACGACAGGCTGCGGCGCCAGAAGATGAGCCGCAAGGTTCGAAAGAAATAGAACCGGACGGCTGTGTCGCGGAGCGGCAATTGGTGCGTTCACAAACCCAACACCTAAGGCTGAGGTAGGCAGATAGACGGCAGGGGCCGATTCTTTCTATACTCCCGCCCATGCGCCGAGTGTCTCTGCCGGAACGCCGTGTCCGTGACTTGCTGGTCGAATTAGACCGGCATGTTCGGACAGGTCTTAGGCTGCAAGTCAAGATCAGGAGGGCGCTCGAGGCGCTCAGGGTGTACGACGCGAAAAAGCCGGCCAGACGTCGCTAACGCCTCTTCAGGTTCTGACCTGTCCTTAACTGCACAGCGCTCTGGTGGGAACACCCTACGATTCGATCATGCCGAATCAGCCAGACGCCGCCAGGCCGCGTCTTTCCAGCCCCCGCCGTAGTCGGATGGCGGAGGAACACTGAGGCGCTCTAGCCTTTCTTCGCCTGCTTCTTGGCCTTCCGGCTTACCCAGGTTCTTTGGTGGCGGTGGCGTGCCTGGAAGGACAGTTGACTTTCGCTTTTCCTTTGCGTAAAGTGGCGGCTGGAAGGGGCTGCTGTGCTACCACTGACCAAACGCCAACGCGAGATTCTCGATTACCTCAACGATTTCATTCAGCAGCACGGGTACGCGCCGAGTCTCGAAGAGATTGGCCGCCGGTTCGGGCTGTCGTCGCTGGCCACGGTCCATAAGCACCTCACGAATCTGCAGGAAAAGGGCTTCATCAAGCGCTCCTGGAATCGCAGCCGATCGGTCGAACTGATCCCGGCGCGCGTCGGCACCCGCTCGGTCGAGGTGCCGCTGCTCGGCTACGTCGCGGCCGGCGCGCCAATCGAGGCCATCACGGGAGCCGAAACGATCAACGTGCCCGACGATCTCGTGGGCAAGCGGGATACCTACGTGCTGCGCGTCAAGGGCGACTCGATGATCGACGAACAGATCCGCGACGGCGACTACGTCATCGTCGAAGATCGCAAGACGGCCGAGAACGGCGAGATGGTGATTGCGCTCGTCGGCGGGGCCGACGTCACGCTCAAGAAGTTCTACCGAGAGCACGGGCGCATCCGCCTGCAGCCGGCGAATCCCGCGATGCAGCCGATGCTGTTCGATCCCGAGCAGATTCAGGTGCAGGGCGTCGTCATCGGCGTGATGCGCAGGTACTGAGGATGAATACGAATAAGCAGATTAATTTCACAATCGTGCCTGAAGAGGGCCACGAGCCACCGCGGGTGTATTCGAATTTCTGCGCCATCGCGCACACGCCGTTCGACATTACGCTGTCGTTCTGCGAGGTGCTGCCGCTCTCCGAGCGCGACATCAAGGACGCCGAGGCGGACCACATCATCCGGGCGCCCGTGCGATCGCGCATCGTGCTGCCGGTCTCGGTCGTACCGGGCCTCATTACGGCCCTGCAGGAGCACCTGCGGGCCTACGCAGATTCGGCCGGCGCCAAGAATCCCGTGCATTAAGGTCGGTCTCGTGATCGCGCACGTCCAGCTCACCGACTTCTTCATCGCCGTCGAGCGGGCGGCGCGTCCAGACCTCGCGAACCGCCCACTCATCATCGGCGCCGCGGTCGACCGCGGCACGGTTGCCGCCGCGTCGGTCGAGGCGCGCGCCCGCGGCGTGCATACAGGCATGCGCACGGCCGCCGCTCGCGCACTCGCCCCGGATGCGGTGTGCGTCTCGGGCGCGATCGAGCGTTATCTCGAAGTCTCCGCGCAGATTGACGAACGCCTGCGCCGCATCACACACACGATCGAATGGACCGCCGTCGACGAGGCGTGGCTGCTCCTTGATGGCGGCGCTCGCGCCACGCGGCCGTCAATCGAAGACGTGCGGGAGGCCGTGCAGCGCGATTTCGGAATTGCGATGGCCATCGGCGCCGGCGCCACGAAAGCCGTTGCGGCAATCGCGTCACACCTCATGTCGCCGGCCGGCATGCTCATCGTGCTGCCTGGATACGAGGCACGCCTGCTTGCGCCGATTGCGATCGAGCGGATGCCGGGGCTCGGTGACGACGCGGCGGCACGGCTGCGAGCGCGGGGCATTACCACGCTCGGCGATCTGGCGGCGCTCGACGAAGAAGTCCTGCACGACATGCTTGGCCGCGGCGGCCGCATCTTCGCGCGCCACGCGCTCGGCCTCGACGATCGACCGGTCGCCGCCGATGAGGCCGCGAAGGGCATCGTCCGCGCCGCGCGTTTTGGATCGTGCGGAGCCACGCAGGCGCGTGGCGCGATCATGCAGCTGTCGGATCAGGCGGCAGCGGCGCTTCGGCGATCGGGGCATGCCGCGCGGCAAATCCGGCTGCGGGTCCGCGACACCGCCGGCGAGCGCATCCGCGTCGGCATCGTTCCGCCGGTGACGAGCAGCCAAGAAATCGGCGAGCACGTCGACCTGCTCGCGCGGCGCCTCCTGCATCCCGGCCGCGAGCTGATCGAAGCCGCGGTCTCGCTGACGGCGCTCTGCCCCATCGCGCCACAACTTGAGTTGTTCGCCACACGTTTAGAACGTGCAATGTAAATCGTAAATTGTAAATAGCATTGTCTAGTGCGCCATTGTGCTGTCGCGCCGAGACGCCGAGACGGGCCAATAGCTCAATAGACAATGCTATTTCCAATCTACGATTTACATTGGGCTGTTCTCCACTGCTAGGATCCCCGGATGCCGAAAGCCAAGGCGGTGAAGAAGGCGAAGCCGATGTGGCGGCCGGTGTCGGCGAAGGTGAAGCGCGTGATCGACGCGCTGGCGAAGCAGCATCCCGGGGCGTGGACAGAGCTGCACTTCACAAACGCCTACGAACTGCTCGTCGCAACCGTGCTCTCGGCGCAATCGACCGACGCGCGCGTGAATACTGTGACGCCCGCGCTCTTCGAGCGCTATCCCGATGCGCGTGCGCTGTCGCGCGCGACGACCGATGAACTCCAGCCGCAACTCGTGCCCACCGGGTTCTTTCGCGCCAAGGCGCGCGCGCTCGCCGGACTGTCGGCCGCGCTCGTCGAGCGCCACGGCGGCGAGGTGCCGGCCGACATGGACAAGCTGACCGCGTTGCCGGGCGTCGGCCGCAAGACCGCCAATGTCGTCCTGGGACATGCGTTCGGCGTGCCCGGTCTGCCGGTCGATCGGCACGTCCTGCGCGTCGCCAATCGCATCGGCATCGCGAACAGCGACGACCCTGAAGTCGTCGAAGCGCAGCTCACCGGGGCGCTGCAGGACGACAAGTGGGTGCTTGCGTCCGACGTGCTGATTCTTCACGGCCGCCGCATCTGCCGCCCCAGGCCGCTCTGCGACCGCTGCGCGGTGCGGGCCGACTGTGATTACTACAAGGCACTGGGCGCCAACCGCCGCCGCCAAGGCTCCGGCGGTCCGCCGAAGCGTTCTGCGAAGGCGGAAGGACCGCGACGCCGGCGGAAGCAGGCCACGCCGGAGCCAGAGCGAAGGCGGGCCACGCCGGAGCCAGAGCGAAGGCGGGCCACGCCGGAGCGAAAGCGAAGGCGGGCATGACGCGCGCCGACTTCGAGCAGTACGTGAAGGAGGCGATCGAAACCATCCCGCGGCGCTTTCGCAAGGCCGTGGCGAACCTCGCCATCGTGATCGAAGACGAGCCGGGCGACGAGGTTCTGCGCGAGATGGAAATCGAATCGCCTGACACCTTGTTCGGGCTGTATCAGGGGACTCCGCTCACCGAGCGAACGTGGAGTTACGGCAACACGCTTCCCGATCGCATCACGCTGTATCAGGGCCCGATCGAAGAGGCGAGCGAGAACGAAGACGACCTCATCGTCTGCATCGGAGAAACGCTGATCCACGAGCTCGGGCACTATTTCGGGCTCAGCGAGGAAGAGATTGAGGAAATCGAAGAGCGCTACTGGCGGGCGGAAGAGGGCGGCGCGCCAGTCGACGCCGACGACGACCAGGAAGAAGACGCCGGGCGGCCTCGCTGACCGGCATCGGCCGCGCAAGCGTTTCGGCCAGCACTTTCTGGAAGACGCGTGGGCCCGGAAGGTGGTCGACGCCATCAATCCCCAACCCGGCGATGTGTTCCTCGAGATCGGTCCCGGCGAGGGTGCGCTCACCATCCCGCTGGCCGCGCGCGGCGTGCCGATCGTCGCGGTGGAAATCGATCGCGACCTGTCGCGCCGGCTGGCGGAACGCGCGCCGGCGTCGGTCATCATCGTCACGGGCGACATTCTCGAGACCGACGTCGTGCCGTTCCTGACCGGCATCCGGCAGCAGGTGCCGGCGCATCAGGCCCGCGGCGCCGAACCGCCGGCGCCGGTCCGGTACCGCGTCGCCGCCAATCTGCCTTACAACGTCTCGACGCCCGTCCTGTTCAAGCTGTTCGCGATCCAGCGCCGCGACGGGCTGTTCTTCGACGCCACGCTGATGCTGCAGCAGGAGCTCGCCGATCGTCTCGCCGCGGGCGCCGGATCGCGGGAATCAGGCGTGCTCGGGATCATGGCCGCGCTGGAGGCCGACGTGAAGCGCGTGCTGCGGCTTCCGCCGGGCGCGTTCCGGCCGCCGCCCAAGGTCAATTCCGCCGTCGTGCAGCTCACGTTCAGGCGTCACGGGCTGCGGATCCCGGATGAAGACCTGTTCGAGCGGATGGTCCAGGCCCTCTTCAACCAGCGGCGCAAAACCATCCTTAATGCCCTGAAGTCGTTCGACCGCACCGCCGGCGCCGTGCTGGCGCTTGCCGGCATCGACCCGCGCCGGCGCGCCGAAACGCTGCAACTCACAGAACTGGCTAGGCTTGCGGAGCTTTTCAGTTCGGTAAAAAACCCGCCTGTGCTATAGTTTCGCCCTGTAATTCCCTCCTTGAAGCGGGCATCCGTCCCAGCGGGCCCAGACGGTCGGACCGGCGTCGCTCAGCACTGATCGCCAGATTGGTTTGCGTGAGCCGCGTCCGTCGTGTAGCGCGGCCCTTTAGGGCCCGCGCACCGGCAGTAAATCTTATGCCGCAGGCGGCGCCTGCCATCACACCGGTCGAGGTGATTCCGCTCGGCGGAGTCGGCGAGTTCGGTATGAACATGATGCTCATCGCCTGCGGCGACGACGCGCTGCTCGTCGATGCGGGCGTCATGTTCCCCGAGCCCGAGCTGCTGGGCGTCGATCTGGTCATCCCCGACCTCACGGTGCTCGACGAGTGGCGCGGCCGAATCCGCGCGCTGGTGCTCACGCACGGCCATGAGGATCACATCGGCGCCGTCGCGCACGTGCTGAAGCGCGTCGACGGCCCCATCTATGGCTCCCCCTTTACGCTGGGGCTGGTCGGCCCGAAGCTCGAGCAGTACGGCATCGATGCGCGCGATCGGATGATCGAAGTCGGCCCGAAACAATCTGTCGCGATTGGCTCGTTGCGTGTGGAATTCCTGCGCGTCACACACAGCATGCCCGACTGCTTCGCGCTGGCGATCCACACGCCCGCGGGCGTCATCGTGCACACCGGCGATTTCAAGATCGATCAAACACCGCTCGATGGCGAGGCCACCGACCTGCACCGCTTCGCGGAGCTCGGGGCGCAGGGTGTGCTGGCGCTGTTCGCCGACAGCACCAACGTCGATCGCCGGGGCTATTCCGGATCGGAGCGCGACGTCATCGAAGGCTTCGAGGAAATCTTCAGCAGCACGCAGGGCAAGATTGTCGTGACCTGCTTCGCCAGCAGCATCTACCGGATGCAGATCCTGATCGATCTGGCCGCTCAGTTCGATCGCCGCGTCGCCATTGTCGGACGCGGCGCCATCAATACCTCAGAGATTGCGATGCGCCTCGGGCGCCTGCGGATGCCATCGCACCTGCAGGTCCGCGACATCGAGGTGCGCGATTTCCCCTCGCAGGATGTGCTCTGCATCTGCACGGGATCGCAGGGCGAGCCCAATGCCGCGCTCCCGCGCATTGCCATTGACGACCATCGGCACGTGAAACTCGACGAGGGCGACGTGGTGGTGTTCAGCGCCCGCTCGATTCCCGGTAACGAGAAGGCGATTGCGCGCGTCATGAATCACGTGGCGCGCCGCGGCGCGACGGTCATCGCCGAGGGCGAGAAGCATATCCACGTATCGGGACACGGCGCCGCCGAAGAGCTCAAGCTGCTCATCTCGCTGGTGAAGCCGCGCCACTTCATTCCGATTCACGGCGAGTACCGGCAGCTGGCGCGGCACGCCCGCATGGCAAAACATGTGTCGGCCGGCATCAACGTGATCCTGGTGGAGAACGGCGACGCCATTCTCTTCGCGGCTGAATCGGCGGCCGCCGAGCGGCCCGAGGTCGACGGCCGCGTCCACCGCAAGGTGGCCGCGGGGCGCGTGTTCATCGACGGCACGCATACAGGCGAAGTCGGCGACGAGGTGCTGCGCGACCGGCGGCACCTCGCCGGCGACGGCCTCGTCGTGCCCGTGCTGGCGATCAACGGCATTACCGGCGTGCTCGAAGACACGCCCGACGTGATCACCCGCGGCTTTGTCGTCGATCAGAAGACAGAAGGCCTGCTGAAGGAAGTGCCGGCGCTGATGCTGGCCATGCTCGAGCAGACGCCGGTCGAAGAGCGTACCGATCCGGGTCTCATGAAAGAGCGCGTGCGCGCCGAGCTGCAGAAGTTCTTCCGGAAGCGCGCGGGCCGGCGCCCGCTCGTGCTGCCGGTCATCATGGAAGTCTGATGGAGACCCATGCCTGTGTCTGATTCACTGCTGTCGCGACGGTTCAATGAGCTGCTGGGCGTCGTGCTCTTCGGCCTCACGCTGATCTGGCTCGTGGCACTGGCCAGCTATTCGGCCGCGGATCCCGTCTGGTTCTTCAACTCGGGAGGGGACGCCGCACCGGGCAACTTCGCCGGCCGCGTCGGCGCGTTCACGGCCGAGGCGTCATTCCAGCTCCTGGGATACGGGGCGTATCTGATGCCGGCCATTCTGGCCATCGTGGGCTGGCATTACTTCTGGTGCCGCGAGCTCGAAGCCGAATACACAAAAGCCGTCGGGGCGCTGCTGCTGGTTGCCGCCGTGTCGACGCTGCTCGCCCTTGCTCTTGGCAACCTGACGGTCGACGGCAAGACGTTCCGCGCCGGCGGATACATCGGTCAGCTGGCCGCCGACGGCCTGTCGGAGTATCTCAATCGCACCGGGTCGACGATTGTCGTGCTCACCATGCTCATCCTCGCGGTCGGCCTCGGCACGCAGTTCTCCATCGGCCGCGCGTTCTCGTTGGCGGGCCAGACCGCGCGCGGACAGGCCACCGGCCTTCTCGGGCGCCTTGCGGAGTGGCGCGAGGAGCGCCGGAAGGAAAAGCAGCGCCAGGACGTCATCCGCAAGCACACCGAGAAAGCGGGAGCCGATGCGGCGAAGGCCGCGGAGGTCGCGAGAGCGGCCACCATGGCCGCGTCGCTCAAGGCCGCGCGAAAGCCCGATCCGCCGGCCAGGCCGGCCCGCGACGACGAGGATGATGACGTTGACGATGTCGCGCCGGCGACGGCGAAAGGCGCGAAGGCGCCGGCCATCAGACGCATGGCTGCGACGGAGCCGTCACTGCTGCCCGATCCGGAACCGAAGGCGCCGGCCGAACGCCGCAAGGGCGCGTATACGCTGCCGCCGCTGTCGCTGCTCGACCCTGCCCGGAGCGAACGGAAAGTCGACGAGCGGGAGCTGATGGACGCCGCGCGGCTGCTCGAAGAAAAGTGCCGCGAGTTCTCGGTGGAAGGGTCGGTGGTGCAAATCCATCCCGGCCCGGTCGTCACGACGTACGAGTTCAAGCCGGATGCGGGCGTGAAATACAGCAAGATCACGGGCCTGATGGACGATCTCTGCCTCGCGATGAAGGCCGAGTCGGTGCTCATCGATCGCATTCCAGGGAAGTCGACCGTCGGCATCCAGATCCCGAATGCCAATCGCGAAGCGATCTCGCTGCGCGAGCTGCTCGAGTCGGACATCTACCGGCGATCCGCCTCGCGTCTGACGCTGGCGCTCGGCAAGACGATTCACGGCGAAGGGTTCATCAGCGATCTCGCGACGATGCCGCATCTGCTGATTGCGGGATCGACCGGCGCGGGCAAGTCGGTCAGCGTCAACGCGATGATCTCCAGCGTCCTCTTCCGCGCCACGCCAGAGGAGGTCCGCTTCATCATGGTCGACCCGAAGCGACTCGAGCTCGGCATGTACGAGGGGATTCCGCATCTGCTGACGCCGGTGGTCGTCGACCCGAAGCTCGCGGCCAACGCGCTGCGCTGGGCCGTGCACGAGATGGAAGAGCGCTACAAGACGCTGGCGGCGTTCGGCGTGCGCAACATCGAGCAGTACAACCGCAACATCAAGGCGATGCTCGCCGAGAGCAAGACGGGCCAGGACGAACACGGCCGGGATCTGGTGCCGCTGCCCTTCATCGTGGTCATCATCGACGAGCTCGCGGATCTGATGATGGTGGCCGGCAACGAAGTCGAAGAGTCGATCTGCCGGCTCGCGCAGATGGCGCGTGCCGTCGGCATCCATCTGATTCTCGCGACGCAGCGGCCGTCGGTCGACGTCATTACGGGCCTCATCAAGGCCAACCTGCCGGCCCGCATCTCCTTCCGCGTGTCGTCGCGCATCGACTCGCGCACGATTCTCGACAGCGGCGGCGCGGAACAGCTGCTCGGCAAGGGCGACATGCTCTATCTGCCGCCGGCCTCGTCGCGGTTCGTGCGCGTGCACGGTCCGTACATCTCGGAACAGGAAAGCGCGCGGCTCGCGAGCTTTTTGCGGAAGCAGGGCAAGCCGCAGTACGACCCGACGATCACCGCGGAAGACAAGACGGCGGCCGGCGGCGGCGGCACGGAGTTCGAGAAGGACGACTTGTACGACGAGGCCTCGCGCATCATCGTGTCGAGCGGCCAGGCCTCGATCTCGTACCTGCAGCGACGGCTGCGCATCGGCTTCAGCCGCGCCGCGCGCTTGGTCGACATGATGGAGGCCGACGGTCTCGTGTCGCCGCCCAACAGCTCGGCGGGCGGCAAGCGCGAAGTGCTCGTGAAGAAAGAGTACTTCGAGGAAGTTGACGCGCAGCTCCGATGAAGGGACAGCCATGCGACTGCTACTGACAGCGGCTTTCGTCATCGCGACCGTCGCGCCGGCCGCGGCGCAATCGGCGCAGGCCCGCTATGAGGCCGCCCTCGCCCGCGAGACGCAGGCACGCGCGTCGCAGCCGGCAGTGGGACTGCTGCGCCGCGTGGTCGCGCAGTACGAAGCGATCGTCGCGCGCTATCCGCGTAGCGGCTACAGCGACAACGCGCTCTGGCAGGCCGCCCATGTGGCCTTCTTCGCGTACGAGCGCCACGGCCAGGACGTCGATCGCCGCACGGCCGTGCGTCTGCTCCAGCAGCTTCGCAGGAGCTATCCGTCGGGAACGCTCGCGCGACAGGTGCCCGCCCGCATCGCGGAGATGGCGAGCGCGGCGTCACCCGCGACAGGGCCCGCGAGCACCCTGATCCGGCTTACAGACGTCACGAGAAGCGCGCTGCCGGCCGGCGAGCGCATCACGATCGTCCTGGATACCGAGCCGCAATACCAGGAAGAACGGATCACCGGGCCCGAGCGTCTGTTTTTCGATTTCAAGAATACGGAAGCCGCCGACACCGCGAGGCCGTCGCTCGAGCGCCTGGCCGGCGGCGTCGTTCGCGACGTGCGGCTTGGCGCGCGGCCGGAACAGACGACGAGGCTGGTGCTGGAGCTCGAACCGAACACCCGGCACAGCGTGTTCGCGCTCTATAACCCGTACCGTCTCGTGATCGATCTCGAGCGGGTGGCGCCCTCGTCTGCCCCGCCTGCCCCCGCGCCGTCCACGCCGCCCGCGCTGGCGGCGTCGGTTCCGGCGGCACCCCATCCTCTGCGTGATGCCGGCGCGCCTGCCGCTCCGTCAGCCAACTCCAACGGGTCGTTCTCGCTGGCGCGGCAGCTCGGTCTTGGCGTGGCGCGCATCGTGATCGATCCGGGCCATGGCGGCCACGATCCCGGCGCCATGGCGAACAAGGCGCGCGAGGCGGCGCTCGTGCTCGACATCGCCCTGCGGCTCGAGAAACTGCTGCTCAAGCAACAGGGCATCGACGTCGTGCTGACGCGGCGGACGGATGTGTTCGTACCGCTGGAAGAGCGGACCGCCATCGCCAACCGCGAAGGCGCTGATCTGTTTCTGTCCATTCACGCCAACGTCGGCCGCAATACGGCGGCAAATGGGGTCGAGACCTTTTTCCTGAATTTCTCGACCGACCCGGAAGCCGAAGCCGTGGCCGCGCGCGAGAACGCCGGCGCCGGACTCGCGATGCACACGCTGCCCGACATCGTGCGGAAGATCGCGCTCAACAACAAGCTGGATGAATCGCGCGATTTCGCGAAGATCGTGCAGACGTCGCTGTACCGTGGCGTGCGGCAGCACAACGCGCAGACGCGCAACCGCGGCGTGAAACAGGCGCCGTTCGTCGTGCTGATCGGCGCCGAGATGCCCAGCGCGCTGGCGGAAGTGTCGTTCGTCACGAACAGAAAAGAAGCGGCGCTGCTCAAAACCGCGGCGTATCGTCAGCGGATCGCGCAGTCGCTGTTCGACGCCATCCTGAAGTACCGCCAGTCGCTGAAGAACGTCGCGACCGTCGCGTCAGGCGCGCAAACGCGCTAGCATCGACGGATGCAGGTCGAGAGCGCCCATATCGTCCGGCTCGTCGAACAGCCGGCGCCCGAGATTACCGTTGTCGATGTGATTGTCGGCGCCTTGGGGATTGCCGGCGTGATGACGCTGGCCGCCGTCGCGCTCGGCGCCGTCCTCGGCTGGCTCTTCATCCTGCGCTCGCGCCGGCACGGCATCGAGCAGGAGCATCCGCCTTCGATTCAATAAACAGCGCCGCTGTTTATGGTCATCGCCATCTCGACGAGCGTGCGCACCGCGACGCTCGTCGCGCCCTTCGGCTGCCAGGGTCTGGCATCTTCGGCCCAGGCCGTGGCGGCAATGTCCAGATGCGCCCAGGGCTTCCCTGCCGCGAACTGCTTCAGAAAGACAGCAGCGGTGCAGGCCCCTCCCGGCCGTCCACCCACGTTCACCATGTCGGCGATCTCGCTCTTCAACTGATCGAAGTACTCATCGTCGGTCGGCATCGGCCAGACGCGATCGCCCGCGCGCGCCGCCGCCGCGGCCACCTGGTCGCGCCAGCTGTCGGGATGTCCAAACAGGCCGCTGTTCACCCGCCCGAGCGCAACCATGCACGCACCGGTGAGCGTGGCCACATCGATCAGATGTGTGGCGCCTTCCTTTGCCGCGAACCACAGGGCGTCACCAAGAATCAGGCGGCCCTCGGCGTCGGTATTGAGCACTTCGACCGTCTTGCCGGACGCGCTCGTCAACACATCGCCAGGGCGGATCGCGCGGCCGCCCGGCATGTTTTCAGCCATGGGCACCACCCCGATGACCCGGTTCGGCGGACGCAGCAGTCCGATCGCGCGCATGGCGCCGACCACCGACGCCCCTCCGGCCATGTCGTCCTTCATGCGTTCCATGCCATCGGCCGGTTTGATGGAGATGCCGCCGGTGTCGAATGTCACGCCTTTGCCGACGAGGCCAAGCACGGGTGCCGCGGGTGCCGAGGCCGGCTCATACCGCATGACCAGAAGGCGCGGCGGCTCGGCGCTGGCCTGTCCGACACCCAGAAGCAGACCCATCCCAAGCTTCTCGATGGCGCGCTCGTCGAGAATCTCGGTGACGATCGATGCGCCTTCGAGCGCGGCCACGGCGCGGTCGGCAAACACCCGCGGCGGCAGGCGGTTGCCCGGTTCATCGGCAAGCGCGCGCGCGCGATTGCAGCAATCGGCAATGATGCGCCCGCGCTCGGCAGACGCGCGGACGGCGTCGGTCTCTTCCGCAACCAGCGTGATCGCGGTCAGACGGCCCTGCGGCGGCTCTACGGTCTTGTACCGGCCGCCGAGGAACGCGGCAAGCGTCAGACCATCGGCGGCGTGCTGAGCCATATCCGCGGGAAACGCGCCGCCCAGCGCGAAGGCCACGTGCGCGGCTCGATGCGTTCGGGCCGCAAGACCGGCGGCCGACGCCACGCGGCGCGCACGCTCCACTGAAAAGTCAGCCATCCGGCCGCAGCCGACCAGCAGAACGCGCGGCGTCGACCACGCCTCGACACGTTCGAGCAGCGTTTCGAAAGGCCGGCCGCGAAATTCCCCCGTGCGACGGGCCATCGTCAGGGCGTCAGCCAGCGTCTTACTCGAAGCGGCCAAAGCGGCATCGCGGGCGTCTTCTTCAGGGACGGGCACTACCAGCAGATCGGCGCGAACCGCCGGCAGGCCAGTTGAGCTCACATGGAGGTCGGGTATCGGATCGGCAAATGCAGGCATACTGTCAGGAACCAGCATGATTCTACCGCAGCGTTTTTGTATGAAGGCGGCCGTCCTCGCCATCGCAGCGTCGCTGGTTGCGCTTGGCGGCGCGGTCGGGGCACAGGAAAAGCCCAAACGCCCCAAGGTCACGCTGCGCGCGAGTCCCCCGATGGCGTTCGCGCCCGCGACCTTCACGTTGACCGCCGAACTTCGCGACGGCGACAACGATTACGAAGAGTTTTACTGCGCGTCGGTGGAATGGGACTGGGCCGACGGCACGCGCTCGGAAGCATCTGACGATTGCGAGCCGTTCGAGGCAGGCAAGAGCGAAATCCGGCGGCGCTACGCCATCCAGCACAAATACAACATCGACGGCGTGTATGACGTGCAGTTCCGGCTGAAGCAGCGCGACAAAGTGGTCGCCTCCGCCAGAACCAAGGTCACTGTCCGCCCGCGATAAGCGCTCCGCTAGGCCCTGACCAGTCTGAGTTCCTTCGAGCCGTTCGGCTCGAGCAGAAACGCCCGCACCACCGGTGCGGGCGGCACCAGCGACACGATCAGCATCACCGGAGCACCCTCGGACGCCTCAGCCAGATCGCGCGCTGACGGCAGCGCCGCGGAATCAGGATGCGAATGATACGCGCCGATCACCTCGAGGCCGGCGGCCCGCGCCTTCCTGATCGCCACGAAGTGATCCGCAGGATTGATCTGGAACCGCGTCTGGCTTGCCATCTTGTTGCGAGCCGGATGCGCCTCTCTGACGGTGTTGCCTTTCCCGATCAACAAGCCGCAGCATTCATGGGGGGCCTCGCGCTCGGCGTGCGCAATCAACGCATCCCGGATCGCGTCGGGCAGCCGAAGCAGATGCACGTCAGCACGCGTCATGTCGTCAGTTCCATCCTGTCCCTGAAGTGATCCAGCGCAGCGGGATTGGCCAGCGCCTCGAGATTGGGTACGGGATCGCCATGCACGATGGCGCGCACGGCGAGCTCGACGATCTTCCCACTCTTCGTGCGCGGGATATCGTCGACCTGCACGATCTTCGCCGGCACATGGCGCGGCGACGTATTCTGCCGGAGGGCGGCGCGCACGCGGGCCTCGAGCGCCGGATCGAGCACCGCGCCGGGCCGCAGCCGCACGAACAGCACGATCCGCTCGTCACCCTGCCACTGCTGACCGATCACCAGACTTTCGAGAATGTCGTCGAGCTGCTCCACCTGGCGGTAGATCTCCGCGGTGCCGATACGGACCCCGCCCGGATTCAGGGTCGCGTCAGAGCGGCCATAGATGACAAAGCCGCCGCGGTCGGTCTCTTCAACCCAGTCGCCATGCCGCCACACGCCTGGATAGTGCTCGAAATACGCCGCGCGATAGCGCTGCCCTCCGGGATCGTTCCAGAATCCGACAGGCATCGACGGAAACGACCGCGTGCAGACCAGCTCCCCTTTCTGACCGACGATTCGGCGGCCCGCGGGATCGAAGACCGCCACCGCCATCCCGAGCGCTTTCGCCTGAATCTCGCCGCGCCAGACCGGCGCCGTCGGGATCCCGCCCACGAAGCAGCTGACGATGTCGGTACCGCCCGAGATGGAAGCGAGGTGGATGTCGGGCTTGATGTCGCGATAGACGAAATCGAAGCTCTCGGGCGAGAGCGGCGACCCGGTCGACGTCAGCGTCCTCACGGTCGACAGGTCATGGGTTTCGCCTGGCTTCAGGCCCGCTTTGGCGACGGCATCGATGAACTTCGCGGACGTACCGAAGAGCGTCATTCGCTCTGCCGCCGCATATGAGAAGAGCGTGCTGCCGTCAGGGTGAAACGGGGAGCCGTCGAACAACAGCAGCGCGGCCTCGGACGCCAGCGCCGTGACGAGCCAGTTCCACATCATCCAGCCGCACGTCGTGAAATAGAAGACGCGGTCGTCAGGCCTGATGTCGCAGTGCAGCTGGTGCTCTTTCAGGTGCTGCAGCAGCGTCCCGCCGGCGCCATGCACGATGCATTTCGGCACGCCCGTCGTGCCCGACGAATACAGGATGTACAGCGGATGATTGAACGGCAGCGGCTCGAACGCGATCGCGCATCCCTCGTCCGCGGTGGCATCGTCCCAGTTCAACACGCCCGGAATGCCGTCGAGCACCGGGGCGTCCGAGACGAACGGCACGATCACGACGCGCTCGACCGATGGGATGCGAGCGACGACGTCGCGCACGCGCGCGAGGCAGTCATGCTGCTTGCCGCCATAGAGATATCCGTCGGCCGCGAACAGCACGCGCGGCTCGATCTGACCGAAGCGGTCGAGGATGCCCTGCACGCCGAAGTCGGGCGAGCATGAGCTCCACACGGCGCCGATCGATGCCGCGGCCAGCGCCGCGACGATGGCTTCGGGAATATTCGGCAGATACCCGGCGACGCGGTCCCCGGGACGGATGCCCCACTCTCTCAACAGCGCCGCGATTTTCGAGACTTCGGCAAACAGCTCGGCTGCGCTGAGTCTGCGCGGGTCGCCATCCTCGCGAAGAAACACGACCGCGTCTTCCGGACCGCGCCGCCGCAACAGGTTCTCGGCGAAGTTCAGCGTGGCATCGGGAAAATACCGCGCGCCCGGCATCGCATCGCCGACGAGGATTCGGGCGGCGCGATGGCCATCGGCCTGCTTGCCGAGTACGCCGCAGAATCGCCACACGGCCTCCCAGAAGACATCGCGCTGATCGATCGAAAAACGCTGGAGGTCGGCGTAGGACGGGAAGGGACCGTGATGCGCGTCGGCAAGAAATGCAGTGAATGCGGTCAGACGGGCGCCGGCCACTCGCTCCGCCGACGGCCGCCACAGCGGCCCTTCCGCACCCACACGCACTGGTTAATAGTAATCAAGAGTTGGTGAATTAAGAGTTAAGAGTTGCTGTCAAGCTGTCCACGGGCGCGCCGGCCAGCCGCGAAGAAGTCGTTGAGCGGCTCGGCCGCATCGAGCGATCGCTCGACGCGCTCGAGCTGCTCGCGCAGCAAGCGCACGGCGCGCGCCAGCTCGGGTGCGTTCGACGCGGCGATCTGCGCCCAGAGCTCCGCGTCGCTCGATGCCAGCCGGGTCGTGTCGCGCAGTCCGCTGCCGGCAAGATCGAGATTCGAACGTCCCGCGAGCTGCGCGGCCACCGTGATCAGGGCGCTGGCGGTCACCTGCGGCAAGTGACTGATCGCGGCCATCACGCGATCATGCTCGGTGGCGTCGATCCATTCCGGCAGCGCCCCCAGCGACCGCACGAATTCCTCGACCGTGTCGTTCACCTCGTCGCCCGCGCCCGCATCCGACAGAAACCAGGGTTTGTCTGTAAAGAGATCGTCTGTCGCATGCTGGAGGCCCGAACGCTCGGCGCCCGCCATGGGATGCCCTCCGGCGAATGGCAGCCGCTTCGCGGCGGCCGCCTCGACGATCACGCGCTTGGTGCTGACCACGTCGGTAACGACAATGTCGGGCGGCAACGCCTTCAGCGAATCGAGAACGTAGAGACTGCCCATCGGAGGCGCGGCAAGGATCAGGAGATCGCCGGATTCAAGATCGTCGGGCCGGCAGGCTGCGTCGATCACAGCGCGGCGGAGTCCTTCCGTGATCACGGGCGCATCGTCCCACGCCGCAAGGGCGACGCCCGGCATCGTCCGTCGAACGGTCAGCGCGACTGAACCACCGATCAGCCCAAGCCCCGCGATCACGACACGGCGGATCGGCAATCCCTACCGACCCCATCCTCTTCGCGCGACCTGCTCCACGCAGATGCTGCGGCCAATCGCGGGGGCAATGATGCGCAGCTCCGCCATGAGTCGATCGAACTGCGACGGGAACATCGATTGCGCGCCGTCCGACAAGGCGTGATCGGGATCCGAGTGCACCTCGATGATGAGGCCGTCTGCCCCGGCGGCCACCGCAGCGCGGGCCATCGGCGCGACCATGTCGCGGCGGCCGGCGCCATGGCTCGGATCGGCCAGCACGGGCAGATGGCTCAACTTCTTGACCACCGGAATTGCCGAAATATCGAAGGTATTACGCGTTGCGGTCTCGAAGGTCCGGATCCCGCGCTCGCAGAGCATCACCTGCATGTTGCCGCCCGAGAGCACGTACTCGGCCGACAGCAGCCACTCTTCGATCGTGGCGGAGATACCGCGCTTGAGCAGCACGGGCTTGCGGGTGTGACCGAGCTCGCGCAGCAGCGTGAAGTTCTGCATGTTCCGCGCGCCGACCTGCAGAATGTCGGCGTACTTGTCGATCAGGTCGAGCTGCGAGAGATCCATGATCTCGGTAATCAGCTTCAGGCTGTGGCGATCGGCCGCCGCGCGAAGCATGCGAAGGCCCTCCTCGCCCAGGCCCTGGAAGCTGTATGGCGAGGAGCGCGGCTTGAAGGCGCCGCCGCGCAGAATCTTTGCGCCCGCGCGTTTGACCGCCGCGGCCGACGCCTCGACCTGCTCGTCGCTCTCGGCCGAGCACGGCCCCGCCATGACCACGACCTCATCCCCGCCAATCCTCACATCGTCGAGCGTGATCACGGTGGTCTCGGGCTTGAACGTGCGGCTGGCGAGTTTGTAGGGCTCGCTGATGCGCAGCACTTCATGCACGCCCGGTTTGACCTCAATCAAACGCGGATCGCCCTGCGAGCCGCCCACGGCCCCGATGACCGTGCGCAGGGCGCCGGTTGACCTGTGTATGTCGAACCCCATTTCGAGCAGGTGCGAGATCACGTTCTGAATCTGCTCTTCCGACGCGCGTTCTTCCATTACGACAACCATGTCTTCACCTAATCTTCCGATTGTACCGTTCCCGTCGCGTTGCGATCGAGACGGCCTGCTTCGTCTCGGGCCGCGATCCCTTCCAGTCGGCGCGCTTCGTCGATCACGCGTTCGAACAGACGCCGAATCGCCTCGTTGTCGAGCGGGCCGCGATTGATCGCGCAGACATGCGCGAGGACTTCGGCCTCTCGCGCCGGCTGGTAGATCGCGAGCCGAAGCGCGCGCTTCAGCTCGCCGATGCCTAACGCGCACTCGGCGCGCTCGCTGAGCAGCTCCACGAGCCGTTCATCGATCTCATCGATGCGGCCGCGCAGCCCCTCCATGCGTGCCCGCGTATCCTCTGTCATGACCGATGGGCCGCGCGGACCGGTGCCGCCTGGGTCGACGAACCCATCAGCCAGCTGACGAACGCGCCTGCGGCCTCAGCGGGGTCATCCCCATTCTCGGACGCCTCGGCGATGCGCTGCACGAGCGCGCTGCCGACGACCGCGGCGTCCGCGTAACGGCAGGCGGCCTGCACGTGCTCAGGCCGCGAAAGACCAAACCCGAGCGCGACTGGCAGGCCGGTGTGATTGCGGATGCGCGCGACCAGATCCGCGGCGCCTCCGTCCATCTCGGCGCGCGCGCCGGTGACGCCCAATCGGGAAATGGCATAGAGAAACCCGCGGCCGACGCGGGCGGCGGCCTGAATGCGTTCCGGCGTGCTGGTGGGACTGAGCAGGCAGATGAGATCCATGCCGGCCGATTCCAGACTGCGATTGAACGTCTCCGCCTCTTCGATCGGCAGGTCGAGCATGAGCACGCCGTCGACACCGGCCTGCTGAGCGCGATCGACGAAGGCGTCGACACCCATGCGAAGCACGGGGTTCGCGTACGTGAACAGCACGATGGGCGCCGTCACGCCCGGGCGGACGTACGAGATCAGCGAGAGCGTCTTGCCGAGACTGGCGCCGGCCGCGAGCGCGCGCTCGGATGCGCGCTGAATCACCGGTCCGTCGGCGAGCGGATCGGAGAACGGCACACCGATCTCGATGACACCCGCGCCGGCGGCATCAATGGCCTGCACGATCCGGCCTGTCGTCTCGAGATCGGGATCGCCAGCCGTCACGTACGCCACCAGTCCGGGCCGGCTCGATGCTGCGATCCTGGCGAACGCCTCCTGAATGCGACTCATGGCCGCATCTCCAGGGCCTCTGCCGATGGCGCCAGCCGGCGCACGGAATCGACATCTTTATCGCCGCGTCCTGAGAGGTTCACCAGCAATACGGAACCTGGCGCGAGCTCGCGGCGGCGCGCCCACGCAATCGCGTGCGACGATTCGAGCGCCGCGAGCAGACCCTCGGTGCGCGCAAGCCATCGAAAGGCATCGAGCGCCTCGGCGTCGGTCGCATAGGCGTACTCGGTGCGCCCCTGTGCCTGCAGCCACGCGTGCTCGGGTCCGACCGATGCGTAATCGAGTCCGGCCGAAATCGAGTGCGTCGCCTCGATGTTGCCGTCGGCGTCCTGCAGCACGTAGCTCCGCGTGCCGTGCAGCACGCCGGGGGCTCCGCCGGCAAACCGCGCCGCGTGCCGCCCGGGCGTGATGCCTTCGCCGCCGGCTTCCACACCCACCAGTCTCACACCCGGGTCGTCAACGAACGCGTCGAAGATCCCCATGGCGTTGCTGCCGCCGCCGACGCATGCGACGACCACATCCGGCAGCCGGCCGGCGGCCAGCAGGACCTGTTGACGCGCCTCGTTGCCAATCACCGACTGAAACTCGCGGACCATCAGCGGATAGGGATGCGGGCCAAGAACGGATCCGAGCAGGTAGTACGTGCCGCCCACGTTGGCCACCCAGTCGCGCATCGCTTCGTTAATCGCATCCTTCAACGTGCGCGTTCCACTGTCGACGGGTACAACCTCGGCGCCGAGCAGCTGCATCCGATATACGTTGAGCGCCTGGCGCACCATGTCATCGGCGCCCATGTAGACGACGCACGAGAGGCCGAGCAGCGCGCACGCAGTGGCCGTCGCCACGCCATGCTGTCCCGCGCCGGTCTCGGCGATCACGCGGCGCTTGCCCATCTTGCGCGCGAGCAGCGCCTGACCAATGGCGTTGTTGATCTTGTGCGCTCCGGTGTGCGCCAGGTCCTCCCGCTTGAGAAATACCGTGATGCCCAACTCTGACGATGCACGCTCGGCGTGCGTGAGTGACGTTGGCCTGCCCACGAATGTGCGCAGCAGTTCGCTCAGGTGGGTGCGGAATTCGGACGAGGCGCGCGCGTCGAAGTACGCGGCCTGAAGCTCCGCCACGGGTGCGGACAACGTTTCGGGCACGAACCGCCCGCCGAATTCGCCGAAGTATCCGCGCGCATCCGGGTCGCGCCGGCCGAACACCGGTGTGGCGTCTATGCCCATGTCGCCTCTCCAGATTCGGCGGCTCGTCTCACTGCCGCGACGAACTGCTCGATCCGGCGATGGTCTTTCACGCCGGGCGCCGATTCGACGCCGCTCGAGACATCGACGGCATACGGCCGCACGGCCGCGATCGCCTCCGCGACGTTGGCGGACGTCAGCCCTCCGGCGAGCACCACGTGACGCGCGGCGGCAATCTCACGCGCGGCGGTCCAGTCGATCACGCGGCCGGTGCCCCCGCGGCGATCGGAATCATGCGCGTCGAGCAGCACCGTGACGTGCGCCGGCAGATCATCGAGACGCGCTCGCGACTCAAGCGAGATCGCGCGAACGACAGGCCGCGTGATCTGCGCGATCATGTCCACGGGCTCGTCCCCGTGCAGCTGCACGGCGAAGAGGCCTGCCTCCTGGATGATCCGGTTGATCTCGGCAGCACTCTGATTGACGAACACACCTATCGCCGGCACGCCGGCCGGCAACGCCGCCACGATCGCCCGCGCCGTGGCGGTGTCGATCGCGCGCGGACTGCCGGGCCAGAACACCATACCGATGGCCGAGGCCCCCGCGACGGCCGCGGCCCGTGCATCTTCCGGGCGCGTAATGCCGCAGATCTTGATCCTTGTCATCTAAATTTCCGGCGGGGTCCCCTGCACCCCGCCTGGCCTCGTCGCTCGCGGGGACCCCTTCGCCCCGCTCCGGTCCTCGGCGCCTCCGTCAGGGACTCCGTCGAGCAGCTCTCTGAGCGCCGCGCCCGGATCTGGCGCCGTCATGAACTGCTCGCCGATCAGAACACCGCGATATCCGGCCGCGCTGAGCGACGAGACGGCTGTCGCATCACGAATGCCGCTCTCCGCAATCCCGATCACAGTCGACGGGATGGCGGCGGCGAGTTCACGGGCAAGATTCGGATCCACCTTGAGCGTATGCAGGTTGCGGCTGTTGACGCCGATGATCTCCGCGCCCGCATCGACCGCGCGCGCAATCTCGGCGCGGTCATGCGTCTCGACCAGCGTGTCGAGGTCGAACTCGCGCGCCGCCTGCAGTAAATCGATCAACGCCTCATCGGAGAGCGCGGCGAGGATCAGCAGCACGGCGTCGGCGCCGGCCGCACGGGCCTCGGCAATCTGGTAGCGCGACACGATGAAGTCTTTGCGCAGCACCGGAATCGTCACGGCCGCGCGCACCGCCGTCAGATGCTCGAGCGCGCCATCGAAAAAGGCCGGCTCGGTCAGCACCGAGACCGCCGCCGCGCCCGCTTCTTCGTACGCGGCCGCGATTGCGGCAGGATCGTAGGCCTCACGAAGAATGCCCTTCGAGGGCGATCGCCGCTTGCACTCCGCGATGATGCGCGGACGGAGAGACGTCCCATCGAAGGCGGCCCTGAACGCGTGCGCCGGTCTGCGCGGCGCTCGGTCCACGCGCAGGCCGGCGAGCGGGACTTTCGTCTCGCGCTCCGTGACGGCGCGTTCGGTGGCGGCGACGATCGTGCGCAGCAGCGAGGCTCTCACGCCGCGGCCTCCTGCGACGTGCCCACAAGCCGGTCGAGGACGCCAGCCGCTGTCCCGGAGTCGATCGCCTCCGCCGCGAGCGTCACGCCCTCCTGCAGCGTCGCGACGCGTCCCGCAATGAGCAGCGACGCGGCGGCATTGTAGAGCACGATGTCGCGCGGCGCCCCGGGGGCGCCGGCGAGAATGCTGCGAATGATTTCCGCATTGCCCGTCGCGTCCAACCCGCGAAGATCGCCACGGGACGACGTCGGCAACCCGAACTCCGCCGGATGCAGATAAAAAGTATTGACGGCGCCGTCTCTGCACTCCGACACCTTCGAGTACCCGGTCGTTGACAGCTCATCGAGCCCGTCGGCGCCGTGAACGACCCAGGCGCGCTTCGTGCCCAGCATCGCGAGCGATCGCGCGACGAGCTCAGTGAGCTCGGGACGCGGCACGCCCACCAGCTGACGCGCGGCGCCCGCCGGATTGGTGAGCGGCCCGAGCAGGTTGAAGGCGGTACGGATGCCGAGCTCCTTGCGCGTGGCGGCGGCGTGCTTCATCGACGGATGAAACGCCGGCGCGAACAGAAAGGCGATGCCGGCCTGCGCCAGACAGCGGGACGCAACCTCAGGGCTTGCGTCGATCTTCACGCCGAGCGATTCGAAGACATCCGCGCTGCCGCAGCGGCTCGAGACGGATCGATTCCCATGCTTCGCGACCGGCACGCCGCACGCGGCGACCGCCAGGGCCGCCGCCGTCGACACATTGAACGTCTCAGCCCCGTCGCCCCCTGTGCCGCATGTGTCGAACACGTCGGTGATGCCGGCGGGCAGCGGTAGCTTCGCCGCACGATGACGCATGGCGCGCGCGAGGCCGACGATTTCCGCCGGCCGCTCCCCCTTCATCGCGAGGCCGACCAGCAGCGCCGCAATCTGCGATGAGGCGGCACGTCCCTCCATGATCTCGGCCATCGCGCCCGCCGCCTCGTCGACAGTGAGGTCTTCGCGCCGCTGCAGTTTCCCAAGCAACACCGTGAACATCGACATGATTCGCTAGAGCTCCAGGAACGTCTTGAGAATCGCCCGCCCAGCCGGCGTCAGCACCGATTCCGGATGGAACTGCACGCCGTGAATGGGAAAGGTCTTGTGCCGCAGCGCCATCACGGTCGGTTCGCCGGCAATCGTCGCCGCGACTTCGAGCGCATCCGGCCACGGGTCGCGGTCGACGATGAGCGAGTGATATCGGCCGGCGTCGAACGGCGCCGTCAGATCCCGAAAGATGCCCTTCGCGTCGTGCGTCACGAGCGACGTCTTGCCATGCACCGGCCCGGACGCGCGCACCACATGCCCGCCGAACGCCGCGCCAATCGCCTGATGCCCCAGACACACGCCGAGCAGCGGGATCGATGGTCCCAGACGCGTGATCACGTCCAGCGAGATACCGGCCGCGTCGGGACGTCCCGGCCCTGGCGAGATCACGATCTTCGCCGGCCGCATTTCTGCCACGTCCTCCACCGTCATCACGTCGTTCCGGCGCACCACGACCTCCGCACCGAGCTCACCCATCGCGTGCGCGAGGTTGTAGGTGAACGAGTCGTAGTTGTCGATGAGCAGAATCACACAGGCCCTGGGCCCTGGGCCTTGGGCCCCGGGCATGAGCGGCTCGCGCCATTGCGCTCGCCGCTATTCATAAGCCCTGCTCCGCCATGTCGAGCGCCGTCAGCAGGGCCTTCGCCTTGTCGCGCGTTTCCTCGTACTCGGCCAGCGGCTGCGAGTCGGCGACGATGCCGGCGCCGGCCTGGACGGTGGCGCGGCCGTCGCGCATCGTGATGGTGCGGATGGCGATGCAGAAGTCGAGGTTGCCGGCGAAATCGAGATAGCCGATCGCGCCGCCGTAGATGCCGCGCGGCGTGGGCTCCAGCTCCGCCAGAATCTCCATCGCGCGAATCTTCGGCGCGCCCGACACGGTGCCGGCCGGGAACGTCGCGGCGAGCGCATCGAGCCGGTCGCTGCCGTCCGAGAGCCGCCCCTCGACGGTGGACACGAGGTGCATGACGTGCGAGTAGCGCTCGAGCGACATGTACTGCGGCACGCGCACGGTCCCGTACTCGCAGACGCGTCCGAGATCGTTGCGCCCGAGATCCACGAGCATCACATGCTCGGCCCGCTCCTTCTCGTTGCGCTTGAGCTCTTCGGCCAGCCGCAGATCCTCCTCGTCAGACTGCCCGCGCGGCCGCGTGCCTGCGATCGGATGCGTCTCGACGCGGCTGCCTTCCACGCGCACCAGCATCTCGGGCGAGGATCCCACGATGGTGAGGCCGCCGAGCCGCATGAAATACATGTACGGGGACGGATTCACGTACCGCAGCGCGCGATAGACGTCGAAGGGATCGGCGCGCGTCGACGTTTCAAAGCGCTGCGAGAAGACCGCCTGGTAGATGTCGCCGGCGCCGATGCGCGACTGAATGGTGCGCACGGCCGTCTCGAAGTCTTCGCGCGTCTGATTGGCCTCGATCGACAGCGGCTTCGACGCCGCCGGCTCGGCCTGCGAGAGACCGCGCTGCAGCTCGCGCTCGAGAAAGTCGATCTTGGCGCACGCGAACTGGTAGAGCGCCTCGAGATCCTCGCCCGGTGCGACTCGCGCATTCGCGATGACCAGGATCCGGTGCTTCACGTGATCGAAGGCAAGCACCGTATCGAACAGCATGAACCCCGCATCGTCTTCCCCCGCCGGCGGCAGACCGCCCAGCCGAGCGCTGCGGCGCTGCCAGGCGCCGTCGAGGGCCGGTTCGAAGACGGGCGAGGCGTCGTAGCCGATGAAGCCGACCGCGCCACCGGTAAACCGCGGCAGCCCCGGGACGAACGGCGACTGGAATTCGTTCATGATGCGCCGCAGGCTCTGAACGAACGGCTCGTCCAGCTCCGTGCGCGTGCCGGCGCGCTCGATGACGATCTTCCCCTGGCGGGCGCGAAGCACGAGGAAGGGATCCTTTCCGAGAAACGAATAGCGCGCGACGTGCTCGCCGCCCTCGACGCTCTCGAAGAGGAAGGCATAGTCGGAGTGCTCCGCGATCTTCAGGAACGCCGAGACCGGCGTGATCAGGTCGGCCATGATCTCGCGCACGACGGGCACGAACGTGCCGCGGCGCGTGAGATCAACGAACTCGTCGAATGTCGTCTGTTTCATAAGCCGTCAATGCCTGCGCGGCGCGTTGGTATGCCTCGACCGGCGCCGGGCGCCCGAACCAGAATTCAAACTGGCGGCACGCCTGTGCGACGAGCATGGGCATGCCGCCGATCGTACGCGCGCCCGATGCGCGCGCGTCCTTCAGCAACTGTGTATCGGTGGGGTTGTAAACCAGGTCGTACACGATTCGCGCGCGAATGCTCCGGCCCGCGAGCACCGACTCGTCAACGGCTGGTGCGGTGCCGACGGGCGTCGCGTTGACGAGCAGATCCCAGGGCTCACTCGCGCGATCGAGATCGTCGCGCCCGAGCAGCGTCACGTGCGCGCCCGATGCCGTGAGGGCGTGCCGCACCGAGCGAGCCGCTCCTCCCAGGCCGATGACGGCCGCGCGAATTCCGCACAGCTCAACGCCTGCCAGCGGTGCCAGAAATCCCTCGCCGTCCGTATTCGCGGCCGTCCATCCCCTCGCGGTGCGCCGTAATGTGTTCGCGGCCTGCGTCTCCTTCGCGGCGGCGTCGGAGGCGGCGGCCGACGCACACGCGTCTCCCTTGAACGGCGCCGTCACACTGGCACCCTTCACGCCGAAGGCGCGCGCGAACGCGTTGAAGTCTGCGAAGTCATGCGCCTCGAGCGGTGCGTACACGGCGTCGAGGCCCTCATGCCGGAAGGCGGCGTTGTGCAGGAGCGGCGACCGCGAGTGCATGACCGGGCGTCCTACGACGCCGAACAGCGCCGCGTCCGCGCTGACGCGGCCAATCCCGTAAATGTCGCGCAGGTCACGCGCCGGCATCTGTCCAACCGATGAAAGCTCGCCGCCGTAGGTCCAGCATGAATTGAACATGTGCGGCGCGACGCGCGTGATGACACCAGCCGGCCCCATGCCGATCACGGCACCGGTTCTGAGCAGACGCCCGGCCCGCCGCAACTGCTCGCAGTCGGAGAGATGCGACGGTGTCACGGCAATCTTGACAACGTCCGCGCCTGACCCCGCCATGGCCGCGGCAATCAGCTCGAGATCAGGCGGAACGCCCGCGAAATCATGGAATGACAAGACGAGGCCATCGCGCGGAATCGCAGGCGCCGCCGTCGGCTCCGGCCGTTCGATCGCGGCAACCGATCGCCAGTCGGCACGGAACTCGACATCGATGAACTCGGCCCCAAGCGCGCGCGCCCGCCGCAACAGCCGCAGCCGATCGGGCTCGAGCCCGTCGAATTTTCCGCCTTCCCACACCGGACGGCACGTGACGATGACGGGCGCCCGCCGATCGGCGAGCACAGCCGGAAGATCGAGATCCCTGACGCCGTCGATCCGCAGCTCGACCACGTCGGCGCGGGCCTCCGCCGCTTCCCTCCCGAGGCGCAGCTCCGCCGTGGTGGCGGCCGTCACGGTTTCGACAATGCGAATCGACATAAAAAAAGCCTCTTCACCCGGAGGGCTGAAGAGGCTTCGAACTTTCCTCGTGAAAAACCGCGCTAGGTGCGGGTCATCGCGTGAAGGCCCCTTCAGGCGTCCGGGCATACCACCGCCAGTAGGACGCGTAGCGCTCCCCGGCGTGGCCCGACTGCATGAAGCGGCTCGACACTGGAAGGCACAATAGCAAACCGGCTTTTGCCGTGTCAAACCGCTGAGGCGGCGCAGGTTATCCGCCTTGACCGGTGCGTGGGCGGTTGCTACCCTCGTTGAACACCATGAAACGCTCCTTCGCCGTCGCCTTGGCCGTTCTGTGGGCGGCCGCGCCGCCCGCCTCACCCGAGTTCATGCCGGTCGCCGATATCCGTCCCGGCATGATTGGCACCGGCCACACCGTGTTTGCCGGTTCGGCCCGCGAGCCGTTCAAAGCACACATGATCGGCGTGCTGAAAAATGTGATCGGTCCGAAGCGCGACATCATCCTCGCGCGGCTCGAGGGCGGCCCGATCAAGGATGCCGGCGTCATTCAAGGGATGAGCGGCAGCCCGGTGTACATCGACGGCCGGCTGGTCGGCGCCGTCTCGTACGCGCTGGGCGCGTTTCCGAAGGAAGCCATCGCCGGCATCACGCCGATTGCCGAGATGATCGAAGACGCCGCCCTGGCGACGCCGCGATCGCGCGCCGGCGACGTCGCGCTCGAGTTCCCGCTGACCCACGAGGGCGTGGCCGCATCACTTCGCGCGGCGCATGCCCGTCTGTTCGGCGCGCCCATGAGCGCGGCCGCGGCAGCTGAAGGCCTGCGTCCGATCGGCGTGCCGCTGGTACTCGGCGGCATGGAACCGCGCGTGGTCTCGTTCCTCCAGTCAGCGTTGTCAACGACCTCGTTCGTGCCAGTCACCGCAGGGACGGGCGTCTCAACGCGCCGGTCGAATGCAGGCTTCGAGCCGGGCGACGCCATCGGCGTCTCCATCATCAACGGGGATCTGCAGATTGGCGCGACCGGAACGGTTACGCATGTCGACGGATCGCGCGTATACGCGTTCGGCCATCCTTTCCTCAATCTAGGCCCGATCGAATTTCCCATGACCCGCGCCGATGTGATGGCCATCCTGCCCAGCATGGCGATGTCGATGAAGATTGCCTCGCTCGGCGAGGAAGTCGGCGCCGTCACGCAGGATCGCGCCACGACCATCGCGGGCCAGCTCGGCGCGCGCGCCCGCATGATTCCGGTGACGATCAAGCTCACGTCGGAGCGCGGCATCCGGCGCGACATGACGTTCGGCATCGTTCACGATCAGCTGCTCACGCCGCTGTACGGATACGTCGCCGTGCTCAACGCGCTGATCTCATACGAACGGCAGGCCGGCGCGAGCACGTTCGCCATCAAGGGCTCTGTCGACGTCGAAGGCCAAGGGTCGGTGACGTTCGACGATGTGGTGTCGGGCGAGATGGCGCTGCCGGGCGGGGCGGCGACCGTGGCCGGGCCGCTTGCGGCGCTGCTCGCCACCGATCGCGGCAAGGCGCGCGTGACCGGCATCGCGATGGAGGTCGCGGCCCGTGAGACGACGGCCTCGGCCACGATCGAACGTGCGTGGATCGACGCCGTGCGGCCGCGCGCCGGCGACATCGTGCCGCTGCACGTACAGGTGCGGCATTTCCGGGGCGCGGCTGAAACCCTCACGATTCCCGTGGAAGTGCCGGCCTATGCGCGCGGCCGGCTCTCGCTGATGATCAGCGACGGCACGGCCCTGGCCGAATGGGAGCGGCGCGACGGACGCGCGGCCAATCCGGCCACGCTGGGCGATCTCGTGCGCGTGCTGAACGAAACGCCTCGCTCGAACCGCATTTACGTGCGCCTGCTCGCCAACGCCCCCGGCGCGATCGTCAACGGCGAAGCCATGGGAAGCCTGCCGCCCTCGGTGCAGTCGATCTACACCGAGAATCAGGCCGGCAATGCCACGACACTGCGGCAGGCCGTGCTCGGCGCGTGGGATCGGCGCCTCGATGTGACCGTCCGCGGCTCGCGTGAGGTATCGTTCAGCGTCGACTCGGTCCGCTGACACACATGCACACACACATCCGCTTTCTGGCCGCCGCGGCGATCGCCGCCGGCCTCACGGCCGTCCTGTCGGCCGCACCGCCCGTGTTCTGGACGGTGTCCACGCAGAGTGACTTTCTCAAAGGCACCGTCGATGGCGTCGCGATCGACGCGGAAGGCCGGCTGCGCCTCGGACCGGCGATCGAAAGCTTCGCGAATCCGAAAGAGCCGTTCATCTGGTCGATCGCCGAGAGCGGTACGGCGTGGCTCGCGGGCACGGGGAATGACGGCAGGGTCCTGAAAATCGACGGCGGCGGCGCCACCAGCGTGGCGTTCGACGCCGCGGAGCTCGGCGTGCATGCCGTACTGCCGGACGGCCGCGGCGGGTTCTACGCCGCCACCGGCCCTGACGGCCGTGTGCATCATATCGACGCCTCGGGCAAGGCGTCGGTCCTGTTCGACCCGCCCGATCGCTATATCTGGTCGCTGGCGCGCGCCAGTGACGGCACGCTGTACATCGGGACCGGCGATCGCGGCGTGATCTATCGCGTGCGGCCGGGACAGTCAGGCGAACCGTTCTATCGCACGCGCACCGCCAACGTGATCTCGCTCGCGCTCGACGCACAGGGACGGCTGTATGCCGGCACGTCGACACCGGGACGCCTGTTTCGCATCGATCAAAGCGGCCGAGCCTTCGTGGTCATCGACTCGCCGCATCAGGAAGTGCGCGGGCTGCGCCTCGCGGGCGACGGCGCGATCTACGCCGCGGGCCTGACGCCCGCGCAGGGCGACGACAGCGCGTCCGATCCCGCGCCGGTCGCCACCGTGACGGCACAGGTGGGCGGCGTCGTGGTCGGCGATCCGCCGTCGACGCCTCCCGCATCGACCGACAGCAAACGCGCGGGCCGCGGCGCGATTTATGTGGTGCGCGACGACGGGGCCGATGTGATTTGGGAGACCGGCGCCGAGACGCCGTACGACCTGCTGCCCGGCGCGAATTCACGCTCGCTCATGGTGGCCACCGGCGGCAACGGCCGCCTGTACGACATCGATCTCTCCACATCACCGGCCAGCGTCGTGCTGCTCGGACGCGTCGATGCGAGGCAGATCACGCAGGCCGCGCGCGGCCCGAATGGCGAAGTGGTGCTCGCCGGATCGAATCCGGGCCGGCTGTTCCGGCTGCGCACCGCACGCGCGGCCACTGGGACGTTCGAATCGGAGGTGCGTGACGCAGGCTCGGCCGCGCGATGGGGATCCATTCGCTGGCGCGCGACGGGCGGCGCGGGGCTGCAGATCTCGACGCGATCGGGCAACACGAACCGTCCCGACGACACCTGGAGCGAATGGTCGGCGCCCTACTCGGCCGCCGACGGCGCGCCCATCCTGAGCCCGAGCGCGCGGTACCTGCAGTGGCGCGCGGTGCTCTCGACCCGGGGCGCGGCGGGTCCGGAACTGACATCGGTCACGGTGGCCTACCTGCCGCGCAACATCCGCCCGATCGTCACCAGCCTCACCGTGCATCCGCCCGGGGTCGTCTTCCAGCGTCCCTTTTCATCGAGCGATACCGAGATCGCCGGCTTCGACGGCGGCGCGCCGGCACAGCAACCCGAGGCCGCTGAAGGATCGCAGCCGACCGTCGGCCGGAGGATGTACCGCAAAGGCCTGCAGACGTTTCAGTGGCGCGCGGAGGATCCCAACGGCGATCGGCTGACGTACGCGGTCACGTATCGGCGTGAAGGTGAAAGCGCGTGGCGGCCGCTGCAGAGCGGATTGACCGATCCGATTTTCGTCTGGGATACGACGGCGGTCGCCGACGGGCGTTACGTGATTCGCGTGACCGCCACCGACGGCGCCGTGAACTCGCCCGCCGACGCGCTCGACGGCGCGCGGGAGAGCGAAGGGTTCGACATCGACAACAGCGCACCGGTGATCACGATTGCGCCGGCGGGGCCCGGTGGTGCCGGGAATGTCGTGCGCGTCACCGTGCGCGACGGCCATGCAGGCGTGCTCAGGGTCGAGTATGCGCTCGGCGGCGAACGATGGCAGATGGTCTATCCGGCCGACGGCCTGTCTGATTCGCGCGAGGAAGTGTTCGACATCACGCTGCCGACGGCAGCGGATCGCGCGCGGCTCGTGATCCGCGCGACGGACGTGTTACAGAACGTCGCGACCGCGACCCCTACAAACTTTTAATGGGCTTAATTGTGACGTCGCTGTGGACCCACACGAAGCTGACGGCGACGGGACGGCCGTTCTTCAGCCGCGCGGGCTCGAAGCGCGAGTCGTGAATCGATCGCAGCAGCTCCATCGCGCGTGGATCAATCACGCCGCCCTGCAGCATCTCGATGCCCGCGATGCGGCCCTCCGAGGTGAGCACACCCGAGAAGGCATACTGCTCATCCGGCACTTCATACGCCACATCATCGACGAGCACCGCGGGCATGGCGAGCGATCCGGTCTGCGGGCTCGGCGGCAGCAGCCGCGGATCGATGGAGTACGGATTCTGCGTCGAGCCGCGCGGCGCGGCCATCCGCTCCATCAGCGACGCGAGTGAGTCGGTGCGCGACGCCGACGAGGCTTCGAGGATCCCGGCGAGGCTCAGCGCGCACACGAACGTCGCCGCAAAAGAGCCGGCCCCGGCAAACACGAACCGCATGTCGGCGAACGCCAGCGAGAGCCGCGCCCGCAGCGACTGGCGGGCTTCGGCGCTGGTGAGGCTGACGACCTTGCTCGTCAGCGCGTTGAGCGCATCGGTTGGCATCCCGGCCGGGTCGAGACCCGCGCGAAGCGCGCGGCCGAGCGCGCGATAGTCGTCGAGCACGTCCGCGCAGTCGGCGCAGGCGTCGACGTGCATTCTGACCGCCGCATGATCGAGCGCCGGCAGCTCGCCGTCGAGAAACGCATGAAGCCGTCCTCGAATCGTGTGGCATGCGGGCATGGTCTTCCTCATCGCTGCCTCAGGTCGGCGCGCAGCTGTTCGCGCGCGCGGGCGAGGCGTGACTTGACGGTCCCGATGGCGACGTCGAGCGAGTACGCGATGTCGTCGTAACTCATGCCATCGATCTCGCGCAGCACGATGACGGTGCGTTGATCGAATGGCAGCCGGCCCAGGGCCTGCTGAATGCGCTCCGCCAGCTCTTTCTGTCCGAGCACGGCCTCGGGCGAATCGAGCCGCCGCGTGCCGGCGAACTCGCCATGCGCCTCCACGTGCTGTTCGAACGACACCTGCTGGCTGCGCCGGCGCCGGCGCCACCATCGCTGGCGATTCGACGCCTGATTGATGACGATCCGGTAGATCCAGGTACGGAGCGCCGACTGGCCGCGGAAACTCCGAATCGTGCGGAAGACGCGAAGGAAGACTTCCTGCGAGAGGTCGAGCGCTTCGTTGTGATCGCCGAGCAGGTGCAGCGACAGCTGATAGACCATGCGCTGGTGAGCCTCGACGAGCTCGGTGCAGGCGTCCTCGTCACCCTCGGCGCAGCGCTGGATGAGCGCGAGCTCGTCGCCGGCGACATCCGACCAGGTCAGGGCGCGGACAGGCTTCATCACGGTGTCTCCAGCCATCTTAAGCCTTATCTGGATCGGTGTCCCATATCCTTTTTAGACCCGGCGAGGGGCCGGAAGTTCCTTTAGGCCCGGAAAGCACTTGACATGACGCGGTAGGTTGCGAGCTCCGCATCGTGCGAGTCGCGCGAAGACGACGTCATGTCAAGTGACTTTCCGTCTAGGCTTAAGGCATGCGCCGTTTATGGCTGGTCGCGCTCGCGGTGGGGATGGCCCTGGCCGGAGGCCTGATCGTTCAGCGCGCCCGCACCGAGGCGGAATACCGGCGCCGAATCGAGGCCGGGGACGCGGCGCTCGCAGAGGGCCGGACCTACGCCGCGATCGAGGCGTTCAGCGGAGCCCTGGCGTTCAAGCCCGGCTCGATGCTGGCGCATCTACGCCGGGGCGAAGCGTATCAGCAGCAGGAGTTGTGGGACGCCGCGATTACCGACCTGACGGCCGCCGCCGGGCTGGATCCGAACGCCACGCAGCCGCTCGAACGCCTCGGCGAGGTGTATGCCGAACGTGGAGACTTCGCGAAGGCCGCGGACTGGTATTCGCAGGCGGCGGATCGGGACGACAGCTCGGCCGCCCTCGCGTATCGCGCAGGATATGGACGCTACCGCGCCGGGCAGGTGGCGCACGCGATTCGTCCGCTCCAGCGCGCCGTATCGCAGGATCCCGACGCAGGGCAAATGCATCATGCCCTCGGCCTGGCGCTGCGCGACAGCGGCGACAGCCGAAGCGCGCGGGCCAGCTTCGAAAAAGCCATCGAGATCGCGCCGACACTGCTGGCGGCGCGTGAAGCGCTGGCGGAGCTCGCGGCGCGCGACGGCGAAGCCGCCGAACACCTGCGGCATCTCGAAGCGCTGGCCGCGATCGATCCGACCGCCTCGCGTCACATCGCGGTCGCGACGGCTGCCGCGCGGGCCGGCCGCACGGATCGCGCGGTGCTGGCGCTCGGCAGCGCCAGCGAGGTCGCGCCGAACGATCCCCGCCTGCATCTCGCGCTCGGCCACATCTGGCTGCTCGAAGCCGAGCGGCGCAAGGACGCCTCGGCGCTGCGCAAGGCATCCGAAGCGCTCCGTCATGCCGCGACCGCACCGCAGACGTCAGAGTCTCTGGCGATTATCGGAAGGCTTGCGTATCTGCAGGGCGCGCGCGGCGACGCGAACCGCCTGCTTGCGCGCGCCGTGCGCGAGCGCCCAATCTGGCCGGAGGCGCTCAAATACCAGGCCGACGCATTGCGCGCGCTTGGCCGCATGGCCGAAGCCGACGCGGCGCTGACGGCCTATGCGGCGCTCTCAACAGCGCCGTCTCGATAAGGCGGCGGGCCGCGATCGGCGATCAGCACAACACTCTGCGGCCTCAGCTTCGACGGCCGGTAAAACGGATGCTCGGCCTGTGGTTCCGGCACGGGCAGCAGCTAAAGCTGCTGCCGTGTCACTGGCCTGCGCTCCGTTTTACGGGCGTACAGGCGGCCGTCTCAGATTCGTCCGCAGAGTGTCGTGCCGATCGCCACCGCGGCCCGCATCACTGGCCGCGCGGCCGTCGCGGCGATTGCGGAGGCCGACTTGCGAGACGCGCCGTCAGGTTCACTAAAACTGCAGTGAGGGCTCCGGACAGGCATGGACACGGATCCGCTTCTGCGCATGCGAAAGCCCGAACTGCAGTTTTACCGGCGCGTCGAGCAGTCGGACGGAGCAATTGCCGCGGCGGCTGCGCGGCCGGCTCGCGCCTAGCGTCCTTCGCTTATCAGCCTTGGATCGATGCGATCGCGCAGCCCGTCGCCCAGGAAGTTGAAGCCGAGTACCAGCAGGGCAATCGCAAGGCCGGGAAACAGCGTGAGGTGGGGCGCGTCGAATAGATGCGAGCGGCCGGCGTCGAGCATCGTGCCCCAGCTGGGCGTCGGCGGCTGCACGCCCAGGCCGAGAAAACTGAGCGACGCTTCAGCGATGATCGCGCCGGCCATGCCCAGCGTGGCCTGCACGATCACCGTGGGCAGCGTTGCGGGAATCACATGCCGCAGCAGAATCCGCGGCGTCTTCGCGCCGAGCGCGCGCGCGGCCTGCACGTACTCGAACTCGCGGATGCGCAGCACCTGCGCGCGCACCAGACGCGCGTAGCCCACCCATCCGATCACGGACAGCGCGAGAATCACGTTCGTCAGGCTCGGGCCGAGAACCGCCACGAGCGCGATCGCCAGCAGGATGCCGGGAAACGCGAGCAGCACGTCCATCACGCGGCTGATCACCTGATCGATCCGTCCGCCGTAGTAGCCCGCGACCGATCCCATCAGAATGCCGAGCGACGAGGAGACCGAGACGACGGCGAGACCGACGAGGAAGGAGATGCGTGCGCCCACCAGCAGCCGCGAGAGGATGTCGCGGCCAAGTTCGTCGAGCCCAAAGACATGCGAGCCCGACGGGCCGGCCAGCCGCAGCGCCAGCTCCTGCGCGTACGGATCCCATGGCGCCAGCAGCGGCCCCGCCAGCGCCGCGGTCGCCGCAATCCCCACGATCAGCGCGCCAAGGCGCAGCATCATTCGTAGCGGATCCTCGGATCGAGCCAGCCATAGGCGAGATCGGTCAGCAGATTCACGCCGACGTACACAACCGAAATGAACAGAATGCAGCCCTGCACCAGCGGATAGTCGCGGAACGAGATGGACTGAATCAGCAGACGGCCGATACCGGGCCACGCGAAAATCGTCTCGGTGATGATCGTTCCCGTCAGAACGGCGCCGAACTGCAGACCGATAATCGTCACAATCGGGATCAGGCTGTTGCGAAAGGCATGGCGCAGCACGACGCGGACCCGGCTCATGCCGCGGGCGCGCGCGGCCAGCACGTAGAGCTCGCGCAGCTCCTCGAGCAGACTGGCGCGCGTCATGCGCGCCAGAATCGCCGCAAGCGCGGCGCCCAGCGTCACGGCCGGCAGCACGAGATGCGCGACCGACCCGGTGCCAGAGACGGGCAGCCATCCAAGCTTGACCGAAAACAGAATCGCCAGCAGCGGCCCGAGCCAGAAGTTCGGCATCGAGATGCCGACGAGCGCCAGCGTCATGGCGCCGTGATCGATCGCGCGTCCGCGAAAGGTCGCCGCCAGAATCCCGAGCGGCAGCGCAATCGTCAGCGCCACGGCCATCGCCGCCACCGCAAGGATCATCGTGTTGCGGAGCCGCGATCCAATCTCGGATGAGACGCTGGAGTTGTAGCGGAACGACGTACCGAGATCGCCCTGCACGACGCCGAGCATGAAGTCGCCGTACTGCGTCGCGAGCGGCTTGTCGAGACCGAGACGCGTGCGCAGCTCCGCGACATCGGAGGGGGCGGCCGCGTCGCCCAGCATCGATTGCGCCGGATCGCCAGGCACGAGGTGCAGCAGCGAGAAGACCAGCGTCGCCACGCCAAGGAGCACGGGGATCGTGAGGGCGAGGCGGCGGATCAGATACGACAGCATGCGCGGCGGCGTCTCTCACGAGTTTCCGCGAATGGCGCACCGGGCGCAAGCGCTTACGCGGCCGGCAGGCCGAGCCGGCGCATGAGCTTCGCGAATCCCTGACGCGACAGCCCAAGCTCCGAGGCTGCACGGCCAGGTTTCCCGCCGGCGCGCGCGAGCGCGCTTTGCACGAGATCCCGTTCCAGCGTAACGCGCGCCTGCTGCAGTGTCGGACGCGCGCCGAGGTCCGAGCGGAGGTGCGCAGGAAGATGCTCCACGCCCGCGCGCCCGCGCCGCGGCGCCGCGACCGCCAGCGCCGCAATCACGTTCTGCAGCTCGCGAACGTTGCCCGGCCAGCTGTAGGCGGCGAGGCGCCCGATCGCTTCGGGCGTCAGCAGCGCCGTGGTGCCGGCGCGGCTTGCCGCCTCGCGCCAGAAATGCGTGCAGAGTACCGCGATGTCTTCGGGACGCGCCCGCAGCGGCGGCACGGTAATGCGGAGCACATCGAGCCGAAACAGCAGATCCGCGCGAAACGCGCGGCCGGCGACGAGGGTGGCGAGACACCGGTTGGATGCCGCGAGGATGCGCACATCGACGCGGCGCGGCGCCGTCTCGCCGACGCGGCGCACTTCTCCTTCCTGCAGCACGCGCAGCAGCTTGGCCTGCGCTCTCGGCGACAGCTCTGAGATCTCGTCGAGAAACAGCGTGCCGCGATCCGCATCTTCGAACAGGCCGGCGCGCGCCGATGCCGCGCCCGTGTAGGCGCCCTGCGCGTGGCCGAACAACTCGGCTTCGGCGAGCTCTTCGGCCATGGCCGCGCAATTGAGCGCGCGAAACGGGCGCGGCGCGCGGGTCGAGAGCCGATGGATCGCGCGCGCCACCAGCTCTTTGCCGGCGCCGCTTTCGCCTTCGATGACCACCGGGAACGGCACCTGCGCGACGCGACGGATCGCGTCGCGCACGGCGCCGATGGCCGGGCTGATGCCGACGATCTCGGGCATGTCGGCGCTGGGCGGATGGTCGGCGCACGCCGACCATCCGCGCACGACCGGCGCAAGCACGAGCGCCGCCGCTTCGAGCAACAGCCGCGCTCGTCGCGCTTCGACCGCCGCGGCGGCCGGCCAGGTCGCGAGCAGCGCTCCCACGGGGCCGTCGCCGCCTCGAATCGAGGCGGCGGCGGCGATCGCATCGCCGTCGCGCTCGGGTCCGGCCGTCTGCAGCGCTTCACTGCATCTGGCGGCCACGCCCGATGGCATGTTCCAGCGGTCGCCGTCGCCGGCGATCGGCAGCGGTGTGCCCGACGCGTAGACGCTGACGGCCCGCGCCCGCAGGATCCGCCGCGTGCGCGCGGCAGCGGCGGCCAATGCGCGCTCGTCGCTGCCGGTCTCGTGGCACGCGCTGAGCAGCGCCGACATGTGCTCGAAGATCTCCATGACTGCTCCTGCCTTTCCTGTCTGCAACACGCCCGCGGCGCCCATGCGGCGCGCGAGCCGCGCATCTCCCGAGGCGAGCCAGCCGGCGCGCGCCCGCAACAGCACGGGCAGGTCGGCGCCGGCTGCCGCGAACCGTGCCCTGGCGCGCGCCGCGGCGGCTCGGTGGCCGTGCCAGAGCGCGCGCTCGAGCCGATCGCAGAGCGCTTCCCACGCCGCGAGGCGTCCGCACGGTGCGTGCGGATAGCCGCCGCGCGAGGGCCACGCGGGCGACAGGCCCCAGACATGCCAGCGCGCGCGCGCCTGCCAGAAGTCGGTGTCGACCGGCTCGCCGCGCCAGAGCCGCGCGCGATCGAGCGCGAGATGCGCACGCATCTGCAGCGCCGCGGCCGGCGCGGCGAGCAGCGCTGCGCGCGCGAACGCCTCGGCCTGCTGCAGCAGCGCGTCGTCGCATGCCGCCTCGGCTGCTTCGATCAGGAATGCCGGCGTCGCCGAAGCGGGGTTGTCGCGCAGCTCCGACTGCAGCAATGCGCCTGCGTCGCGCGCGCGTCCATCCCATCGAAGCGCCTGGGCCTTCAGGAGCAGGGCCTCGGCATGCTGCGCCGTGCCATCAGCGGCAATCAGCGCGGCGCGCCCCGCAGTGCGAACGGCCCTCGCAAGCTGATGGTGCGCGAGCTCGCCGCGCGCCCGCGCCAGCAGCAGCGCCGCACGCGGCCATGCGTATCCCTCTCGCGGCGGCGCCGATGGCGGGGCCGCTACGGGGACGGCCGTATACGCGGCGGCGCGCTCTCGCGCCACAACAACGTGACGTGCCGGCGATACCAGGAAATGCCTGCGCGATCCGTACGCCGCCAACGACGCGGCCCAGGCCGCAGCCGACTCGCGAGGCGATTCGAGGAGGATGAAGGAGCGGCGGGCCTTGAGGTCTGTTGCGATCTCGTTCGGCGCGATGCAAGCGCCGACGGCGATACGACCGGTCTCGCGCGCGAAGCGCAGCGCATCAGAGCCCGATATCGGCAGCGCCACGAGCCCCGCGCGGCTGTCGAATTCCTCGTCGGCACCGCCGGCGCCGGATGCCGATCGATGGGACGCGCCGGATGGCGGCGCGACGTCAGGCAGTGGACCGAGCAGACGCTGCCATTGACGCCACGCGCGGCGCGCGGCCTGCGCCTCCTCCGGCGTCTCAATCGGCCAGGCCGTCTGCGCATCGGCGCACAACCGTCCGTCTGACAGCAGCCGGGCGGCGCGGCATGGTCCGGGCGACAGGCGGCACGCGCGAAGCCAGGCGATCGCGCCCGCCGCCGGCGCAGGTCTCGAGCCGGCTCGTGCCCCGCGCGCGGAAAGCGCCAGCGCGCGCACCTCGAACACGGCACGAGGACCTGACTCGCCGGCGTCGACGAGCGGCTCGAGGCCGGCGTGGCCGGCGAGCAGGGTTTCGATCCGCATCCGCCATCGGCGGCGCCAGTCTTCACTGGGCACGTCGCGCGTCGCGATCGACACCATCTGTCCCGTCGCCATGTCGAGATGCCGCGGGCTCTCGCGCGGCACGTACCGATCGAAAACGATCTGCATGCGTGCCACGTGGTGTGCAAACGAAACGCCCGCGAAAAACCGGCCGATCCGCGCGCGGACGGCGCAGAAACTTCGTATACACTCAGCCTGTCATGCTGCGTTTTTTGACCGCCGGCGAGTCGCACGGACGCGCGCTCACCGCGATCGTCGACGGCCTGCCCGCCGGCCTCGAGGTCACTGAAGACGCCATTGCCGTGGAGCTCGCGCGGCGTCAGCTTGGATACGGGCGCGGACGCCGGATGGCGATCGAGCGCGATCGCGCGCAGATTCTGAGCGGCGTCAGGCGCGGCCAGACGATCGGCGCGCCGGTGTCACTGCTGATCGAGAACCGCGACTGGCCGAACTGGCAGCACACGATGAGTGTCGAGCGCGAGCCCGGCGAGGAGGCCGGCGGCGCGCGGCGCGCGCCCGTCACGCGGCCTCGCCCCGGCCATGCGGATCTCGCGGGCGGCCTGAAGTTCGATCGGCCCGACCTTCGCGATGTGCTCGAGCGCGCCAGCGCGCGCGAAACGGCCGCGCGCGTGGCCGCCGGCACACTGGCCCGCCTGCTGCTCGCCGAGGCCGGCGTGACGATCGCCAGTCATGTGCATCGCGTCGGCGGCGTCGGCCTCGACACGCCCTCGTCGGTGACATTCGAGCAGGCCGCGGCCATTCCGGCCGACTCGCCTCTGCACTGTGCAGATATTGCGATCGAACAACAGATGATGGCGGCGATCGATCGCGCGAAAGAGGCTGGCGATACGCTGGGCGGCGCATTCGAAGTCATCGTGCGCGGCATGCCGGCCGGCGTCGGCAGCTACACGCAGTGGGACGCACGGCTCGACGGGCGTCTCGCACAGGCGCTGCTCTCCGTGCCGGCCGTCAAGGCGACGGCCATCGGCGATGGGGTCCGAGCCGCCTCCCTTCCCGGATCCGCCGTGCACGACGCCATCGTGCCCGGTGACACCGAAACCGGCATCAGCCGGCCGACCAATCGCGCCGGCGGTCTCGAAGGGGGCGTCACCAACGGCGAAGACGTGCGCGTCACCGGGTACATGAAGCCGATCTCGACGCTCATGAAGCCGCTTGCGTCGGTCGACCTCGCCACGGGCGAGCCGTCGCCGGCCGTGATCGAGCGCAGCGACGTCTGCGCCATTTCTGCCGCCGCCGTGGTCGGTGAAGCCGTCGCCGCCTGGGTGCTGGCCGCGGCGATGATCGAGAAGTTCGGCGGCGACACCGTGCCCGACATGCTGGCGGCGGTGTCGGCGTATCGATCGAGACTCGGACGCCGGCTGCCGGTGCGGTAGCCGCCGTGATCCTGCCCATCGTTAAATACGGGCATCCGGTCCTTCATACGCCTGCGAAACCTGTCGACGCCATCACACCCGACATCACGCGGCTCATCGACGACATGGTCGAAACGATGTATGCAGCGCCAGGGATTGGTCTGGCGGCGACACAGGTGGGCGTGCCGTTGCGCGTGCTCGTCATCGATCTTTCTCTCGGGCGCCAGGCCGGCAGCCAGATCCATTTGATCAACCCTGTCTTCATCGAGCGCGGTGGCGCGCAATACGAAGACGAAGGCTGCCTGAGCGTTCCCGGCTACACCGCCCGCGTCCATCGCGACTCACAGGTGAGCGTCGAAGGGCTCAATCGGCACGGCGAGCAGGTGCGCCACGACGCCACCGGTCTGCTGGCGCGTGCGTTCCAGCACGAGATCGATCATCTCGGCGGCCTGGTCTATCTGGATCATCTGAGAGGGCTGAAACGCGAGCTGATCCTGCGGGGGATTCGCAAGCAGCAGCGCCACGGCACATGGTGAGCGGCGGCATCCGCGTGCTGATGCTCGGCACGCCGGCGTTCGCGCTTCCCACGTTCGAAGCGCTGATTGCGTCGCGGCATCAGGTGGTGGGGCTGGTCTGCCAGCCCGATCGACCGCGCGGCCGCGGGCAGAAGGTCGCCGCACCCGAGACCAAACGCGTCGCGGAAGCGCACCGCATCCCCGTCTTTCAGCCTGTCCGGTTGAAGGATCCTGCCCTCATGGAGGCGCTCGGCGCGCTCGGCGCCGACATCGGGGTCGTTGCGGCGTACGGACGCATCCTGCCCGACGCGCTGATCGCGCTGCCGCCGCGGGGCATGATCAACGTCCACGCGTCACTGCTGCCGCGCTATCGCGGCGCCGCGCCGATTCAACGCGCCATCATCGCCGGCGACGATGTCACCGGCGTCACGATCATGCGGGTCGTGCGTGAGCTCGATGCCGGGCCCATGCTGGCTGCGGCGCCGACGCCGATCGCGGCCGACATGACGAGCGTCGAACTGGAGCGCGCGCTCGCGGCGTCGGGCGCCGGGCTCCTCGTCCACACGCTCGGCCGGCTGGCGGACGGTGAGGCCGTGCTCGAGATCCCGCAGGACGATCGGCTTGCGACACACGCGCCGAAGATCGACCGCGCCGACGGCCTCATCGACTGGTCGAAACCGGCGGCGGCCATCCATAACCTCGTCCGCGGCTTGCATCCCTGGCCGCATGCCTTCACGTTCCTGGGCGCCGCGCGATTGATTCTGCATCGCACGGCGGTTGCGGGACCGTGGCGCCTTCCCAGGCCCGCCGCGCCCGGCACCATCCTCAACGTCGCGGCTGACGACTTCATCGTCGCGACTGGAGACGGACAACTTCGGCTGATCGACATCCAGCCCGAAGGCAAGCGCGTGATGAGCATCGCCGACTGGATGGCCGGACACCCAGGGATTCGCACGCCCGGCTTTTCGTCGACACCTTCCGGGTTCGGACCCGAATGATCTCGCCCGCCAGGTGGGCTGCTTTTCAGGCCCTGCGGCGCGCGACGCTGGCGCAGCAGGACGGCCAGGATCTCGCGTCCGCGCTCGCCGAGACCCGCGGCCAGGTGCAGGACGTACGCGATCGCGCGCTTGCGACGGAACTTGCGCTTGGTGTCGAGCGCTGGCGCGCCGAGCTCGACGCCATCATCGCGGCTTCATCGGGCCGGACCATCGACACGATCGACGCGCCGGCCCTGCTCGCGCTGCGGCTGGCGGTGTTTCAGCTGAAGCACCTCACGCGGACGCCACCCCATGCCGTGCTGAATGACGCTGTCGAGCTCACGCGTCTCGCGGGCGCGCCGCGCGCGGCCGGCTTCGTCAACGCGGTACTTCGAGGGCTGCTGCGCGGCTCGCTCGACGCCGGCCTGCCGTCGCGCCCCGACACTCGCGAGAGCGCCGCATGGACACGGTATCTGACGACATCGCTGTCGCATCCGGAATGGCTGGTCGAGCGGTGGATCGCGCGCCACGGCATTGAGGCGGCCGAGCGGTGGGCGATGTTCAACAACGAGCCCGCGCCACTGACAGTGCGGGTCAACACCCGCGGCATCGAGACCGGCGCGGCACGCGCCGCGCTTGCGGCGGAAGATGTCGAGACCGAAGCCGGCGCGCATGCACCTCACGCGCTCACAGTTACACACGGCAACCCGATGTCGACCGCGTTGTACCGCGATGGACTGATCGCGCTGATGGACGAAACGTCTCAGCTGGTGGGCGCGCTGGCCGCTGCGCATCTCGGCGGTGTCGTGCTCGACGCCTGCGCGGCGCCTGGCGGCAAGACCCTGGTGCTTGCCTGCGATCTGCCCGCTGGCGCGCGGCTCATCGCGGCCGACCGCCGCCCGCGCCGCGTCGCGCTGCTGCGGCGATCGCTCGCGCGGTACGGCCTCGCGATGGTGCCGGTGCTGCAGCACGATCTCGCGCGCGGCGTGCCGCTCCGCGATCTCGACGGCATGCTCATCGATGCGCCCTGTTCGGGCCTCGGCACCATCCGGCGCGATCCCGACATCCGCTGGCGGCGAGAGCCGGCGGATCTCGCCGTGCTCGCCTCGACGCAGCGCGCGCTGCTCGCTCAGGGCGCCGCCGCGCTCCGGCCCGGCGGACGCCTCGTGTACTCGACGTGCTCGAGCGAACCCGAAGAGAACGAGAACGTCGTCTCGGACTTTTTGTCTGCCCATCCTGCCTTCGCGCGCGTGCCGATTACAGGAGACCGCTTCCATCCGTTTGTCGAGGTAAGCGGCGATTTCCGCACGCTTCCCCATCGGGACGGTCTCGAGTCGTTCTACGCCGCCGTGCTCGAGCGATCAAGCTAGTCCTGTAGTACCCTTTCGGCGTCATGGCGATCTCGAACCGGGTCTGGGGGGCCGGACGCATGCTCGTGATTGGCGGCGCGCTGCTGGGCACGTACCTGCTCTTCGCCGCGGCGGCCCTGCGCGTGGCGGTGCGCACACGAGAAGTGCCCGTGCCCGATCTCACCGGCCGATCGCTGAACGACGCCCGCGCGCTCCTGAGCGACGCGGGGCTCACGCTGCGTGTCGAAGAGCGGCGCCGGCTCGATCCGAAGTATCCCGCCGGACATGTCATTACGCAGGAGCCGGCGCCCGGCGTGACGCTCAGAACCGGCCGCGGGGTGCGCGTCTATGTCAGTGCCGGCGCGCATGCATCGCAGCTGCCCAGCGTCGTGGCGCTGTCGGAGCGCGGCGCGACGCTGCAGCTCGAACAGAATCAGATTCAGGTCGCGCGCGTGGCCGAGATTCGCTCGGGCCGATATGCGCTCGATGCGGTGGTCGCACAGGATCCACCCGCGGCCGCGTCTTCCGCTGCCGTGTCGCTGCTCATCAATCGCGGTGAACGCGGCACGCGCTACGTCATGCCCGATCTGATCGGTCTCGACGGCGAGCGCGCGGCGGAGCTGCTGCGCTCGACCGGCTTCCGGGTCTCGGTGGTCGGACAGCAGCCGTATCCCGGCATTCCGGCGGGCATCGTGCTGCGGCAGAACCCGCAGCCCGGTTTTCAGGTGGCGCCGGGCGAGCCGATTGCGCTGGAGGTGAGCCGGTGAGCCGCGCCGCATCCCGCGTGATTCAGATCTCGCCCTCGTTGCTCGCGGCCGACTTCGCGGCGCTGGGCGATGCCGTGCGCGCCGTTGAACAGGGCGGGGCCGATCTCATTCACGTCGACGTGATGGACGGCCGCTTCGTGCCGAACATCACGATCGGCATCCCCGTTGTCCGGGCGCTCAAGCGCGTCGCCACCCGCCCGCTCGATGTGCATCTGATGATTGAAGATCCTGACCGGCACCTCGAGGCGTTCGCCGAAGCGGGCGCCGGCACGATCACCGTGCACGCGGAGGCGGTCACGCACCTGCACCGCACCCTCGCGCAGATTCGCGCGCTGGGCGCGCGCGCGGGGGTCGCGCTGAATCCATCGACGCCGGTCCATGCGATCGAGGAAGTGATCGCGGGCATCGACTGCGTGCTCGTGATGACGGTGAATCCTGGCTTCGGCGGTCAGGCGTTCATTCCTGAAAGCTACGACAAGGTGCGGCGGGTGCGCGAGCTGCTCGACGCGCGCGGCAGCACGGCCAACATCGAAGTCGACGGCGGGGTCGATGAGGGCAATGCCGCCGCGCTCGTGGCGGCGGGCGCCGACATCCTGGTGGCCGGCGCCGCCATTTTCCGCGGCGCGGACGCCGCGCGCCGGACGGCCGAGCTGCGCAGCGCGGCCACCCGCGGCTGATCCCCTCGCGTGCCCTCCTCTGACACGCTGCTTCGCGTCCGCTACGCCGAAACCGACCGCATGGGCGTCGTCTACTACGCCAACTATCTGGTCTGGTTCGAAGTGGCACGGGCCGACCTCCTGCGCTCGCTCGGATGGACCTATCGCGAGATGGAAGACACGGGCGTCAGCCTGCCCGTCATCGAAGCCCGCTGTGAGTACAAGGCCCCGGCGCGATACGATGATGAGATCGTCATCCGCACGGAAGGCTGGATGAGGTCTCCAGTCCGTATGGAATTCGCGTATCAGGTCGTCCGCAAGGCCGACGCCGTCGTCTCGGCGGCGGGCGTGACCGTGCACGCGGCCATGGGCAGAGACGGACGGCCCTGCCGGCTGCCCGACAGAATTCGAGACGCCTTTAAATAATGAACGCTTTGGTTACCGGCGCTGCCGGATTCATTGGGTCGCATCTCACCGCCGAGCTGCTCGCGCGAGGCGCCCAGGTCACGGGCCTTGATTGCTTCACGGATTACTATCCGCGCCGCATCAAGGACGCGAACCTGGCGGTCAACACGGGACATGCACGCTTCACGTTCGTCGAGACGTCGATTGCGGATGCCAATCTTGCGTCGCTGCTCGACGGCGTCACGCACGTGTTTCACCTGGCCGCGCAGGCCGGCGTGCGCAAAAGCTGGGGGCGCGACTTCCAGATCTACACGGTCAACAACATCGACGCGTCGCAAATCCTGCTCGAGGCCTGCGTCGGGCGGCCGATCGAGAAGCTCGTCTACGCGTCGAGCTCCTCGGTGTATGGCGACGCCGCGGCGATTCCCATGACCGAGACGGCGCTGCCCCAGCCCGTGTCGCCGTACGGCGTTACCAAGCTGGCCGCCGAACAGCTCTGTCATCTCTATACCGTGAATCACGGCGTGCCGACGGCCGCCATGCGCTATTTCACGGTCTATGGACCTCGGCAACGCCCGGATATGGCGTTTCATCGCTTCATCCGCGCGGCGCTGCTGGGCGAGCCGATTACGCTGTACGGGGACGGCGAGCAGACGCGCGATTTCACGTTCGTGGCCGACGCCGTGGCCGCGACGATCGCTGCGGGCGGCCAGGGGCGTGCCGGGGCCGTCTATAACATCGGCGGCGGTTCCCGCGTGTCGATGAACGAGGTGATCGAGCTCATCGGCCAGGCTATCGGCCGCACCATCGACATTCGCCGTGAGCCCGCCCAGAAGGGCGACATGCGCGACACGTTCGCCGATACCACCGAGGCGCGGGCTGAATTGGGTTGGACGCCGAAGACAACGCTCGCCGATGGTATTCAGGCCGAAGTCCGCTGGCTGCGGGACGCGCTGCCCGTACTGACATCATGATGTTACTGACTCGATTCACGCGATTCACGTTTGCCCTTCTCGCCGTCACGATCCTCGTCACGGCCTGCGCCGCGCGGGACCCGATTGCCCCCCCGGCAGACGCCCCGGAGCCTGACAAGTACCTGTTCGATCAGGGGAAGGCGCAGCTCGAGCGCAGGCGATGGCTGACCGCGCGCGAGTACTTCCGGCGTCTCGTCGACGGCTATCCGCAGTCGCCCTATCGCGCCGACGCGAAGCTGGGCATCGGCGACTCGTATCTCGGCGAGGACTCGCCGGAAGCGCAGGTGTACGCGCTCAACGAGTTCCGCGAATTCCTGTCATTCTTCCCTACCCATCCGCGCGCCGATTACGCGCAGTACCGCCTGGCGCTGGCGTACTACCAGCAGATGCTGGCGCCGCAGCGCGATCAGACCGCGACGAAAGACACGATTCGCGAGTTCGAGCTGTTCCTCGAGCGCTATCCGAATTCGAGCCTCAAGCCTGAAGTCGAGGTGCAGCTGCGCGAGGCGCGCGACCGCCTGGCGACCGCCGACCTCGAAGTCGGCAAGCATTACTTCCGGCAGAAGTGGTATCCGGGCGCCATCGAGCGGTTCGCCGCACTGCTCAAGCGCGATCCGGCGTTCACGCACCGCGACGAGCTGTACTACTACATGGGCGAAGCGCTGCTCGAAGTGGATCGCCCGGTCGAGGCCCTGCCCTTCTACGATCGCATCGTCAAGGAATTCGAGAAGAGCGAATATCTCGAGCGCGCCCAACGGCGCATCGCGGAGTTGAAGAAGTAGAGACTACGCGCTGAGTACGTGATTGAAGCGGCGGTAGTAATCGACCGCCGAGAGCAGCGCCGTAATCGTGGCAATCCACAGCGCGATGATGCCGACGATGAAGAGGGGGCCGAGGTGGTCCTGGCCGAGAATGAGGGCCAGGATCGCGACGATCTGCGAGACCATCTTGAATTTGCCGAGCGGCGACGCGGCAATCACATGGCCGCGCGCATGGGCCATCGCGCGCAGCACCGTCACGGCGAACTCGCGTCCGAGGATGACGGCCACCATCCACGCCGGCGCCTGTCCCATCTGCACGAGTGACACGAGCGCGGCGGTGACGAGCAGCTTATCGGCCAGGGGATCCATCAGCTGCCCGAGCGTCGTGACCTGCTTGCGCCGCCGCGCGAGATAGCCGTCGAGCCAGTCGGTGAGCGACGCGAGGCCGAAGATTGCGGCGCCGACGAGCTCTTTACGCACGCCAAGCACCATCCGTCCCTCGAACTTCGTCAGCAGCACCACGACCAGCAGCGGCACGAGCACGATGCGCGCGATCGTCAGCGCGTTGGGCAGATTCAGCCGCGACGGACCACCGGGCACCGCGCCATTCTATCTAGTACACTCTGAGGCTGTCATGAAGGCCATTCTGCTCGCCGGCGGCATGGGCACGCGGCTTCGCCCGCTGACCACCCACACGCCCAAGCCGATCGTGCCGATTTTCAACCGGCCCTTTCTCTACTATCAGCTCGATCTGCTGCGGAAGATTCCCGAGATCGACGAGGTGATTCTCAGCCTGAACTATCAGCCACGGCGCATCGAGGAGATCTTCGGCGATGGATCGGAGCTTGGGCTGCGGATCCGCTATGTCGTGGAGCCGGAGCCGCTCGGTACGGCAGGGGCGGTGAAGTACGCCGAGGAGTTTCTGACCGACTCGGTGGTCGTCTTCAACGGCGACGTGCTGACGGAGGTCGATCTCGCGGCGGTGATCCGGCTGCACCGTGAGCGCAAGGCGAAGGCCACGATCGTGCTGACCCCGGTCGAGAATCCGGCGGCGTACGGGCTGGTCGAGACGGATGCGCAGGGCAACGTCACGCGCTTCCTCGAGAAGCCGAAGGCGGACGAGATCACGTGCGACACGATCAACGCCGGCATCTACGTGCTCGAGCCGGAAACGTTCGATCGGATTCCGGCCAACACGAACTGGTCGATCGAGCGCAGCTATTTTCCGTCGCTTGTCGAGCGGGCGGAGACGTTCGTCGCCTACATCTATCGCGGGTACTGGATCGATATCGGCACGCGCGAGAAGTACCGGCAGGTGCATCGCGACATCATGGACGGCCGATACCAGGCGCCGCCGTTTTCGGGAGCGCCCGCGCTGTCGTGGATCTCGCCGGACGCGAAAGTTGAAGATGGCGCGCGAATTGAAGGCCCTTGTTTCGTCGATGAAAGCGCAACCATCAAGAGCGGCGCGCGCATCGGCCCGTATTCGGTGATCGGCCGGCACTGCCATATCGAAGAGAAGGCCGAGATCGACGGCTCCATCGTCTGGCCGAATGGCTGGATTGGCGCCGAGTCGACGCTGTCGGGCGCCATCCTCGGCCGTCATTGCCACGTTGGACGGTCGGTCACCATTCGAGAGGGCACCGTCCTTGGCGATAAGTCGGTGCTGACGGACTATTCCGCCGTATGACATTCATGGGTATCAACGAGTCGATCTTCAAGGCGTACGACGTTCGCGGCATCTACCCGGACGAACTGAGCGAAGACGCGGCGCGGCTGATTGGGCGCGCGTTCGTCGCCCATCTCGGCGCGACGCGCATCGGCGTGGGCCGCGACATGCGCGTGTCGTCGCCCGCCATGGCTGCCGCGTTCATCGACGGCGCTCGCGAGCAGGGCGCGTCGATCGTCGATTACGGCCTCATCGGCACCGACATGCTCTATTACGGCGTGGCGCGCGACGGCCTCGAAGGCGGCGCGATGGTCACGGCGTCGCATAATCCCGGCCGATACAACGGGATGAAGATGGTGCGCCGCGAGGCCTTTCCGCTCAGCGGCGACGCCGGGCTCGGCGAGATTCGCGACATGATCGTCCGCGACGCCATTCCCGCCCCGTCCGGTGCCCGCGGCGGCATCGAGACGCGCGCCCTGCTTCCGGAGTATGTCGACCATGTGCTGTCGTTCATCGACGTCGCGGCCATCAAGCCGTTCAACGTCGTGCTCGACGCCGGCAGCGGCATCGGCGGCCTGGTCGCCCCGCCGCTCTTCGACCGTCTTCCGTGCAAAACCACACGGCTATGCTTCGAAGTCGACGGCACCTTCCCGAATCACGAAGCCAATCCGCTCATCGAAGAAAACCGCCGCGACATCGTCGAGCGCGTGGTCGCCGAGAAGGCGGACATCGGGATCGCGTGGGACGGTGACGCGGACCGCTGCTTCTTCATCGACGGCGGCGGCGAGTTCATTGCCGGGGACTTCGTGACGGCGCTGCTGGCCGAGGCGTTTCTGCTGAAGCATCCGGGGGCGAAGGTCGTGTACGACGTGCGCGCGAGCTACGCCGTCAAGGACATCGTGGAACGGTATGGCGGCACGGCGCTGATGAACCGCGTCGGACATTCGTTCTTCAAGCGGCGGATGCGCGACGAGAACGCGATCTTCGGCGGCGAAGTCACGGGACATTACTACTTCCGCGACAACTTCTATGCCGACAACGGGTTCATCCCCGCCCTGCTGATTCTCGAGCTGATGTCGAAGAAGGGCCAGACCCTGAGCGAGTTGCTGGCGCCGCTACGCGCGAAGTATTTCATCTCGGGCGAGATCAACACGAAGGTCGGCGACATGCGCAAGGTGCAGGAGAAGCTCGACGCGATCGCGTCGCAGTACTCGACCGGCCACACGTACCACATGGATGGCTTCTCGGCGGAGTTCCCCGACTGGCACTTCAACGTGCGGCCGTCGAACACCGAGCCATTGCTGCGTCTTAATCTGGAGGCATTGACACCGGAATTAATGGCGCGCAAACGGGACGAGGTATTGGCGCTAATCAGAAGTTAAGAGTTGGTGAATTAAGAGTTTAGAATTCTCAACTCTTAATTCGCCAATTCTGAATTGTATGGAGCGGGCTACGGGGATCGAACCCGTGTCCGAGGCTTGGGAAGCCTCTGTACTACCATTGTACTAAGCCCGCTCGCCGACGCTCGCGTGAGCCCGCCTGGTCTTCAGTTTATCGCACGACGCGAATCGCGAAAAGCCTGCGTTCGCGCTTTTCATCCTGCATCGCGTCCAGTTCGATCACGTAGTCGCCGTCGGCAAGGGGGGCAAGGCTCACTTCCGCCACCATCCAGCGCGTGCCGGCCGCATCGATGCGCTCGCGCGACGCGATCGGCACGTTCAGCGGCTTGCCGGAGATGTCGAGCACCCGCGCGCCCGCGGGGATCGCGCCGTTGAAGAGCGGGGCCTCGAGCGTCGCCCGCTCGGTGCGGCGGTAGCGGCCGTCGGCGGCCGGCTGTCGCGCACGCGCGAGTCCGCGCCAGGTCAGGGGCGCGCCGATCAGCGAGGCTTCGATACCGGGCGCGAGCAGGCCGGCGTCGGCGGCGCTTGATGGCCCCGTCACCTTCGCGCGTGCGCGAACCTCGATCTTCAGGGGCCCATCATCTTCGACCGCAATCCGCAGGGATACGCCCGACCGCAACGGCTCCAGCTGGCGCGTCTCAGTGAGGTCGCCTTCAGACGTCTTGATGGTGACGCGCACTTCTCCACCATCCGTCCAGGCGCGCGAGGTCCGCGCATTCACACCAAGCTCCACATTCAGAAGCAGAACGCGCGGTGTGCGCGCCGTCTGCAGGAACAAATCGCGATCGTGGCGGAGCTCCGAGAGGCGCGCGAGTGCGCCGGCAAGCTCCGCTTCACCTTCGTCCGGCGGCCGGGCGGCAGCCTCGCGGCCGGCGGCAATGGCCGCCATCTCCTCTTCACTCGGAGCAAAGTATCCGCGGCGCGCTTTCAACTGCACGCCGGGCCGCTTCACTTTCACCTCCAGACGCCGGTACTTCCCGTCGAACTTTGTATTCGTCGAGTAGTAGCCGAGCAGGTAATAAGCACTGAGCGCATCGGTCAGCATCTTGAACTGAACGTCGAGGTCGTTGTTCATGATGAATGCGGTTCCGTCGGTATTGTGAGCGAGCGCCCGCAAGCCGTCGGCACGCCCGCGTATTCTGGTGTTGTCGATGGTGGCCGATCGAACGCCCATGCTGATCGGTTGATCGAACGGGGCCAGACCGCGCGGATCGATCGGATAAAAGGCGACGTTCGCGCGGGAGGCCTTCTCCATCAGATCGTTGAAAGCCCGCTGCGACTCCATCATGAAGAGCGCATTCGCCTGCGCGAAACACTCAGTGTTGTCGAGGTCCTCAGGCCCCTGAGGAGGCACCCCCAGCTGAATGCGTCCCCCACGCTGCGTGACCTGAGGAACCGCAGTCTTGAACTTTTTTTTCAGCCTGTCGACGGCCGAGGGATCTGCGGTGAACAGAGGCCAGCCCTGTGTGACGAGAATGACCGACTTGCGCTCGTCGCGAATCCCGTGCAGCTTGTCAACCAGCGCGCTCAGATGCTCCAGCGTCTGCCGCTCACGGTGGCGGGCGACGAGCGCTTGTGTCGTGCCGCCGCCGGCCGACATCCGATGACCGAAGCAGCTGTCCAGGAGCTGTTCGATCTGGTCCTGCGGCCGGAGCGCATCATCGGCGCCCCAGAACCAGTACCGTTTCAACATGTCTGCCACGGAGGTTGTGCGGCGGCCGAGGATGAATGACGAGGGCGGCAGCTCCGGCGTGATTACGCCGAACATGTCTGTGGGGCCGATGAGACGATCGAGCATCTCCACGAGCGGCGCGCGCAGCGCGCGTCCCGACGCGATGTCGACGTGCCTGGTGTCGAGCACGATCGCGAACACACGGGCGCGTGGATCCTTGGCGAGCTCTTCACCTTCCTTCTGGCTGTTCGGATCGAGGCGCGCGACCTCTGGCTCGGGCTCGATGCGCACAAAATCGAACGTGTCGATCGCCTGGGGTTTGCCGTCTTCGAACAGCTCGAAGTCTGCCGCCGTCAGGCCTTCAATGGGCTTGCCCTCGCTGTCGGTCGGATAGACGTCGACGCGCACGAACCGCGCGCCGCCGCGGAAGGTCGGACGCTGCTGCGTCTCCTGGGCGGCGACCGCCCCCACCGCCACCAGACCCACGACACCCACGACCCACGGTACCCACCGACGCCACGTACCCACGCACCCACCACTCATCGCACGACTCGTATGGCGAACAGCTTCCGTTCGCGCGCGGCATCCCTGGTGGCCTCGAGCTCGATCACGTAATCGCCCTCAGCGAGCGGCGCAAGCACGACCTCCGCGGTGATCCAGCGCGTCCCCTGGGGATCGATCCGCTCGCGCGAGGTGATGGGAATGTTGAGCGGCTTGCCGTGGCGATCGAGCACGCGCGCGCCGTCCGGAATCGCGCCTGCGCCGAGCGGCGCCTCTATCGTGGCCCGCTCGGTTCGGCGGTACCGGCCATCGGCAGCCGGCATCAACCCACGCGCGAAGCCGCGAAACGAGATCGCGTCGCCGATCAGCGGGTTGCCGCCGCCAGCGGGAAGCGCGAGCGTCGTGTCGGCGGCGCCGCCCGCCCCGGATCGGGCGCGCGCATCGATCCGCACGTCGCCGTCGGCCTTCAACGGCACGCGCACGACGACGCCGGATCGCATCGGCTCGATCGCGCGGGTCTCGATAACCTGGTTGCCGGAGTCGCCAGAGACGACCAGCCGCAACTCGCCGCCTTTTTGCCATGCGGCCGATTGGCGCGTTGTGACCCCGAGCTCCGCGCCGATCACGATGCCGTCAGAGACGCGCGCGGCCTGCAGAAACAGATCGCGATCGTGCCGCACCTCCTCCAGCCGTGCGAGCGCCGCTGCCAGCGCCGCGGTCTCGGCCGGCACGGGCGCCGATGCGGCCGCGCGGCCGGCCGCAATGCTGTCGATCTCTTCCTGCGTGGGGGCGAAATAGCCCCGGCGTGCCTTCAGCTTGATGTCGGGCTTTTTGACCTTCACCTCGAGCCGCCGGTACCCCCCATCGAACTTCGTGTTGCTCGAGTAATACCCGAGCAGGTAGTACGTGCTGAGGCTCTGCGCCAGCTTGCGGAGCGTGCCCGACAAATCGTTGCTGCTGATGAGCGCCATGCCGTCGGTGTTCTCGGCAAGCTCCATGAGGCCGTCGCGGCGGTTGCGCAGGCTCGCGAAATCGCCGAGGATGTCGCGCGGCGGACCCTGGCCGAGCGGCGTATCGAACACAGCAAGGCCGCGCGGATCGACTGGATAGAAGCTCACATTCGCACGCTGGGCTTTCGCGAGCAGGTCCCTGAAGAACTGCCGGTTGTCCATCATCAGCAAGTTGGTCGCCTGCGAGTGGCAGTTCGCCATATCGACCGCCTGGCCAGGCGCGGCATTCTGCGGCTGCCGGCTGATTCGGCCTCGGCCGATGTAGATCCCTGGTATGTCACTGGCAGCCAGCTGCGTTGCGGCCGCGTCATTGCGGCCGAACTGCCGCCACCCCTGCGTCACGACGATCACGGCTTTCTTCTCATCGCGGATCGAGCCGAGCTTCGCCACCAGACCGTCGAGATGCTCGAGCGTCTCGCGCTCGCGTTTACGGGCCACAAGCTCGCGCGTGAGCAGCGGATCCCAGTGGGGATCCTCTCCACCCATCGCGGGGCTATCCCTGGGCCCGCCAAAGCAATCCGTAAAATGTTCTTCCGGCTGGTCGCGTGCCGTGATGCTGCCGCTGGTGCCCCACGTCCAGTACCGCTGCAGCATGTCCGTCACGGTCAGGGTCTTGCGCCCGAGGATGAGATCGGAAGGCCGCAGCTGCGGCGTGATCACGCCGAAGAGATCGCGAGGCCCGATCAGCCGATCGAGCATGTCGATCAACGGCCGCCGGATGTGGGCGCCGCCGAGCACTTCGACATGCTTGGTGTCGAGCACGATGACGAACAGCCGCGCGCGCGGGTCCTTTGCCGCTTCCTCGCCTTCGCGCTGGCTGTTCGGATCGATGCGCGCCTCTTCGGGCTCGGGCTCGATGTCGACGAACTCGAAGGTGTCGATCTGCTGCAGCTTCCCGTCCTCGTACACCTCGAAGTCCTGCGCCGTCAGTCCTTCGATCGGCACGCCGTCGCGATCCGTCGGGAACACATCGACACGGACGTAGCGCGCGCCGCCACGGAACATCGGCTTCTGCTGCGGCTCCTCGGCCGGTTTGGGCGGGGGCGGCGGGGTCTGTGCCTGCTGCGCTGAGGCCGCAGCCGACAAGACGGATGCGCCGACGAGGGCCGCCAGCAGTCCTTGTCGCAGTGTCATAAGGGCCTCACCGTTGATGTTTGCACGTATGTCTCGCCCGCCGGTGTGTCAGTTTCCGCAACACCCGTAACGCTCAGCTGGGATCGGTCTGTTCTCCAAGTCGTTGAACAGGGAGCGTTTAGCTCGACCACCTCGACCTTGGCAGTCAGAGGCAGCCTACTTGCATTTCGGACACTTGCCGAATCGACTCGACAGGGAGGCTGCATGTACCACGAACCGAAGATGGACGATGCTGTGTGGCCCGGTTTTGCGAAGAAGCTCACGTTGTCCGAGCCCGAGGAACTGCTGGATGAGCTCGGCTCCTGGTGGCGCGATCTCGCAGCCGGATCGGCACTCGCTGCCTTCGTCGTGACAGCGGCCGTGATGTTTCTAAGGTAGGTCGAGCTCGGTTCCAGCCAAACCCGTGCGAGTGTATGCCGTGCGTCAATCCGGCATCCGCTCGCCGGGCGCGGCACCACCACCCTCTTCACCGGCAGCGCCCCGCGACGTGCCACACGTGCGGTTTGACTTCGCCGCGCGAGGCGATCGGCTCAGCGATCCCGTAGCTCTCGCCCGTCCACCCTGCCGACTGAAACAGCCAATACTTCTTCGTCCCTTCCCGGATTGCGGCGAACGGCCAGAGAAACATCGCGCGCTCCATATGGCAGTACGTGATGAGTGCGCTGATGCCGACCGGCCGCAGTCTCTCAGACGCATCGTCCCAGAAGTACCCGGCGACGTACGTCACGAGCTCGCACGCCGGCCGCCCCCGCGGCGGATTGAGATCGGGATACCGGCGCATCGCTTCGACGTAATAGAAGCGGCTGTCTTTGACGTGCCAGACCGACTGCAGATCGATCGGCGCGCGATCGCGCACCGACGGTGGCGTGGGATGGCGCCAACTCAGTGCGGCAAGACTCTTGTTCTCGGCGGTGCGGAACTCGCGTTCGGCGAGCGCGCGCTCGACGCGCCTCCAGTCCGGATCCTGATCGTCCAGCTGCTGGATCGGCTCGAGTTCAATTGGCGCGGTCGTCGCGATGCCGGCTTTCGGATACGGCATTTCATTGGGCGGCGGCAGGATGCCCGGGGCTTTGAAATCGGTGCCGAGCGCCGGCTGCGCGCTGCAGGGGGTGGGCACCACGCGCGGCGTGGTGACCCTCAGGCTCGTCCCCTCGCCCGGCCGCTGCCACAGCGTCCATTCGAGTGAAGGACCGCCGCGGCCCCACCAATCCTCGTCGATGCGGTCGAGCGTCAAGGGCACGACCGTGCTGCGGCGCTGATTCACGGCTGTCCAGATCGGACGCCAGGTGCCGCGGTGGTACTCCGCGAACGGGATCAACACGCCATCGGCGCGCACGACGGCGACGCTGTAGGTGCGATCGCGTTGGGATTGATCCTGAAAGGCAGAGGCGCGCGCAAGAAGCGCACACGACACGAGCGCCGCGAGGCCGAGAGTTGAGCGGGCGCGAGTCATCGGCCGAGGAGCCCTCGGGTCAGGCAAGGAGAAAAGCTGGCCCGGAGATTATACGCCCGGGCCCACAAATTGAGTGATTGGTCGGGATGGCGGGACTCGAACCCACGACCTCCTGCACCCCAAGCAGGCGCGCTACCAGGCTGCGCTACATCCCGTTAAGTCGTCTTCTTTCGCTTCGGCTTCGGCTCGGGGTCGAGCGCGAAATCCGTCGCGCGGCCTCCACGGCCCGGTTCCGTCGAGAGCATCTCGAGAATGCCTTCGAGTCCGCGCTTCAGATCCTGAATGCGGTTCCGCATCTCGATCGACAGCAGCGCGGGAAGCAGCGACTCGGCGCCGGGCTCATCGGCGGTGCCGTCTGCTTCACTCATCTTACGCCGGGCGCCCGCCAGCGTGAGGCCTTCGACGAGAATCAGATGCTTGAGCCGCAGCACGCGCTCGACATCCGCTTTCCGGTACACGCGCGGCGTGTCGGCTGAGCTCGCCACCCCAAGGTCCGGAAATTCCGCCTCCCACGTGCGGAGGACGTAAGGCTGCAGCCCGGCAATGGCGCACACCTCAGCGGCTTTGAACGCCGCCCGATTCGGAATCTCAGTGGAGGCCATCAAAAACAGCGGAGGGGCGATTATATCAGCAGGCCCTGGGCCTATTCACTCTTCCGCACCTGCAGCCGTATCGGCGTGCCTTCGAACCCAAACGCGTCGCGCAGCTGGTTGAGAATGAAGCGCTCGTATGAGAAGTGAAACTTCGCAGCCGTGTTGGTGAAGAGCACGAATGTCGGCGGCGCGGTGTCGGCCTGCACGGCGTACATGACCCGCACTTCCCCGCGCGCGCCCGGTGCCACGGGCGGATGCGCTTCGGTGATCTTCTTGATAAAGCGGTTCAGCTCGCCCGTGCCGACGCGCTGCCGGCGCGACTCGGCGACACGATCCACGGTCTCGAGCACCTTCGACGCGCGCTCGCCGGTCAGCGCCGAGATGTGCAGCACCGGCGCGTAGTCGAGAAACTTCAACTGACGGCGCAGCTCTTCATCGAACACTTTCACGAACTCCGGGCCGCGCCCTTTCATCAGGTCCCATTTGTTGGCGACGATGATGATGCTGGTGCCGGTGCGCTCGGCCTCACCTGCAATGGCGCCGTCCTGATCCGCCGGCCCCTCGGTGGCGTCGATGACCAGCAGCGCGACATCGGCCCTGGCCAGCGCGCGCTTCGCAAGCACCACGCTGACGTTTTCGACCTGCCCTGCCTTGTGCACCTTGCCGGCCTTGCGGATGCCGGCCGTGTCCACGAGCTTGAACTTCTTGCCGTGCCACTGCAGCTCGACGTCGATCGCGTCACGCGTGGTGCCGGGCACTTCGTTCACCATCACGCGCTCTTCGTTGAGCAATCGATTGAGCAGCGACGACTTGCCGGCGTTCGGCCGCCCGACGATGGCGACTGATACGCCGGCCTCGGCGACGGCGGGCTCGGTATCTTCAGGCTTGCGCCCGGCCGGCAGGCGTGCAACCACTTCATCCAGCAGATCGCCGACGCCGGTGCCATGCTCCGCGGCCACTTCGACGACCGTATCGAAGCCGAGACGATAGAACTCGAGCGCCCGATCCTTCGATCGGCGATCGTCGGTCTTGTTGACCGCCAGCAGCACCGGCTTGCTGGTCTCGCGCACCGTGCGGGCGATCTCTTCGTCACCAGGCACGAGACCTTCGCGCCCATCGACGACGAGCACGATCAGATCGGCCGTTTCGAGCGCCTTTCGTCCGTGATGCAGCACGAGCTCGTGCAACGGGTCCGTGGTGGCGCCGAACATGCCGCCCGTATCGACCAGCGTGAAGCCCCGGCCGCGCCATTCGGCAGACTGCGCGATGACGTCGCGCGTTGTGCCGGCCACCGGCGTGACGATCGACCGGCGGGTGCCGGTGATTTTGTTGAAGAGGGTGGATTTGCCGACGTTGGGACGGCCGACCAGGACGACTTCCTGCTGCTCATCGCCCCGCAAAGCCATGACCGGCAGTGTATCAGGGATACACTTAGGGGAATCATTGACAGCGTAAGTCTTTCTATTTATAGTAGTTAGACACAGGCAGGAATCCCTAAATGATCAAAGTCGACATCGTCAACGAGGTGTCGAGGATTGCCGACATCACCAAGGTGAAGGCCGAGGTGGCTGTTGACGCGGTCTTTGACGCGATGCGGCTGTCGATGCAGCGTGGAGAGCGCATCGAGCTGCGCGGCTTCGGGGTATTTCAGGTGAAACCCCGGAAGCGTGGCATCGGGCGCAATCCGCGAACCGGCAAGGAAGTCCGCATTCCTCCGGGCCGGACCATCCGCTTCAAGCCGGGCAAAGAGCTCCAGAATATCGGCAGCTAGTCTTTGATCCACGCCGTACTCTTTTTAGCGACCCTCTTCACGACGTGGTGGGTTGGCCTGGCGCACTATCGGGCATTCCTCGCCGGCTTCAGCGGACAGGGTCCCGACGCGCACTGGGCGGCGGGCTTCTGGTACGCGGGCGGCGTGCTGGGCATCCTCGGCGCGCACGAATTCGGCCATTACGTCATGTGCCGGCGCTACGGCGTCAGCGCGACGCTTCCCTTCTTCATTCCGGCGCCGACGCTGGCCGGCACCTTTGGCGCGGTCATTCGCATCCGCGACGGCTTTCCGACGCGCGCCGCGCTGTTCGACATCGGCGTCGCCGGGCCCATTGCCGGCTTTGTCGTGCTCATTCCGGTGCTGATGCTCGGCATGGCATGGTCCAACGTCGTGCGTGTGCCCGAGGATTTCGAGGGCATGATGCTCGGCACGCCGATCGCCTTCGATCTCGCCGCGCGGATGTTCTTCGAGCGCGTGCCGGAGGGATACTCCCTGAATATTCATCCGCTGGTGTTCGCGGCGTGGTTCGGCATGCTGGCGACAGCGCTGAATCTGCTGCCGTTCGGGCAGCTCGATGGCGGGCATCTGATGTACGCGCTGATCGGCCGGCACTCGGTGTGGGTATCTTACGCGACGGTGCTGGTCGCGGTAGGCCTGACGCTCTATTCCACGAGCTGGGCCGTGCTCACCATCATGATGCTCGTGATGATGCTGCTCTTCGGCACGCGCCATCCCACCGTCTGGAACGAGTACGACCGCCTCGACGCCAAGCGCGTGCTGGTCTTCCTGTTCGCGATCGCGATGCTGGCGCTATGCTTCACGTCGGCGCCGGTCGAACTTGTGTTTCCCGACTAATTTTCAACTTTCAACTTACCAACTTTCAATTCGCTACAGCACGCTTAACGGGTCGACGTCGATGCTGATGCGTCGTCGCGCGTCGGGCCGCGCCTCGACTGCGGTGCGCAGCGCGTCGCGCATGCGGCCGCGCGCGGTGCCCTTGATGAAGAACTGCGCCCGGTGCTCGCCCTTGATGCGCGCTAACGGCGCGGGCGCTGGGCCCAGCACGCGCATGTCGCCGCTCTGCTGCTGCCGGATCCGCTTGGCGAGATCCGCGGCGAGATCCATCGCATCACTCGCCGACGGTCCGCGGACCACGACGTTTATCAGCGACATGACCGGCGGATACCGCATCGAGCGGCGGAAGGTCATCTCATCTTCGAAGAAGGCGCCGTAGTCCTGCCCCAGCGCATGCTGGATGCTGTAGTGGGCCGGAACGAGCGTCTGGACGATCGCCAGGCCGGGCTTGCTGCCGCGGCCCGCGCGTCCCGACACCTGCGTCAGCAGCTGAAACGTGCGCTCGCCCGCGCGAAAGTCGGGCATGCCAAGCCCGACGTCGGCCGACACAACGCCGACGAGCGTGACCTCCGGAAAGTCGTGCCCTTTGGCAATCATCTGGGTGCCAACGAGGACGTCGATCTTGCGCGCCGCCATCGCGGTGAGGACGCCGGCGATCGCGCCGCGCCGGCGGATGGTGTCGCGATCCACGCGCGTCACGCGCGCGTGCGGCATGAGCGCCCGCACCTCCGCCTCGACACGCTCGGTGCCGAAACCGGTTTGCTCGAGAAATTCCCCGCCACACTTCTCGCATTTCGCCGGCAGCGGGGCGGAGTGGTTGCAGTAATGGCAGCGCGCGCGGCCGATGGCGCGGTGAATCGTCAGCGACAGGCTGCAGTTCGGACATTCCAGGGAATGCCCGCACTGGCGGCAGAACATGAGGGTCGCAAAGCCCCGGCGGTTCAGCAGGATGACTGCCTGCTCTCCTCGCGCGAGGTGCGACGTGAGCGCCTCTTCCAGCGGACGGCTGAAGACGATGTCGGCGCCGCGCTCGGCGTATTCCTCCTGCATGTCGACCACCTGCATGCGCGCGAGCGGCCGATCCATGACGCGGCGCGCCATCGTCACGAGGTGATAACGGGCCTGCCGCGTGTTCTCGTACGTCTCGAGGGCGGGGGTGGCCGAGCCGAGGATGACGAGCGCCGTCGCCTTGCGGCCGCGCACGACCGCCACATCCCGGCCGTGATAACGCGGCGACTCATCCTGCTTGAACGATCCGTCATGCTCCTCGTCCACGACGATGAGCCCCACATCGGGCAGCGGCGCGAACACCGCCGACCGCGTGCCGACGACGACGTCGATGTCGCCGCGGCGGATGCGATGCCACTGATCGTGCCGCTCGCCGTCTGACAGGGCGCTGTGCTGGATGGCGACGCGATCGCCGAACGCGGCACGGAAGATGGCCGCGGCCGCCGGCGTGAGGGCGATTTCAGGAACAAGGATCAGCACGCGCCGCTTCTGCTCGAGGGTGCGCGCGGCGATGCGCAGATAGACCTCGGTCTTGCCCGAGCCGGTGACGCCGTGCAGCAGCGCGACGGCGAAGGCTTTCGCATCGAGCAGCGGCGCCAGGGTGTCGATAGCGGCGGCTTGTTCGCTGGTCAACGGAAATTGGGGACGGGTCACATTTTTACGAAAATCGGAAAAATGAGACCCGTCCCCCACGAATGGATCGCGCTCGATCCGCAGCTGATCGATCTGCGCCAGGCCCGCGGCGCACAGGCGGCGCGCGACGTCCCAACCGATGCCGTGCGCGGCCAGATCGCGGGCGGTCAACCCATCGGGCGCCGCGCGCAGCAGATCCATCAGCACGCCCTGCTGCCTTCCCCGCCGCATCGCCGCATCGTCGGCCAGGGCGGTGAGACGCACGCGCGCGACGGATCGAAAGGCGCTGCGGCGTCCTGCCATCGGCTGCGCGAGCTCGACGAGCCCGTCGCGCAGCAATCCGTCAAGCGCGCCTCTGGCATCGCGCTCCCCCTTCATGCGGCGCGCGATCGAGTCTGGGGCAAGTGTCGCGTGCTCGCGCAACAGCTCGAGCACCTTCCGGCGCGGTCCGACCTGCAGCTGATTCGCGCGCCCGAGCTCCGTCAGCCGCGCAACCCGGCGCGAAAACACCGCGCTCTGCGGCGGCATCGCCGTCGCCAGCGTCTCGCCAGCACCGGCGGCGTAATACTCCGCCGTCCAGAGCGCGAGATCCACAATCTCCCGCGGCAGCAGTGGCTCCGGATCGAGGATGTCGAGGAGATCGCGAAGCTTGCCCTCCTTCGCGGTTCCCGCTTCGGAGGGCAAGCGGGCCGAGGGCACGACCCAGCCGGTTACCGTACGCGTACCGACTGGCACGAGTACGCGACAACCTGGGTCAGGAATATCGAAATGATTCGGAACGCGGTAGGTCAGCGGCGGCAGGCCCGGCACCGGAACCGCCACCAGCACGTGGCGGAACGGCACTAGCCCTCGCCCGCGAGCACCGCGCGCACTTTTTTCATGTCTTCCCAGACATCGCGCTTGCGCTCGGGACTTCGCAGCAGATAGGCCGGATGAAACGTCGGCAGCAGCCTGGCGCCCTGATAGTCGTGAAAGGTGCCGCGCAGCCGCGAGATGGGCGCGTCGGTGTGCAGCAGCGCGTGCGCGGCAAACGTGCCCAGCGCCACGATGACCTTCGGCCGCACGCTCTGAATCTGCCGCAGCAGGAAGGGCTCGCATTCGGCGATCTCGTCGGGCTCGGGATTCCGGTTGCCCGGCGGGCGGCACTTGATCACATTCGCGATGTAGACATCCTCGCGCGAGAGCCCGATCGATTCGATGATCTTCGTGAGCAGCTGTCCGGCGCGGCCGATGAAAGGCACGCCCTGTTCGTCTTCATCGGCGCCAGGCGCCTCGCCGACGAACATCAGATCGGCGTTCGGATTGCCCGTGCCGAACACGATCTGCTTCCGGCCCAGCGCGTGCAGCTTGCAGCGCGTGCAGGGGCCGAGGTCGTCACGGATGGAGGCAAGATCGGTTGCCGGTAACCGGTTGTCGGTGGCCGGTGCATCCGCTGTCACGCGAAGCGCCGCATCCGCGGCGCGCGTCTCTTCTGCACGCTCCCGCCATTTCGGGTCTCGAGAGAAGCCGGTGACGCCGAGTGTTTCCGCCCAGCGTAAGTGGTCGAGGAGGTGTTGCGGGTCGGTCACTTCGTCGCGATTTTACCGGAACCCGAGAGAATCCGTTCGACGCGATCCAGCAGTTGTGCGGCCACGGCGTCTTTGGTCATCAGCGGCAGGCATTCTTCGCCGTCGCGATCGATGAGGATCACTTCGTTCGTGTCCACGTCAAAGCCGGATCCCGGCTTCGAGACGTCGTTCGCGACGATCAGATCGAGATGCTTGGCGCAGAGCTTCCTGCGCGCGGCCGGCGCCGGATCGCCGGTCTCGGCGGCGAAGCCGACCAGGACCGGTCGCGCGCCCTGGCGCGAGGCGCCGAGATCGGCCAAGATGTCGCGCGTGCGCGAGAGGCGCAGCGTCCAGTCGTCCTCTGCCTTCTCATGCTTCGCCGCGATCGCGCCGCCGGCAGGCGCGTAGTCGGCAACGGCCGCGGCCATAATCACGGCGTCGGCATCGGCGGCTGCGCGCGTCACGGCATCGTGCATCTCGCCGGCGCCCCGCACGTTGACCAGACGGACGCCCGCGGGGGCCGGAAGCGATGTGGGACCGGAGATCAACGAGACCATGGCGCCCCGCCTCGACGCTTCAGCCGCGATGGCATAGCCCATGCGGCCGCTCGAGCGGTTGCCGATGAAGCGGACCGCATCGATGTCCTCGAACGTGGGACCCGCCGTGACGACCAGGCGCCGGCCTGCAAGCGCGCCGTCCGTCCGCCTCGATGCCAGCACTTCTTCCGCCGCGGCAACGATCTCAGCAGGCTCGGCGAGCCGGCCCTTCCCGATCCATCCACAGGCCAGATACCCGGCGCCGGGATCGACGAACCGCACGCCGCGCGCGCCGAGCATGCGCGCGTTCTCCCGTACCGCCGGATGCTCGAGCATGCGCGTGTTCATCGCGGGCGCCAGCAGCACCGGCGCCGGTGTGGCGAGAAACAACGTCGAGAGATAGTCGTCGGCAATGCCGTGAGCGAACTTCGCGAGAATGTTCGCCGTTGCCGGCGCGACCAGCAGCAGCGCAATGTCGTTGGCCACGTCGATATGCTGGATGGAGGCCCGGCGGGGCGAAGGGGATCCCGCTGCGGAATTGACACCAGGCTCGAACTGACTGGTGAGCACGCGCCGCCGCGTGATCGCCTCGAAGGTGAGCGGCGTGACGAAGCGGCGCGCGTTGCGCGTGAGCAGCGCGACGACATCGTGGCCGTTTTTCTGCAGGCCACGGGCGACCTCGACTGCCTTGTAGGCGCCGATGCCTCCGCCGACGCCAAGCGCCACGAGCGCCATGCTGCCTTCTATCTCTGCGGCGGGGGCCCCTGCACCCCGCCTAGCTCGGTCGCTCGCCGGGCCCCTACGCCCCGCTCCGCTCCCTGCGCTTCCGGTTCGATACGGCGCACCGCGCCGGCCGTCACTTCCTGCACCGCGCGGCGCGCAGGCTTGGTCGATCCTTCAATCTTCGGCGTGCAGCCATCGAGCAGCTGCTTCGCGCGTGCGCTGGCGATGGTGACGAACTCAAAACGGCTGACAGGTGCATCTGACATGTAGTCCTATTTCTTTCTGAACGTTCCGATTACTTCGGCGGCCATCGCGCGCGAGCGCTCGAGCCGCGCGCGCTCCGCAATCACGATCGCCTGCATCCGCGCTACGCAGGCTTCGATGTCGTCGTTGACGACCACATAGTCGTACTCGCTGAAGGCCGACACTTCCTCGCGCGCTGTGTCCAGGCGGCGCTGTATGGCGTCCTCGCTGTCTTTACTGCGCCCGCGCAGCCGCTGCTCGAGCACTCCGAACGACGGCGGCAGCACGAAGATGCCGACCGTCGGAATCGGCTTCGCCCGCACTTGTCTGGCGCCCTGAACGTCGATGGTGAGCACGAGATCGCAGCCCGTAGCCAGCCGCGACTCGGTGTCGGCCAGTCCGGTGCCGTAGAGGTTGCCGAAGACATCGGCCCATTCCAGGAACTGCTCGAGCGAAATCCGTGACTCGAAGTCCCGACGGCTGATGAAATTATAGTCGACGCCGTCCGCTTCGCCCGGCCGTGTCGGCCGCGACGTGTAGGACCGCGACATCTGCAGGCCCGGCACGTCCTTCACCAGCCGCTCCACCAGCGTCGTCTTGCCGGTGCCCGACGGGGCTGACACCACGAAGAGAATGCCGCGGCCCTGCCTGCAGGACCAGTCCTTATTCGACATTCTGCACCTGCTCGCGCAGCCGCTCGAGCTCGGCCTTCGCGGTCACGACGTGCCCGGGCACGGTCGTGCCCTCGGCCTTCGATCCAATGGTGTTGATCTCGCGGTTCATCTCCTGAATCAGGAAGTCGAGTTTGCGACCGCACGGTTCGCTGGATTCGGCCAGGGTCTTCCAGTGCGTAACGTGGCTGCGGAAGCGGACGATCTCTTCCTGGATGTCGGAGCGGGCCACAAAGCGCACAATTTCGGACGCCAGCGCCGCATGATCGGCGGCCGGCTCGATGTCGAGCGATGCGATCCGCTCCTGCAGCCGCGCCTGCAGCGTGTCCTGCGCGATTTGCGACTGTTCGACGATGCGCTCGACGAGCGCGGCCAGACCCTCGCATCGCTGGTCCAGGTCCTGCTTGAGCAGCGCGCCTTCGGTGACACGCATATGATCGAGGGCGTCGAGCGCGTCCGACACGGCCGATAACACAATCGGATCGACGACCGTGCCGCCCTCGCCCGTTCGGCTCTCCGCCGCGACTTCGCGCACGGTGATTGCCTGCGGTATCCGCAGCACATCACCCAACGTGAGGTGACCGGTGAGGATGCCCGATTCGCGCATCGGCGCGGTCGCGGCATGCAGCGCGGCAATCACTGTTTCGTTCACGTCGACTTCGTATGAAGATGTTTGCCTGAGCTGAACCGACACCGCGATTTCAACCCGGCCTCGCGCCACGGTGGCCTGCACGCGACTGCGAAGCGCGCTCTCCAGATGCTGCAGCATCGACGGCACGCGCAGCTGCAGGTCGAGAAATCGGTGATTGACCGACTTGACCGAGACGCTCACGGTCGCCGCCGCGTCTTCGCGCGTCAGCGATGCGAAGCCTGTCATCGACTTGATCACGATGCGCCCTTCGCCGCCTGGCGCTCGCTGCGTTTCTGATCGAACGCCTGCAGTGCATAGAGCTTGGCGTAGACACCGCCCGACCGTCCGATGAGCTCGTCGTGACGGCCGATCTCGACGACGCGTCCCTTCTCGAGCGCGATGATCAGGTCGGCGCGCCTCACCGTCGAGAGCCGGTGCGCAATGACGAAGGTCGTGCGGTTCTTCATCAGGGTGCCCAGCGCGTCCTGCACCAGTTCTTCCGACTGGGCGTCGAGCGATGAGGTCGCTTCATCGAGAATCAGGAGCGGCGAGTCTTTCAGCAGCGCGCGCGCGATGGCCAGCCGCTGCCGCTGCCCGCCCGAGAGGCGCTGCCCGCGCTCGCCGATGCGCGTGTCATAGTGGCGCGGCAGGCCCATGATGAAATCGTGCGCGTGCGCGGCGCGCGCTGCATTCTCGATTTCCCCCGGCGACGCGGCCGGCCTGCCGAACGCGATATTGGCCGCGATCGTGTCGTCGAAGAGCACGGTCTCCTGCGTCACGAGCGCAATCTGATCCCGCAGCGAGCGCAGCGTGACATCGCGCACGTCGACGCCGTCAATCAGAATCGCGCCCTCGGTGACGTCGTAGAAGCGCGGAATCAGATTGACCAGCGTGGTCTTGCCCGCGCCGCTCAGCCCGACAATGGCCGCCACCTGCCCGGCGCGCACCTCGAAGGAAATGTCGCGAAGGGTGTGTTGCTGGTCGTTGTCTTCGTACTGGAAGCCCACGCCGTCGAACCTGACACGTTCACGCATCGGCGCCAGCGCACGCGCGCCCTCGCGCTCGCGCACTTCGGTATGGCGATCGAGCAGCTCGAAAATGCGCTGGCCGGCGACCATGCCCTGCTGCAGGTCGGCGTTGACGCGGCTTAGTTTGCGCATCGGGCCGTACATGAAAATAGCGGCCGCAAGGAACGAGCCGAAGTCGCCGGCGGTCATCCTGTCCAGTCGAATCTCCCGTATCCCGTACCAGAGAAGGCCCACAATCGCGACGCCGCCGATGATCTCCATCAGCGGCGGCAGCGCCGAGACGGCGCTAGTGACCTTCATGTTCGTACGGAACAGGCGCTCGGATGCCTCGTGGAACTTGGTTTCCTCGAACTGCTCGGCGCCGAACGCCTTCACGATGCGGTGGCCGGTGAAGGCTTCGTTCGCGATGTGGGCGATCTGTTCCTGATCTTCCTGACTTCGCCTGGTGGTGCTGCGCACGCGCTGCCCGAACCGGATGAGCGGGTAGACGATGACCGGCGCCGTAATCAATACGGCAAGTGCAAGCTTCCAGTCGATGTAAAAGAGATAGCCCGCCAGTCCGACCAGCGCAAGCGATTCGCGCGTGAGTTCTGCCACCGTCTTCGCAACGATTCGCTGCACGTGCGCGACATCGCTCGTCAGCCGCGACACGAGCTGGCCGCTTGTTTTCTTGTTGAAGAAGGCTGCGGACTGGTCGAGCACATGCCGGAACAGCTTTACGCGGATGTCCATCACCACGCGCTGGCCCACCCAGGTCATTTCGTAATCCGAGACGTACGATCCGATGCCCTTCACGAAGTAGGCGAGCAGGATGAGCCCGCCGATCCAGGCTGGATCGATGCTCGCGGCCTTCGGTTCCTCGTTCAGGATGTCGAGCACCTGCTTGATCAGCGCCGGCATGGCGAGCGAACCCGCGCCGTATGCCAGCATAGCGACGAGGGCGACCGCGAGCCGTCCGCGATACTTCAGCGCGTAGCCGACGAGCCGCTGCCAGGTGTTCATGCGCGCGCGTATCCCTGCGGATTGGCCGAGTGCCACCGCCACGCCGTGCCGACGATGTCGTCGAGCGCAGCGAGCTGGGGGCGCCAGCCGAGCTCAGCGTGCGCCCTGGCGCTCGAGGCCACCAGGCGGGCCGGATCGCCCTCCCTGCGCGCCGCCATTATGGCCGGCACCTTCCTGCCCGAAACCCTTTCCACCGCATCTATTACTTCTCGGACGGAGATGGCCGCGCCATTGCCCAGGTTGTATACGGACGAGGCCGCTCCCGACTCGAGCTGCGACAGCGCCAGCAGATGCGCCTGGGCGAGGTCGGTGACATGCACGTAGTCGCGCTGACAGGTGCCGTCGGGCGTCGGATAGTCGTCGCCGAAGATGCGAAGCGGTTCGCCGCCGGTCGCGGCCATGATGGCGCGCGGAATCAGGTGGATCTCGGGGTCGTGATCCTCGCCGAGCAAACCGTCGGGATCGGCGCCCGACGCATTGAAATACCGCAGCGCAACGCTCTTCAGGCCATAGGCCGTGTCGAAATGTTCGAGGGCGCGCTCGATCGCGAGCTTGGTCTCGCCGTAGGCGTTGATGGGACTACGAGGGTGCGACTCGTCAATCGGCACCACTTTCGGCTCACCGAACACCGCGCACGTTGACGAGAACACGAAGCGCCGCACGCCTGCGCTCACCATCGCATCGAGCAGCGTGAGCGTGCCGATCACATTGTTGCGGTAATAGCCGGCGGGATCGCGCACCGAGTCGGGCACCGAGAGCCAGGCGGCAAAGTGCATCACCGCGGCGGGCTTCAGGCGCTGCATCACCTCGATCAGCCGCGCGCGATCCGACGTGTCGGCTTCGACCAGCTCCACGCGCCGCGCCGGAAACGCGCGCGCGAGGCGTTCGACCGCCTCCGCGTGTCCGGCCGTCAGATTGTCGACAACAGTAATGTCACGGCCCGACGCGGCCAGGGCCTTGACGGCGTGACTGCCGACGTAGCCCGCGCCGCCCGTGACGAGCACGGCGCTCATCCGCGTCCGATCGAGTGATAGGTAAAGCCGTGCGCCTGCATATTAGCCGGATCGTACAGATTGCGGCCGTCGAAAATCAGCGGCGTCTTCATCAGGCTCTTCATGCGATCGAGGTCCGGCTCGCGGAACTCGTTCCACTCGGTGACGATCGCCAGCGCATCCGCACCCGTCAGCGCATCGTACGCGTTGCTGGCGTAGTGCACCTTCGTGCCGAAGATCATGCGCGCGATCTTCATCGCCTCGGGATCGAACACCTGCACTTTCGCGCCCCGCGCGAGCAGGCCGTTGACGATGGGAATGGCCGGCGCCTCGCGCATGTCATCCGTGCGCGGCTTGAAGGCCAGCCCCCACACGCCGATGCGCTTGCCCTTCAGGCCGCCGGTGCCGAAATGCTTCTCGAGCTTCTCGACCAGACGCAGCTTCTGATGCTCGTTGACCGCGTCTACCGCTTCGAGCAGCCGGAATCTGTATTTCTTGCTGCTCGAGAAGTGCATGAGCGCCTTCACGTCTTTCGGAAAGCAGCTGCCGCCATACCCGACGCCCGGAAACAGAAACGCGGGGCCGATCCGCTTGTCGGCCGCAATCGCGAGCCGCACGTTGTCGACGTCGGCGCCGAACAGCTCGCAGACGTTGGCGATCTCGTTCATGAAGGAGATGCGCGTTGCGAGCATCGCGTTTGCCGCGTATTTGCAGAGCTCCGCGCTTGCCGTGTCCATCACCATGATCGGCGCGCCGGTGCGCGTGAACGGGCGATAGAGACCGACCATCAGATCCGCGCCGCGCGGATCGTCGGCGCCGATGACGACGCGATCCGGCTTCATGAAGTCGTCGACGGCGTGCCCCTGTTTCAGGAATTCGGGATTGCTGACGACGCTGAAGGGATGCGTGGTCTCGCGTCGCACGACTTCTCTGACGCGTTCGGCCGTCCCGACCGGCACGGTGCTCTTGTCGACAATCACCTTGTAGCCGTTCATGGCTTTGGCGATGCCGCGGGCGACGCCGAGCACGTGCTGCAGGTCGGCCGAGCCGTCCTCGTCCATCGGCGTGCCGACGGCAATGAAGATCACCTCGGACGCGCGGACGGCGCGGGGTAACGCCGTGGTGAAGGCGAGCCGTTTCTCGGCCGTGTTGCGCCTGACGTACTCTTCGAGGCCCGGTTCGTAGATGGGAATTCTGCCGCGCTGGAGGCTGCGGACTTTGCCGGCGTCCGTGTCGACGCAGATGACGTCGTTGCCGTTCTCGGCCAGACAGGCCCCGACCACCAGGCCGACGTAGCCCGTGCCTACAACTGCTATCTTCATGAATCTTCCCTGATCCGGCGGATAAAACTCCTCACCTTACCATTCCCGGCTGAACCGTGTCAAACTACAGACAGCAAAGGAGTTAGATGCACGCCGTGCTTGATTATCGCTCTGCCCTGCGCGACCGTTCAGGGGTCGGCGAATGGGTGCACGAGCTCGGACGGCATGTCGCCGCCCAGCTCGGCCCGGACGACAGTCTCACGCTTTTCTCGGCGTCGTGGCGCGATCGCCTCGACCCGTCGGCGGTGCCCGGCGCACGGACGGTCGATCGGCGCGTGCCTGTGCGGTTGCTCAACTTCGCGTGGCATCGGCTCGAATGGCCGCCAATCGAGCGTCTGGCCGGGCGTTCGTTTGACGTGGTCCACAGCGCCCATCCCCTGCTCACGCCCGCACGGTCGGGCGCGAAGTTCATCACGATTCACGATCTGGATTTTCTCGATCACCCGGCGCGATCGAAGCGCGAAATTCGCCGCGACTATCCGGCGCTCGCACGTACCCATGCGCAGCGCGCCTCGCGCATCGTCGTCGTCTCGCGCACGACAGCCCGCGAGGTGGAACAGCGGCTCAGCGTCGACCCCGCGCGCATCGTGCTTTGCCCGGGCGGTGCGCCCGAGTGGGCCGCAGCCGTGCGGCAGGATGTGCCGAAGCGGCACGTGCTCTTTCTCGGCACGCTCGAAGCTCGCAAGAATCTCGATGGACTTCTCGATGCGTGGACGAAGGTCATCGCCGCCGCGCCCGATGTGCCGCCCCTGGTCATTGCGGGCCGTCCGACGGCCGACGCCGCCGCGGCGAGCGCGCGCATGCAGCAGGCCCCTCTGTCCGGCCATGTGAGGCACCTGGGCTATGTGAGCAACGCCGAGCGCGAGGCGCTGTATCGCGATGCCGCGGTGCTCGTGGTGCCCTCCCTCCACGAGGGATTCGGCCTGACCGCGCTCGAGGCCATGGCCGCGGGCGTGCCGGTGGTTGCCTCACACCGCGGCTCGCTGCCGGAGCTTGTCGGCGATGCAGCGCTCCTGGTCGATCCGCTGGATGCTGACGCCATTGCGCGGGCGCTGTTGACGGTCCTGTCCGATCCAGACGTGCGCGCGCGGCTGTCAACCGCTGGCAGGCGCCGCGCGGCCGCGTATTCGTGGGCCGAGAGCGCGCGCGGACTGATCGCGGCCTATCGCGCTGCCGCGTCGGAACGGCAGGCCGGATGAAACCGCTGGCCGTCGCGGTCGATGCGCGCGAGCTCGCCGGGCACGTCACGGGCGTCGGCGTTTATCTGCTCAACCTGCTGCGCGAGTGGCTGCCGCGCGAGGACGTGCGCATTTCGCTGATCTCGCACCGGCACCTCTCGCAGGACGTGAGCGCGCTGCCCGGCGTCGATCGCGCGCATCTGATCGTCCGCCCCGATCGCACCGGCGGCACACTGTGGGAACAGCTGGTGCTCGGCGGCAGCGCGAGCCGATCGCTGGCGGATGTGCTCTTCGCCCCGGCCTACTCCGCGCCGCTCGTCACCAGTCTGCCGACCGTCGTGGCCATCCATGACGTGTCGTTTGCGGCGCATCCGGAATGGTTCAAGCCGCTCGAGCGCGTGCGGCGCAACTTCATCACGCCGCGATCGGCGCGCCGTGCGAAAGCGGTCATAACGATCTCGGAATTCTCCGCGCGCGAGATCGAGACGCGTCTGGGCGTGCCGCGCGCGCGGATCCGCGTCATCCCGCCAGGCGCGCCGGCGCGCCACGGCGCCCCCATTCCCGTCGGCTCACGCGATCCACTGGTCGTGTTCGTCGGATCGATCTTCGATCGCCGGCACGTGCCGGACCTGATTTCCGCCTTCGCGATGGCCGCCCGCGAGCGCGCCGACGCACGCCTGCTGATTGCGGGCGCCAATCGCACCTGGCCGCAACAAGACATTCCGGCGCTCATTGCCGCATCCGGAGCAGCGCCGCGAATCACGTGGCTCGAAAGTCCTTCGAACGCGCGCATCGCCGACGCGCTTTCGCGCGCCTCGGCTGGGGCGTTTCTGTCGGAATACGAAGGCTTCGCGCTCACGCCATTCGAGGCGCTCGCACACGCGGTGCCGTCGGTGATGCTCGACACGCCTGTCGCGCGGGAGGTCTATGGCGACGCCGCACTGTACGTGCGGCAGGGCGACATCCCCGGCACTGCCGCTGCCCTTTTGCGTCTGCTTGACGATCCCGCCGAGCGCGCCGCCATCGTCAATCGCGCGGCGCCGCTGTGGGACCGGTATGACTGGGGGCGCGCGGCATCAGACACGCTCCAGGTGCTTCGCGAGGCTGCCGAGTGACGCTCGACATCGTGATCGTCAGCTTCAACGCGCGCGCCGATCTCGAGCGGTGCCTGCATTCGCTGCGCGCGGCGCCGCCGGCTCTATCGCACCGCATCATCGTTGTCGACAATGCGTCAGTTGACGGCAGCGCTGACGCGGTACGTCGCGCATGGCCTGGCGTTCACGTGATCGAGCTTCCGACCAATGCCGGATTTGCAGCCGCGAACAACGCCGGCATCCGGGCGGGTACGGGCGAGCTCGTGCTGCTGCTCAACTCCGACACGATCGTGCCGGCAGGCGCGATCGATGGGCTTGCGGCACGGCTGGCGCGCGAACCAGGCGTCGCCGCAGCGGGGCCGCGGCTGGTCGACGGCGAAGGACGTCCTGAGTGGTCGTTCGGCCGCATGCTGACGCCGCGCACTGAAGCGCGGCGCCTCGTGATCGGAAAGCTGTACGCGAAGCGCGTCCCGATCGTGACGCGGCTGCTGGAGCGCGCCACACGGCGCGAGTCGTATCCAGACTGGGTCAGCGGCGCGTGCCTGCTGGTGTGGCGTCAGGCGGCCGAAGCGGCCGGCCTGCTCGACGAGCGCTTTTTCATGTACGAGGAGGACGTCGATTTTTGCGCTTCGCTCCGGGCGCTCGGCGGGCGCATCCTGTTTACCCCGGCCGCCGACGTCGTGCATTTGCGGGGCCGATCGGCTCGATCCGCGCCGGCGGCGGCCCGTCTCGCGTACCATCGCAGCCACGCCGCGTTCTACGCGAAGCACGATCCCCGGTGGGTGCCGTGGCTGCGCGTGTGGATGCGGCTCAAGGGCATCAAGCTCGAGGAGCGTAGCGAATAGCATGCGCATTGCGATCGACGCGCGGAAGCTGCACGATTACGGCATCGGCACGTACGTACGCAATGTGCTGCGGTTTCTGGGCCGCATCGACGCCGAGAACGAGTACATCCTGCTGTGCCGGCCCGCGGATTGCGATGTCGTGCGGTCGTTTGGCGACAACTTCCGTTCGGTTGCCGAGCCATCGGCAAACTATTCGATCGCCGAGCAGATACGGCTGCCCGGCACGCTGAAGAAGGCGGGCGCCGACGTCTTTCATGCGCCGCACTATGTGCTGCCCCCGTTTCTGCCGTGCCCGTCGGTCGTGACGATTCACGACTGCATTCATCTGGTGTTTCCGCAATATCTGCCGAACAAATTTGCGCATTTCTACGCACGCACGTTCATGACGCTGGCTGCCAGACGATCGGCGCGCATCCTGACCGTCTCGGAAGCATCGAAGCGCGACATCCTCCACTTCTTTCATGTGCCGGCATCGAAAGTGGAGGTGGTCTATAACGCGCTCGATCCGGCGTTCGACAATCCTCCCGAGGCCGACGATGTCGTGCGCGTGCGCCAGCGGTTTCAGCTGAACGATCCGTTCCTGCTCTATGCGGGCAACATCAAGCCGCACAAGAACGTCGATCGGGTCATCGAGGCGTTCGCGCGTCTCAAAAAGCGCGGGTTCGAGAACCTGAAGCTGGTGATCATCGGCGACGAAATCTCGAAGTATCCGCAACTGCGGCGCGCCGTGCATCGGCATCAGCTGCACAAGCACGTGCGCTTTCTCGGGTTCGTGCCGGATGCCACCCTCGCCATCCTCTACCGGCTCGCGGACGTCTTCGTCTTCCCGTCGCTTTACGAAGGCTTCGGCCTGCCGCCGCTCGAAGCCATGGCCAGCGGCACGCCGGTCGTGACCTCCAACGTGTCGTCACTGCCCGAGGTCGTCGGCGACGCCGCCTTACTGGTCGATCCGCACGACGCCGAAGCCATCGCCGCCGCGACCGAGCGGATTCTCACCGACGGGCCCTTGCGCCGATCGCTCGTGCAGAAGGGCCTTGCCCGCGCGCACGACTTCTCCTGGGAGCGCTCCGTCAGGCGCATCCGGGACGTGTATCTCGAGGTGGGCGCCAAATGAGGCGGCCGCACTGCTGCTCGGGGCTTGGTCCAGTGTTCCTCAGCGCCGCCGAGGCGAGTCGGGCCAAAGAGCGACGGAGATGCGTCCATGGGCGATCGCGAGCCCACGGACAGCTTTCGGAAGCCCGACGCGCTGAAAGGCGTCGCAACGCATGCGCGTAGCGATCGTGCACGACTGGCTCACGGGGATGCGCGGCGGCGAGAAGGTGCTCGAGGCGTTGTGCCGGCTGTTTCCGCAGGCCGAGCTGTATACGCTCGTGCATCGGCGCGGGTCGGTATCGCCGCTGATCGAAAACAGGCGCGTCCATCGCTCGGTCGTCGCCGGCCTCCCGCTGGCCGCCACGCGCTATCGCGAGTACCTGCCGCTGTTTCCATTTGCCATCGAGCAGTTCGATTTCGACGGCTACGACCTGGTCATCAGCAGCAGCCACTGCGCGGCCAAGTCGGTGGTCGTGCCTGGCCGGACGACGCATGTCTGCTACTGCCATTCGCCCATGCGCTACGCCTGGGACCAGTTCGACGCCTATTTCGGGGCGGATCGCGTCGGGCGGGTCGGGTCGTCCCTGCTGCGGAGGGTCATGGCGCACCTGGCCCGGTGGGACCGGGCCACGGCCGACCGCCCTGACCGCTATGTCGCTAACTCTCAATATGTTGCGGGCAGGATCGACCGATACTATAATCGCGTGGCCAGCGTCGTTTATCCGCCCGTCGACACGGATTTCTTCACGCCGGATGCGACCCGGCCCCGAAATCACTATCTGATTGTGTCTGCCCTCGTACCCTACAAACGCGTCGAGATAGCCCTCGAGGCCTGCCGGTCGCTCGGCCGGCCCCTGATCGTTGCCGGCGACGGGCCAGACCGCGCGCGCCTGGAAAAAACGGCCGGCCCGGACGTGTCTTTCATCGGATCCCAGTCAAACGATCAGCTCCGCGAGCTGTACCAATCCGCCCACGCCGTGCTGCTTCCGGGCGAGGAAGACTTCGGTATCGTGCCGGTCGAAGCGCAGGCCTGCGGCACACCCGTGGTGGCCTTCGGGCGCGGCGGCGCGCTCGAGACCGTGCAGGACGGCGTCACCGGAATCCTCGTCGACCAGCAGACGCCCGACGCATTCGCGGCGGGGATCGAGCGGGCCGGGCAGATCGCATGGGATCGCGCCGGCATTCGCGCCAGCGCGGAGCGCTTCACCGAAGCCGCCTTCGCGTTGGGCTTCTCCGCCATCGTCGAAGAGACGCTCGCCCGAAGGGCAAGTGGCCATGCTTAAGCGCCACAACCAGCTGCTCATCGGCCTTCATGTGGCCGGCGACGCCGTGCTGGCGATGTCGGCGTTCATGCTCGCGTACGGACTACGCTTTTACTCGCCGCTCGAAAGCCTCGTCCCGGTCACGAAAGGCTATCCGCCCGTCAGCCAGTATCTGATGCTGATGCCGTTCATCGGCATCCTGGTGCCGGCGGCGTTTCAGCTGCAGGGCGTCTATCGCCTCCGGCGCGGCCGGTCGCGCGTCGACGAGTTCTTCTCGGTGTTCGTCGGATCGATCGTCGCCGTCGTGCTGGGCGTTGGCGGCACGCTGTACGTCCAGACCTACCATCTGTCGGAAGCCGCCAAGGACAAGGGCCTGCTGGAGATCTCGCAGCCGGTCTGGGCGCTCTTCCTCGTGCTCAACGTCGCGCTGACGTACTTGTCGCGCGAAACGGTGCGAGGACTGCTCGAGCGCCGCTTCCGGCGCGGCATCGGCCTGAAGCGCGTGCTGATTGCCGGCGCGGGCGACCTCGCGCGGCTGGTTGCAGACAAGATCCTCGAGCACGGCGAGCTCGGCTTCCGCGTGGTCGGCTTCGTCGACGACCGCACGACCGGCGATCACATCGGCTATCGCGGCCTTCCCGTGCTCGGCTCGCTGAGCGAAACGCCCGACGTCTGCAAGCGCGAGGGCATCGACCAGATTTATGTCGCGCTGCCGCTCGACGAGCACGTGAAGATGCTCGGCATCATCGAATACGCGAGCCGCGAGTTCATCGACGTGCACGTCGTGCCCGATCTGCTCGAGTTCCTCACGCTGCGCGCGCGGCTCGAAGACCTCGACGGGGTTCCGATCATCAGCATTCACGAAGTCCCGCTGCGCGGCGTGAACGCCATCCTCAAGCGCATGATCGATATCGGCCTCAGCAGCGTCGTGCTGCTGCTGCTGACGCTGCCGTTTGCGCTCATCGCCCTTCTGATCAAGAAGAGCTCTGCCGGACCCGCGTTCTATCGTCAGGAACGGATGGGACTCGACGGCCGGGCGTTCCACGTCTGGAAATTCCGCTCGATGCCCATCGACGCCGAAGAGGTCACGGGGCCCGTCTGGGCGCGCGACGATGACCCGCGCGCGACCGCGGTGGGGCGCTGGCTGCGGCGGTACGATCTCGATGAGCTGCCGCAGTTCTGGAACGTGCTGAAGGGCGACATGTCGATCGTCGGGCCCCGGCCGGAGCGGCCCTTCTTCGTCGAACAGTTCAAGCATCTCATCCCGGAGTACATGCTGCGCCACAAGGTCAAGGCAGGCATCACCGGCTGGGCCCAGGTCAACGGCTGGCGCGGCAACACGTCGCTCGAGAAACGCGTCGAGTACGACCTGTATTACATCCAGAACTGGTCGGTCGGCCTCGACATCAAGATCATGTGGCTGACGCTCTTCCGCGGCATGCAGAAAGCCGCGTAGTGCCGCGCACCGTCATCACCGGGGCGGCCGGCTTCATCGGCTCGCACCTGTCAGAAACATTGCTCGATCGCGGCCATACCGTCATCGGCTTCGACAACCTGCTGACCGGCGACACCGCCAACGTCGCGCACCTGACCGGCCGCGACTTCACACTCGTGAAGCACGACGTCACCAATTACATCAACGTCGACGGCCCGGTCGATTACGTGCTGCACTGGGCCAGTCCCGCGAGTCCGATTGACTATCTCGAGCTGCCGATTCAGACCATGAAGGTGGGCGCGCTGGGGACGCACAAGGCGCTCGGGCTGGCGAAGGCGAAAGGCGCGACGTTCGTGCTGGCCTCGACGTCGGAAGTGTACGGCGATCCGCTCGAGCATCCGCAAAAGGAAACGTATTGGGGCAACGTCAATCCGATCGGCCCGCGCGGTGTGTACGACGAAGCGAAGCGGTTTGCCGAGGCCATGACGGTGGCCTATCACCGCTATCACGGGCTCAACACGAAGATCGTGCGCATCTTCAATACCTATGGCCCCCGGATGCGAGTGAGAGACGGGCGGGCGGTCCCCAACTTCATTGCGCAGGCACTGCGCGGCGAAGATGTGACCGTGTACGGACCCGGAACGCAGACGCGAAGCTTCTGCTATGTGACCGACCTGGTCGACGGCATTCTGCGACTCATGGATGCGCCGACCAACGATCCGGTCAACATCGGCAATCCGGCGGAGCTCACCATTCAGGGCATGGCCGAGACCATCATCCGCATGACCGGCAGCTCGAGCCGCATCGTCTATCACCCGCTCCCCGAAGACGACCCGAAGGTGCGGAAGCCCGATATCACGCGCGCGAGGGAGATTCTGGGCTGGGAGCCGAAGGTCGGTCTCGAACAAGGGTTGGCGAAGACGATCGACTACTTCCGGCAGAAGCTCGGTAGCGCGGCGCTTTAGGGCCCGCGTGCTATCGCCCTTATCGCTTCGGACGCTCCGCAATCCAGATATCGGACTCCGAGCGTTCGCCGCCGTAATAGATCATCCGGCCGTCGCGTGACAGTGCGAATGCATCGTCGGTCGAATTCATGGGCAGCCTGACATTGACCAGCGTGCGTGCGCCCGACACGCTATCCGCGACGACAAGTTCCCCGGCCACCGTGAAATAGATCACGCGACGGCCGTCGGGGAGCCAGCGAACCCAGAACGTCGAGTCAGCTGTCACGTCCCTGAGGGCCTGGGCGGCCACGTCATACACGGCGACCGCCAGAGGCCGCCCGGCCGCGCGCGACTTGATGCCGGCGAGCTGCCGGCCATCCGGAGACCATCCAGTCGCCATGAACCCGCTCGAGTCCTTCAGAAACCTCGGCGATGCTGCGGTGCCGTCGTCGGCGATCTGACTGACATACACACCGGGCGGCGACATGCCCGTGAACGCCAGCCGATCTCCCGACGGAGAGAGCACCGGATAGACCAGCCCGCCCGGCGTCGTGGCGACCCTGCGAAGGCCGCCGCCGTCCGTGTTGATCCGCCACGCCTCCCAGGTGCCTCCGCGCGTCGAGTAAAACAGCAGCGAACGGCCGTCCGCCGTCCAGACGGGCGTTCGATCGCGCGGGGCATCGTCGGTTATCCGGCGCGGCTCAAATCGGTCGGACGGCGAGACGAGCATGTCCTCCTGGCGCTGTCCGATGGTGAATACGGAGATCCACCGGCCGTCGGGCGACACATCCGAGGGCACCAGGACGCTGTTGGAGCTGTCGAGGATGACGGGCGCGCCGGCGCGCAACGTCACCGGATCGAAAGGCACCGCGACGGGGTTGATCGAACCCACGCGGGATCGGAACGCGAAGCGCGATCCATCTTTTGAGAAACTGGCGCATTCCGATGCCGCCTGGACACCCGTGGTGACCGGCTCCGGCACGCCCTTCGCTTCGCCGGAAGACTGATCCAGCGCGAGGCGCCAGAGATTCATGGAGCCACCGCGATCGCTGGCGAACACGATCGATCTGCCGTCGGGCGCCCATGTCGGGCACCAGTCGACGGCCGGATCCACGAGCAGGGGCACCGGCGCCCCGCCGCCGGCTGCCACCGTGTAGAGATCCCGCTGTCCGTCCGTGTTGCTCCAGAACACCAGACGCTCGCCCGAAGGAGACCATGACGGCTGCGCCGCATCGAAATCGGCAGGCTCGGTCACGCTCCGCGCGGCGCCCGTCTCGGCGTCGACAATGGTCAGCCCGCTCACGCCCATGCGGGAGTACGGGTTAAAGATCTCCTCCGTGCTGAAGGCGATCTGCCTGCCATCCGGCGACCACGACGGATGGAATCCGGAATCAGCGATACGCCGCACCGACTCTCCCGTGGCCCCGGCGACGAAGATCCCGCCATCCTCGTCGAGCTCGAAGAATGCGATGCGCTGCCCGTCCGGTGAAAAGGCAGGGCCGGTTTCGTGGCGGTTTGAATCGCCTGCAATCAGCACGCGATTCCTGCCGCCCACGCGCTGCGCGTAGATGTCCCATGTCCCCTGCGCGCGGCTCGCATACGCGACCGTTGTGCCATCGGGTGAGAGCGCGGGAAAGGTCTCTTCCCCCGCCGTGTCGGTCACCTGCTCGAACTGCTGCCATACGTCGTCGGCGCGGCCTCGATCCTGGGCGGCGACGAGAATCGCGATCGCAACCGCGGCGGCCGTGGCCACCGCCGCCACGATCCCTGGCAGCCTGCTTGCGGGTTTCCGCTGGATGGACGCGGCCACGGGTGCCACGACAAGGTCCTTCCCCGCGATCGCCTCTTCGATATCGAACTTCGCGTCGCCGATGTCGCGCAGCCGGCGCTTCGGATCCTTCTGCAGCGTGCGCTCGAGCACTCGCCGCAATGCGGGCGGAGTCGCGGGCGGGAGCGAGCTCCACGGCACGTCTTCGCGCAACACGGCCGCGAGCGTGTCTGAGACCGTCTCGCCGGCGAACATCTGCCTGCCTGTGAGCATCTCAAACAGGATGACGCCGAAGGCCCAGATGTCCGCGCGCTTGTCGACAGGCTTGCCTCTCGCCTGCTCGGGCGACATGTACGCCGCCGTGCCGAGGATGAGACCGCGCTCGGTCATCGCCGGGCTGGTGACGGTCGGCGAGTCCTGCAGATTCGGGGCGGCGCCCGAGTCGGCGCTCTTCGCCAGCCCGAAGTCCAGCACCTTCGCGGTGCCGTCGTCGCGCACCTTGATGTTGGCCGGCTTGAGGTCGCGATGAACGATGCCTTCGGCATGCGCGCATTCGAACGCGTCGGCCATCTGACGGGCTATCTCGAGCGTCTCGGCGATGGGCACAGCCCCGTCGGCAATGCGCTCTGCGAGCGTCTGGCCGCCGACCAGCTCCATCACGAGCGCCTTTCCGCGCGCGCCGGCGTCTTCGAGGCCGTAGATCTGCGCGATATGCGGATGATTGAGCGCCGCAAGCGTACGCGCCTCGCGCTCGAAGCGCGCCAGCCGCACCGAATCGAGCGCGACGCTTTCCGGCAGGATCTTGATTGCGACGTCGCGATTGAGCTTCGTGTCGCGCGCGCGATACACCTCGCCCATCCCGCCCGCGCCAAGCGGGCCGACGATCTCATAGGGTCCGAGGACGGTGCCGGGGATTATCGACAAGGAGTGGCCGGATTATACGCGTGTGAGAGCTGAGGAGCGTTCGACGGCGTCACGCGGCATCAGCACCAGCGCGCTGAAGTACAGCACGAGTGCGAGGAACGTGATGTAGCCGGTGCGCGGGCCCCACACGACGTGGTCGAACGATCCCAGCGTCACGCCTTCGAGCAGTCCGGTGAGCAGCCGCCCGCCAAGACTTCTGTCGGGGGCGTAGAGCGCATCCAACACGATGAATTTCACGGTGAAGGCGGCGAAGAACGCGACGAACAACGCGCGCAGCGCGTGCCGCGGGCCGGGCTTCGCCGCCAGGGTGTTCACGAACAACGCAAACAGAAAAATTACGCCAAGCACCAGCGGAAGTCCGGCTTCCGGCGTGACGGCCGACACAACCTGCGCAGAGGCCGCCGCGAGCGCGCCGAGCAGCACCACGCCATTCAGGTTCTCGAGCGCGGTCCGTCCGTCGTGCATCAACCGCCACGGCTGCACGAGGCCGCTCTGCACGACCACCATCATCAACAACAGCATCGCCACCAGCGACGCGAGCGGCGGCACGAGAAACCGCAGCTCGCCCGCCGGCGTCACGCGCAGGCCCGCCAGCAGGGCGACAGTAAGCAGCAGCCATGGCAACACGATGCTTTCGAGCACGGCGCCGCGCGTCACTTGCGTTTCCTCATCACGCGCAGCGGATTGTAGTCAGACGCGTCGCGCTTCAGGCCTTCATGCAGCTCCGCACGCAACTCGTCCGACGTCGTCATGCCCAGATTCGCGTCCGTCACCGCGACGCGCCCGGACGGATCGGCCTTCACGGCGCGATCGAGCGCTTCGATCCCCTTCGTGAACAACGCGTCGTCATTCCAGAGACGGCCCCAGCCCTCGCGGTAATAGCTGTAGGCGACATAGAACTGGACGCGTGAATCGCGCTTTGCGGGATCGGCCCGATCGAAGGCGGTGCGGGCGGCCGGGAAGTTGTCGGCCCTGAAGAGGCGCAGACCGTCTTGAAGGCTCTGCTCGTCGATGCGATAGGCGCTGAAGCTGGCCGCCACGCCGCCGGTCACTTCAGCCATCGTGGCCGGTCCGGTGGCGTAAAGCCACACGATGAAGCCGCCGTAGATCAGCGACCCGGCGAGACCGATGGCGCGTATGACAGCTGCGGACACGAAGACATCATAGCCGTGCCGGCTGCGCGTCGGAGAACCGCTACCTGCCTGCGACACCGAGATAGCGGTCGAACCAATCGAGCACTTCTCGGATGTACTGGCTGCGCTTCTCGATGCCTATCGCATGCCCGCCCTGAAGGACGACGTGTTTCTTGCGATCCGCGGGCGATCCGAGCAGCCGGAACAACGGCTTCTGGCTTCGTTCCAGTTCAAAGATAAAATCGCCGTCCCCGTTGATCATGAGGACCGGCACGGTTACACGGGGGGAGAAGTTGAAGACGTCGACCTCGGGAGGCGCAGCGGCGTTGGACAGTCCACCGGCCCCCAGGACGGCGGCCCGAATACGGCCGTCCAGCGCAAGAACGATCGATCCCATCCGTGCGCCCCAACTGGAACCGAGATACCCGACGCTCGACATGTCGAGATCCTTCCGTGTGGCTGCGTAATCGAGGGCGCGCCGCGCATCGTTAATCTGCCGCTTGACCCAGTCGCGATAGGCGCTCGTGCGATCGGGCCAAGAGTCCTGACGGCCGCTGGTGCGCTCCCAGGCACCGTGATACACGGGTACGAGCACGGCGCGGCCGCTCATCAGGAGCAAATCAAAGCCGCCCGTCGCCATGCTGTCGCTGGATCGCTCACGGATCGTGCCGGAGCCGGGCCAGTACAGCACCGGTGAAAATGGCGGTGCCGTCTTCTTCGGAAGGAAAAGATGCGCGGCGATGCGTTCGCCGTACGCGGAGTTGAACGTCACCTTCTCGCGGCGCCAGAACTCGGCCCCTTCATCGACGGACTCAACCCGAGCATCGAGCGGCGCCGGATCATACGCGTACGTTCCGGCAAAAGCGTGGAAGACTTCGTCAGAGACCGGCTTCTCGATGTCGTAGTCGCGCACCGAACGCGGAATGACCCGAAGGGTTGCCGCAGGTCGGCTCGCATCGCTGGGATACAACGCCAGGCGAAAGCCGATCTGAGCGGATCGGTCGAACGGTGACCGCGCGTCGGGATAGATGAATGCATAGTCGGGTTCATTCCACGCGCCGCCAAGCAGATAGCGCGTCTTGCCTGGCTCCAGTTCGTTCCAGCACCACTCTTTGATGTTGCCGGCGGCGTCGGCCAGACCGAACGGACCGATGGCCTGGCTGCGCCCCACCGGCAGCGGACCGGATGATCGGAAGTTGCTGAGCGGCGTGACTTGCGCCGCAAGCGGCGTTCCTGCCGCGTGAAGCCAGTGATACACAGACGGCAAGCTGCGGCCGCGGAACTCTGCATACGCGGCCGCCTCGAACCAACTCACACCTCGCACCGGGTGGTCTTCCTCGCCGCCGCGATACGTGCCCACTTCCCAAGTCGCAGGCCCGGGACGCCCCGTCTGATCGTGAAACGCCGCCACCGCGTCTCGCCAGGGTATGGTGCGGCCGTCGCGAACGAACGGCTGTTTCCAGTACGCCTGATGCTGATAGGCACCCGCGTCGACGAACTCTTTGTACTGCCGGTTCGTGACCTCGAAGCGATCGATGAAGTACGCGTCCGTTGGGATGCCTTTGTTGTAGTCGTAGCCCGACATTCGAAGCGACACGGTCCCGCGCGGGATACGGACCATGCCCGCAGGAAGGTCCTCCGTCCTGGTGAGGGCGTTGAGTCCGGCGACCAGCTCCACTGGCGAGCCGATGAACTCGAGCGGCTCGTACTCCGCGCGTTCGATTCGCCAGCGGACGACGCCGCGGGGAAGGCGCGCCGCTGTGATGGGCGTCGTGCCGATCTCGATCCAGTCGGTCTCGAGCCTGATGTCTCGAACACGTACGCGTGTTCCAGGTGGGCCTGCGGTGAGATCGCGCGTCACCGTCAGCCGTGGCCAGAGTGACTTCAGAGCGGGGTCTTCGCCAAGCTCCGGTGCCGCGCGCAGCGCCAAGCCGAAGGCCGGCACGTACTCGTCCGCCGCGAGCAGCTTCTCGATCTCGGGGAGCGCGGTCGCGCTGAGCGTCGCGCTATTGCGGTTGATGGCCCACCAACCGCCCGACACACCGGCTAACGCAATCACGATCGCGACTGCGGCGCCCACCCACCGAGGCGACGTTCGCGTGGTGCGGACGGGGACCGTTGCGCCGGACGGATGCTGCAACTCCGCGAGCGCAGCCTCCAGCTCACGCGCCGACGAAATCCGCCGCGCCGGATCCTTGACCAGTACACGTTTCAGGAGCGCATCCACCGCGGGTGAGACATCGGCGCGCAGGCTCCTGGCGCTCCGCGCTTCCTTGAGGGCAATGGAATTCAGAATCGCGAGCTCGTTATCGCCCTCGAATGGCAGCGCAGCCGCCAGCATCTCGAACAACGCGACGCCGATGGCCCAGATGTCGGCGCGCGCATCCGCGTCGCCGCCGTTGATGACTTCAGGCGCCATGTACGCAACCGTCCCGACGGTCGTGCCTGTCCGCGTCAGGCGTGTTTGCCCAGAGAGCTTTGCGATTCCAAAATCGAGGAGTTTGATTTCGCGCCGCGGGGTGACGATGACGTTTGCCGGCTTGATGTCGCGATGAACGATGCCGGCGTCGTGAGCGGCCGCCGCGGCCCGGGCAATCTGAATCGCGATGTCGATGGCCTCGTTCTGCGGCAGCGGCCCTCGTGCGATGCGCTTTCGCAGCGTCTCGCCCTCGTAATACGTCATCGCAATGAACGTCCGGCCCGCCACCTCGTCGATTTCATGGATCACGCAGATGTTTGGATGATCGAGGGCCGAGGCCGTCTGCGCTTCCTGGATGAGCCGTTCGCGCGCCTCAGGATCGCGCGTGAGACCCGCCGAGAGGAACTTCAGCGCGATCTGGCGCTTAAGACGGACGTCTTCCGCTTTGTAGACAACACCCATCGCGCCCGCGCCGAGCTCTTCGAGAATGCGGTAGTGCGAAACCGTCTCGCCGATCATCGTTCCGGCTCCAGTCTTTCGGGGAGGGACGTCGGATCGTCCCGCCGAAACATGTCCGGATTATACGCGCAGCGTCAGGCGGTGATTGTCGAACGGTGCCAGGCCAGCGTGCGTGCGAGCCCTTCCTCGAGACCGACGAGCGGCTCGTAGCCGAGAAGGGTCTTCGCCTTCGTAATGTCGGCCTGCGAGTCGCGGACGTCGCCGCTCCTCGCTTCCGCGAAGTCGGGATCGACGCCGGTGCCGGTCAATCGCTTCATCACATCGAGCAGATCGAGGAGGGAGATGCGCCCGCCGGTCGCGACGTTGATCACCTCGCCGCTCGCACGAGGCGCATCCGCGGCCCGCAACACGCCGTCGACGACGTTGTCGATGTAGGTGAAATCGCGCGTCTGACTGCCGTCGCCATAGATGGTGGGGCTGCGGCCCTCGGTGAGGGCCTTCGCGAACTGCGAGATGACGCCTGAGTAGGCTGACGAGGGATCCTGCCTCGGACCAAAGACATTGAAATAGCGGATGCTGACCGTTTCAAGCCCGTAGAGCGTCGTGAACAGCTGGCCGTACTGTTCGCCCACCAGCTTCTGCAGCGCGTACGGCGACCGCGGATTCGGCGGCATGTCTTCGCGCTTGGGCAGCACCGGCGTGTCGCCATAGGCGGATGACGACCCCGCATAGACGACGCGTTTGACGCCGGCGTCCTTCGCCGCCATCAGGACGTGCAGGGTCGCGTCGATGTTTGCGCGGTTCGAGCCGACGGGATCCTTGACCGATCGCGGCACGGACGGAATCGCCGCCTGGTGAAAGACAAGATCGACGCCCTCGACGGCGCGAGCCGCAAACGCGAGGTCCGCGAGATCGCCTTCGATGAAATCGGCATCGGGATTGACGTCGAGATTGCGGCGATAGCCCGTCGAGAGGTTGTCGGCAATGCGCACGCGATCGCCGCGCGCGCGGAGCGCCGCGGCGATGTGGGAGCCGATGAAGCCGGCGCCTCCGGTGACGAGACAGGTCCGCATGGTTAGCGAGGACGGGAGGCGGACCAGCCGGTCTGCGGCAGGCCGGGCGCGACCTTCAGCGCCGTCTGGTAATACAGCTTTCTGAGCACGGCGTCGGAGAGGTCCATGCCGTACAGCTTCCAGAAGGCATGATAGTCGCGGTAGTAGTCGAAGTACTCGTCCGCGGTCTCGAACACGCGCCAGTAATACGGATACTCCGACGGCGCGTACGTGTCCTTGCCGAACATGACGCGGTCCTGGTACTTCGTGAAGAACGCGGCGGCGGTGCGCGGCTGGCGCCCGAAGTCGTACAGGACGGCGGCCACTTCGAGGTACACGTTCGGAAGCTTGTCGAGCAGCGCGGCGGCGGCCTTCAGGTCGTGCCCGTGATACCCGAAATGCGCTGCAATGAAGCGGGTCTTCGGGTGCTTCGCGAACATGCGATCGCGTTCGGCGATCAGCTGCCCGAACTTGACGTTCGTTGGACCGTAATTGCGGCGGCTCGGAAACAGCGCGAGCTCGAGCCAGCGCTCGTTCGTGAAATCGGGCGGCTCGAAGAACTGCGGCGGCTCGCCGGTGTGAATCAGCACCGGCACGTTCAGGCGCCCGACGGCGGACCACACCGGATCCAGCTCCGGATCGTCGACAGGAATGCGCGAGCCGTCGGCTTTCGTTGCCGTGAGCCCGAGGTTCTTGAAGATCTTCAGTCCGATCGCGCCGTTGCGGACGTCTTCTTCGAGCTGCGCGGCCGCCTTGGCGCCCCAGCCGGGTCCATAGTCGCGGAAGTTGAGGTTCGCGAACACGGTGAAGCGATCCTTGTACGGACTGCCGCGAATCGCCTCGACCCTGGCCTTCAGCTGCTCGCCGCTGCCGCCGCTCAGATTGTTGAGCACGCGCAGATTCAGCGCGTCCATCTCCTGAATGAGCTGCGCCATGTTCTCGGCTGTCGCGGTCTGGTGGCTGTGGATATCGACGACGGGATATTTCGCCTTCGGGACGGGATGTTCGTCGACGACCAGCGTTGACTTCGGCCGATAGTCGAGAATGCTGGGCGGCGGAACTTCGGGCGCCTGACAGCGCCCCACGCGCACGAGCGTATGGCCGGGAGGACATTCGCCGTTTGGCAGCGTGGGCACGCCCTGCATGCCGCCGCGACCGCGCTGCGGCGGTTGCTGGGCCGCCATGACGGTGACGGCAAGCACACCGAGACTGAACAGGATGGCGATCTTCTGGCGCATCAGAGGATTGTACCCGTACAAAAGGAGTGCAGGAAAAAGGGGACGGGTCTCATTTTTCGCCTGAACGCGCGCGAAAAATGAGACCCGTCCCCTTTTTCCTGATAAACACCACAGTGATTCGTAAGCCGAATTCTGTTCCACCCTCGCTCGCTTGCGCGAGCTCCGGCGTGACAACCATTCCTCTAGGCCTGGCATTACTGCCAGGCTCAAGCAGCCTACCCGGAAGTCTTGGACGGGCCGTCCTTACCCCCACCTTCACTCGCTTGCGCGGGCTCCGGCGGGTTGCACTTCCCTATTTGGCCTTGCTCCGTGCGGGGTTTTGCCTGCCACCGACCTTACGGCCGGCGCGGTGCGCTCTTACCGCACCTTTTCACCCTTACCCTTCGACTCGCCTCTTACGAGGCGCGCTCAGGGCGGTATATTTTCTGTGCCACTAGTCCTTCAGGTCACCCTGACCGGGCGTTACCCGGCGCACTGCCCTGCGGAGTTCGGACTTTCCTCCCACCTTCGCTCGCTTGCGCGAGCTACGGCGGACGGTTGTCTGGATCACTGCAGAACCTCAATTATACAGGCTCAGCCGTCGGCTTCCTGTTTGATCCCGTACTGCTCGAGCTTCTTGTAGAGGTTACTGCGGGGTGTATCGATGACCTCGGCGGTCTTCGAGATGTTCCAGTTGTGCTCGCGAAGCTTGTCGACCAGGAACGCGCGCTCGGCGTTCTCCTTGAAGCCGCGCAAGGTACCAGGTGTCTCGCCCTGCGCCTGTTCGCCCTGTCCCGTCCTGCCGGGCTCGACTCGAAGCACGGCCCGCACGTCGGGCACGTCCACGCTGTCGCCAGGCGACATGATGATCAGCCGCTCGACCGTGTTCCGCAGCTCGCGGACGTTGCCCTTCCAGCGGTGGTTCTGCAGCATGTCCATCGCGGCGGGCGTGAACTTCGCGGGCTTGCGGTTGTTGTCGCGGCTGAACAGATCCGAGAAGTGCCGCACGAGCAGCGAAATGTCTTCGGGACGCTCGCGCAGCGGCGGCACCGAGATCGGAATGACCTTGAGGCGATAGTACAAGTCCTCGCGGAAGCGGTTCTGCGCGATCTCTTCCTCGAGATCTTTGTTCGTCGCAGCAATCACGCGCACGTCAACCTTGATCGTGCGCGCGGAGCCCAGGCGCTCGACTTCCCCTTCCTGGAGCACGCGCAGCACTTTGGCCTGCGTCTTGGCGCTCATGTCGGCGACCTCGTCTAAAAAGATCGTGCCTTTGTCGGCCTGCTCGAACTTGCCGATCTGCTTCTCGGTGGCGCCGGTGAACGAACCCTTCTCGTGGCCGAACAGCTCCGACTCGATCAGCTCCTCGGGAATCGCGGCGCAGTTGACCTGCACGAACCGCTCGCGCGCGCGGTTCGAGTTGCGGTGGATCGCGCGCGCCACGAGCTCTTTGCCCACGCCGCTCTCGCCCAGAATCAGCACCGTGGCATTGCTCGGCGCCGCGCGGCCGACCTGCGCCATCACCGCCTGCATGCCGGCGCTCTCGCCCACCATCTGGTGGCGCACTTCTACGGCGCGCTTGAGGGTCTTGTTCTCGTCGCGCAGGCGGCTCTGATCGAGCGCGTTGCGAATCGTCAGCAGCACGCGCTCGCGCTCGAGCGGCTTCTCGATGAAATCGAACGCCCCCTTGCGCGTCGCCTCGACCGCCGTGCTGACCGTGCCGTGCCCCGAGACGATCACCACCGGCAGCGCGTCGTGCCCGGCCTTGATGCGCCCGAGCGCCTCGAGGCCGTCCATGCCGGGCATCTTGATGTCGAGAAAGACCAGATCAGGATGCTCGCGCGAGATCAGGGTCATGCCTTCCTGCGCCGATCCGGACTGCAGACATTCGTAGCCCTCGTACTCGAGGATCATCCGCATCGATTCGCGGATCGCCTGCTCATCGTCAATAACCAGGATCCGCGGTTTCACCCTGAGCTCTCCGGCGGGGACCCCTGCACCCCGCCTGGCTCGGTCGCTCGCGGGGACCCCGAGGCCCCGCTCCGCTCCCTGCGCATCACTCACTTCCCTCGATAGTGACGGTGAGGATGGAGCGCTGCTCGGCAAGCGGATCGTAGACATAGAGCGCAAGCACGTCGCCGGGCCGCGCACGCGCGATGACGCGCTCATAGTCCTCGACGGAGCTGACGCGCCGGCGGTTGATCTCGAGAATGACCATGCCGCGCCGCACGCGCGCGACGTGTGCGACGCTGGCCGGCTCGATGCGCGTGACCAGCACGCCCGTCAGGCTCGACGGCAGCCCGTAGCGCTGGACGGTCGCCGGCTCGATGTTGCGCACCACAAGGCCAAGCGGCGGCTGCGTGGTGTCGGCAGGGGCGACCGGACGGCGGTCGTCGCTGGCATTATCGACACGCGGGCGCTCCGCCAGTTTGACGAGCACGTCGAGCTCGCGCCCGTCGCGCATGACCTGCAGCCGCGCGACGCTGCCGGGCGCGCGGCCCGAGACGTCGCGAATCAGCTCGTCGCTCGACGTGACGTCGCGTCCATCGACCGACCGGATGACGTCGTAGGTGCGAAGACCCGCGCGCTCGCCCGGCGTGGCCGGCGTCACTTCCTGCACGATGGCGCCCGTGGCAGTCGACAGCTCGAGCGCGCGCTGCAGCGCCGGCGTGACCGTTTCGAGCGTCACGCCGATGAATCCGCGCGCCACGCGCCCGCGGCTCTTGAGCTGCGGCAATACGGCCCGCACCTGATTGATCGGAATGGCGAAACCGATATTGTTCGCCTGCGAACTGATGGCCGTGTTGATGCCGATCACGTCGCCGCGCGCGTTGATCAGCGGTCCGCCGCTGTTGCCGAAATTGATGGCGGCGTCGGTCTGGATGTAGTCGTCAAGGCTGTTGTCGAACAGCTTGCGGCCCATGAACGACACGACGCCGACCGTGACCGAATGCACGTACCCCAGCGGATTGCCGATGGCGCACACCCATTCGCCGACGCGCAGCTGATTCGAATCGCCGAGCCTGGCCACGGGAAGACGCGCCGCGGCGCCGGCATCGATTGCCAGGAGCGCCACGTCGATCGCCGGATCGGTGCCGACAACGCGCGCGCGCAGCGCGCGGCCGTCCGACAGCGTAATCGTGATGCGGTCGGCGCCGTCGATGACATGGAAGTTCGTCAGAATGTGACCATCGGCGTCGATGATGAAGCCGCTGCCCGCGCCCTGGCGCGGTACGTCGCGCTGCGGCTCCTCGAGATCGTTGCGGCGGCTGCGTCCGCCGCGCGAGCTGGCGTCGACGTTGACGACCGCTGCATTCATGCGCGACGCGACTTCGGCGAAGTCGATGCCGGTGCCAAGCGACGCCGGCGAGAGCAGTGAGGCGACGGCCTGCGTCGGGGCGGCCGCGCCAGGCACGGGTCCTTTTGACAGCACGGTCAGCGGACCGCTGGGCATCCGGATGCCGGAGCCGGCCACGACCAGCCCGACCATGAAGGCCACCACCGCCACGAGCACGAGCATCACCGCAACAAAACGTCGTATCACAAGCCAGCCGCCTCTGATTATAAGTCGCCGGCAAGCGCCCGAAGGGCCTGCTCGTCGATGATTTCGATGCCGAGCTCCTGTGCCTTCTGCAGCTTCGAGCCCGCCTCGTCGCCGGCGACGAGATAAGAGGTCTTTCGGCTGACCGACCCCGACACTTTGCCCCCGAGCCTCGTGATGAGCGCCGTCGCAGCCTCCCGCGACAGCGATGGCAGCGTGCCCGTGATCACGAATGTCATGCCGGCAAAGGGCTGGGGACCGGGCGGGCCCTGGCTGCTCGTGGCGTCCACCATGCGCACGCCGACCGCCACAAGGCGATCGATCAGGGCCTGGTTGCGCGGCTCGTCGAGAAACGCGCGCACGGCGCGGGCGACAACGGGACCGACGTCGCGCACCTGCTCGAGCTCGGCGGCCGAGGCCTCGCGCAGTCGCGGGATCGAAGCAAAGTGGCGCGCGAGCGCCTGGGCGCTGCCTTCGCCGATGTGCCGGATGCCGAGCGCATGCAGCAGCCGCCAGATCTCGTTGGTCTTGCTGCGCTCGATCTCGGCCACCCGTTTGGCCGCCACCTTTTCACCGACGCGGCGCGTGATGGACTTGCCATCTTTCTCTGACGTGGTACTCAACGCGGCGATCTGATCCACCGTCAGGCGATAGAGATCGGAGAAGTCGTTGACCAGTCCGGATGAAATGAGCTGATCGGTCAGCGACTCGCCCAGGCCCTCGATGTTCATCGCGCGCCGCGATGCGAAGTGCTCGAGGCTGCGCCGCAGCCGCGCCGGACACGACGCGTTCTCACAGCGCCACACGACTTCCTCCTGCGGCTTCGTGAGCGCGCTGCCGCACGACGGGCACTCCCCGGGCATGATCCACCGCCGCAGATTCTTCGGGCGCTGATCGAGCACAGGACCGATGACTTTCGGGATCACGTCGCCGCCCTTTTCGATCTCGACCAGGTCGCCCGGTCTGATGTCGCGGCGTGCGATCTCCTGCTCGTTGTGCAGCGTGGCCATCTGAATCGTCGAGCCGCTCACGAGGACGGGCTCGAGTACGGCGTACGGCGTCACGGCGCCAGTGCGGCCGACATTGACCTCGATGCTCTTCAGGCGGGTGGTGGCGCGCTCGGCGGGAAATTTGTAGGCGATGGCCCATCGCGGAAACTTCGCCGTGGCACCCAGGCGCTCGCGGAGCGCCAGATCGTCGAGCTTGATGACGATGCCGTCGGTGTCGAAGGGCAGCGCGGCGCGGGCGGTGGCCCACCGTGCGCAGAAGGCGAGCAATGCGTCGACACCGTCACAGCGCTCCCAGTGAGGCTCGACCGGGAGGCCCCATGATGCGATGCGCTCGAGCGCGCCGGCGTGCGACGGGTCGAGCGCCGCAACGCCGGGTGAGACAACCATCTGATAGAAGAAGGCGCTCAGGCCGCGGCGGCTCACCGCCTTCGGGTCGAGCGTGCGCATCGTGCCGGCCGCGGCATTGCGCGGATTCGCGAACAACGGCTCACCGGCGTCTTCGCGCTCGCGATTGACACGGTCGAACGCCTGACGAGACAGGAACGCCTCTCCGCGGATCTCGATCGGCCCTGCCGGCCGTGCACGAGCAGAGGCAAGAGGCTCGATCAGCATAAGCGGAATGGCCTTGATCACCCGGACGTTCGACGTCACGTCCTCGCCGCGTATGCCGTCGCCGCGCGTGACGCCGCGCACGAGCCGTCCGTTGTCGTAGGTCAGCGCCAGGCTCAGTCCGTCGATTTTCAGCTCCGCGACGTACGCGAGCGCCGGCGCATCCGCCGCCAGTTCGAGCCCGCGCCGCACGCGCCCGTCGAACTCGCGCAACTCATCGCCGGAATACGCGTTCTCGAGGCTGAGCATCGGCGCGAGATGCGCGATCGTCTCGAAGCCCGCCGCCGGCGTCCCACCCACCCGCTGCGTCGGCGATTCCGGCGTGATCAGATCCGGATGCGCCGCCTCGAGCGCCTCGAGCGCTGTCAGCAGCCGATCGTATTCCGCGTCGGTGATTTCGGGAGAATCAAGAACGTAATAACAGTGCTCGTGATGCCGGATGCGCTCGCGCAGCGATGCGATCTCTGAGGCGGGGTCCATGCAATGTAAATTGTAAAGTGTAAATAGCATTGTCTATTGGGCTATTGCTGCCGCTTCAGTGCGAGGCAATGGCTCGATAGACCATGCTATTTACAGTTTACGATTTACATTTCGAGCGCTCCGAGCGAGCGTCCGAGCGAGCGCTCAGAGCTCGCCCGCGAGCTTACCGATCGCGCGCGAGGACGTAGTCCGGCAGCGCCAGGAGGGCCTCGCGTTCGAGCGAGGGCGGAAACACCTGGAGCTGCGCTTTGGCTCTTGCGACGTGCTCCTGCGCGCGCGCGAACGCAAGATCCGCCGCGCGTGTCTCCTGTAAGAGATGCCGCAGGCGGTGCCAGTCTGTCGGCTCGATCGCGCGATCGCGCACGGTCGAGCGCACGATCTCGTCCGCCTCGAGGCTGCCGCTGCCCAGCAGGAAGATGATCGGCAGCGTGACCTTGCCTTCGCGCAGGTCGCCGCCGATCGGCTTGCCCAGCGCGACCTCGTCCGCGGTGTAGTCCAGGAGGTCGTCCACGATCTGAAACGCCATCCCGAGCTCGAGACCATACTCGCGCAGCGCCGCGCGCTGCTCGCCGGTGCACGTGCCCAGCAGGCCGCCGATCTCGGCGCAGCCCGAGAACAGAAACGCGGTCTTGCGCCGGATGATCTCGTAGTGCTCGTCTTCCGTGATGTCGACGTCGCCCTGTTTGGTGAGCTGATAGATCTCACCCTCGATCATCTTCAGCGTGACGTCGCAGAGCAGCCGGATGATGTCGAGCGAGTCCTGGGTCAGCGCCAGCGCCATTGACTTGATATAGAGATAGTCGCCCAGCAGCACGGTGATGTCGTTGCCCCAGCGCGAGTGCACCGAGAGGCGGCCGCGCCGCGTGTCGGCCTCGTCGATGATGTCGTCGTGCACGAGCGTGGCCGTGTGGATGAACTCCACGACCGAGGCGTACAGCACCGCGCCGTCGCCCTTGTAGCCGGCCAGCCGGGCGGCCATGAGCAGCAGGGCCGGGCGCACGCGCTTGCCGCCCGACGTCTGGATGTAGCGGCCCATCTCGGGAATCAGGGCCACGCGCGACTCGACGTGGCGCGCGAATTCCTTTTCCACTTTCTCGAGATCGGCGCGTACCGGCTCGAAAATCTGCGTGAGATCCGCGAACGACGAGGATGGCTGCACTCTGCCTCAGTTTACGCGACGCGCCAGCAGGCCGTCGAGCGTGGCGGCGGCGCGGCCGGCCGTGGCCTCGACCGATTCGCCGCGCGTCTCGGCCAGCCTGCGCGTGACCTCCGCGACGAATGCCGGCTCGTTCCGCTTGCCCCGATACGGCACCGGGGCCAGAAACGGCGCGTCGGTTTCGGTGAGAAAGCGGTCAGGAGGCGTGAGGCGGGCCGCCTCGCGAATCGCCTCGGCGCGCGGAAAGGTCAGGATGCCCGAAAATGACAGACAAAAGCCGGCATCCAGCGCCTCGCGCGCCTCGTCTGCGGTTCCCGTAAAACAGTGAAAGATGCCGCCCGTTTCCCGGGCGCGCTCATCGCGAACAATGGCGATGGTGTCGGCCCACGCCTCACGGGTGTGAATGACGATCGGCATGCCGAGCGCACGGGCGGCGGCCACCTGCGCGCGGAACACGCGCTGCTGCACGTCGCGGGGCGCGAAGTCATAGTGATAGTCGAGGCCGATTTCGCCGACCATTCGGATGTCCCGGCGGCCGGCAACCAGCGACTGCAGCCGCTCGGCCGCCGATTCAGGCGCGGCGGCGAACTTCCCCGCTTCGTGTGGATGCACGCCGCACGCGAACCGCACGTCGGGCCACGCCGCCTGCACGCCCGCTCCCCGTGCCATCTCCTCATCGTCGGTCGCCGACAGGATGACGACCGCGCGCTCGACGCCGGCCGCCTTCGCACGCGCGACAACGTCGGCGAGATCGCCGGCGAACTCAGTGCCGGCCAGATGGCAATGGGAATCGACCATGGATTTGGTGATCTGGTGATCTCGTGATTTGGTGATCTACCTGACCCGGCTGCCCAAAGGCGGCGGCGCATCGAATCCGATCAACACAGCCTGACCGTCTTCCGGACTGGCGGCGAGCACCATGCCGTTCGACTCGATGCCCATCAGCGTGCGGGGCGCGAGGTTGGCGACGATCACCACGTGCCGTCCGACGAGGCTTTCCGGTTCATAGGCTTCCGCGATGCCTGCCGCGAGCGTGCGCTGCTCGGAGCCGAGATCGATCGTGAGCTTGATCAGTTTCTTCGACTTCGCCACACGCTCAGCCGCCAGCACCTTGGCCACGCGCAGATCGATCTTCATGAAGTCGTCGATCGTGATCTGCGGCGACGCGGCGCCCGGCGATCCTTTCGACGGCGCGACAGGACTCTCCGGGCTCGCAGGCGCGTCTGCCGCAGGCTCCTGCGGCGAATGCGTACCCGCTGCAGGCGTCACGCCCGGCACCATCTCAGGGGTCTTGTCTGAATCCACGGTCGGCTCCTTGCCGGTATAGTACTGATTGATCATCATGCGTTGCCACCGATATGAGTGACCGGCACCTCATTACCAGCGCCCTCCCGTACATCAACGGCATCAAGCATCTCGGCAACCTGGTGGGATCGATGCTGCCCGCCGATGTCTACGCCCGCTACCTGCGCGCGCGCGGCAATGACGTGTTGTTCCTGTGCGCCACCGACGAGCATGGCACGCCGGCGGAGCTGGCCGCCATCGAAGCCGGTCTCGACGTCGCGGAGTTCTGCCGCCAACAGCACGAGATTCAGGCCGATCTCGGACGCCGGTTTGCATTGTCATTCGACCACTTCGGCCGCAGTTCGTCGCCGCAGAACCATGAGCTCACGAAGTATTTCGCCCGCCGCCTCGAGGAAAACGGACTGATCGAAGAACGGACGACCCAACAGGTCTACTCCGTCGACGACCGCCGCTTCCTTCCCGACAGGTACGTCGTCGGAACCTGCCCCCATTGCGGATACGAGGCCGCCCGGGGCGACCAATGCGAGAACTGCACCCGCGTGCTCGATCCGACGGACTTGATCTCGCCGCGCTCCAGCATCTCAGGCAGTCCCAACGTCGAAGTGCGCGACAGCCGGCACCTTTTCTTCAAACTGTCGGCCCTCGAACCAGAGCTGCGGGCGTGGATCACCACGCGCGAGAACTGGCCGCCGGTGGCGACGTCGATCGCGCTCAAATGGCTGAACGAAGGACTCGAGGATCGGGGCATCACGCGCGATCTGAAATGGGGCGTGCCCGTCGATCGCCCGGGATTCGAGAACAAGGTCTTCTACGTCTGGTTCGATGCGCCGATCGAATACATCGGCGTAACCAAGGAATGGGCCGAAGCACAGTCTGCCGCCGCTGACTGGCGGTCATGGTGGTACGACGCGGACGATGTGCACTACACGCAGTTCATGGCGAAGGACAACGTGCCGTTCCACACGATCATGTTTCCCGCGACGCTGATTGGCACGCGCGAGCCATGGAAGCGGCCCGACTACATCAAGGCCTTCAACTGGCTGAAGTACTACGGCGGCAAATTCTCGACCAGCCAGCATCGCGGGGTCTTCATGTCAGACGCTCTCGCGCTGCTGCCCGCCGACTACTGGCGCTATTACCTGCTCGCCAATGCTCCGGAGTCGGACGATGCCGACTTCACATGGGAGCTGTTCGCCGCGGTCATCAACAAAGATCTGGTCGGCGTCTTCGGCAACTTCGTCAACCGCGTCGTGAAGTTCGCGGAGTCGAAGTTCGACGCGACGGTGCCAGGCGGAGGCGAGGCCGGCGATCCCGAGGCGCGGCTCGTCGCCGAGCTCGAACAGCACCTCTCCGCCTATCAGCGCCATCTCGACGAGCTGTCGTTCCGCAAGGCGATTGCCGCCCTTCGCGCCATGTGGACGGCCGGCAATGTCTATCTCGCCGAGCAGGAGCCCTGGAAACTGATGAAGACGGATCCGCCGCGGGCTGACGCGGTGGTGCGGACGTCACTGAACCTCGTTCGCCTGTTCGCGATTGTGTCGCAGCCGATCATTCCGGAAACCAGCGGCCGCGTGCTCGATGCCCTGGAGGCCTCCGACGAAGAACGCCGATGGCCATCCGAACTCGCGCGTGAGATCGGCCGGCTCGAACCAGGCCGGCGCGTCGGATCCGTCGATCTGCTCTTCCGTCGGATAGGCGAGGAAGACACGGCTGCATGGACAGAACAGTTCGGTGGAAATGTAAATCGTAAATTGTAAATAGCATTGTAAATTTTGCTATTGCGACGTTACGCCGTGGTGCTGTCGCGCTGCACTGAAGCGGCAGCAATAGCTCAATAACCAATGCTATTTACAATTTACAGTTTACATTTCGCGGTCTCTTAAAGTCTTCCCAACTCTTTCATGGACGCGTACTGAGTGTCCGCCAACACGACGTGATCGAGCACGTCGATGCCGATGAGATCGCCCGCCGTCATCAGCCGGCGCGTGAGTGAGAGATCGTCGCGGCTCGGCGAGGGATCGCCCGACGGGTGGTTGTGGAACAGCACGATCGCCGCGGCGCCGCCGAGGATGGCTTCGCGAAAGACCTCGCGCGGATGGACGACGCTGGCGTCGAGCGAGCCGACCGAGAGAATGCGCGTGCGCACGAGCCGATGGCGTGTGTCGAGCAGCAGCACGCCGAAGCGCTCGACCGGATAGCTGCCGAATTGCGGCAGCAGGTAGTCGGCCACCTCGCGCGGCGTCGCGAACCGCGGGCGCTCCGATGGATCCCGCGTGAGCGATCGGCGGCCCAGCTCGATCGCGGCGAGGATCCGCGCGGCGCGCGCGGCGCCCACGCCGTGCGCGCGCGCGAGCTCGTCGCGTCCCATGCGCGTCAGACCGCGCAGGCCGCCGCCGGCGTCGAGCAGACCGTTCGCGACATCGAGCGAGCTGCGGCCGCGTGTGCCGCTGCCGAGCAGCACCGCGAGCAGCTCGTTGTCGCCAAGCGCGTCACAGCCCGCGCGCGCGAGCTTTTCGCGAGGACGATCGTGCGAGGCCAGCGCTTTCATCCGGTATACTTCGATCGATGCGCCGACTCGCCGTCCTGCTGCTGCCGCTGGTACTGATTGGCTGTGGCGCGCCGCCGGAGCGTGAATATCATCAGGCGCAGGGCGCGATTGAAGCTGCGCGCGCCGCCGGGGCCGAACAGTACGCACCCGAAGAGCTGGCCGCGGCCGAAGGCGCCCTCAAGCGCTATGACGACGCGGTCGCGCAGCGCGACTTTCGACAGGCGCTGAATCATGCGCTCGACGCGCGCGAGCGCGCCTCCGCCGCCGCGAAGAAAGCCGCCACCGACAAAGCCACGCGACGCGGTGAGCTCGAACGCACGATCGTCGTGCTGGCCACCAATGTCGAACGCGGCCGCGTGGCCGCCAACCGCGCGACCCGCGCGCAGGACGAGGCCGCTCGGACGTTGCGCCAGGTCATTGCCGACACCGAGCGCGCTTTGCAAGATTCACGTGCCGCGCTCGAACGCGACGATCTCAGACAGGCACACGCGCTGCTCGACGGGCTGGAAGGGCGGCTGGCGCAAGCACTTGCGCCGTTCGGCGGCGCCGCACCCACCGCTCCGCCGCGTCGCCGCTGACTCCGAGCACGACGCAGTTTCTCAACTCTCGACACCCTGCCGGCCGCGCAGTTTCCGCCCTCGAGCCTTAATCCCGGAAAGCACTTGACATGACGTGGTAGGTTGCGAGCTCCGCATCGTGCGAGTCGCGCGAATACCACGTCATGTCAAGTGACTTTCCGTTTAGACGACGACACGTCCGATCGTCATTACCAGGACCACAATAACGATGTAGCCCAGCACGTCGAGCATGATCCCGTAGCGCATCATCTGCGTGATCGGCACATGGCCCGAGCTGTAGACGATCGCGTTGGGAGGCGTGGAGATGGGCATCATGAAGCCCATCGAGGCGCCGAGCGTGGCGCCAAGAGCGGGCTCGAGCGGCGAGACGCCCGCGGCCTGGGCCACGGCGATCGCAATCGGCACGATGATCGTGGCCGACGCGGTGTTCGAGGCCGCCTCGCTGATCACGATCGCGGCAGCCGTGAACACGGCCGTCAGCAGCAGTGGTGACGGCTCGTGCATCCATCCGGCCACGGACTGTCCCATCGCCGTCGCGAGTCCCGTAGACGTGGCGAGCGCGCCCATCGACAGTCCTCCGCCGAAGAGCAGCACGATCCCCCAGTCGATTCGCGAGGCTTCATCCCACGACAATGTGAATCGGCGGGCCGGCCAGTGCACCGGCAGCAGAAACAGCAGAATGGCGCCGATCATCGCCGCCACGGATTCAGGCACCAGGCCGGCGTAGGCAACCGCGGCGTCGCTGGCGCCCTGCCCCGTCATGGCAAACACGCCGGGCAGCAGCCAGAGCAGCACGGTCGTGAAAAACGCGAACATCACGTTGCGCTGCCCGCGCGTCACCGGACCAAGCCTGCGCAGCTCCTCGCGCACGAGATCCGCGCCCCCCTGCGCGAGCGTCACGCCCCGCACGGCGAAGACATGAAAGATCGCGAACAGTCCCGCGAGTACGAGCACCACCATCGGCAGGCCGAGGAGCATCCACCGGTCGAACGTGATGTCGATCCCGGTCTGCTGCCGCAGCAGCGCAATCCCGATCAGGTTCGGCGGCGTGCCGACCGGCGTGCCGAGCCCGCCGATCGACGCGGCAAACGCCGTCATCAGCATCATGGCCATCGCGTACCGGCGGATCTCGGGTGCGCGCTCGCGCCCGCTCGCCAGATGGCCCACGATCGCGAGGCCGAGCGGAAACATCATCGCGGTCGTGGCCGTGTTGCTGATCCACATCGAGAGCAGCGCCGTCACCGCGCCATACGCGATCAGGATGCGGCCCGGGCTGCGTCCGACGGCGCCGAGCGACAGCGCGGTGAAGGCCATCCGGCGGTCGAGCCCGTGCACGAACATGGCCTGCGCCAGCATGAAGCTGCCGATGAACAGAAAGATGATGGGATCGGCAAATGGCGCAAAGACCGCACGCGCCGCGCCGACGCCGAGCAGCACGGCAAGCACCGGGCCCGTCACGGCGGTAATGGCCAGCGGGAGTGCCTCCGTGATCCACAGCACCACCATCAACGCGAGAATGGCCGCCAGCTTGTGCGCCGCCGGCGTGAGGCCCGGCATCGGCAGCAGCAGGAGGACGAGAAACATGACAGGCGCCGCGAAGAGGCCGAACGTGCGCCGGCGCCGGTTGAACCGCTCCTCGGCCGGGGAATAGGCCTCGACCGACTCGAACGCCTCGTGCGGCGTCTTCAACCTGCCAGCCATTCGCCGTCCATCGTGACTTCCGCGGCTCCCGTGAGAAACAGGCCGTCGCGCGTCCACTCCACTCGCTGTTCGCCGCCGGGCGATGCGACGATCGCGTCACGCGCGGCGCCGCCGTACGCCGCCGCGGCCACCGCCGCCGCGCAGGCGCCAGTGCCCGACGCGAACGTCGGCCCTACACCGCGCTCCCAGATGAGAATGCGCACGAGGTCGGGCCGCTCAACCTCGGCGAGCTCCACGTTGGTGCCCTCCGGAAACGCGGGATGCGTCGCAAGCGCGCGGGCGATGCTGTGCAGCCGCGCGTCGGTTGGCGGTCCGAGCACGACGCACTGCGGATTGCCCACCCGAAGCGTGATGACGTCGAGCGGCGCCCCGAGCACATCCAGCGTCTGCTGTCGAAGGTCGGTGGGCTCGCCCATCGCTGCACGGAAGATGAACCGGCTCCCCTGGCGGTCGAGCAGCGTGAGCCGCTTCTCGCCCGCTTCCGTGTCGACGATCACGTCGCCGGCGCCGGCCACGCGCATCGCGAGCAGCACCGCCAGACACCGTACGCCGTTGCCCGAGACTTCCGATCGGCTCCCGTCGGCATTGAGCAGGCGCATGGACGCGCGCGGCACCGGCCCGCCGGTCTCGTCCACCGTGTAAAGCATCAGGCCATCGGCGCCGATGCCGCGGTGCCTGTCGCAGATGCGCCGCGCGAGATCGGGCCGATCGAGGCCCGCCGGCACCTCGGACGCTTCCATCAGCAGGAAGTCGTTTCCATAGGCGTGGGCTTTGGCAACGCGCATGCTATTTGCGGCAGAACGCGAGCAGGTGCCAGCCGAAGCGGCGCACCAGGGCGCGCGGCAGCGCGTTGAACGTGCCCACGAAGAAGGTATTGAAGAGCGCGCCCTTCCAGCCTTTGTGCAGCCGCGACTTCACCGGAAAGCGTTCGTACACGAGCCGCACGTCGCTGAAGCCCCGGAGCATCCGCGTGAATTCGCCCGGCGTGAACTTGCGCAGCACCGGCGCGCCTTCGTGCTCGAGACCCACGCGCATCAGTTTCGACAGCGCATTGAGCCAGGAATGCCGGTTGTAGGCCTGAAAGATCGCCTGACCGCCGGGCTTGACCACGCGGCGGCACTCGTCGACGACGCGCTCGGTGTCGCTCGAATACTGGATGACGCCATGCGCGAAGACCAGATCGAAGGTGTTGTCGGCGAACGGCAGCTGCTCGGCATCGGCGACCCGCAGCTCGACATCGAGCCCCTGTTGGGCGGCGTTGCCGCGGGCCAGCTCGATGGCGCTCGACGAGATGTCGACCCCCGTCGCGACGGCGCCGCCCCTGGCAAACCGCAGCAGATCGACGCCCGCCCCGCACCCGACGTCGAGCACCTTTCGTCCGTTCATGCCGTCAAACGGAACGAGCCGCAGCAGGTGATGCAGCTTGTCGAAGTGATACTCATCGAGGTCGGCGAAAAACCCCGGCGATCCGGGCGGATGGCTCGAGATCTCGAGATCGTGGATGTGCGTGTCCCAGTATTCGCGCACGCGCGCGTTGGCGTCAGTCACAGAGCACTACTATAAGATCTGGAACGTGCAATGTAGATTGTAAATTGTAAATAGCATCGTCTATGGAGCCATTGGGCGTCACAGCGTCGGGCACAATAGCGCGATAGACAATGCTATTTACAATCTACGATTTACTTTTAGCTGTTCCGACCCGGGAGCAATCGAATCATGAATCGCGATCTTGACCGTCTGTCGAGCGAACACTTCGATCTGCTCGTGATTGGCGGCGGCATTCACGGGCTCGCCGCCGCCTATGATGCCGCGGGACGCGGATTGCGCGTGGCGCTGGCCGAGCGCGACGACTTCGGCAGCGGCGCGACCTTCAACCATCAGCGGACCGTGCACGGCGGCCTGCGCGCGCTGCAGCGCGCGAATCTGGCGCGGGTCAGACAGGGGATCGCCGAGCGCCGGACCTTCGCGCGCATCGCGCCGCACTACATCAAGCCGTTTCCATTCATCACCGGCATCTATGGCGGCCTCGCGCGCGGCCGCCTGGCGATGAAGGCCGCGCTCGGTGCATACGATTTCATCGGCCGTTCGCGTAACGCCGGCGTCAGCCAGGAACTGCACCTTCCCGCATCGCGTCTCGAGTCGCGCACCGCAACGAGCCGCCTGTTTCCACTGGTCCGGCAAGACAGGCTCAAGGGCGGCGCGGTCTGGTACGACTATCAGATGCAGCAGGCCGACCGGCTGACCCTCGCGTTTGCCCTCGGCGCCGAGGCCGCCGGCGCCCTCCTCGCGAACCATCTCGACATCGTCGCCCTGGAACGCGACGAGTCGGGGCGCGTGCGCGGTGCGCGAGGCGTCGATCGCATGAGCGGGCGCAACATCACGATCGAGGCTGACGCGGTGCTGAGCGCGGTCGGAAGCCAGGCCATCGCGGTCGCCGCGCTCGGAGGACTGCGACTCGACCTGCCCTTCGTGCGCGCGATGAATCTTATGACCTCGCGTCCGGCGTCCGAGATCGGGCTTGCCGCCGCAACGACAGCCGGCCGCATGCTGACGCTGGTCGGATGGCGCGGACGCCTGCTCGCCGGCACCAGCCAGAGCGATCGACTCGTGCCGTTCGATGCCCAGGCGCCGGATCGCGACGAGGTGCTGGCGTTCATCGCGGAGCTGAACGGCGCGTTTCCGACGCTCAAGCTGCAGCCGCACGAAGTCACGCTGGTGCACCACGCGCTCGTGCCCGCGGCGTCGGGATCGGGACGTCCCGATTTGAAGGCCGACGCTGAGCTGATTGATCACGCGAAGGAAGGCGTTCCCGGCTTCTTCACGCTCGTCGGCGTGAAGTACACGACCGCGCGTCTGGCCGCGGAACAGGCGATCAACCGCATCGCATCAGCCAAGGGCCGGCACGTACGCCGCAGCCGGTCCGCGCACGCCGTGCTTCCCACAGCCGAAATCGCCGATGTCGAAGCGATCGCGATGGAAGCCCTGCGTGCCGCGAAAGTCGGCGAGCTTCCGGCAGCCCTGATCAGACATCTTTCCGCCTGGTATGGATCCGGCACGCCGGCGGTCATTGCATTGATGAAGGAACAGCCCGACTGGCGCGAGCCGCTTGCGCCCGGCACGCTCGTCACGGGGGCAGAGATTGCGCACGCCGCGCGTCACGAACAGGCGTTGCGCCTGCGCGACGCCGTGCTCCGGCGCACGCTGCTGGGATCCGCCGGCCATCCCGGCGCCGCGGCGATCGACAACGCGGCCGCGATCATGGCCGGCATCCACGGCTGGGACGCGACAAGGGTCGAGGAGGAGAAGCGGCTGCTCGAGGACGTCTACAAGCCGCTGCCGCTTCAATAAAGAGATCGCGAAATGTAAACTGTAAATTGTAAATAGCATCGGCTATTGGACCATTGCGCTACACCGAAGCGGCAGCAATGAACCCATGCGCAAGCTTCTGCTTTTCCTCGTCCTTGTTCTTGTCGCGACGGCGGTCGGGCCAGCCGCGCAACAGCCGGCCGCCGAACCCCTGACTGCTCTGCCGAACAAGCCAGACTCCCTGAAATTCGCCGTTCTTGGAGGCTCCGGCACCGGTGAACGAGCGCAATACCAGCTCGCCGAGCAGATGGCCGCGCTCCACGAACGGTTCAAGTACGACCTCGTTGTTCTCACCGGCGGCAATCTCTACGGATCCGCACGGCCGCGCGACTTCATAAACAAATTCGAGACCCCGTACAGGCCGCTGCTCGATGCGGGGGTGCAGTTCCATGCGGCCCTTGGCGCCGACGATGCTCCTGAACAGCGGTACTACAAGCTGTTCAACATGGAGGGAAAGCTTTACTACACCTTCAGCCCGAAGCCGGGCGTCCGTTTTTTCGCACTCGACAGCAACTCTGCGCTGCCCGAGCAGACTCAGTGGCTCGAGCAGCAGCTCCAGGCCTCCAGCGAGCCCTGGAAGATCGCCTTTTTCCATCACTCGTTGTATTCCTCACGAGATCGCGCCGGATCCAACGCGCGTCTCCGCGAGGCCCTCGAACCGCTCTTTGCCAAATACAACGTCAGCCTCGTGCTGACGGGACAAGATCATTTCTATGAGCGTGTGAAGCCGCAGAACGGGATCGCCTACTTCGTTGTCGGATCGGGCGGACAGTTGCGGTCGGGAAACATCAACAAGAGCAGCGGCATTACCGCAAAGGGGTTCGACACCGAGCAGGCCTTCCTGGCCGCTGAAATCATCGGTGACGAGATGTTCTTCACGGCCATCTCCCGGACGGGACAGACGGTTGATTCGGGTGTCGTGCGGCGCCGTCAAGAGATCGCGGAAAGGTAAATCGTATACAATTTACATTTCCATTAATAGTTAAACACCCACGTGAAGCCAGCAGTTACACCAAACGTGGGATCCTCGGCCAGCGCGCCGATGAGTACGCCGCCGTCGATGCGCACCGGGCCCTTGGTGAAGCGCAGCCCGCCGCGCACGATTGCGCTCGACTGGGTGCCGGGCGCCGGCGCGTTGCCGCCGGTATGCAGCCGGCCGTTGATTTCGCCGACCACTTCAGCCGCCTGCGTAATCGCGCGCGCCACCGACAGGCCGTACGTCAGCACGTCGTTCTGGCGATCGCCGCGCGTGGCGTCGCCGAGAATCCCGATGCCGGCGTTGCCGACGATGCGGAGCGACTGGACGGTTTTGGCGAGCAGCACCGACGCGTAGAAGTCGGTGGTATCGAGGCCGAGTCCACGTTCGTTGCGCGCCAACGGCAGCTTCGTGGCGAAGCGGAGACCCAGCGCGGGGCGTCCCGGCGCTTCCGACATCAGCCGGATCTTGGTGCCCACCATGAGGTCGTCGACGCTCGTCGTGCGATTGCCCGTGAACTCGAGCATGCCGGCCAGCGGCGCATCGAATCGTTCGCGAATCATCAGACGCTGGTACGCGGCGCCGTCGATCTGAATCTCGGCGATGCCGACGCCGATGCTGACGCCGAAGGTGGGCAGCCGCAGCAGCGTGCCCTGCAGGCCCGAGGCGGGATACCGCTGCCCCCAGATGTGATCGTATCCGAGCTCGAGCAGCACCTGGCGCGGACCGACGACCTCCGGATCCTCGGTGACGAGCGGCCGCTGCTGCGCCGCGGCCGCGGCAGGCAGCGCGACACACAACGCGGCGGTCCAGATCACTCTCTTCACTGACATCTCCTTCAACGGTCGCGCGACCCGTCAGGGCCCGCGTCAAAACTGTTTCGCCGAATCGAGAAGAATCGTAACCGGTCCGTCGTTCACGAGCGATACGTCCATATGGGCCCGGAACTCCCCCGTCTCGACCCGCACACCGCGCTCGCGAAGCGCCGCGGCCACGGCCTCGTACAAAGTCTGTGCCAGCTCCGGCGGCGCGGCCGCCGTCAACGACGGCCGGCGCCCGTTGCGCAGATCGCCGAACAGCGTGAACTGCGACACGAGCAGCACGGCGCCGCCCACATCGGCAACGGCGCGGTTCATCTTGCCTGCAGCATCCGCGAAGATCCGCATCTCGCGAATCTTTCCGGCCACATATGAGACGTCGTCGGGGCCGTCCTGGCTGCCGACGCCGAGCAGGACGAGCAATCCGCGATCGATGGCGCCCGTGAGCCGGCCGCCGACATGCACCGACGCTGATGTCACTCGCTGAACGACGGCACGCATAAACAAAGGGGGACGGGTCTCAATTATTCAACGGGGCTCAGGGAATAATTGAGACCCGTCCCCTTGTTTTTGATCGGATGCAGGCGGCGATCGAGCAGGTGGCGCGGATGCACGTTGCCGAGCGCGCGAATCATCGAGTTCTTGATCTCGGGATGCTCCACTTCGAACTCCGACAGCATGCGTTTGATCCGCTGGCGCTTGAGACTCAAATCGCCGCAGGCGGGACAGCAGCAGCCGATGATCGGCAGCCGGCTCTCGCGCGCGTACGCGCGCGCATCGGCCTCCGTCACGTATACCAGCGGGCGGATGACGATGTGACGGGCGTTGTCCGAAACGAGGCGCGCGGGCATGGCTTTCAGCGAACCGGAAAAGAACAGGTTGAGCAGCACCGTCTCGACGAAATCGTCGAGATGATGACCGAGCGCGATCTTCGTCGCCCCGGTTTCGCCGGCCATGCGGTACAGCACGCCGCGCCGCAGGCGCGCGCAGAGCGAGCATGGCGTGTCGTCGACGTCGAGCACCTCTTCGATCTTCTCGCCGATGGCAGTGACTTCCCTGACGAACTCCCAGCCGCGTTCCCGGCAGGTGCGCGCGAGCACGTCGTGCTGATAATCCTTGTAGCCCGAGTCGACGTTGACGGCGACGATCGAAAAACTGATGGGCGCGCGGCGCCGCAGCACGTCGAGCACCTGAATGAGCGCCCAGCTGTCTTTCCCGCCCGAGAGTCCGACCATCACGCGATCGCCGTCCTCGATCATCGAGAAGTCGACGATGGCCCTGGTGACTTTTTTGGCGATTCTGGCTTCCAGCGGTGTTGTGTAGCTCATGGCCGTCTGAATGCTAGGATACCTTCACAGCATGTCCACGCCCGACGTGAAAGTGGACGTCGTCATGGCGCAGTTGCGGGAGGGCCTGCGCGCGCGGCTGCGCGACGAGCTCATACAGCACGGGGCGTCGCCGGCGCTTGCCGATTCGGCGATCTATGCCGAGGTCGAGCGGCTGTTCCGCCAGGCCGCGCGCACCGGCCCGCGCGGGCTGCTGCTGCCCGAGCTGCTCGGCGATCCCGCGAGCTGGCGCGTCGAGCCCGCGCTGACGATCGGCTCGCATCGCGGCGCGCTCACCGCATCGGTTCTTCGCGCGCTCAAGCAACGTCTGATCATGCCCGCGGTGCGCTGGCTTTTCCAGTACACCCACGACAACTTCAAACGGCAGGAGCGCGTGAACCAGGTGCTGTTCGCCTGCGTGCAGGAGCTGGCCATAGAGAACGCTACGCTGCGCCGGGAGATCGAGCGCGCCTCGGCCGCCGGCGGCGCCTCTCCGCCAGAAGCGCGTTGAAGCTCGCGTTTGTGATCCAGCGCTACGGCTCCGACATCGCCGGCGGCGCGGAAGCGCACTGCCGTCAGCTTGCCGAACGCTTGTATCCCCATCACGACATCACGATTCTCACCACCTGCGCCCGCGACTACGTCACGTGGGCCGATGCATATCCGCGCGGCGAGTCAGACGTGAATGGCGTGCGCGTGCTGAGCTTTCCGGTGGCCCGCATGAGACGCCTCAAGGCTTTCGCGGATCTCAGCGACACCGTGTTCGAGGGATATCCCACCGAAGCGCAGGAAGAACAGTGGTTTGTCGAGAACGGGCCTGTCGTGCACGGGCTACTCGAATACCTTCGACAGCACGGCGCGGAGTACGAGCTCGTCCTCTTCTGGTCGTTCCGCTATTACACGGCCTACTTTGGCCTGCCGATTGTCGCGACCCGCGCGGTGCTCGTGCCGACCGCCGAAGAAGATCCGGCCATCCGCCTGCACGTGCTGAAGGAATACTTCAGGAAGCCGGCCGGGTATCTGTTCCTCACGCCCGAGGAAGAAACGCTCGTCTCGCGCCGCGCAGGCCAGCCGCTCGAACCTGCTGCCGTGATCGGATCTGGTCTTACGCCGGCGGCGCCGGTCCCTGATCGTCGCGCGCTCGATGCGCTGGGACTGCCCGAGGATTTCATCCTCTGTCTCGGCCGCATCGATCGCAACAAAGGGTGCTATACGCTCTTCGAGTACTTCGAGGAGCATCTCACCGAGCGCGGCATCGACACGACACTGGTGCTCGCGGGCCCGGCCTCCATTCCAGTGCCCGGTCATCCGCGCATTCGCGCGCTTGGGTTTGTCGATGAGGCGGTCAGAGATGCGCTGCTGGCTTTTGCACGGCTTCTCGTGGTGCCGTCCCCCTACGAGAGCCTGAGCATCGCGCTGCTCGAGGGATGGAATCGCGGCGTGCCGGCGCTCGTCAACGCCGACTGCCGCGTGCTCAAGGGCCAGGTGCGTCGCGCCAACGGCGGCCTGCACTACAGCTCGGCGAAGGAGTTTTCGGCCGCGTTGAACTGGCTGTTGACCAACGCCGGCCTCGCCCGCGCGCTCGGGCGCCAGGGACTCGCCTATGTCGACCGCGAGTATCGCTGGCCGATCGTCATCAGGCGCGTCGAGGCGCTGCTCGAACACGTCCTATACGATCAGCAGCTTCGCGACGGCGTGCTCCCAGGTGATCGACGCGGCGGCTGACGCTGCGGCGCTGCCCATCGTGCGCGCCGCTGTCTCGTCGGTCATCACGCGCGCCATGGCCACGGCGAGACCCTGCGCATGCGGCTCGGCGATAAGACCATTCACGCCGTCGCGAACCAACTCCGCGGGGCCGCCGCTGTCGCGGCAGGTAATGACCGGCTTGGACGCGGAAAACGCTTCGATCGTGACGAAGCCGTAGTCTTCGTCATAGGGCGTGAAGCAGACAGCCCGGCACCTGGCCAGATGTTCCACGAGCTGTACCTCGTCAAGGCGGCCAAGCAGGGTGACGCGGCTGCCAAGTTTCTCCTCGGCGATAATGCGCTCGAGCCTCGGCCGCTCCTCTCCCTCGCCACCGATGAGGCACCGGATACCCGCGGCCTCGGGCCTTGCCAGGGCATGCAGGATCAAGTCGATGCGCTTCAGTCTCGTGAGTCGCGAAACCACGAAGAGGTAATCCCCGTAGCCGTCCGTTCGATACGGCCTCTGCGGAGCCGGCGGATACAGCACTTCGCTGGCAATGCCGCCCCAGCGCTCGAGCCTCTTCTGAATGGTGCGCGACTGCGCGAACAGCCTGTCAACATTGCGCGTCAGCAGATATTTGTCGACCCTGTGCGTGGCCGCGCGGCGAAGGCGTTCCTTGATGCGGTCCCGGCGCGACAGCGTGACGCGGAAGGGTTCCCACAGGTCGTAGTACTCGCGCAACGTGTGATTCAGCCAGCACACATGATGAGGATGCCTCACCGCATAGCTCGGATACCGAAGGCTGATGACCTGATCGATCGGCGCGTCGGTGCCGGTTCGTCCCACATCGGTCAGCCAGGTGGCGATGTACGAGCTCGCAAGCTTGCCGAAGCGGTTCTGTGGCGTGCACATCACGCCTGCCTCGTGACCGTGCTCGTTGAGCGCGCGCGCCAGGCAGCGCGCAATGGTCATGTGACCACCTTCGGCCATCGGGGGAGTCGATGTGACGACAGCAATGCGTGACATCAGCGCACGAGAATGGGTCTCACCTTGACGCCGAGAAAACGACTGTCGATCGTCGGTTCGAACTGGTGCGGCACGAATCCACCTTCCGTGGAGATCGAGATCTTCCAGACATGCGTGCCCAGGTACGGAAAGGCGCGGCCGAGGTCGATCTCGATCGCCGCTGTACCGCCGGGCTGCAGGTCATAACTGTGCCGGCGCCACCCATATGTGACGGTGCCTCGCACCGGCATGTGCCCGGCCTGGAGCTCCAGCCTCAGCCTCCCCGCCGGCTCCGCCGCCTTCACCAGGAGATCCGCGCGCGAATTGCCTTTCACCCAGAATCTGTCGTCCGGCTCACGGAAGAAGGCGTTGTCGTCGATGTAGTAAATCTGGAACCGCGGGTCCTGGCCAAACAGAATCCGCACCCGCTGGATATCGGTGTTCATCGGCAGGTCGTTGACGAGCGTCCGCTCGACCGGCAGGATGCGCAGCGGGCCGCGCCAGGTGTGCTCGTCTGGATTGAAGGAGTAGTAGAACGGGTTGAGCACGATCTTGCCGGCGAACAGCATCCCCACCACCCACGCGATGATGCCGGCGCCGGCCGTCGCCAATGGCGGCACCATGAAGACGAAGATGCCGTAGGCGCTCAGGAAATACCGGTTGCCCACCGAACCGCCGCTGCCGTTCCACGTGTACGGCTGCGAAATGATGAACGTAAGAATTTGCGCAAGGCCGGACATGAACACGAGCCACTGCCAGGCCGGGATGCTGCGGCGTCTCCAGAGCAAGGCCGCCATCGCGACGACGGCCGGGACGTAGTACGGCACGAGGCCGGCGTGACGGCCGATGAAAAAGTACAGGATGTTCCAGCCGAGGTTCGTGGCGAAAACGCGCCAGTCGAAAATGATGTCGCTGAGGCCCTCGTTGCGGCCAGTCGGGTGTCCGACCTCGAAGCCGGCGCCCGGCTGCTGAAACGGATAGGACGGTGCGCCGGCCGGCTTCGGATGGAACGTGGCCCGGGTGATCTCGTTGTTGATCAGGCCGCCCTGATAGTTCCAGTCGCCGCTCGACGCGACATTCGCGCCGAACAACGCCAGCACCAGCACCCAGAACGCGACGCTGGTGAGCACCGCGCGCATCCACTGCCGCCGCCAGGCGAGCAGCAGCACGATCGGCACGACGAACAGCGCGTTGGTGACTTTCGAGAATGTGAGCAGTCCGAGAATCGCGCCGGCCGCGACATCCGAGCGTCCGTCGCGCAGCCATCTGGCGCGGCCCGCCGGCGCCACCTCCTTATACAGCCAGCAGAAATACGCCAGTGTGCCCCCGGCAAAGTTGAATACCTCGGGCGCGATCCAGAAGGCATAGGCCGGCACGATGGTGGCAAAAACGAAGGCCAGCGAGAAGGTCAGCGACACGGCGGGCGATGACCGCGCGCTCAGGAACGCGTACGCGGCAAGCACCGCTGCCGCCAGCAAGAGGGCGTTCAGCAGCAGGAAGCCGTTCGTGCCGAACAGTTTGATGAGCGGCGCCGCGAACAGCGGATAGACGAAGGCCTTGCCGTAATAGAGGCGTGCGGGATCGGGGTCGGGCTGCCCGTCGAGCGTCTGCCCCTTTTTCAGAAACACGCCCGCCGGACCGCTCCGATATTCCTGAAATGCGCGCAGCAGATCCTCGCGCCGGTACTCCAGGTCGCCGTCCTGCGCGATGCTGTGGCCGAGCAGGTAATAGGTGGCCTCGTCGCTGTGAATGCCGAACGTGGTCTGCGGCACGTCGATCGACACGGCGACGCCGCCATAGAGCGCCAGCACCAGCGCCGCCGCGATCACTCCCGGTCGCAGGCGGGATTCGCTCGCCGACGCTTCCGGAGGGAGCGCAGGCGGCGTCACGCCTTTACCCGCCTGTCAAGGAACGACAGGTCCGTCTCGAAAATCGCACGGCGCTTTGTGTGGCGCGAGCGCGCGTGCAGCAGATCGTAGAGCCGCTCCATCTTCCGCACGAAGGCGGCAATGTCGTACTCGCGGCTCGTCTCGCGCGCACTGGCGGCCAGGCGCTCGCGTTCGGCCGGATTGTCTATCAGCCGCACGATCTTCTCGGCCAGTGCCTCGGCGTTGCGGCGCGGCACGATCAGCGCGTCGCGCGCATCGGTCAACACGTCCATCAGCCCATCTGCATCGGTCGCCACAATCGGCTTCCCCGCCGCCAGCGTCTCGAACACGGTCAGCGGCGTGCCTTCCCAGAGTGACGGAAACACGCTGATGTCGAACGCGCCGAGCACGCGCGAGACGTCCTTGACGAAGCCGCCGAACACGAAGCGATCGCCGAGTCCGAGCCGGGCGGCCTGCTGTTCGAGCGGCTCGCGGCGCGGCCCCTCGCCGAAAAGAAAGAACTTCGCGTGGGGGCGCTGGTCGACCACAAGCCTGGCGGCATCGACGAGATAGTCGTTTCCCTTCGAGTCGTGGAGGCGGGTCACGGTGCCCATCACGATCTCATCGGGACGAATGCCCAGTTCGCCGCGAATCGCGGCGCGCTCGCCGGGGGTACGCACCCGCGCGAACTCGTCGAGCGGCGCGCCGAGATAGACCACGCGCACTTTGGTGCGCGGTATCTGCCGCGCGTTCACGACGAAGTCGGCCGTGCTCTCCGACACGGCAATCGCGATGTCGGTAAACGGCTCGAGCATGCTGTCCGCGATCTTCTGAAACCACGGCGTGTTCGTCAGGTTGGCGTGCTCGTGCACGACGACCGGCAGCTTCCGTACCGCCGCCACGAGCCGCCCGAACGTCGTCGCCCCGTAGCCGTGCAGATGCAGCACGTCGGCCTTTTTGCGATCGACGACCTTCAGGAGGTCGGTAAACGTCGCCGGATCGAACTTCGATCGCTGCAGATAGGTGATGTCGACGCCAAGGGCGTCGAGCGTCTCTTCCGAGAGGTCTTTCTTTCGCAGGCTGACCAGCGAGACGTCATAACGCGCCTTGTCGAAGCGCGGGATCATCCAGGCAAACAGGCGCTTGACGCCGTGCATGCGCGATCCTTCCCAGCCGAGGTGATCGCAGACGTGGAGGATGTTCAGGCGGCGCTCGCTCACAGGACGCCGGACCCTGAGCGAGGCCCCCCGGGCCGAGTCGAAGGGTGCCTCTGCCCAATCACTTTCGCGGGCATGCCGACCGCGATTGCAGCCTCGGGAACCTCCCCTTTCACCACCGCGCCGGCCCCCACGACCGCGTGGTCGCCGATCGATGCCCCGTCGAGCACTTTCACGCCGGCGCCAAGCCACGCTCCGGCGCCGATCGTCACGCCTGAAGATGTGCGTCCCTGTCCGAGCACCGGCTGCGAGGGATCGCTCCAGTCATGATCACCGCCGATCACATAGCAGTAGGCCGCCAGCAGCGTATCGGCGCCGATGGTGACGCGGCTCGCCGAGAAGACTTCGCAGTTGAATCCGATGTTCACGCGATCGCCGAGCTCGATGTCGCCGTTCTTCGACGAGAGAATCGAGTTGCGGCCGACGAATACGCCGCTGCCGATCGTAATGCCGCGGTTGCTCTCGCCCTTCGCGTCGACCAGACAGTTGTCGTCGATCATGACGTTGTCGCCGATATGAATCTTGTGCGGGTGCCGCAGCACCACGTTCTGGCCGAAGATCACGTTGCGCCCGCAGGATCCGAGCAGCAGCGGGTACAGCACCTTGCGCAGCGCGAGACCAAAGGCGCCCGGCACGTGCTGCGACGACAACGTGACGGCTTCGTGCTTGAGCAACGCGCCGATGCCGGGACGGCCGACGACCAGCTCGGCGTACTTCTGCCGCGCCGACTTCGAGTGGTCGAAAATTTGCTGTTGGGCCTTTCCTATATCCATTTGTACTCGCGGTACCACGCCAGCGTGCGCCTGATGCCTTCGTCCAACCCCACCTGCGGCGCATATCCGAGCTCGGCGCTCGCGCGGGAAATATCGAATGCCCGGCTCTTCGTGAAGAAGTCCACACGCCGCCGATACAGCGGCGGTTCGATCTTGAGCGGCGCGCATATGGCCTCGCACACTGCGCCCGCGATCCAGACGGGCCACACCGGCAGCGACCGTTTCGGCGGCGCGACGCCGGCAATCGCCGCGATCCGCGCGACGAGATCCTTCAGCGTGCCCACGTCGCCGCCGGCCAGAATGTACGTGCGGCCGGCCGCGGCCGGCACGTCCCCGCACAAGCGAAAGCCCTCGACCAGATCGTCGATATACGTCAGGTGGTAAAAGATATCGCCCTTGCCGAGCATCAGGAAGCGGCCGTGTGCGACGCCCTTGAAGAGCTTCAGCAGGCGCCGATCGCCCGGACCATAAATCCCGGATGGCCGCGCAATGACGAGCTCGATGCCGGTGCGAGCCGCACCCTGCCGGGCAATGGACTCGCCTTCCAGTTTGGTCCACTGATACACGTCGCCCGGCCTGAGCGGCGCGTCTTCATTCGCGGGCGGATGCTCGACGTCGCCGTGCACGCCCACCGTGCTGCAATGCACGACGCGCTTCACGCCGGCCTCGGCCGCGTCTTCAATCAGCCAGCCGACGGCGCGCGCGTTGACGTTCTGATAGGCCTCTTTCGGCAGTCCTGCCTGCCGATACAGCGCCGCGATGTTGTAGACGACATCAATGCCCTGACAGGCGGCCTTGATCGATGGCCGCTCCAGCAGGTCGCCGCGCACGATCGAAACCTTGTCGCCAAGCGTTGTGGCCTCCTCGGGATCGCGCGCCAACGCCCGCACCTCGTGTCCAGCGGCCGCCAGATGCCGCACGAGATAGCTTCCTGTGAAGCCGGTCGCGCCGGTCACGAGCGTCTTCATTTCTCGGCGGGGTCCCCTGCACCCCGCCTGGCCTCGAGCGCTGCCACCAACGTCACCGGAGATCCGAAGATCCGCAGCAGGCCGAGAGAGGCCAGCACGCGCTCGATCCCGCGCGTCAATCGCGGCGATCCCACGACTTTGTGCAGCGCGATAGGCAGCACGAACTGGCGATGCTCTGCCTGCACGTGCCATCCATGGCGCGCGAGCTCCGCCCGCACCGCCGCGGCGCGCATCACGCGGTACGGTTCCGTCCTGAATCCGGCCGCGTGCGCCGCGCGCCGCACGCCTGATTGCACCGCCGCGGCACTGCGCGCCGACGGAAAGTCAAACACGATGCGCGATCGGGAGATGCGGCAGAGCTCCGCAAGACAGCGGCGCCAGTCGGGGGTATGCATCAGCACGCGCAGACAGACGGCGGCGTCGACGCTGCGATCGGCGAGCGGCAGGGCGTGCGCGTCGCCGCGCTCGAACCGCAGAGTGAGATGCGCCTCGCGCGCGCGGCGCGCCGCCACCGCGAGCATCTCGTTCGACGCATCGATGCCGATCACGTCCGCGCCGGCGCGCGCAAGAGCGAGCGCCGCGCGTCCCGTGCCCGTGCCTATGTCCGCTATCGTACGACCAGGGCCCGGCTGCAGCGCCGCGATGAGAATCGCTTCCTGCTCGGCCAGCAGCAGCTGACCAATCCCGCCGCTGAAACGCAGATCATCGAAGCCCTCGGCAGCGTCGGTGCTCGCATAGTGGCGATAGCTGTAATGCGAGGGATCGGGCGTGTTCACGCCACGCCTCCTGCCACCTCGGGCTGGCCCGTGCCGAACAAGCGATCCACCGCGATGCGCGTGCGATTCAGGTACGCCTCGTAGCTGTATTTCGTCTCGGCCAGCTCGCGCGCATTGCGCGCGACGCGCCCGGCGCGCTCGCGATCGCGAATCGCCGCAAGGATCCCTTCCGCGTAGGCGGCCGGCGTCGGATCGGTCAGGATCGCCGTCGCATCGTCGAGCACCTGCGTGTGTGTGAGCAGCCGGGTCGCGACGATCGGACGTCCCGATCGCAGGTACTGATAAATCTTCAGCGGCGTGTTGGTGCCGGTCGATCGCGGCGACACAAGTGCGGTCGCGGCATCGAGATACGCCGGAATCTCTTCAGCCGGACGCTGGCCCGCGAAAATAGCGGCGCCGCCAAGGCCGGCGCGATCGGCCTCGAGACGGATGGCGGCGATCTGGGCCGGCTCACCGCCCGCCAGTACGAGCTTTGCCCCACACACTTCGCGGATCACAATCGACATGGCCGCGATGAGCAGATCGAGCCCTTGATAGTGCTCGAACGTGCCGGTGTAGAGCACGACCGGAGCATCGTCCCGGATGCCCAGCGACGCGCGCACCGCGGCGCCCGACCCAGCGACCGGCAGGTCTCCCGATCCCGGCGCGTTCTCGATGAGAACCGGCCGCACGTCTCCGTCGACTTCCCTGACGACTTCCGCGAGCTGCGGGCAGATGACGATGACGACTTTCGAGCGGCGGACCATGTGCTTCTCGAGCCAGCCGAACATGCTGGCCAGCCACCGTTTGTCGCCGTGGCCGAAGTTTGCGATCTGCTGGGGCAGGCTCGAGTGCATGTCGTAAAGGTGCGGGATGCGAAGCAGCGCAGCCAACACCAGCCCGATCGCGCCGCCTTCCTCATGCGAGTGCACGGCGTCGTAGCGGTTGGTCAGCGCCATCCGCATCGCGGAGGCCGCCAGCGTGAGATCGAGCGGCACCTTCGACCAGGAGGGACCTATGCCGATGCGAGTGATGAACGGCGGCCGCAGGCACCGCGCGACACGCAGGCCCGGCAGTTCGACGTCGCGGCCGAACGGATAGGTGACCAGATCGACGGTGTGCCCCAGGGCCAGAAGCGCGCGGATGCGGTGGTATTCGGAAAACGGCGTGCCCCGGGGCTCGAAGAACGGCTCCGGCGCGATCATCAGGATGTGCACGATCGCACCATTGTAGGTGCTAAGTGCTTTGTGCTCAACACATAAGGCTCAGAACCCGGTTCGCGATGCTCGGCGCTTGGTCCGGTATTGCTCAGCGCCGCCGGGCTGCGGGCGCGCCACAGAGCGGTCGCGCCTGCGATCCTTTAACGGCGTCGCTGATCAACACCGGACACCGCGCCTGCGCGCGCACAACCACCAGATCGCCAGATCACCAGATCACCAGATCACCAAATCCGTCGTAGTATCCCCCGTGCCTTCCCCAGGGGGCCCGCGGCGGACGCTCGTCTGGCTGATCAAAATTGTCGTCAGCGCCGGGCTGTTGGCGGTGCTCTTCTCGCGCGTCGATGTCGCCGAGCTGTGGGCGAGCGCCCGCACCGCGTCACCAGCCTGGCTCGCGGCTTCGTTCGGACTTTATTTCCTGATGGTCGCTGGCAGCGCCTGGCGCTGGAGCGTGCTGCTCGCTGCCGCGGGTGTGCCGGTCGCGAAAATGCGGCTCCTGACATCGTTCCTTGTCGCTGTCTTTTTCAACAACTTTCTGCCAAGCAATATCGGCGGCGATGTCGTGCGCATCGCCGACACGGCCCGGCCTGCGGGCTCGAAGACCGTGGCCACCCTCATCGTGCTGGGCGATCGGGCAATCGGCTTGCTCGGCCTGCTGCTCATCGCGGCGCTCGGGGCCTCGCTGGCCGAGGGTCTGCCCGGCACGGGCGTGGTCGGGCCGTCGATGCTCTGGACGACGTTCGCCATGGCGCTCGGAGTGGCTCTGGCGCTCGTGTTCCATGCTTCGCTGCTCCTTCGCCTGCTGCGGCCAATCCAGCGCGTGCATCCCGAATGGATCGGGGAACGCCTCACGCGGCTCGACGCGCTGCTGGCTCAGCTTCGGCTCGCGCCTGCCGCCCTCGGCGTGTGCCTGGCCGGGGCAGTCGCCATCCAGATGATGCTGGTCGTGTTCTACATGACGATTGCCCGCAGCATTCAGGTGCCGGTGTCGTTCTGGCAGATGGCGATGATCGTGCCGCTGACGCTCCTGATGCAGATGCTCCCCATATCGCTCAACGGGTTCGGGGTCCGCGAGGCCTTGTTTGCTTATTACTTCAGCCGGATCGGGCTCACCATCGAACAGGCCCTGCTCGTGTCGTTCCTGGGCGCCGCGGTCATCATGGTCTTTTCCCTTTCGGGCGCCGCTGCCTATGTCGGGCGGAACCAGGCCCGGTCGGGCACCCTTGACAGCTTGAGGAGCAGGCCCTAAAATCGTCGACACGACTTGCAGCACTGCTCCCCTGCAGGCTAGTCCTTCCTAAACTTCGTTACAGGTTCAGTCGATAACCGGATATGCACACTCCGGCCGTGGAGTGCGCGTTTCTGGGAATGGTGCAAGAGCATGATGGCAGTGCTGCGTCGTACCGTGGGTCCAGCTGTGTGTCTCGCCCTCTTCATGGGGGCGGCCGCCTGCGAGACCGCCAAGAGCTCCAACCCTCTCAGCCCGACGATCGCCGGGCCGATGGAGGGGGTCGTCCTTAGTCCGCCCAAGGCTCTCGAGCCTGCTGTGAACCAGCAGATTCGCGACCGGGACCAGCCCTTCAACGTCGTCATCGAGAACGCCAGCACGACCAGCCCGCGTCCCTACAAGATGCGGATGCAGATTGCGGCCGACAGCAATTTCTCGTCCGTCGTATGGTCGCGCGACGGCATCGACCCCGGCGAAGGCGGCCAGACGTCGTTCCGGATGTCCGAGCGCATGCAGCCAGGCCGGCAGTATTTCTGGCGCGTCATGGCGGATGACGGGGCAAACCAGAGCGCCTGGTCGGCCGTCGCGCCCTTCCAGGTGCTGATGCCGGCCGAATTCGGACCGCCGGCGCCCCTGTCACCGATAGGCAATGAGCAGCTGACCACAACGCGGCCTCAATTGCGCGTCGCGAACGGGACGGCGCAGGGGCCCGTCGCGCAGGCCTTCTATCAGTTCCAGGTCGCCACCGACTCGGGCTTCGGCGGCATCGCGGTGAACGAAGAGACCGTGCAACAGCCAGGCGAAACGGTTCTGACAGTGCCGGGCGTGTTGTCTCACGGCACCACTTATTACTGGCGGGCGCGCATTTCCGACGGTGACACGATCAGCCCCTGGTCATCGACCGAGATCTTCCGCACGGCCGCGGCACCGGCGCCTGGACCTTCGCCGGGTCCCGCTCCAGGCCCTGCGCCCGGCGGTTCCTGTGTCTTGTCGAGCGGTGATGCGATCATCGCCTGCAACCGCGGTCGCTATGACGGCTTCATGGGGCCGGATCAGGTTGTTGCGTTCCTCTCACAGAGTGCGAGGGATTTGAACGCCGCCGGCATTAACGGCACGCCGTTCGGCATTCTCGTCAAGGACGGCGGCAATAACTGCAACGGCTATTCGTGCGACATCTTGTGCTCTGGTAACGGCAGCGGCCAGCGGCAGTGGGACGTGCTCGGCGATTCCGATGGCGTGCAGTACCCCGTGTTTGCAGAACTGCCGGCAAGCCACATCCATGTCAGGCCATGCGTAACTCAGTAACCAAGGCGACGAGCCCTGGCTCCCCGGCCGGATGTTCCGAAGGGAACATCCGGCTCCTCTCCGTCGACAATAACCGCCGGGCCGTGTTATCATGCGCGCGCCCATTTTCGGACACGCTTATGAAACAAATTGCTGTCAGCTTTGCTGTACTCCTGGCCGTGGGCTGTACCGGTGCCCCGCAGGCGCCGCTCGCCCCCTTGGCTTTGTCCTCTATTGGCAGCGCCGGCGCCAATGGCGAAACGATGAAGGTGACCGCGCCGCAGCTGGTGTCGCCCATCGGAGGCGTCGAGCTGACCGATCTGGATCCCCCGTTCGAGTTCCGTCATTCCACGACGAAGTACGCGAACGGCCAGACGTTCACGTACGACTTCGAGATCATCAATCCTGATGGTCTGCGGGTCGTCTCGATGAACCTCAACCAGGGGCCAGGCTCGTCGACAAGCGTCGAGCTCACGAGCGACCTGGACTTCGGCACGAACTACACCTGGCGGGTGCGCGCGCGTCTGGGCGCGCTCGTTGGGCCGTGGTCAGCGTCAGGAGCGTTCAAGACCTTCACGCGCTTCAGCTGCTCGCACTTTGGGCCGAACCCGCTGGCGATCATCGAGTGCCATCGCAAGCGGTTCCCCGCCGGGCCTCTCGAGGGCAACCACGAGGCGCTGTACATAATGATGCGAGACGTCGCGTGGGACTTCAATCGGGCTGGCGTCCCCGGCGGGCCGTGGGGCATTCTCGTGAAGCAGAGCGGCAACAACTGCCACGGCTATTCCTGCGACATCATCTGCAGAGGCCAGGGCAGCGCTCAGGAGCAGTTCGACGTTCTGCTGGACGAGAACGAGCCGCAGTGGAGCGGCCACAATCTCCCGAAAGAGGGTAGCCGCGTCGACGTCTGCGAAATTCAGTAGCGCAACGGCGATCGAAACAGAAAACGGCGCGTTCCGAAAGGGACGCGCCGTTTTGTTTTTAGAAGATGTTTCTGAGGAAGTTCGAGACGTACGCGAACCAAAGCTTCCAGACGACGACCTTCGACGTCCCCCACTTGCGCTCGTACTCATGGCTCGGCACCTCGGTGACCCGGTGGCCGTGCTTGAGGGCCTTCATGAGCATCTCCTGCTCGATGGTCGTGAGATTCGAGGTCAGTCCGAGCTTCGCGCCCACGTCGCGGCGAATCGCGCGAAAGCCGTTCTGGCTGTCGGTGAGGCGCACATTCCAGCGGTAGTTGATCGCAAGTGTGATCAGCTGCGACCCGATGTACCGGATGAACTGCTCGATGGTGCCGTGCAGCTCGTCGCTGCCGCCGCGGCCGCGCGAGCCAATCACCAGGTCGAAGTCGCCCGACTGGATTGGCGCGACCATGGCCGGGATGTCCTTCGGATCGTGGGAGCCGTCGGCATCGATGAACACCACGATGTCGCCGGTGGCCTCGTGCAGCGACATCCGCAGGGCTTCACCCTTGCCCTTGCCGCCGTCGAGCACCACACGCGCGCCGTTGGCGTGAGCAATCTCGCGCGTTCGGTCGCGGGAATGGCCATCGACCACCAGCACCTCGTCAGCGTGCGGACGAACGCCCTCGATGATCTCGGCGATCAACCCCTCTTCGTCGCGTGTGGGAATGACAACGGTGACTCGGCTGCTGGGCATCAAAGCGCGTAGGTTCGGGAACGGCTGGGTAGGCGCTAAGTATAGGCCATGCTACACTTTATGCACAAATGGCCATCGTAACGATCCTGCGGCCGCCGCTGCTTGTACCGACGTGGTCGGACTCAGGACCGTTGACGCCTCCGATCGGGCCGGCGTATATCGCGGCAAGCCTGATCCAGGCCGGGCACGAGGTGCGGATCGTCGACGGCGTCGGCGAGAACCCCTTTCAGATTACATCTCTGTTCAACGACACGGTGATGGCGATCGGCCTCAAGAGCGAGGAGATCGTCGAGCGCATCAAGCCCGATACGCAGCTGATCGGCGTCTCGTGCATGTTCTCGCAGGACTGGCCCGAGATTCGGCGCCTGGTCGGCCTTGCGCGCACGCGCTTTCCCGGCGTGCCGATCGTGATGGGCGGCGAGCACATTACGGCCGTTCCCGACTTCACGCTGACGTCGACGCCCGAGGTCGATGCGTGCGTCATCGGCGAAGGTGAAGAGACCATCGTCGATCTGGTGAACGCGTTCGAGGAAGGCCGGTCCTGGGACACGATTCCCGGCCTGGTGGTGCGCGACGGCAACGGCGGCGTTCGCGCGACTGGCCCGCGCAGCCGCATCCGCAGCATCGACGACATTCCGTGGCCGGCGTGGCATCTGGTGCCGGTCGGCGCCTATCTCGACAACGGCTTCAGCTTTGGCGTCGACCGCGGCCGCAGCATGCCGATTCTCGCCACCCGCGGCTGTCCCTACGAGTGCACGTTCTGCTCGAATCCCGAGATGTGGACGACGCGATGGTACGCGCGCGATGTCAACAACGTGCTCGACGAGATTCAGGCGTATCAGGACAAGTACGGCGCCACGAACTTCGACTTCTACGATCTGACCGCCATTGTGAAGCGCAGCTGGATTCTGCAGTTCACGAACGCGATCCTCGAGCGCAAGATGACGTTCACCTGGCAGCTGCCAAGCGGCACGCGGTCAGAGGCCATCGACGATGAAGTGAGCCGGATGCTGTATGAATCGGGCTGCCGCAACATGAGCTACGCGCCCGAGAGCGGATCGCCGGCGGTGCTCAAACGGATCAAGAAGGTCGTGAAGCTCGATCGGCTCGAGCACTCGGTGCGGGGCGCGGTGCGCAACGGTTTGAACGTGAAGCTGAACATCATCATGGGCTTTCCCGGCGAAACGCGGTCGGAGCTTGGCGAGACCGTTCGATTCCTGGCGCGCATGGGCCGATCGGGCGTGCAGGACATGAGCATCTCGCTGTTCTCACCGTATCCGGGCTCGCAGCTTTACAAGGAACTGCGCGCGTCGGGACGCATTCCGGAACTGTCCGACGACTACTTCCTGAGTCTTGGCGCCTACAAGGACTTCTCCCAATCGGTGTCGTACACCGAAGGGTTGAGTCCGAAGGTGCTCAACCGGTACCGGATCATGGGCTTCCTGACCTTCTATGGCACGCAATACGCGATGCGGCCATGGCGCGCCGTCAAGCTCGTGTCGAACCTGATCCAGCACAAACAGGAATCGCGGCTCGACAAGTCGCTGCAGGACCTCGCGCATCGCATGCGCAGCCGCAGCCAGCAGTCAGTAGCCGCGGCGCGCGGCGCACGGGCGGCAAGCTAGCAGGACTCCCGATCTGTATAATTAATGAACGCGATGATCACGAAACAAGTCGGCCTTGGTACGGCCATTCTCGGCGCCAATCTGCGTACGCCTGCGCTGCCCTACAAGGTCACGTTCGTCGCGACGTATCACTGCAATTTCCGCTGCCAGATGTGCAATATCTGGCAGAAGAAGAGCAAGAACGAGATGACGTCCGAAGAGATCGAGATCTTCTTCGGACGCTGGCCGCAGTTCCGCTGGGTGCACCTCACCGGCGGCGAGCTGCTGATGCGCCGCGACATCGACGATGTCTTCGCCGCGATTCAGAAGTCGAACCGCAATCTCTTTCTGCTCAACTTCCCCACCACGGGCTGGTTCGGCGACAAGACGGTTTCGCTGGTCGAGAACACGCTCAAGCGCGGCGTCGGCCGCCTGATGACGACGATCAGCATCGACGGGCCGCGCGAGCTGCACGAAGAGCTGCGAGGCCTGCCCGGCAGCTGGGATCGCGGCATCGAAACCTATCGCCGGCTGCGCGGCATCAAGCGCTCGAACTTCCAGACGGTCGTCGGCATGACGCTGATGGAAAAGAACGCGACGAAGGTCGACGAGACCATCGCGGCGATTCGGCAGGTCATCCCTGATTTCCAGCAGTCCGAGCTGCATCTGAACATCGGCCACGAATCGGGCCACTATTTCGCGAACCTCGGCCAGTCGCGCGTCGTGTCGGGCCATCACGGCGACATCCTGAAGGCCGTCGCCGATCACCGATCCAGGACCGGCTCGGCGCTGCATCCCGTGAAGTTCCTCGAGGATCGCTATCAGGCGCTGATCACGAAGTACTACGAGACCGGGCGCTCGCCTCTGCCCTGCACCGCGCTCTCATCGTCATGCTTCATCGATGCGTACTGGAACCTGTATCCCTGCTCCATCTGGGATGAGCGCATCGGCAACCTGCGCGACGCGTCGTTCGACCTGCAGCAGCTGTGGGACAGCCAGCGGCGCAAGGACCTGCGCGAAGAGGTCGTCGAGGAGCGCTGCTCGCACTGCTGGACGCCTTGCGAGGCCTATCCGACGATCCTTGGCAACCTCGCGAAAGCGACGGTGTCGGGCACGTCTCGCCAGAAGGCCCTCATGCCCTCCGGGGCCTAGGGCGCGGCCATCACCTCCGAATCCCAACCGCCCCGGCGGCGGCTGAGCAGCACGGCGCTGGCCGTCGGTCTGATCACGCTCGCCGGCGCGTGCCTGCGCTTCTACAACCTCGGATGGGGGGCGCCGTACCACCACTTCCACATCGACGAGCACTTCGTGTTTTCCGGCGCGCTGGAGCTCCGCAAGGATTTCTGGAACGCCGCGCTCGCGCCGAAGTTCTTCATGTACTCGCCTGGGCCGATGTACATGCTGATTGGCGTGCTGAGTGCCTATGAGGCGCTCGTACGGCCGCTGGAGCTCGTGGGGATTCGCGATGGCGTGACGTTCATGGTGATGGGCCGCGCGATCTCGGCGACGCTTGGAACAGCAACCATTCCGCTGGTGTTCCTGCTAGCGCGGCGAGTGGCTGGGCCGCGCGCCGGCATGCTCGCGGCGGGTCTTCTTGCCGTTTCAGTCATCCACCTGCGCGACTCGCATTTCTTTTCGGTCGATGTGAGCCTCACGTTCTTCTGCGTGCTCACGTGGCTTGCGGCGATGCACATCGCCGGGCGCGCGCGCGTGCGCAGCTACGTGGCTGCCGGCGTCGCCTTCGGCGCGGCCGTGCTCTGCAAGTACAGCGCGGCGTTCCTGGCGCCCGTCATTGCCGTCGCCCATCTTGCATCGCCGCGCACGTTCGCGTGGCCCGGGGCCCTGCAGCAGCGTGGGGCGCTGCTTCGGTGGGTGTTGACGGGCATCGTGCCCCTCGTCGTCGCGCTTGCCACGTTCCTGCTGCTCGATCCGCACGTGTATCTGCATTACGACAAGTTCCGCGCCGATGTCGCAGAGCTCGTCACGCAGCCGATGGAGATGGGCGCGAACGCCGGCGTGTGGGCGGCGCACTTCACCGGCATCGCACCGCGCACGTACTGGTTCACGAACCTGCTCTGGTGGGGACTCGGTCCCGCGCTCGAGATCTGGGGCCTGATGGGCGTCGCGTGGCTCCTCTGGATGCGCACGCGAGCATCGCTGACCGCCGCGGCCTTTCCGATTTTTTATTTCATCGCCGCCGGACAGACCGCGCTGCCGTTCATCCGCTACACGGTGCCGCTTGCGCCCGCCCTGGCCGTTGCCGCCGGCGTGCTGAGCGCCGACCTGCTCGGCCGCGCGCGCTGGCGCCGTCCAGCCCTGGCCGCAACATGGATCGTCTGCGTCACCACCACGCTGTGGGCCCTGGCCTACATGAACGTGTTCGTCAAGCCTGATGTGCGCCTGCAGGCGTCGCAATACCTGCTGCGCCACGTGCAGAAGGATGCGCACATTCTGATCGAGCCGACGCACAACACGCCCCCAACCGGCAGATATCTCACCGAGCCGGCCTTCGATGCCGATTACATGATTTGGGGGCCTCAGGGCGAGCGGCACGACTACTACCGGATGTACGCGCTCGACACGTACAGGCATCTCTACAGCCGCCGCCCGACCGATGATCAGAAACGCGAGTACATCGCGCAGCGTCTGGCGCTGGCCGATTACATCCTCATGGACGACACCTACGTCCAGTTCTACGACGCCCTCCCGGCGTCAGAGCACGGCGTCGTCAAGGAGTACTACCGGAAACTGTTCGCCGGTGAGCTGGGATTCAAGCTGCAGCGCAGCTTCAAGGTCTATCCGTCGCTGTTCGGTGTGTCTATTAACGACGATGAGGCGGAACTCACGTTCCGCCTCTTTGACCATCCGCGTATTTATCTGTTCACACGCACGACCCCGCGGCCGCAATAACCGCGCAGCAACGCGGCGGCTCTGTCAGGCGCAGGGGCGGTGTCCGGTGTTCATTCGCGACGGCGTTAAAGGATCGCAGCCGCGACCGCTCTTTGGCGCGGCCGCGCCTCGCCGGCGCGCATGAATACCGGACCAAGCCCCGAGCACCGGCATCACTGACGGCCGTCGCTCGCGCAGCCGCTAGAACCGGATCCGCACTCCCGCCAGCCCCTGGAAGCCGCCGACGTCGATAGTGCCGCCGAGCAATTCGGGCGTATCGAGTTTCGCCGTCGCATAGCGGATCAGGAACCCGACGCCCGCATTGCGGATCACGCGCACCGTGCCGTCAGCCGCGATGTGAAACCCGGTGACGGATCGCTTGAATGACGATGTGGTGACGTCGGCGATGGTCGATTCGCCCGGCGTCACGGTCATGCCGGCGACGTAGTCCTGCGTCACGTTGAAAAACGACGGACCGCCCGACAGCGCGATGTCGATCCGACCGGTGATTGGCACCATCCAGATAGCCGAGAGATGAATGATCGTCTCTTCGCGCTCGAGGCCCTCGATCGTGCGTGTGTCGGCATGCGGGCTATCGAACTCGAGCGTGTCGGGAATCAACGCATCAAAGTCAGCGGTGTGGGTGTCGCTGGTGCGTGTGAAGCCGGCGCCGAATGCCAGGTTTTTCCAGAGGCGGACGCCGCCCGCGATGTCGAACAGCTGCGAGTCGTCGACCTCGGATGACGATTCCCACGTCGCCGTTTCTTCGTAGACGTCGGCGATGCTGCCGCTCGTCCGCAGCTGCTGGTTCATCCACTGCTGGCCCAGGCTCACGTTGACGAAGAGACGATCGGTCCAGGCAGAGAAAAGCCGCGGCGCAGGCGCCGCTGGCGCTGTTTGTTGTCCGGCAGGCGGCGGGTCAGGCGTCGTCTGTGCCGAAAGATCAGTTGTGGAAGCGAAAAGAAGAAACAGTGCGGCGCCGGCAAGCGGCGCGAGACGCGTACGACTCGAAATCATTGCCACCTCGAGAGACTCAGTAAGGGGAGCGGCGAGATAGTAGCACGGCTGGCCGGCGTTTCTCGCGTTTTTCTTAGGTTTTTTGGCTGATCTCGGGTCGGGAGGACGGCGATTTGTTAGAATGGAAGGCGCCCCATGTCCACATCCAGCTTTCGCCTGCAGTACCTGGCCAGGTCCGCCGCGGGCGTGCCTCGCGACATCGCCACGGCCGCGCTGGCGACGGTGAAGGCGATCCGCCCCACGGTGCTGATCTACAACTGCACCTGGGTCTGCGACGCGCGCTGCGAGATGTGCAACAACTGGAAGTGGGGCAACCGCAAGGAAGACATGACGCTCGAGCAGCTCGATCCCGTCATGAACGATCCGTTCTGGCACGCCGTAGAAAACCTGAACATCTCGGGCGGCGAGCCGACCACACGCAACGATTTGCCCGAAATGGTGGAGCTCTTCCAGCGCCGCCTGCCGCGGCTGCGCAAGATTGGCATCAACACCACCGGTATCTCGCATGCCCGCGCCATTCCCATGCTCACGCGCATCGTCGAGTTCTGCGGCAAGAAGGGCCTGCTCCTGAGCGTGCGCGTGTCGGTCGACGGCGTGGGCGATACGCATGCCCAGGTGCGCAACGTCAAGAACGCGTTCGACAAGGCGGGCAAGACGATTGCGGCGATGCAGACGCTGGCCGAGAAGCATCCGCACTTCCAGTTCGGGATTGCGTCCACGATTTTCGCGAAGAATCTGGAAGACGCCGAGAACATCCTGGCCTGGGCGCGCACGAAGAAGCTCGACGTCGTGTTCAACATGCTGCGGTTCACCGACAACATGCTGCACAACAAGGATCTCGAGGCCAGCGTCGGATTCCAGCAGCGTGAAGAGCAGTACATGCGCAAGTTTTTCGTCGACCGCGTTGCCGAAGAATCAGTGCTGAGCGGCCAGGCGTTCATGTACCTGCACTATGCCGACATGATTGCCAACGGGTATCACCGCACGATGCCCTGCCCGTTCCAGCGGCAGGGTCTGCTGCTCAATCCGAACGGCGATCTGTTCTACTGCGAGAACTCGAAAAAGATCGGCAACGTGCTCGAAACGCCCGCCGAGAAGCTGTACTTCGACGCCGGCAATCTCGCGCATCGCGAAGAGATGAAGCGCGACACCTGCCCGACCTGCCTCAGCCCGTGTCAGGTGAACGTGGGCGCGATGAAGCAGGTCGTGCCCTACGTGAAATTCCTGCGGCGTGCTTACAAGGTCAAGCACGATCCGGCCCGGCACCTCGAAACGCTGCCCCAACCGGTACGCTGACCCATCTGCTCCGGATTTTCGTCGCCACGGGCCTGACGGCCCTGATGATCTGGCTGGCCGATCCCCGCGCGGTGGGCGTCGCGCTTGCCGGCATCGACTGGCGCTACGCGACCGCCGCCATCCTGCTCGTGTTCATCGATCGGGGGCTCATGGCGGTGCGGTGGATCGCCCTGCTCGCGCCGCTCGCGCCCGGCACGCGGCCTCGCGCCGGCGCGCTCATGCGCATCTTTTTCATCAGCACGTTCGTCGGCTCGTTTCTGCCCGGCAGCGTCGGCGGAGATGCGGTGCGCACCTGGAGTCTCGCGCGCGAAGGCATCACAACGCACGAATCGCTGGCCTCGGTCCTGATGGATCGCCTGCTTGGCGTGGTGGCGCTGCTGATCATGGCCATTGCCGGCCTGATGGTTGCGCCGTCGCTCGCCGACGACGGTCTCATCGTTGCCGCGATGATCGGCACGCTCGCGGCATGCGCGGCCGGTCTTGCAGTCGTGTTCAGTGAACGATCCGCGGCGATCGGCCTTCGCCGTCTCGAAAGGATGCCGGACGGCCGCGTCCGCCGCGGGATCGCACGGCTTGTCGATGCCCTGCAGGCGTACCGGCGGCATCACCGTGTGGCCGGGGCGGTGCTGGTCGCATCCGTTGCGGTGCAGGTGCTGCGCATTCTGCAGGCCTGGCTGCTCGGTCTGTCTGTCGGGATCACCGCGGGCCCGGCCGCGTACTTCGCGTTCGTGCCGTTGATTCTTTTAATCATGCTGCTGCCCATCACGGTCAACGGCATCGGCACGAGTCAGGCGGCGTTCGTATTCTTCTTCGCGCAGGCGGGTGTCGCGGATGCGCCCGCCTTCGCACTGTCAGTGCTGTTTCTTGCGCTGGGGTACGTCGGCAACCTTCCGGGCGCGGCGCTCTACATGTTCAGCCCAAAACCGTTTGGTACAATTTCCCGTTCATGACGCGGCGGTCTGTCGGGCTGGGAATACTTGTGTTTGCTCTGGGTGTGGCTGCGGGCTGCGGCGGCGATCGGCCGCGCTGCCTGACGCCCACCTGTCCGATCATCCAGCCGCCACCACCTCCGCCGCCTCCCCCTCCCCCTCCTCCGCCGCCGCCGCCGGTTCCGCGGCTCGCGATCACGAAGATCATGGCGTTCGGTGACAGTCTCACCGAAGGCGAGGCGCCGGGGACGTTTCCGTTCTCGCGCCTGCACGACCCGGCCACGCCCGGCATCGCCACCTCATATCCGGCGCAGCTGCATGCGCTGCTGCGCGCGCGCTATGCCGATCAGACTTTCAGCGTCTGGAATCTGGGGCTCGGCGGATCGAAAGCCTCGACAGACACGGTCCGGTTTCTCGACTCGATCCAGGAATTCAGGCCCGAAGCCATAATCATCCTGCACGGCGTCAACGATCTGAATGGCGGCGACCCGTTCGCGCAGATCATCACGGCTATCGAAGACATGATTACCGAGGCGTCTGGCCGCGGCATGCACGTGTTCCTGTCGACGCTGCCGCGGCAGCGCCAGGGCGGCGGGCGGGCGCACGCCGCCATGCTCATCGAGCCTTTCAACGAGGAGCTGGCCGACACCGCGCGTGACAAGGGCGTGCAGCTCGTTGACATCTATCCACACCTGACGGTCGACATGCTGACCGAAGACGGCCTGCACATCACCCCTGAAGGGAACCGCAAGCTTGCCCAGCTGTACTTCGACGCTCTGAAAGCACGGTTCGAGCTGCCGCCGGCTGCGACCGGCGTGCGCTGATCGGGCTGCTGGCGTGATGCGCGAGGCTCACGCGCTGCTTGAGGAGGTGCCCTGCGACCTTTGCGGCGGTACCGGCGTGGAGGTGCTGCGCGCCGCGTCGCAGGAGCCGGCGGATCCGGGTGTCGTTTTCCGGGCGTCTGCCGGCAGCCCGCTGACCGGCCGGCTCGTGACGTGCGCGCGTTGCGGTCTCGTCTTCGTGAGCCCCCGCCTCCCCGCCGGCACCATCATCGAATCGTACGCCGCCGGCGAAGATCGGTTGTTCGTGAGCCAGGCCTTGGCGCGACGGCGCACCTTCGCGGGTCCCCTGCGCCGCATCGAAGCCCTGACCGGCGGCCCGGGCAGCGTCTTCGACGTGGGTACGGCGGGGGGATCGTTTCTGGCGGCGGCGCGGGCGCGCGGGTGGCAGATCGACTGTTGCGAGCCCAACGCGTGGCTCGCCGCCTGGGGCGAGCGTGAATACGGTATCGCGATCCGCCGCGGCACCTTCGACGAGCAGGACCTGCCGCGCCGCTGGCCAGGCTTCAGCGCCGTGCATCTTTACTACTTCTCTACGGCGACGCTCGCGGAGATGCTGCGGAAGACCGGCTTCGAGCTCGTACGCACGCGGCCGCATGTTGCGAGACTGGAGCTCGGGTGCGGGTTGAACCGTGCAGGAAACGTGCTGGGAGGGTTGCCGCGCGTGCTGTCACGCGCGGCCGGTGCGTTGCGCATCGATCGCTGGCAGGCGCCGTTCTGGATCGGCCAGACCTTCGCCGTAGCTCGAAAGCGTTAATTCGCTGCGGCGCGGCGCTGGGGCTGCTGCTGCTGGGTGCGCGGCGCGTGGTGCAGCACGCGCGCCATCCGCATCGGGACCGCCTCGAGGATCGCGGTACGCGCCTCGACCTTCACCGCAGACGACTGCGGCGCCACGCCCATGGGCGGGCTCATTTCCCATCCTCCGGAGCGTTTGCCGCAGTGATGGCACGCGAGGCACACGCGGCCGGGCACGACCTTCACCTGAAAGTCATGCATCCGGAACACGGCGCAGCGGACGCGGTAAAAGAGATCGGCAAGCGCGGGACGCGACAGCGCGGTCGACCCGGGGGCGCCATCACCAAAGACGGCCGGTGTCTGGCGGTCGTGGTGCGCCGAACGCGAAACAGAAGGAAGCTCGAGTACCGTCATAACCCTGCCTACGCCCGGGATCCGTGCAGGTGATTTGCTGGGAGAACGAGGGTTTTATATCACGTACTCAGCCGGGGCGCGACGGGTTCCGGCGACTGCCCTTAAAAAAAGGATTGCAAAAGTGTAAACCCCAGCGCGCTCTCGCGGCCGGTCACCACCGGCTTCACGCCGGCCGGCAATGTCGCTCCGGCAACTCCCAGCACCCAGGTGCGGTCGCCGAGCTCTGTTCGGAACAGTGCTCCTTTGGAAGGCTCGAGCTGGCTGAACGCGCCCCCCTCTATGCCGCGCGGCAACAGCGTCCAGGCCTCGCGCCAGGCCTGAAAACAGGCGTTTTCGACCCCGGCCGGGATGCGGGCGTGCAACCCGCCTTCATAGTGAAAGGTCGCATGCATGCCCGACATGCGCGTCAGCACCGCGGCGGCCCGGAACCGCTCCGGTGAGTTGTCGCGCCTGCCAGGCTGGCGGGTGGCTGCGGCCCCGATCGGCTCGTCGCTGACCACGGGCCGCCCATAGAGGGTCACCCACTTGCGCCCGGCTGCCAGCCCGAGAACATGGCCCCAGGGCCCCTCGCCGCGGCTCACGTGCACGGTCACGTAATCGCCACCCCCGCTCGATTCCGGTGCGTCCGCGCCATACGCCAGCACGACCTCTTCGGGGACGAGCGCCGCCAGCCGCGCGAGGGTTTCCCGATCGTTGAGCGATGGATGCTGCGTCTGGTGGAACGGCTCGTTCGCAAGCTCGAGGAAGGCATTCGTGTGTGCCGCGGCAATCGCGCCGGCCGCTTTCACGTGCGCGTCGAGATCGATGGCATAGGCGGCCGTGTCGGCCAGCGCGACGACCTCGACGTAGACGCCGCGCTCCGCGGCGAGCGTCAACAGCCGCGGCAGCGCGCGCAGGCCGTCGGCCGGCGCCAGCGGAAACAGGTGCTTCGCCATGACGAGCACGCGCACGACGGTGACCTGGTTCTTCGCCGCCCAGTCGAGATATGCGGCTGCCTCTGCCTCCTTGCCTGAGGCGACAAACTCCAGGAGGCGAAAGGCCGTAATGCCCCGCCACTCGAACGCCGTCCCATCCGCGCGCCTGAACAGCGTGCCCGCGACCTGAACCCGCTCCGGCATCGGCCGCGGCGCCGGCTGCTGGAGGGCCGGCGGCGCGGTTGCGGGAGTCGGCGGCTTGCCCTGATCTGCTGCAGACCTGTGTCGCGCGAGGAACGCACCGCTGGCGGCGGCGAGCACAGCTGTAACGAGAATGGCGGAACGGATCATATCCGTCCGGTATAGCAAGCCAGGGGCCTACTGGCGCGCAATCTCGCGCAGCGCGCCTTCGGTGGGCTCGAGCACCTGGCGAATGACATAGGTGGGCTTGTTCTGCGACTCGTGATACGTGCGCGATTGCAGCTCCGCGAGCAGCCCGAGCGTCAGCAGCTGGAAGCCGGCCATGATCAGCAGAATGCCGAGCAGCAGCAGCCACGTGCGATCGCCGGGCCAAGGCCTGAAGTATTTCTCGTAGGCAATCCAGCCGCACAACGCGGTGCCTGCGGCGCCCATGAGCACGCCATACAGGCCGAACACCTGCAGCGGACGCGTCGAGTAACTCAGAAGAAATTTGACCGTGATTAAATCGAGGATCACGCGGATCGTGCGCGAGATGCCGTACTTCGTTGTGCCGAACCGGCGTGGGCGGTGATTCACGACCTGCTCAGACACGCGCACGCCCATCTCGCTCGCCAGCGCGGGAAGAAACCGGTGCATCTCGCCATAGAGCCGCAGCGGCTTGACGACTTCGGCGCGAAACACTTTCAGCGAGCAGCCATAGTCGTGCAGCTTGACACCGGTGGCCCACGAGATCAGCCAGTTCGCGATGAACGACGGCAGCCGCCGGTTGATGAACCTATCCTTGCGATCCTTGCGCCAGCCGCACACGATGTCATCGCCCGCCTCGATGCGTTCGACCATCGCCGGAATATCGGACGGATCGTTCTGCAGGTCGCCGTCGGCGGTCACGATGTAGCGGCCGCGCGCGTGCGCGAAGCCGGCCGCGAACGCCGCGGTCTGTCCGAAGTTGCGGCGGAACTGAATCACGCGCAGCCGCGGATCCAGCGCCTGCAGATCGCGCAGCAGCTCGAACGATCCATCCCTGCTCCCATCGTCCACCAGAATGATCTCGTAGCTGCGTGCCGCGGCGCTGAGCACGTCGGTGAACTCGCGGCACAGCTCGCGCAGGTTCGGCTCTTCGTTGTGAATCGGGATGACGACCGAGAGATCGGGCAGCGGGGCCACGTGCAGATTCTATCGTTTCTCGCGCGGACCTCGCGCCTTCGTCTGGCCGGACCGCATCTTCCAGTATCCGAAGTATGCCAGCGCGCCCAGCGCGCCGGCCGCGGCCAGCACGAGCGACACCTGCGTGGCGTGACTGTGCAGATAGCTCAGAGCCCTTTGCCCATACAGGAGCGCCAGCAGTGCTTCGCCGATGTAGCGGATCGCGCGGCCGGTCGTGACGGCAATGAGAAAGCGGGTCCGGGGCATCCCTGCGACGCCCGCCATCAGCACGAACGGCTTGAACGGCACGGGCGGCGGCAGCAGCGACGGCACGACCAGCGCCAGCACGCCGTAGCGCCGGAACAGTTCCATGCCGCGCGTGATGTGATGTTCCTTGAGGCGCTTGCGCAGAAAGGCTTCGCCGCCGCGCCGCGCGAGCGCGTACAGCAGGTACGAGCCGGTGACGGATCCCGCCGTCGCCATCACGCCGTACCAGAGCCAGCGATCCGGATGTTCGATGACGGTCCAGACGATGAGGATGTCGACGACTTCGGGGAGGGCGATGAACGACGAGTCGAGAAACGCCAGCAGAAAAAGGCCCGGACCGCCGAGGCCCATCGCGAACGCTTCGATCTTTCTCAGCACGAGGCGAACGCTACAATGAACATCGCGTGACATTGTACCGCTGGCCCGTTCTGGTCGGCCTGGCCGCGCTGTTCGCGGCGCTTCTTGCCGCGATCATCTACACGCAGCACGGCCTGGCCCTGAGCCATTACGATGCGCGCGCCCATCTCGTCGTGGCGCGCCGCATCCTCGACAGCCTGACGCCCGGATGGTGGCAGATAGGCGCCGTGTGGCTGCCGCTTCCACATGTGATCAACCTGCTGCCGGTGCAGTGGGACTGGTCGTATCGCACCGGCGCGTCGGCCATCGCGTTCTCGGTCGTCAGCATGGGCGTAGCGGCGTATGCCGCCGCGCACCTGCTGCAGCGCGCGACAGGTTCGCGTCTTGCCGGCGCGGCGACCGCGGCGCTGCTCGTGACCAACGCGAGCGTTCTTTACCTGCACGCCACGCCGATGACCGAGCCGCTGTTGATCGCGCTGGCCTTCGTCTCAGTCGAGCGCCTCGATGCGTGGCTCCGCGATCCGGACATGTCAACAGTGACGCCCGGTCTCGCCCTGGTGCTGCTCTGTCTCACCCGGTACGAGGGATGGATGCTCACGGCGGCGGCGCTGGCGATTGTGGCGCTGACGCTGGTGCTCGGCGCTTGGTCCGGCATCCCTTCGCGCCGGCGGGGTGAGGGCGCGCCAAAGAGCGGTCGCGCCTGCGATCTTTTAACGCCGTCGCGAATGAACGCCGGACACCGCGCCTGCGCATGGGCGTGGGTCCGATTGGCCCTTTGGCCCGCGGCTGCCGTCATCGGCTTCCTGTGCCTGAGCCGCGCGACGGTTGGCGAATGGTTTGTCTCGAGCGGGTTCTTCGTCCCGGACAATCCCGCGAAGGGTGAGGCGTCACTGGTGCTCGAGCAGATTCGCGATGGCCTCGAGCGGCTCTCGTCGCCGGCCTTCGCGGCGTTTGGCGGCCTCGGCTTCGTGTTCGTCCTGGCGCGAGGTCTCGCGTCGCGAGCCGATCGATCGATTCTCGTCGTGCTTTCGCTGGCGGCGATGGCGGCGCTGCCCTTTCTCGCGTTTCACGCCGGCCATCCGCTGCGGATCCGCTACATGACGCCGCTCGTCGCCTCGTCGGCGCTCTTCACGGGCTTTGCGATCGGCCTCACGCCGCCGCTCGCACGGGTGGTGGTCGCGGCCGTTGCCGCGATCCTCATCGTGCCGGATCTCGAGCCCTTCGATTACACCGCGCCGATGATTGTCGAGGCCCGCCGCGAGGGGCCGCAACAGGGCCAGCGGCGCATGGTGACGGACGCGCTGAAGCGACAATGGGATGGCACACCGATTCTGATCAGCATGGGATCGCTCGCGCACTACATGCACGATCTCGGACGCGAAGGGTTCGACATCGGCGACTTCATCCATGAAGGCAACGGCGACATCTGGGAAGCAGCGATCGTCGACCCGTCGACGCAGGCCCGCTTTCTGATCGCGGAAGAGCGGGCCGAAGGAGGCGACGTGTTCGCGCATCTGCTGCGCGACAGATCGGATGTTGCGGCGAAGTTCGAACGAATCGCCGCCGGGGGGAATGTGTCGTTGTACAGGAGAATTTGGTGATCTGGTGTTTTGGTGATTTGGTGATCTGAGCCCTCGCGCACCAGGCGCAAGGTTTTCAAATCACCAGATCACGAGATCACCAGATCACCAGATCCAGCGTTAGAACCTTATCTGAAAGCCGACGAGCGCGGTGAATCCGCCGAGACTGATTTCGTCACCGAGCAGGCCCGTCTCGTCGACGTCGATGTCGCCTTTGCCGCCCTGCCACCGCAGCTCGCCGTTGACCGCGAACACGTCGCCGCTGACCGGCACGCGGATGCCGCCAAAGACGATTGGCGCGACGGTGCTGCCGCTTGCGACGAACCGATCGCGGAAGATCGAGTTGTCGCTGAAGTCGACGAACTCGCCGACCTCGGAGTACTTCCAGTTGAGCAGCGCAATGCCGCCGCCGACGTACGGTTGAAAGTCGCCCGCGCGGCCGATCGGCAGGAACTTGACCGTGGCGGTCACCGGTACGATCCGCAGCTTCAGGTCCTGTTCGATCTCGGTGCCGTCGGAATCCAGGAAGTCGGCATACACGCTCGGCACGGTGCGCTGATAGAAGCCGATGCCCACGCCGAACTCGAGACGGTCGCCAAAGCCAATCAGCCACTCGCCGTTGACGATCGGGCCGTTGAAGTCAGACACCTCGAACGCCAGCGACTCGAGGTCGGCAATCAGCACATCGTTGTCGTCGCGCGCATCTTCTCCGCGCACCATGAACCAGCCGGCGGCCAGATTCACCGACTGCGTGATCTGCGCCTCTGCCGTGGCCGCACCCGACAGCGCGACGAACGCTGCCAGCAATCCTGTAACTACCGGCTTCCTCACCATGTGTGCTCCTTGGGTCGCCGAAGCTTGCCGGAACGGCAAGCGAAGGCGGGTTGTCGAGCCTCACAGCAGGAAGCTTGCCAGCAGCAGGGCTGGAAACCTGAGACATTGCGGTGATTTTCGATTGTCCGACCGCGCGCTGTCCTGCGCGGTGGTCACCGACCGTCTCCTATTGTCGATTTTCTATGACGGTCTGCATCGCGGCGTGCAGCCGCCCGTTCGACGCGAGAATTTCACCGCTGCGCGAATCGAACCGGCCGCCGCCGTACGCGGTGACCCGCCCCCCGGCTTCCTGCACGATCAGCGCGCCGGCCGCAATATCCCAGCGGTTCAGCGTCGTCTCATAGAAGCCGTCGAGGCGGCCCGCCGCGACGTACGCCAGGTCGAGCGCCGCGGATCCAAACCGGCGCACCGCGCGCGAGACGCCGAGAAACCTGCCGAAGAGTGCCACGGGTTCGGCCCGTTCCTCGACAATTGAATACGGAAAGCCCGTGCAGACCACCGCGTCGATCAGAGCGCCGGTTTCAGACACGTGCAGCGGCTCGCCGTTGAGCCAGGCACCGACCCCGCGTTCAGCCGTATAAAGCTCGCGCCGGGTGGGTTCATAGATGGCCGCGACGACCGCCTCGCCGCCGACTTCGAGGGCGAGCGACGCGCAGAAAAACGGAATGCCGTGCACGAAATTCGTGGTGCCGTCGATCGGATCGAAGACCCATTCGTGGGTCGCACCCTCGGCGCCGCCCTGCCCCATCTCTTCGGCGACGACGGCGTGCGCCGGAAAGCGCTCGGTGATCAGACCTCGGAACATCGTCTCGACCGCGACGTCGGCCTCGGTCACGATGTCGATCGTGCCTTTCTTGTCGACGCGAATGCCGGTGCGGAAATACGAGAGCTGGATGCGGCCCGCCTCGAGTACGGCCTCGATGGCGGTGGAAAGCAGCAGCGGATCAGGGGCTTGCCCGACGTAGCGCGAAGCGCGAAGGTGGGTCACGGGGCGGCCGATGCAAGCTTCTTGACCATCCGCACTTCCATGCCGCCCTCCGGATGCCGCGCCAGCTGCACATCGTCCATGAAGCTGCGCATGAAGAAGATGCCGCGGCCGCTCGACTTGAGCATGTTCTCGGGGGCGAGCGGATCGGCAAGCTCCCCAGGCTCGAAACCCTCGCCCTGATCGCGCACGCTGACGATGAATTCGGTGGGCGCCTCGCGGGGCGTGAAGGTGAATTCAATCGTCACGAATTTGTCTGGTTCCTCGTGGTTGCCGTGCTTGATCGCATTGATCACCGACTCGCGGACGGCGACACTCACCCAATGCGTCGCGTCCTCGTCGAAGCCGGCGATCGCCGACAGGCGATCGCTGACGAGTTGCACGACATCGAGCATGTCGAACGAGCTGTGCATCCGTAGCCGGACCACGTGGCTGTCGAAACTCATGCGGAGGAGAATAATAATACCTCGTGCGACCATTGAGCGGCCGGTTCACGGTTCCAGGCGACAAATCAATCTCGCACCGGTATGCGCTGCTGGCGGCGGTTGCGGAGGGCCGCAGCCGGATTCTCGGGCTCGCACCGGGCCAGGATGTGCAGTCGACGCTGTCTTGTCTAGAGACGCTTGGCGTCGACATCTCGTTCGAGCGCGTCTCCACGTCGTCTATATCCGAGCCCGGCGGAGCGCTGTGGATCGGCGGCCGGAGTCTCGGCGGCCTTCGCGCACCCGCGCGCGCGCTCGACGCCGGCAATTCGGGCACGAGCATGCGTTTGCTTGCTGGCGTGATGGCCGCGCACGCCTTCAGGTCGACGCTCGCCGGCGATGCCTCCCTCTCGGGCCGGCCGATGGAACGGGTGGCCGTGCCGCTGCGCCGAATGGGCGCGCGCATCACCACCGTTGATGGCCACGCGCCGATGACCATCGAGGGCGGACCGCTCTCCGCGATCGCGTTCGAGAGTCCGGTGGCGAGCGCGCAGGTCAAGAGCGCCGTGCTGCTGGCGGGCATACACGCGACCGGTCTGACGAGCGTGACGGAACCGGCACCGACGCGGGATCACACCGAGCGCGCGTTGCGGGCGTTCGGCGCTCACGTCGACGCCCGTCGGGGTTTTGCCTCGATCGAAGGCGGCCAGCAGCTGCAGGCGCAGACACTGACCGTGCCCGGCGATCCGTCATCGGCCGCCACGTGGGCCGCGGCGGCCGCAAGCGTGCCGGGCTCGTCGATCGAAATCGAAGGCGTTGGCCTGAATCCAGGACGTATCGGGTTCGTGAAGGCGCTGCAACGGGCCGGCGCGGAGGTGACCCTCGACGTGCGCGAGGAACGCGGGCACGAACCAGCCGGATCGCTGCACATCGCTTACGGATCGCCGGCGTTCTTCACGGTGACACCCGAGGACGTGCCGTCACTGATCGATGAGCTGCCCGTGCTTGCGGCCATGGCGGCGCGGCGCGCGGGCATGCGGGTGACCGGCGCGGCCGAATTGCGGGTGAAGGAAAGCGATCGCATCCGCGAGATCGTCGCCGGGTTGCGCGCGTTTGGCGCCGACGCCGAAGAGCTCGAAGACGGCTTCGAGATCGGTGCCGCGCCCCTTCGCGCGGCGGCGGTCGACGCGCATCACGATCACCGGCTTGCGATGGCATTCGCGATCGCCGCGCTTGGCGAGCCCGGCTCGCACATTGCCGGCGCCGGCATCGTCGACGTTTCGTACCCTGGCTTCCTGACGTTGCTCGCCGAACGCACCTCGTGAAGACAGATAAGATCTATCTGGTCGGCTTCATGGCGGCCGGCAAGACAACCGTGGCCACGCATCTTGCACGCAAGCTGCAGTGGCAGGTGCAGGACATCGACATGCTGATTGAAGCGCGCGAACGCCTGACCGTCGCCGATATTTTTGCACGCCACGGCGAAGCGTCCTTCCGCGCGCTCGAGCGCGAGATGCTCAGGCTCGTGCTGCCGCTTCGCCACGTCGTCGTCGCCACAGGCGGTGGCACGTTCGCGGATGCCGACAACCGCGCGGCGATCGAGCGTGACGGCGTGTCGGTCTGGCTCGACGTGCCGCTCGAGCATCTGATCGCGCGCGTCCCATCCGACGGCCGGCGTCCCCTTGCCGCCGACCGCGAGCAGTTCGAGCAGCTGTATGCCGCGCGTCAGGCCACGTATGCGCTCGCGGACGTGCGTGTGACGTGCGGCGACGCACCGGCGGCCGACATCGCCGATCGCGTGCTCGATGCGCTGGGCCCGTTCTGATGCGCGTCTTCGTGCTGAGCGACCTCCACGCCAATCTCTCGGCAACCGAAGCGGTGCTCGCTGATGCGGCGCACCAGGACTGGGACATCGCACTGGTGCTCGGCGACCTCGTCGGCTACGGCGCGGATCCCGGGCCGGTCATCGATCTGGTTCGCGGCCTTTCCAACGCCACGGTCATTCGCGGCAATCACGACAAGGTCGCGTCGGGGATTGAAGATGCCGCTGATTTCAACGCCGTCGCGCGGCAGGCAGTCGAATGGACGATGGACCATCTCAGCGACGAGCGTGCCGAATATCTGCGTGGTTTGCCGCAGGGTCCGATCGATATTCCCGGCCTGGGCACGGATGTCGCAATCTGCCACGGCGCGCCGTTCGACGAGGACTATTACCTGTTCGACGGCGACGATGCCGCGGCCGCGCTCGGGGCGACGAGTGCGGCGCTGCTCTTTTGCGGCCACACACATGTGCAGATGGCGTTCCAGCAGACCGGATCAGGCCGCGGCCGCGTGCTGGCGCGGCTCGATGATCAACGCATCGCGCTTGCCGGCGGCTTGCGGACGCTGGTGAATCCTGGCTCCGTGGGCCAGCCCCGCGACGGCGACCCGCGCGCGGCCTATGCGATGTTCGATACCGGCGCGGCCGTCGTCACGCTGCACCGCGTGGAGTACGACATCGAAGCCGCAGAGCGCCGGATTCTCGAAGCCGGACTGCATCCCAGCCTCGCGGAGCGACTGTCAGTAGGACGTTAACGGAAATGTAAATTGTAAATTGTAAATAGCATTGTCTATTGGGCCATTGCGGTGACCGCGCGCCGTGGCAGCGGGACAGCACAATAACGCAGTAGACAATGCTATTTACAATTTACGATTTACATTTCTGACGCCGCGCCGGGCGGATGCGTCAGCATCCGCGGCAGCGCGGCGCGCAAGTATCCAGCCAATGACGATCCCAACGAGAAGCACCGCCGGGATGAAGATGAAGTGCGCTGCGGTCATGGGTGCTGCGAGGGCGGGTTATGTGCGGGCGTTGCGTCCGGTCGCGTGTTGACGCGGGCGCGGAGCGCGGCCATCTCGAGCTCCACGCGCGCCTGTCGGCGCCGCAGCGACCAGACATACGCGATGAGCACCAGCCACACCAGCGCGTACGCGCCCATCACCATCGGAGCGGCCGGCAGCTGCTCTGCCGCTTCGGTTGCAGGATCGATCGGCATGAAATCGGACGTCTGCTGAGCGAAGAGCGCCGCCGGCGTCATCAGTATGAGAACGATGGCGACCATGCGTGCGATGGCGGCCTGCAGAAGTCGCATCAATCGGCTCCAATCTCGAAGTGCAGCTCGTCGAGCGCCACGCGCTGCGCTTCCAGTTTCGCGCGCGCCGCGAGCAGCGCGACATATAAAAGAAGATAGGCGGCCACGCACCACCAGAACGCCTCACGCATCCCGGGCCCGAGGCTGGGCACGACGTTCGTGGTCGGATGCACCGTGCGCCAGATGTTGACCGACCAGTAGACGAACGGCACGTTCGCCATGCCGAAGAGCGCGACCGCAGCCGACAGCGGTTCGGAGCCGGGCCCGCCGTACTTCCGCAGCAGCAGGAACGCCACGAAGATCAGCCACATCACGAGCGTGATCGTGAGGCGCGCGTCCCACTGCCACCACACGCCCCAGGCCTTGCGCGCCCAGATCGGCCCGGTCAGCAGCACGATGGCGCCGAAGACGACGACGAGCTCCCCTGCCGCGGCGGTGATGCGCTCGGCGCGCGGACTGCGGCGGACGAGGTACACCGCGCCCGCGATGCCGCTCACGAACGCGCTCACGAACATCGTGAACGCCGCCGGCACGTGGAAGTAGAAGATCTTCTGAATCAGCCCCATGGTCGATTCCTGGGGCGCGCGCATGATCATCCACGGCGCGGCGGCAAACATGATCGCCGCGGCCACGAGAAGCGCAATAGAACCCATCGTCCCTCTATTCTTCCATGACCGCTTCGAACGTCCATAGCGCCAGCGTGAGAAATACGACGTCGAAGGCGGCCAGCACGCCGATCCAGAGGCGGGCGGCCGCCCAGTCAGGTCCCGCGGCGTCGAGCAGGGCCGACGTCGCGCGCACGCCTGCAATCAACACGGGCACCGACATCGGGTACAGCAGCACGGGCAGCAGCACGTCGCGGCTGCGCGAGCGGCCCAGCATGGCGGCGAAGAGCGTGCCGACCGCCGCGTAGCCGATGATGCCAAGCAGGATCACGGCGGCGAGCCCGGGCGCGGCGCCAAGCACGGCCTGATCGAACAGAAAACCGGTGAATGGCAACAGCACCGCTCCGACGGCGGCCATGAGCATCACCACCGCGAGCAGCTTGCCGAGATACACGGCGGGACGCTCCACGGGCGCGAGCAGCAGCGTGCGCAGCGTATCGTGCGCGCGCTCGCGCTCGAAAAGGCGCGCAAGGCTGAGCGTGCCCGCGAACGAGATCCCGATCCAGAGCACGCCCGCCGCGACGTTATCGGGCGCGCGGCCTTCGTCCACGAGGCTGAATGAGAAGACGAGCACGCAGGCCACCGCGAAGAACACCGCGGTCGCGATGATTTCGCGGCTGCGCGCTTCGATCGTGAAATCCTTGCGCGCGATGAGCCACGCGGCCGCGAAGACGCCTTTCATCGCGGCGCGGCCCTGTACCGCTCGCGCAGCGAGCCGGCGCCATCGAGCCCCCCGAGCGATGTCAGGCGGCCCGCGCTGAGCATCGCGACGCGCGTGGCGACACGCTCGGCGTGCTCGAAGTCGTGCGACGAGAACACGATCGCAGCGCCTTCTATGCGCGCGGCGGCCAGCCGCGCGATCAGCGCCTCGGCCGCCGGCTCGTCGAGGCCCGTGAATGGCTCATCGAACAGCAGGATATCGGGCGCGTGCAGCAGGGCGCGCTCGATGGCGAGGCGCTGGCGCATGCCGCGCGAGAAGGTTCCCGTGGGTGAATCCGCGCGCGATTCGAGGCCCGACAGACGCAGCGCGCGCGCCACGCGGTCAGTGACATCGGGCGTGCCAAACAGCTGTCCGAAGAACATCAGGTTTTCGCGCGCCGACAGCTCGGGATAGAGCGACACCTCATGCCCGAGCGAACCGATGCGCCCGCGAAGTGACGGCCCCCACGCCGACGCGGAACGGCCGTCATACAAGATCTCGCCCGCTGTTGGCCTGGCAAGCGTGGAAAGCAGGGAAAGCAGCGTCGACTTGCCCGCGCCGTTGGGACCGACCAGCGCGATTGCCTCGCCGGCGTTGCACGTGAGCGAGACGTCAATCAGCGCGCGCTGGCGGCCGTACCGCCGCGAGAGGCCACGTGTCTCAAGCCTGCTGTTCATCGAGCGCGGTATAGATGTCTTCGAGCGCCGCGATGAGGCGGCGCCGCTCCTCGGCATACGGCTCGCCCTCGATCGAACCCGCACGCCTGCGCGCTTCCAGCGCCTCCAGTTCAGCGAACCGCGCAGTCCTCGACGCGATCAGCGCGTCGCGATTCGACTGAGGCGCACCCGCGCGCGGGCGGAATCCCATAATCAGACCGAGGGTCATGATGATCACGGCAACGGCGAGCGCGGCGAACCGCGGCCACCGGGGATGATGCGGAAGGCCGTCGAACGACACGGTCAGGACGCCTCCGGCCGGAAGTCCCGGACCGTTGCCGACGACGAATACGCGGCCGTCGGCATTCATGTCGCGCGACGCTGCAAACTGCGCCGACGACATCGTGACGCCGCCCGTGGTCTCGCCCGCCACCGCCAGCTGCGGCAGCGCGGCCGGCAGCGGCTGCTCGATCGTCACGCGCGAGCCGCGATGCGGCAGCGCGTAGGCGATCTGCAGCGGGGTCTTGCCCGGCGCGAACGGCCCGGTGACGGTGACGCGCGATCCACCGATGGTCGCCTGCGGCGTCGATCCCTCCAGCAGCGTCACGCCGGTCGCGCCCGACGGCAGATCGAAAATCAGCGGCCTCTCTGTTGCGACAGGCGTGCGCGCGGTGTTCACGACCTCGAGCACATAAAACACGTTGAGCGACTCGTCGCCGCGCTCGACGATGAACCGCGATTCGCCGCCGAGCACGACGATCCCCGGTGCGGCCGGGGCGTTGCGCAGCCGCGCGTTCTCGTCTTCGCGAGCGGCCGCGGCGGGATCGGGCGCGACGAGCATCACCCGCACGCCCCCCTGCGCCGGCATCGTGATCGTCTGCGATTCGATCCGCCTGCCATCGACGGCCGTCGCGACCTGCACCTGATTGCCGGCCCGCAACCCTGTAAACGTCGCCCGCCCCGAAGCGTCGGTAGCAGCCTCACGGCGCGACCCGCCTGTGACAAGCTCGACCTGATGATTGGGAATGTTGTTGGAGAGCGTGCCGCGGACGACGCGCACCGTGATCGTGCCGACGGGCAGATCGGCACTCGGCAGCGGCACGCCCGACATCTGCGATGGATCGGGCATCTGCACCTGCGCCCGGGCGAAGGGGGCCATCAGCAGCAGGACCCCGACGGCCGCAGCCCACACCATCTTCACAGCCTGGCCCCGCAGGCTTTGCAGAATCGGGCGTCGGCATCGTTGGCGGTTCCGCAGCCGCACAGCCCTGTGGCCTGTGGCGTGCGGCTGGCGGTCTGATTGCGCGCGATGTCTTCTTCGATCCTGGCCCGGAGCGACTCGCGTCCGTCGAGCTCGTGCATGATGGCGAGCGCGCGGGCGCGCAGCCGCGCCTCGAGCGGCGCCGCATCGGCCGCGCTCATCTTGCCCATCGCGCGATCGAACTCGAGATCTTTGAGAGACCGCAGCACGAGCAGCTTCTCGCGTTCGAGTGTTTCACGCACGCTGCCGGCGACTCCGGTCTCCGGGGCCGAACGTCCCGAGACCGCCGTGAGAAGCGTGTGCAGCGCGGCAGCGCACGCGCCGGCGCCGGCAATCGCCAGACTGATGAAAAGCAGCGCTGCGGGCGACGCCGGCGGCGAGATCCAGACGGCCGCCGCGGCGGCGAGAAATGACGCCGTCACGTAGAACTGCCAGGGGTGTAGCGTGGCGCGGCCCTTGCCGCCGTCGCGTAGCGTCGGCGGACCCGCCGTAGCCTTGGCCGAGGCGGAGGCAGCGCTACTCGAGCTCGTCGAGTTCATCGTCGAGTCGATCTCGGAGCGCCGGATTCACAGGCGCCGCATCTTCGGGCGCGCCGTCCGCCGTCCGCCGGCGGCTCCACCGAAATGCCGTTCCGAAGACCAGCGCCGCTGCGCCCGCGCCGACGAGGTACGGGAACAGCCACGCGAGGCGATTGAACCCGGTATCGAGCGGCTTCGCGAGCGGCTCCTGCGAGCCGTATTTGGCAATGAAATAGGCGTAGACCTCGTCACGATTCTTACCCTCGCCGACCAGCTTCGCGATCTCCTCGCGCATCTCCGCGGCCTTCGGGCAGAAGCATTCACCCACGCGCTTGCGGCCACAGTCGCCGCACATGCAGATGATTTCCTGCCCCAATTCGCGCGAAAGCGGTGTGTCGAGCACGGCCGACTTGTTGCTCGGCACCTCGATGTGTTGGCTGAACGCCACTCCCGGGGACAGTGCCAGTCCGATCACCAGCATTGTCGTCACCGCGCCCTCTGGCACCTTCGCGACGGCAAATGCGAGCGCGTGTTCAGGCAGCAGCGCGATCATCGTGCCGATGAACATCATGGCGATGCCGGCCCAGATCCAGTTGATCAGCGGATTGATGGTGACGTCGAGAATCGCGCTCTGATCGGTTGCCTGATAACCGGCGAGCACGATATACAAATCCTCGGCAAAGCCGCGCCGGATAGCCACTTCCGTGGTCGGCTCTGATTCGCGCCCGCGAAAGAACCAGCGTGCCGGCTGCATCACGCCCTGCGCCTCGCCGTCCTTCGACACGCGTACATCGGCCGTGATCATCTGCTTCTGCGCATCGTCGGCCACGCGCAGCGCCTCGTACTGCAGTGTGAAATCACCGACCGTCAACTGGTCCCCGGGCCGGAATTCCTTCTGGGCGGTCTGCTTGAAACCTCCGCCGGCAAATCCCAGAAAGAGAATGACGATGCCGACGTGGACGATGTAGCCGGCATAGCGGCGCCGGGAGCGGGCGAAGAGACCAACGAGCGCGGTGAAGAGATCGGTGCCGGTGGATCGCTGGCGCACGCGCGCGCCGCGCACGAACTCCTGCGCGATCGCGCTAAAGGTGAACGCGCACAGCGCAAAGCACAGTCCACTCGCCCAGAAGTGCACACCAAGCGGCATCAGCACGGCGAGTGTGAGTGCGGCCGCGCTCACCGGCCACATGAACTGCTCCCGCAGATTAGCGAGCGACGATTTGCGCCAGCCCATGAGCGGGCCGATGCCCGTGAGTGCCAGCAGGATGAGCCCGATCGGCAGCATCCACTGGTCGAAAAAGGCGGGGCCTACTGTGATGCGCTGCCCCGTGACCGCTTCGCTGAGCGTCGGAAACATCGTCGCGAAGAGAACGAAGAAGGCCGAGAACAGCAGAATCCAGTTGTTGGCGAGGAAGGCGGCCTCGCGTGAGGCCCACGAATCGAGCTCGTTGCGCGAGCGCAGCAGCGGCATCCGGTAAATCACGAGGCCAAACGACACCGCCGTAATCACCAGCATGAAGACCGTGAACATCCACGCGAGCTCGCGGTCTTCGCCAAACGCGTGCACCGACTGCACGATGCCGGTGCGCGTCATGAACGTGCCGAAGATCGTGAGCAGAAACGTCAGAATGACCAGCGAGACGTTCCAGATCTTCAGCATCCCGCGCTTTTCCTGCACCATCACCGAGTGCAGGAACGCGGTGCCCGTGAACCACGGCAGCAGGCCGGCGTTCTCAACAGGGTCCCATCCCCAGAAACCGCCCCAGCCCAGCTCTTCGTACGCCCACAGCCCGCCCAGCGCGAGTCCTACTGTGAGAAAGAGCCATGCGGTCATCGTCCAGCGCCGCACCGCGCGCAGCCAGGCATCGTCGAGATGCCCCGACGCGAGCGCCGCGATGCCGAACGCGAACGGAATGGTCATACCCACGAAGCCGAGGTACAGCAGCGGCGGGTGGATGGCCATGTAGAAGTTCTGGAGCAGCGGGTTGAGCCCGCGCCCTTCCGGCGGCGGCGCGCCCAGATACGTGGCGAACGGATTGTTGTGCACCGCCATCACGATCAGAAAAAAGATCTGCACGGCGGCAATCGTGGCGACGACCCACGGAATCAGCTCGCGATAGCGGACGCGATTGACTTGAATCGCCACGCTGCCGAACGACGCGAGCAGCGTGACCCAGAACATGATCGAGCCGTCGAGTCCGCCCCAGTACGACGTCAGCTTGTAGAACATCGGCTGCACGCTGTCGGAGTACCGGTCGACGTATTTGATCGCGAAATTGCTGGTGACGAAGGCGTGAATCATCACGGCGGAGGCGACGGCCATCAACGCCGTGACGAGATGCTGCGCGGCGATGCCGGCGTCGATCAAGGACCGGACGCGGCGGCGCGCGCCAACGATGGACAGGGCAAATGCGCAGGCCGAGACCACCAGCGCGCTGAGAAGAACAAAGCTACCGAATGCAGGCAACTATCTCTCTCCGGCGGGGGCCCCTGCACCCCGCCTGGCTCGGTCGCTCGCGGGGCCCCGTTGCCCCGCTCCGCTTCCTCGCATCAACGTCCGCCGCCGACGGCGGGCTTGCCCGCCGTCGCTCCCGCGCCAGCGGGAGCAGAGGCGGGGTCGTACTTGGACGGGCACTTCGCCATCACGCCGCCCGGCTCGACCTGGAAACCC